>NZ_CP060034.1:1938879-2585172 GCF_023208195.1 Nocardioides sp. InS609-2 | reverse complement strand
TGCGCCCAGAGATACTCCACCAGCTCACGGCGCGAGAGGTACCGATCCGGGTCTACGTGCCGTACGGACCCGACTGGTTTCGCTACTGGCTCCGCAGAGTCGCCGAATCCCGCGGCGCGTGACCTCCGATCCCCCTACGAACGTCCCGAAGCGCGATCCTGCTTCGGTCACAGATCAACTCGCGGACGTCGGTTCACACCGAGGGGCGCGGTTAGGCAGGGAATCGAGGACGGCTGGTGTCGGCAGGTGTCAGTCGGGCTGGTTTCGCGAGCATCTCGCCGTGGATCATCACGAAGAAGGCGTCAGGATTGGTGCCCCATGCCCGCCAGCCCTGGGCCATGTCGTGCAGGTCGGCGTCCAAGAGCTCTTGTGAGCCCGCGCGTGCGGCGAAAGCCGGGGTAAGCACGCGGTCTGCCTGGGATTCGCCCCACCACCTCGTCGATTCGGAGTCGGCGTAGCACCAGCTAGAAGCGGTGATCGCCACGTCCTCCAATCCAGCGGCATTGGCCCACTGCCGCAGATGACGACCGGCGTCGGGTTGGTGGTCGTTGAGCTTCGCCGTCGTGCGATAGATGGAGAGCCACAACGTCAACGCGGGAGAGGCGGGATGCCAGGCCATGACCTCGTAGTCGACGTCACGCGCTGCCACGATGCCGCCGGGCTTGCAGACACGTGACATCTCCCCGAGCGCGGCCACTGGATCCGTGACGTGCTGGAGAACCTGGTGAGCGTGCACGACATCGAAGGAATCGTCATCGTATCCGAGCGCGAAGACGTCGCCCTGCTCGAAGACGGTCGTGGTGTCGCCTCTCTCCTGAGCCTCCCGCCGAGCAGTCACCAGCGGGTCCTCGACGTTCTCGATGCCCGTCACCAGTCCCGGCGCGACAACCGCGGCCAGGTCAAGCGTGATGGTTCCTGGCCCGCATCCGACATCGAGAACGCTCATTCCCTCCCGCAGATGCGGGAGGAGGTAGCCGCACGAGTTGCTCGCTGTCCGGGCGCCGTGCGACGCCAGGACAGCAGGGTGATGCCCGAGCGGATAGTCACGTCCCACGGGTTGAGATTCGATTCTCATAATGTGAGACCTTAGCGATCTCGTGTTGAGTGGGTCAACCGTTGCTTCCGGCCCGCGGACACTGAAGATTGGGCGGACCGATCTCGAGTCTCCTGGGGAATGGGCTGCGGCGCGCATGGTGATGTCGAGGCACTGAACCGTTGCTGTCCCGTATGGGTGTGCTTCTGCGGGACGGCTCTGGGCTCTCATGCCCGGTTGGCTGCTCGGTGGCGCTGTTGGGCGCGGTAGACGGTGGAGCGCCCGACACCGAATAGGTCGGCGAGCTCGGCGGTGCTGTGGTCCCCTGTCTCAAACAGGCTGACCAGGTGTGCCTCCTGCCGGGGGTTGAGCTTGGGTTGCTTGCCACGCAGTCGTCCCTTGGCCTTGGCTACCTTCATCCCTTCTCGGGTGCGGAGCCGGATCACGTCGGATTCGATTATGTGGACAGTCCTGGTCCGTCAAGCCGCATGAGAGGACGAATGAAGCCATTGCCGATGGTGGAGCTTTGGCCGTTCGCGGTCAGAGTGCACCAGACTCGGCTGAGCGCACGCTATGCGGCATGAGCGGACGTTCAACTGACGGCCGCATGTCCGTGCGCCTTTCGTGAACCGGGGCATCGAGGCCGACAAGCAGGCCGGGCCATGCTGTCTGCTGGCGATCGGGTCGGAGAAACCTACTAGCTGTCCCTCATAGCCAGTTCGTGGAAGTACGTGACGCGCTTGCCCAATGCGTCGGCGTACGCGATCTCGCGGCGGGTGGCCTCCCCGATGTAGCCACCGGGGTTCACGATTCGCACCTCATCTGCGAGGTCGATCCGGCGGAGGTGCAGCTCTCCCAAGGCGCGGACGAGCAAAGGGTCCAGCACAGACGCCTCGGTGGCCTCCGGAGCCAGGACGATCGCCAGATCGAGCGTCAAGCGCGTGCGCTCGGTCGCAAACTCCCTGCTGAAGCGCAGGGAACCGCACAGACAAACGATCTTCGGGCGAGCAACCGGCACGTTGGACATAGACACCCTTCAAGAGCCAAGGTCCCCCAGCATCCCATGCTGCCGATGATGCCTAGCCAGCCAACCTCTGTGAAGGCTCGCTTTCCGCTCATCGGCATGTGTGGTCGTCGGTGGCGCCGACACGCGGTGGTTTGACGCACCTTCGCCACGTCGCGGATCGCGGCATGGTCGGGCTCCGCCCCGACGGCGGCATGAGTGGACGGTTAAATGTCGGATGGCTGTGCTTCTGTAGGCGAATGCACGAGGTCGTTGTGGGCGCGTTGGTTCGTGAAGATGATCGAGTCCTCCTTGTGCATCGGAGGCCGGACAAGCGTGCCAACCCGGACGTGTGGGACTTGCCCGGTGGTCACATCGAGGCTGGCGAGTCAGAGTTGGGCGCGCTTACGCGGGAACTACAGGAGGAACTCGGCGTGCAGATATTGACGGCCTCGTCGTCTCATCTGTGTCGGCTGACCGCAGGATCTGCCCACGAACCGGCCGTCCTGAGCGCTTGGCTCGTGCGTGACTGGCAGGGAACGCCAACAAACGTCGCTCCGGAGGAACACGACGACATGGGATGGTTCAGCCTCGAGGAGTTGCCTCCGCCCCCTCACGTAATCGTGCGCACGGCTCTGGTGCACGCGATGCAGGGCTACCGCGGCTGACTCGCACGCGCGATCATCGGCATGTCCGTGCACGCGGACTGGCTCCGGGAATCGCGGGCGTCCCGACACACGGTAGGCGTCAGGCCAGGTCGTGGAGGAGCTGCTCCAGGCGTCGTTTGGTTGCTTCGTGCCGCTCGATCTCGCGTGGCCAGCTGCGGGCAGTGGCATCGTCGATGAGCTGCTGCTCCATGTCAAGGCGCGCACGGAGGCGGGGTGCGTAGTCGCTGGTAGTGAGGAACTTCGAGCAGGTCAGCACGAGGTCGCACTCACACGGGCCTTCGGCCGGGGTGCGCAGGCAGTGGCCGAGTTCAAGTTCGGTCTTGAGGAAGTTGGTCTGCAGCCACGACACGGCTTCGGGGTCGAGGCGGTGCTCGCGAAGGGCGTCCGCGGCCGGGCCGGCGAGCGTGACGTCGGCTCCGATGTGGCGGTCGAGGGCGTCTTGGTACTGCTGCTTGACTGTCGGATCGGACAGGGACGCGTAGATGATGGACATGTTCGGGGTGCGGTGGCCGAGCACGGCCATGATCGTCTGGATGCGAGCGCCGCCTTCGGCGAGCTGGGTGCCGATGGTGTGGCGGAATCTGTGTGCAGTGATCGTTGCTTTGCCGGCCGAGTCGACCAACCCGGCGGCGGTGCAGGCCTCGGCAAGGGCCATGTCGAACAGCAGAGACTTGGATAGCAGCTTGCCGCGCACCACGAAGATGTGCTGGACCTCCCGGCCGGCGCTGGGGTCGTAGCGTCGGCGACTGCCCTGCCGGCGGGCCAGATCAATGAGCGGCTGCAGCGCGTCGGCCGCCTGTGGGTGCAGGGGGATGCTGCGTTCGGCGTATCCCTTGCCGACGGGAATCCGCAGCCGCGGGTGCCCGTCGGGATAGGTGTCGAGGCAGTCGACGGCGAGGCGGCGGATCTCGTCGCGGCGGGCGCCGCTCCATCGTGCCACGATCAGCGCCGCCCGCTGGTAGGGGTTGGGCAACTGCTCGACGGCGGTCATCAGTTTGACGAGCTCGTGGTCGGGGATGAACCGAGGCAGCGGCTTCGGGATTTTCGGGATGTCGGCGTGGCTGAAGAGCACCCGTGTTGGGACGTCGTTCCAGCGCCAGGCGGCGGTCTCGGTCACGAACCGGGTGATCAGTGTGACCACGCTTCGCCGGTAACTGATGCTCAACGGAGCACCGGTCTGTTGGTTGGTCTGCGTGCCGAGCCAGCGCAGGAATTCCTCGGCGTGCTCGCGGTGCAGGTCGGCCAGACTGGCCATTTCCGGATGCGTCTCGGCCATCCAGGTCACCAGGCGGCGCAGCGCGTCACGGGCGTGACGCACGGTCTGTGGCCGGTCGAGGTTGGCGTCCAGGTGTAGGCGCAGGTAGCGCTCGATGACGGCGCGGATCTTCGGTGGCGCTCCGGGCGGGGCGAGCTGGTCCATCCAGCTGCCCGCGGTGACTCGTCCGGTGGGTGGCCGGTCGATTTGGCCGAGGTCAAAGAGCAGCACGTGCACCGCGTGCAAGCGAGCGATCGCCGAACGCAGATACCCCTCAGCGACCACGGCCGGCGGTCGCTCGTCCGGTGCCCGGGAGTAGAACTCCCGCACCGGGTCCAGCCGCAGCCGGGAGGTGAAGGCGTCGATCGCGTCGCGCAGTTCGTCGAGGTCGTCCACGCCCAGCGCGGTCAGGTCCGGGTCGCCGCGGTGCAGCAGCATCCGGCCCAGCGGCCAGACCAGCTGCGTGCGCGCCGTGGCGTAGCCGAGCTCGGCGAGCCGCGCCACGTGCCGGTCGAACAGGCCGGCATCCACGCCAAGGCCACCATGGCGGGCCTGGAGCTTGAACGGGCTGGTGAACGTCCGGGCGAGCAGCACCGGATAGTCCAGAGCGACGCCGTGCATCAGCGACAGGTAGGTCAGGTAAGGCATGATCACGCTCGCGCCCCCGTGCGGATGCTGCCCACGCACGCAGTTCTCCTTGTCCAGCAGCCGCTGCCGCAACGGCGCATCGAACCAGTCCTGCAACGACGGCCACTGTTCGACGAACCGGTCGTAGTTCTTCATCCGGTCCCAGCGCGACGCGTAGCTGGTGCAGTGCTGCTCCACCCACTCCTGGTAGGTGGCCCGGTCGGCGTGCACCCGCGGGGCCGCCACCGGGTCTGGTGCCGCCGCCAGGTGCCGCGCGGGGTGGGCCCGTGTCACGACCGGCCCCGCAGCGCGTGGTCGTAGTCGGCGAGCACCTGCTCGTCCGATACTCGGGTGTAGATGCGGACCGACTCCGGCGAGGCGTGCCCGAGCCGTTTCTGCAGGGCCAGCTCCCGCATCCCGCCCTCCCACATCGCGGTCGCGTGCGTGTGTCGCAGCGCGTGCGGCGTCTTGTCCGGAGATTGAATTCCCAGTCGGTCCAGTCGTCGGGCGAAGCCACGCACCACGGCCTGGTAGCTCAGCGGCTCGCACCGGCGTGCCCTTGCGCCGCCGACCAGGAAAACGAACGGGCTGACCGCATCGAGTGGGCGTTCGTGCAGCACGTAGCGGTTGACCGCGTCCAGCGTGCGCGGCTCATGCAGGTCCACCACCCGCTCGTGGCGCGCCTTGGCCCTGGCGCCCCTCGGGTGGTCATCGCGCTTGCGGACCGTGACTCGGCGGCGGCCGTAGGAGATGTCGTCCAGCTGCAGGCACAGCACCTCGCCCGGGCGCAGGCCGCCGTCGAGCATCAACAAGAAGATCGCCAGGTCGCGCATCGTCGTCAGGCTGGCCAGAAGCTTGTCGATGTCCTCGCTGCTCATCGGCCGCGGCAGCCTCAGCGGAAGCCGGACCCGCACCGTGCGACGGATCGGCTGCTGACGGCTCGCGGCGCCCACGAACGGCTGGTGACGCTCCGGCACCCGGCCCAGCGCGTGATCGATCCGCCGCTGAATCGGGTTCTCGCCGGTCGTGTACTGCTCGGCCGCGATCGCCCAGTCGAAGAAGCTCGACGTCGCGGACAGCACACGTTGCACCGTCGCCGGGGCCAGCAGCCGCCCCTGTTCGGTCGCCACCGTCAGGCCGAGGCGCTGCGCCGGGCGTCGTGACGGCACCCGTCGCAGGTAGCCGAGAAACTCCAGCGCCGTCACCGGACGGAAGTCGTTCCAGCCCATCGCTCGATCGGTCAGGAACTGAGCCAGGTGCCGCAGGTCGTAGCCGTAAGCGCACACCGTGTTCGGGCTGTACCCCGAGTCAACCAGATGCGACAGGAACCGATTGACCGGCACCACCTCGCCGCCGTGGTCATCGATCAGCACGACGCGCCGGACGATGCCGTTCTCGCGCTGTTTGACCACCCGCATACCGACCTCCCTCGCCGGTCTCCATGTCATTAGGCCGCAGCACTCAGCTCAGGCAGGTGACCCTCCCGGCGTGTCCAGATAACAGAGAACCCCGCGACCATGGCCAACCCCTTGAACAGCAGCCGTCCGACCGCATCGTTCGGGTCGTAAACCGAGCCGCCGAGACTGAGACGGACCTGCCGAGCGGTGAGCTCATCGGCGATCGCTCCTGCGTCGGGCAGCGACCGGGCAAGCCGGTCGAGCTTGGTGACCACAAGGGTGTCGCCTTCTGGGCAGGCCGCCAGGGATTCGCACAGGCCGGGCCGGTCTCGGTTGGTGCCGGTCAAGACGTGATCGACGTAAATCCGGGCCGGCGAGACACCCAGTGCCCTCAGACCGTCGCGTTGGGCAGTGAGGCCTTGCTGGTCGGTGGAGCAGTGTGCGTAACCGATGAGAAGCGCCACCATGGCGCACCTCGTGTGTGAGGCCCGGCCGCCGCGAGGCGGCGACCTTGGCGGCGGCCGAAGCCGATGCCGATGCCACACCCCGGACAGCCCGGTTCGCAAGACGATCCTCTCCTGAGTCACTTTGGAGCGACCGCGTCCACGGACCCCGCCGCCGGCAATGTCCTGACGCCGGTGTTGTGCCACCCCGGCTTGATTGGGGAGGCGGTAAGGTCTGATGAGCCATGGAGACGATTGCTTCCCCTGAGATGGTCGCCGTCCCCGCAGGTCAGGTCACCCTGTCAGATCGACGAACTAGCCGACGCTGGCATGTCGACGTGGCTTCGTTCGAGATCGCAATCAATCCCCTGACGCAGGGCGAGTACGCCGACATCACTGGCGAGTGGCCAGGCGCAACACGCGGAGAGCGGCTGCCTGTCGAAGGCGTGTCTTGGTGGGACGCGATTCGGTTCTGCAACGCCCTGTCCGAGCATGCTGGTCTTGCCTCTGCCTATCGCAGAGTCGCCGACGACGTCGCGTGGGACACCACAGCCAACGGGTACCGGCTGCCAACCGAGGCTGAGTGGGAGCGCGCCTGCCGAGCCGGCACGACAGGCCCGCGATACGGCCCCCTCGACGCGATCGCCTGGTATCGCGACAACTCGGACGGCCGGCCACACGAAGTGCGCGAGAAGCACCCGAACCCCTGGGGCTTGCATGACATGCTGGGCAACGTCTGGGAGTGGTGCTGGGACCTCTACGACCCTGAGGTGTACGGCACGTACCGGGTGCTGCGCGGCGGTGGGTGGTTCGACGAGCACTGGAGCTGTCGAGCCGCCGTGCGGCGGCGCAGCCACCCGACCTATCAGATCGACGACGTTGGATTCCGCATCGCTCGCGGATAGCCCGTCAGGGCGCTCACGGGACACCGAACAGACTCAACAGCTGGGACTCCGCGTGGCTTGGCGATGAAGGTGGGCCTGCGTCGCGTCCGGCTGGAAGTCGCTTCTGAGCCGCCGCCGTGATGAGCGGCCGCTGTATCGCTGTCGAACCCCCTGGAGCGTGTACTCCTTCACGGGTTATCCAGGCTCAATGGCTCAATGGCTCGACGCTGGCGCTGACTCGACGCGACAACTCCACCAGCAGGTTAGCGAAACCGAGGGCGTCATCAATGGCCTTGTGCGTGTGTGGGACATGGCCGAACCATTCGCTGGGCAGGGTGTCGGGCTGCACCTCCCCAACGGGCAGACCGGTCACAGCGGCCGCATAGCTCTTGATGCACAGGCCGCCACCGATGAACAAGGTGTCATCTTCGTGGTGGCCCTGTCTGACGCCGTAGCGGGTGAACCGGCGGAGGTAGTAGTCGATCCACGGACCATCCAGCGACATCGGATCAGCAGCGAACATCCGCGGCCACGGCAGCGCCTTGAGCCAGTCGACGTACCTCGCCATGACGTCCGGAACGGGCTCGGGGTCGCTCGTGGCGGCCGCCCACGCTTCCGGGTACCCCTGGAACCACGCCAGGGTCTTCTCATCCGGGGACGTTCCCGGCAGCGGCTCCAACACCGCCTCGAAACGCCCGTGCTCGGTGCCGTCGAGCGAAACAGCCACCGAGGCAAACGAGCGCATGGAATTGACGCCGGGCCACGGGCCATCGAGTTCGACGTCCGTCACGACGTAGGTCCACGGGTCCGGCTGTCTCGTGCTCACCTACGGCATCGTGCCCCACGACGCCCCAGAGAAGCGATCATGCCGCGGTGGATGCCTACCTCCGGGTCCGATCTACCGCTGATCAGCCAGCGGCGGGGACACCGTGTGGCTGATCTGCTGACCGAGACGTCCACCGCAGACTCCACGCCCACCACCACCGGGTAGCGCTGCATGGCCGCATCCGACCTGTTCAGAGCGCTCGGCTTGCTCCAGTGGCGCCAGCTGAGCAGTCCGAAGCAGAACGCCAGCACGATCCCGACGCCCGACTCGACACCCAGCCAGATCGCAGCCCCCTGAGGAAGGGCGCTCCCGCGCCCAGCCGAACCAGGTGAAACTTCGTTCAGGGTCTCAATGAAGTGGCGTCACGTCCGGCTGGTCAGGCCCTGGTCAGGCCCTTCTCTGGCACTCTCCTTCGAGTGCGACGCTCGAGACTCCATGTGACCGGTGCGAGCGGCAGCTGGACCACGACTGTCGCGCGAGCCGTAGCCGACGCCGGGGGCGTGCCCCACGCAAAGCCGACGCCCACTTTTGGACGCCCGACCGATCCACCACACGCTGCAAACGGCCGGTGGAACGACCACCACTGTCGAGATGCAGCGAACTCTCCCGGAACGGCCGGGCATCTTTTCACGACTACTTCAGTAGAGATTCACGCTCTCGTCCCGGGACCAGCCCTGCTCAAGGGCTTGCATCCCGTACCTACGTCCGGGTTTACCGTCAATGCATGACAGCCAATTTGGTCGGGGACGACTGGGTCCCGGATGCCTGCACGCTTCCGACTGTTGAGCAGCCGCTGCGCCGGGCGGAGTTCGACGATCTGTTCGCGCGCGATGTCCTCGCGGTTGTGGGGGAGTCGCCGCACCGGGTCCGCCTCGATCTGCGCGCCGACCCGGCGGCGGCAGCTCGAGCTGCGGGCCTGGCCGTGAAGGAAACGGGCTGCTGCTCGTTCTTCACCTTCGATCTCACGATCGCCGACGGTGCGGTGTCGCTGGGGATCGAGACGGCGCCGGCTCATGGGGCGGTGTTGGCCGCGCTCGGAGCTCGTGCCGAGTCACGAATGGGAGCCGCCTCGTGAGCAGCGGACTGCGGCCGAGCCAGGTTGCAGAGGCAGCTGGGATCAACGTCGAGACGCTGCGCTACTACGAACGACGCGGCATCATCCCCGAACCCGAGCGCAGCCTGGGAGGCCACCGCCTCTACTCGGAGGCGGTCGTGACGACGCTGCGGGTCATCAAGGCCGCGCAGCGGCTCGGGTTCACCCTCGACGAGGTCGCGGAGCTCCTCGAGGCGGGTCGGCACCACCACGTCGCCACGGGTGGCCTGCAGTCGCGCGCCGAGGCCAAGCTCGCCGGGGTCGATCAGAAGATCGCCGACCTCCAGGTGATGCGGGCCAGCCTGATCGCCGCGCGAGATGCCGGCTGCGACGATCTCCTCCAGTGCGCGGAGTCCGACTCCTGCCCCATCCCCTTCGTCCAGATCGCCACCCGGCCCGAAACGAGCACCCTGTGAACCTCTCCCTCGAGGACTGGTGAGGACGTTCGATCCCTGGTGCCAGGGGCCGTCAACGAGGGCGACCGCTACCGGGAGTCATCGAGTGGGAAGTGCCCGGGTGCCCCGTGCCTTCAACCTCGGTCGAGGGGCTCATCGCAGGCCGGCAGTTCGGGATGCGGGTCTGCCCAAAGGCGCACCGACAACGACGGCCGCGCCGGTGTCACCCCGGCGGACCACTGCCACTGAGTTCCTCCGATCCGCAGGCGCTAGGACAGAAGGTCAGCATCGGCCCGTCCGCGCAGGGAGGTGCCCGCGACTACTCGGCGAAGGAGCCCTCATTCGAAAAGGGCAACGAGATCGATGAGGTCGCTGATGGTGTGGCCCGACCAAGCTGTGTCCTCATCGATGGACTCGCCACGGGCCCCGATCGGGGGGATGAATCGGATGGCGGTCATCCCCAGTTCCGTGGCGCCCGCGAGCTCGTGACTGCCGCCGTCCCCCACGAAGAGACATTCGCTCGGATCGACGCCGAGTCTCGCTACTGCCACAAGGTAGGCCTCTGGTTCGGGCTTGCGGTGCCCGGTCTGGCAGGAGAAGGAGACGGCCTCGAGGTGTGACGACAAGGGACTCTCCGCCCAGATCGTTGGTGTCTCGGCCGAGCAGTCGCTGACGATCGCGCGAAGGACTCCGACGCGACCCAACTCGATGAGGGCCGGCAGGGCCCACGTCCGCGAGTGCAGCGAACGGGTCATCTCTAGACGCAGCTCCAGCGCTGCTTGGACTGCGTCGGGCGAGGGAGTCGCTCCGAGCTCGCCAGCCAGCCAGACCATGGTTTGCCGGAGGTCCCCGCACCGGCCGCGGGTCCGGTTATCGAAGGTGCTGCGAATCAGGCCGGCCATGGTCGCGGGCTCGACGCCGACCGCTTCGGCCATGCGCCTCGACACCTCATCGCGCTCCTCCCGGCTCCCTCCCGGGACCAGCGTGTTGAAGAGATCGAAGAGCACGGCCCGGTGACGTGGCGTGGGCTTCACGGTCCCCATCCAGCCAGACGCCACGTCAGGCCGGCCAGGGGCGCGATGCCTGCCGCAGGGCATGGGCGAGTGACGCTTCCGCAGCGCTCGCAAGCACCACCTCGGCGTGTGCCACGCGTGCAGGATCGACGAACGGGTTCGGGATTGCGATGCATGCGAGTCCAGCGGCGTGGGCGGCGTCGATGCCGTGAGCGGTGTCCTCCACGGCAACGGCCTGGGAACTGGTGAGGCCGAGTCTCGACAAGGCGAGCCGGTACACATCCGGAGCGGGTTTGTGCGAGGCCACCTCGTCGCCGCCAGCGATCACGTCAACCTTGCTGACAACGTCCACCTGTCGCAGATGACGCTCGACCCAGGCGACATCCGAGGAGGAAGCCACCGCGGTTCGCAGCCCCGCCGCAGCCGCCTCGTCCAACCAGCCTTCGATGCCCTCGCACAGCAGGAGCGAACCATGGATCGCGTCCCGGTCTGCAGTCCGACGCTGCTGGCTCCGAGTGCGATCAAAGGACACCCCGACAGCTGCTGCGAGGACGTCGTAGCGATGCTCAGTCACGTCACCGCCGTGAGGTACGAAGAAGCTCTCGCGATCAAGAACCAATCCCCACCGCGCCCACTCCCGCTCCCAGCTCGCGATGTTCGTCGACTCCGTGTCCATCATCAGGCCGTCGAAGTCGAAGATCACCGCCCGCACCGGAGCACTCACGCGACGAACCTTAACCGGGCGCACCGCGGGGCCTTTCGGCACGCCGGCAAGAATCTGCGCGTGGATCCCACACCACGTGCTCGCGGATGAAGCTCGGATCGGAGTGTGCGAGGGCGACGAGGGTCGACAACGTGGTGCTGTCGCCGTAGCGGTCCTGACCGTTCAGGTCAGCCTGCAACCTGATGCCCTCATCCGTGAGGTCGATCGGGCCGTCGTTGGTCGGGCGCAGGTCGATCCCGATCAGCGCGAGCAGTGCAAGGGTCGCCTCACGGGCGCGACTCGCCTGCGTCTCCAGCTCCTGCTGGCTCTCCTTCGCGGTCTTGCCCTGGGAGCGACGCGACGCAGCAGCGTGGCCGAGACGTCCAGGTTTTCGGCGGTCTTGCCCGTGTCCAGAGCGGCCTGGGTCGTGGTCTGCTGCAGCTGGGTCGCGAACCGGCCGATCGCGGCACTGAGCGTGAAGCCGTCGTTCCAGGCGTGACTTGGCGTGTCACCTGAGCAGAGTTGTCCTGCTGTCGTCTCGACGGCATCCGCGCAGCGCAGGACTGCGGCGGGAGAGACCTCGATGTCCATGCCGACTCCAGTCCCCGGGTCGCCAGCCGCGAAACGCGGCGCCGCACGGCAGGGGCGGCGAACCGGGACTTGACCTTGACGCAGCGTCAACCCTTCACGCTGCTCTCATGAGCAACCACACCACCGCGATCGAAGTCGCGGGAATGACAAAGTCGTACGGCGATGTCGCCGTTCTCCAAGGCATCGACCTCACCGTCCCCGTCGGCACCGTCTACGCCCTGCTGGGCCCCAACGGCGCCGGGAAGACCACGATGGTCCGCATCCTGTCGACCCTCACCACGGCCGATGCGGGGGAGGCCCGGGTCGCCGGGTTCGACGTCCGCCGGGAGCCGGACGGCGTACGCCGATCGATCGGCGTCACAGGGCAGTTCTCCGCGATCGACGAGCTGCTCACCGGTCGGGAGAACCTTCGCCTGATGGCCGACCTCGCCCACGTGCGCAAGGCCGAGGCGCAAGCCCGGGTCGACGAGCAGCTGACTCGCTTCGACCTGACCGACGCCGCCGACCGGCGCGCGGCGACGTACTCCGGCGGCATGAAGCGCCGGCTCGACCTCGGCATGACGCTGATCAGCCGGCCGCGGCTGATCTTCCTCGACGAGCCGACCATCGGTCTCGACCCGCGCAGCCGGCGCGACCTGTGGCAGATCGTCCGCGAGCTCCTGGCCGACGGCGTGACGGTCTTCCTCACGACGCAATACCTCGAAGAGGCCGACCAGCTCGCCCACATGGTCGGGCTGCTCGACGGCGGCCGGCTGGTCGCGGAGGGGACGCCGGCCGAGCTCAAGGCGCAGGCCGGCGGCGAGACTCTCGACGACGTCTTCCTCGCCCTCACCGGCCACACCGCAACGCCCGCCACGAACACTGACGAAGAGACGGAGGAGATCCGATGAGCACGATGACGTACGCCGTCCTGGACTCGACCACGATGCTGCGCCGCAACCTCAAACACATGCAGCGCTACCCGTCCCTGACCCTGATGCTGATCGGGCAGCCGGTGCTGTTCTTGTTGCTGTTCGTCTACGTCTTCGGCGGCACCATGGGCGCCGGGCTGCCAGGCGGGGATGGCAGGGCTGACTACCTGGACTACATCTCCCCGGCGATCCTGATCATCACCGTCGCCTCGGTGGCGCTGAGCACTGCGATCTACGTCGCGAGGGATGCGACCGAAGGGATCATCGACCGGTTCCGGACGATGCCGATCGCCAAGTCCTCGGTGCTGACCGGGCACGTGCTGGCCGCGCTGGTGCAGACCGCGATCGCCGTGGCGGTGGTGCTCGTGATCGCGGTGCTGCTCGGCTACCGGCCCGACGCGAGCGCCACCGAGTGGCTGGGTGCCCTCGGCGTACTCGCTCTCCTCGCGCTCGCGCTGACCTGGCTGTGCGTCGCGCTCGGCCTGGCTGCGGGCAGCGTCGAGACGGCGAGCAACTCACCGATGTTCCTGGTGCTGCTGCCCTTCGTCTCCAGCGCGTTCGTCCCGACCGACTCGATGCCTGCCGGCGTGGCGTGGTTCGCCGAGAACCAGCCGTTCACCCCGATCATCGACACCCTCCGCGACTTCCTCGCCGGCCGCGACCCCGGCGCAGACCTGTGGTGGGCGATCGGCTGGTGCGTGGTGATCATCGCCCTGTCGTACGCCTGCGCTGGTCGACTCTTCTCCAAGGTTCGGGCAGGCTGACACCGTGCTCACGATCGGCCAGTTGGCGGCATACTCCGGAGTCACCACGCGCGCGGTGCGGCACTACCACCAGATCGGGCTGCTCCCCGAGCCCGAGCGCGACGCCTCCGGCTACCGCACCTACGCCGCCCCGGCCGTCGTTCGGCTGATCCGGATCAGGACCCTCGCCGAGGCCGGCGTCCCGCTCGCCCGGGTCCAGGAGCTGTTGACCGCCGAGGATGAAGGGTTCATCAGCGCGGTGGCCGACATCGACCGCCGGCTGCGGGGCAAGATCAGGGAGCTGCAGGAGCATCGCCGCAGGATCGCGAAGCTGGCGGCTGGCGACAGCCTTGCGCTGCCGCCGGCGGTGACCGCCTATCTCGACCGGATGCGTTCGCTGGGAGCGCCCGAGGCGATGGTCGAGATGGAGCGGGACGCGTGGATCCTGATCGCCGCACAGTGGCCCGAGAAGATCGGGGAGTTCATGGCCGAGAAGGAGGCCTACCTCGACGACCCGCTGATGCTGCGTTTCCTCCGGACCATGGGCGCGGTATTCACCGGTGACGAGTCCGAGGCCCGGCTGGCGGAGATAGCCGACTTGGTGGTCGAGATGGCTGAGCAGGCTGCGTCCCGCGGCGAGCTGGACCACCAGGACGAGGCCCTGCCCGACGGCTCGTTCGTCGACCTCCTCGACACCGTGGTCCTGGCTGGCGGTCCCCGGATGGTCCGACTCCGGGACCGGCTCCAGGAGCTGATGGTCGAACGTGGCTGGAGCGGCTTGGTCAAGTTGGAACGAGTCAACCAGAGCGGCACCGACACACATCCGGCTTAGCATCGCCCGTCTGCCGCCAGCACTGTCGGAGCGCAACCTCTTGGCGATGGCTGCGGAGCGATCAGCCCGCCGCGGGACCTCGCCGGCCGCCGTACGACGCGACGAGCGCGTCCGCCACGAGCGCGGCGTCCGCCTCGGCCAGGGCGGCGGGGTACTCGGGCAGCAGGTCGTCCCAGACGACCAACCACGAGCCGTAGAGCTGGGCCTGACCCTCGGGACGGGCGAACAGCCAGACGTGCAGGTGGGCGCCACCGTCACCGATCCGGTAGACGTGGCACCGGCTGATGTGCGGCAGGGCCTGGACGTGCCGGGCGAGGTGCGCGCTGAGCACGCCCATCTCTGCCGCGAGGTCGTCGGTCAGGTCCGCGAGGTCGTGGTGGTCACGCGGGTGCAGCATCAACACGAGCGGCACCCCCACCCCTTGCACCTGGGTCAGCCGCCAGCGGTCGTCCAGCCAGATGCCCTCGTCACGACGCCGGCAGGACGTGCAGTCCGCCGGGTCCTCCCCGTGCCTCGGCGGCTCGGGAACCACCGGCGGTCGCAGCTGAGACACCCGCAGGCCATCGGCCTCGAACGGGCTGATGTCCCAGCCGGTCATCCGCGCCAGTGGCAGGCGCTGCTCGTCGTCGGCCGCGGCGACGGCGTGGTCGTAGAACTCGTCTGGGGTCAGTGGCATGCCCGGGACGTTAACGCAGGAGCCGTGCGCCCCGATCGGTCGTAGCATCGGCACGTGACGCTCATGGAGCGCGTTGCCGACGCGATCTATCAGGTGCAGGAGGGGTCTGAGTCACCACTCAGTGGGCCGGCGTCGGCCCCAGTCACTCCCGGGAAGGTCGTGACGCCTGAGCTTCGGTCGGCCGTTCCGCTGTGAGCAGAACCAGCAGGATTCCGGCCGGATCGGCGGCTAGCGTGGGCGCATGGGAGAAGTCATCGCGTTCCCCGACCCGTCCGCCGAGTCGGCCAGGACTCGGCCCGAGCCACTGTGGCGCGAGCAGGTCGGACGGGCGCTCCGGCAGGTCCGGCTGGCAGCCGACCTGCGGCTCGTCGATGTGGCCGAGCGGTCGGGCGTGTCCCCGCAGTACCTCTCCGAGGTCGAGCGCGGCCTCAAGGATCCCTCGTCGGAGATCCTTGCCGCCCTGTCCGGTGCTCTGGGGCTGCGCACCGTGGACGTCGCCTCGCGAGCCGTGGAAGCCAACGGAAGCGGGCACGGGTCGGGTTCGTACGACGGCCCCGTCTGCCTCGCGGCCTGACTGGTCGACCTCGCCCGACTGAGCCCCGCCGCTCACCCGCCCCGCCGGTCGAGCACTGCGTCCACTGCGCCGTACGCGAGGGCGGCCTCGGCAGTCATGACGAGGTCGCGGTCGGTGTCCTCGCGCACCTGCGCCGAGGTACGACCGGTGTGCTGGGCCAGCAGCTCCTCCAACAGCGACCGGACTCGCTCCACCTCCTCGGCCTCGAGGATCAGGTCGGGGATCGTGCCTCGCCCTTCCGCCGCCGGCTGGTGCAGCACGACCCGGCCGTGCCGCAGGATCAGACGTCTTCCGGGCTCACCTCCGGCGAGGAGCACCGCGGCCGTGGCGACGGCCTGGCCCACGCAGGTGGTCTCCACGGGAGACCGGACGAACTGCATCGCGTCGTACACCGCGAGCATCGCCGGGATCGAGCCGCCGGGTGAGTTGATGTAGAGGTTGATCGCGGAGTCCGGGCTCTCCGACTCCAGGTGGAGCAGCTGTGCGATCACCGCGTTGGCCACGCCGTCGTCGATGGGCGTTCCCAGGTAGATGACGCGGTCGGCGAGCAGCCGGCTGTAGACGTCGGTCGTGCGTTCGCCGCGGCTTGACTGAGTCGTGACGTAGGGGATCGTGTAGGAGCTCATGCTCGGACCCCCAGACCCAGGGAGCGGGGCGCGGGTGGGCGGATCTCGTCCAGCGACTCGACGACGTGGTCGACGAACCCGTACGCCGTCGCCTCGGCCGAGGTGAACATGCGGTCGCGGCGCGAGTCGCGCTCGACCGTCTCCACCGGCTGGCCGGTGTCCTCCGCGATGAGGCCGAGCACCGTGTCCCGGGTGTGGCGGAGGTCCTCGGCCTGCAGCGCGATGTCCTCCGCCGTGCCGCCGAACCCTGCAGAGCCCTGGTGGAGCAGCACCCGCGCGTGTGGCAGGGAGTAGCGCCGGCCCCGAGCTCCGGCGCTGAGCAGGAACTGGCCGGCGCTGTAGGCCATCCCCATGTTGACGGTGCACACGTCGACCGGGAGCAGCCGCATCGTGTCCCGGATGGCCAGCATCGCCGGCACCGATCCACCGGGGCTGTTGATCCACAGCCAGATGTCGGCCCGGGCGTCGTCGGTCGCGAGCATCACCAGTGCCGAGCACAGCCGATTGCCGATGGTCTCGTCGAGCACGGATCCGAGCACGACCGTGCGTTGGTCAAGGAGACGACGGGCGAGGTCGTCGTCGAGACGGGTGGTGGTGTTGTCAGTCATGCCTCCACCGTGGCATCGGGCACGGACGCGCAGAAGGGCGTGCTGCCCCGAGCGGATCCGCCCTGAGCAGCACCTGCCTACTCGACCGGCACCAGCGTCAGCTGGCTCATCGACGGCATCGGCAGCACGAAGTCGACCCGAATCAGCCCGGACTTGTCGGCCGCGACGACCCGGTCCGGCTCGAGCCGCTCGAGCTGGTCGGCCGCGCGCAGGGATTCCCACTGCGTGTCGGTCGGCCAGGCCTGCCCGGGCTCGCGCAGGCGACTCCATGCGGCGGCGACGTTCGAGTGGGCCTCGTCGACCCGGTCATGGCGCAGCGTGTACGACGACCCGGCAGCGAGGCCGCGCACCTCCACCGCCACGTTGCGACTGAGAGCGGGGGAACCGGCTGCCTTGGTCTGGTCGAGCGTGAGGTTCCACAGCAGCACCGACACCTCACCGTCGTCGGTCGACGCCGCCACGGTCTCGACCAGTGAGTCGCCTCCGTCTCCCGACGACGACACGGCGAGCCGGTGCGACCCGAGCCGCTCCATCATGGCCAGCGCCCACCAGCGGGGCTTGCGCAGCTCACCGACCGTGCGCAGGCCGAAGCCGCCGTGCAGCAGCTCCGGTGGGCGGCCGAGCTCCTCGAAGTGGTCGGAGACCACCCAGTAGGCGAGCGACTCGATGCGTCCCATCGCCGACTTCATGCCGCGGAGCAGGAAGGCCCCCGAAAAGACGGCGTCGCTGACCTCGTTGAAGTGGGTCGGCGTGACGCCCCACTCCGTCCACCAGATCGGCGTGCCGCCCCGACCGTGGCGCTCGAGCATGGGCCGGAAGTCCAGCGGCGGGGCGCCGTACGTGTGCGTCGAGACGAAGTCGACCGGGGCACCCGACTTCTCGGCGTGGGCCAGCAGCTCCTCCACCCAGCCGGCCGCGGCGGACGACGGGCCACCGACGACGAGTCGTGAATCGACCTCGCGTACGGCGGCAGCAGTGACGTCGTACAGCTTCAGGTAGTCCTCGGGCAGGCCCGACCAGAAAACCTCGAGGTTGGCTTCGTTCCACACCTCGAACGACCACTCCTCGACGACCTCGTCGCCATAGCGCTCGACGAGGTGGGCGGTGAGGTCGCGGACCAAGTCGAACCAGCGCTGCCAGTCCTTGGGCGGCGAGATGATCGCGTCGTAGCCGAAGACCGTCTTCGACGGGTCGCTGGCCAGGTCGTGCGGCATGAAGGAGACCTCGACGACGGGGTAGAGCCCGAGCGAGCGGATGTGGTCGTAGACCCGGTCGATGCCGGTGAAGTCGTGCACGGGCCTGCCGTCGACCTCGCGGTACACCGCCAGGTCGTCGCACAGGATCCCGTGCGCCCGCACGTGGGTCACCCCGAGTTCCTGGTGCGCCGCGGACAGCGCCGCGCTGAGCTCCTCGCCGACGACGCGGCCGCCGGTGGTGTCGGTGGAGAGGGCGTGCGACAGGTGCTCGCTGCCGATCATCGGGCGCCAGGGCCGGTCCAGTTCGCCGACCACCGTCGTGGCCTCGACCGCGACGGTGACCGGTCCGCTCGCCTCCGCGAGCGGGGTCGCCGACACCATCGACGACGGCGGTCCGTCGACGTGTACGTCGGACAGCGAGGACACGGCGTACCACCGCTCGACTCCGGGCGACCCGGTCGTGTCGACGTACGGCGGGTGCGGCACCGAGGTGACGTCGCGTCCCCGGTGGTCGAGGGGCTCCCACGGTCCGTCCGCGGTGTCGGCGACGTGCACCTGGTAGCCGATCGCGCCCTTCACGGGTGACCAGGTCAGCGTCACCTGTGCGCCACCGGCCACCGCCCGCAGGCCTCCGGGCGGGCTGAGCCGTGGAGCGGAGCCGCCGAAGGCGTGCCCGCTGCGCAGTCCGATCCGGTTCTCCCAATCGGTGCGAGCGTCGGTGCTCATTCAGTCCCCTTGCTCGCGAAGATCTCTTCGCTCATCAGCGGTCGCAGTGTCTTCTCCACGGCACCGCGGCCCACGTACTTGCGCATGTCGTCGCCGGCCAGCGCGTTGCCGAGTGCGGCCATGACCATGCCCTGGTCGAGCGAGAGGTAGCGCTTCGACACCGTGCCGGAGCCCACCGCGACGGCGTCGTAGAAGCCGCCGGGGCCGTAGGAGTCGAAGTCCTGCCGGATGTTCGACAGGTTCTCGAGAGCGGCGTCGCGGGCGTAGCGCAGCGCCAGGAAGGAGGCGTGCGGGGTGACGACGCCGTCGCCGTACGACGTCGGCGCGGGCGAGCCCTCACGTCCCGGGCAGCCCTCGTAAGGCTGGTCGACGGCGGTGCGCTCCTGGTCGGTGGTGTAGCCGGGACCGTCCATGCCGAGCTGGTCGACGCCGTACTCGCGGTAGCCGCCGGCGGGGTTGTTGGAGGGGGAGAATCCCCAGTAGCCGTAGCCGGCCTCCTGCATCCCGTGCTCGATCTGGCCGCGCACGTAGAGCGGGTGGTTGACGCCCCACGAGCGCGGGCCCCACGTCTCCTCGGGCACGAACAGCGGCACCATCAGCGCCTCGAACATGCTGCCGCCCCAGGTCGGCACGATCTGCATGCCGCGGTAGGGCAGCGCACCCTCGAAGACGCGGACGCCCTCGTGCTCGGCCCAGGAGCCGAGCGCCTTGGTCTCGGTCCAGGACCAGTCACAGTTCTCGTTCGGGAAGGTCCGGTAGGTGCCGAAGTAGTGGCGGGCCGGGATCTGCCCGGCGGCGATGCCGAGGTACGACGCGATGCGGGGCTCGGTGTTGAAGGCGCCGTAGTGGTGGCCGGTGAACCACACGTCGGCGCCGCCGCAGTAGTTGCCCTTGACCGCAGCCGCCTCCAGCGGGTCCTCGTCCCAGAAGCCGCCCCGGATCTGCCCGGCGGGCGCGTTCTCCAGCGGGTTGTAGAAGCAGCCGAAGTTCATGTCCTCGCGGATCCGGTCGGCCTTCCTGGCCAGGGAGGGCTCGGCGCGGGCGGCGAGCAACAGCCCGGTGGCCATCCACCCGTTGTCGACCGAGGACAGGAACGGCTTGATCGGGTCGCTGGACTCGGGGAAGGTCCGCAGCTTCGCCCCGGTGGCGGGGTCGTACCAGTTGTAGAACATCCCGCTGTCCTCGTGGCGCTCGAGGCCGGCGATCGAGTCGAGGGTCTGCGCCATCCGGGACTTGGCCTCGCGTCTGCCGATCAGGCCCGTGTCGCGGGCGGCAGCGGTGCTCCACAGGTAGGCGCCGATGTTGGTCGGGGAGGTGAAGCCGCTGCGGGTCGCGGGGTCGAGGTTGCCGCCGATGTTGTCGGCCGGCAGGCCGGTGGCCGGCACCGCCATCGCCTCGAAGGACTTCCAGGTGTCGGCGGCGTACCTCTCGAGGACGCGCTTGTCGGGGTTGTGCCTCTCGGTCGCCGCGGGTGCCGATGGAACGGCAACCGTGGTGGCTATCAGGGCGACCGCGGCAGCGATGGCCGCGAGGACGGGTGTTCGACGTACGCGCATGGGGGACTCCTCCGAGAGGCGCGATGGGTGGGTTTACTTGATGCCGGTCATGGCGATGCCCTGCATGATCCGGCGCTGGAGCAGCAGGAAGACGGCAAGGACGGGGATCACGACGACGACCGCGCCGGCGAGCAGCAGGCCGTACTTCGTGGCGTTCTGGCCGACGGCGTACAGCGCGAGCGCGACGGGCAGCGTGTACTTGTCCTCCGAGGTGGCCACGACGAGCGGCCAGAGGAAGTTGTTCCAGGACGCGAGGAACGTGAGCACGCCGAGCGTCGCGACGGCGGGACCGCAGAGCGGCAGGATGATCGAGAAGAAGATCCGCAGCTCACCTGCACCGTCGATCCGCGCGGCCTGGATCAGCTCGTCGGGCAGGCTCGCGATGAACTGCCGCATCAGGAAGACGCCGAACGGGCCGGCGAGGAACGGCAGGATCATCCCGGGCAGCGTGTTGGTCAGCCCGATGTTCGTGGTGAGCACGAAGAGCGGCACGAACGTGACGACGCCCGGCACCATCAGCGTGCCGAGCACGACGCCGAAGACGGCCTTCTTGCCCGGGAAGTCGAGCTTCGCGAGGGCGTAGCCGAGCATCGAGCAGAAGACCATGTTGCCGGCGGCGACGGCGACCGCGACGATCGCCGAGTTCATGAAGAAGCGCGGGAAGTCCAGCTGGGTGAAGAGCTGTGTGTAGTTGTCCATGGTGATCGTCTCCGGCCACCAGGTGGGAGGTACGGCGCGCACCTCGGCCTCGGGCTTGAACGACGACAGCAGCATCCACACGAACGGGATGACCACGAGGACGAGTCCGGCGGCCATCACGGCGTACAGCCAGCCGGGTGCACGCATTGCTCCCGCGAGGCGCGGTGACGCTTGGGTCTTGCTCATGTCAGTCCTTCTCTCGCAGCAGCCGGAACTGGAACAGCGTCAGCAGCACGATGGCGAGGAACAGCAGGTAGGCAGCGGCCGACGCGTAGGCGTAGTTGCCGAACCCGAACTGCTCATAGGTGAAGAACGTGACGGACTTGGTCGAGTCGAGCGGGCCGCCCTTGGTCATCACGAAGGCCTCCTCGAAGAACTGGAGGTAGCCGATGCTGGTGATCACCGCGCCGAAGAGCAGCGTCGGGCGGAGCATCGGCAAGGTGATGTAGCGGAAGGTCGCCCAGGCCGACGCCCCGTCGGTCTCCGCAGCCTCGGAGATCTCCTTCGGGATGGTCTGCAGGCCGGCCAGGAAGATCACCATCAGGCTGCCGAAGTTGCGCCAGACCGCCATCACCACCAGCGTCGGCAGCGCGGTGGTCGTGGAGTCGAGGTAGCCAGGACCGTTGATTCCCACCCAGGCGAGCATCACGTTGACCAGCCCGCCGTTGTCGCGGAGCAGGAACTTCCACACCACCGAGACCGCCACGATGCTGGTCACGACCGGGAGGTAGTAGCCGACCCGGAAGAACGCGCGCAGCCGGGTGATCCGGTTCAGCGCGACAGCGACACCCAGCGCGACGGCCATGGTCAGCGGCACCCCGAGCACCAGGTAGAGCAGGGTGTTGAGGGTGACCTTGCGGAAAAGCGGGTCCGAGACCAGGTCGGCGTAGTTGGTCAGGCCGACGAACTCGACACCGAGCGGGTTGCGTACGTCGGTGCTGCGCAGGTCGGTGAAGCTCAGGCCGAGGCTGGCCAGGACCGGTCCCGCGGTGAAGACGAGGAACAGTGCGCAGAACGGCAGGGCGAGGATCCACGCGGCCACGGCCTGGCCGCGCCGCGTGGGATCCACGTGCCGCGACTTGGTCGGCCGGCTGTCCTTCGCCGGCCGCCCCTGTCGCGGCTCCGTTGCCGTGGCGGTCATGTCAGAGACCGGTGCCGATCGACGACGCCTTGGACTGCATCTCCTTGACCGCGTCCTCAGGCTTCGTAGCGCCCTTCGAGGCCTGCTCGACGAGGGTGTCGATCGTCGCGGCGACCTGCTCCCAGGTCGGGACGGCCGGCGGGGCCTCGGTGGTCTCGAGCTGCGTGCCGAACACCTGGAGCTGCGGGTCCTCCGCGAGCTCGCCGGTGTCCCAGGCGGCCTGGACGGCGGGCAGGTCACCGACGGTGTCGTAGAAGCCCTGCTGGGTCTCCGGCTCGCTGAGCCACTGGACGTACTTCCAGGCGGCGTCGGTGTTGTCGGAGTCCGAGAAGACCGCGAGGTCTCCACCGCCGACGAACGACGTGCCGGGTCCGGAGTCCTTGCCGGGCAGCGGCGCCACGGCGTACTCGTCGGTGCTCAGGCCGGCCTCCTCGACGAGCCCGGTGTGCCAGGGGCCGGAGATGAAGGCGCCGTAGCTGCCGTCGGCGAAGCCGCTCTCGAGCTCGCCCGGGTCGAGCATCCGGGCCGGCGAGAGGCCCTCGTCGAAGTACGAGGTGTAGTAGTCGAGCGCCTCGACCATCTCCGGCGAGTCGATGGTGTATTCGGTGCCGGCCTCGTTGGTGACCGCGGCGCCGTTGGACCAGGCGAACGGGAGCACGGTCTGCCAGGAGCCGGTCTGGCCGGGCTGCAGGCTCAGGCCGTACTCGGCGCCGCCCTTCTCCTTCATGTCGGTGGCGAACTGGTGCAGCTCCTCCCAGGTCTGGGGGGCCTCGCTCCAGCCGGACTTCTCCGCCATGTCCTTGCGGTAGTAGAGGGCCCGTGTCTCGACGTACCAGGGGACGCCGTAGGAGGTGCCGCCGACCTCGGTCGAACCCCAGGCGCCGGGGAAGAAGTCGGCCTCGTCGACGAGGCCCTCGGGGGTCGGCATCAAGCCACCGGCCTCGGCGAACTCACCCATCCACGTGGTGCCGATCAGGCTCACGTCGGGGGTCTCGCCACTGGCGATCGCGTTGGCGATCTTGTTGTGCGCGGCGTCCCACGGGATTGCGGTCACCTTGACCTCGGCGTCCGGGTTGGCCTCCTCGAAGTCGGCGGAGAACGCCTGGAGCTCGTCGCCCTCGGTGCCCATCGCCCAGACCTCGATGGTCCCGGTGGCGGCGCCGTCGGAGATGGCCTTGCTCTGCTCCTCTCCACCCCCTCCGGCCTCGTCGCGTCCACAGGACGTGAGGACGAGGCTCGTGACGGCGACAACGGCGAGGGCGGTGGCAGTGCGCTTCATTTCGGTTCCTTAGGGGAGGTGGAGCTGCTGCTGCTTCTGATCACGAGCTCGGTCTGGAGCAGCTCATGGCGTGGTTCGGTGCGTTCTTCGACGATGAGCTCGTCGAGAAGTCGGGCGGCGGTGGCACCGAGCTGGCGCATCGGCTGGCGGACGGTGGTCAGGCCGGCGTAGCGCGCGGCCATCACGTCGTCCCAGCCGGTCACCATGACGGTGCGGGGCACGTCGACGCCGGCGGCCCTGAGCCGGCCGAGCAGGCCGAGCGCGAGCTCGTCGTTGGCGCAGACGAAGGCGTCGGGCAGGTCGTCGGCCGCGAGGGCGGCGGCGGCCACGGCCGCACCGGACTCCTCGTCGAGCTCGTCGACGGTCACCAGCTCGGGGGTGCGGCCGGAGTCAGACCGCAGGAAGGCAGCCCGGACGCCCGCCCAGCGCTCGGCCACGTCGGGCGAGGTGACCGGGTCACCGACGAAGCGAAGGTTGCGGACCCCCTCGGAGAGCAGGTGCTCGGTGAGGGTGCGGGCGCTGGCGTGGTTCTCGGCGTTCACCGAGTCGACGGACCCGATCGGGGGTCGGGCGACGAGGACCAGCTTGGTGCCGCGGTCGGCGAGGTGCAGGACGGCGGCGTCGCTGACGGTGCGGCCGAGGATGACCAGCCCGTCGCAGCGACCGGCCATGTCGCGGACCGCGGACTCGGCATCGCTGCGGCCGTGGGTGGACAAGATCAGCACGGAGCGGCGCAGCTCGGCGGCCACGGCCTCGTAGCCCAAGACGACCTCGGCGTAGTAGGGGCCGGACAGGTCGGGGAAGACGATGCCGTTGGCGGCGTGCCGCCGCTCGGCGAGCTGCCGGCCGAGCTGGCTGGGGGTGTACTCCAGCTCCTCAGCGGCGGCCAGGACACGGACCCGGGTGGCGTCACGGACGCCTTCGGACTCGCGCATCACCCGGGAGACGGTGGCGATGGAGACGCCGGCCTGGCGGGCCACATCGCGAATCGTGGGCAACATCGGAGCCTCCTCTACCAGTGATGTAACCGGTTACAGAAACCGGTTACATCCGTTAACGTGCCGGACATGTCCGGACCTGTCAACCCCCTCGACGCCCCTCCCGACCGCCGGCGACCGCTAGCCGGGCGCTCGGCGGAGCTGCTGCGCACGCACCAGGATCCGGGTAGTTCGTGACCCGCATCGCCCGGTTTCGCGCCGTACCAGTGCTCCTGGTTCCGCGACGGTTCCTTCGTCGCCGAGGGCGCCGGTCTGCACGACGAGGCGGACCGCTTCCACGGCTGGTGTGCGCGGGTCCTGGAGCTCGTCTCCGGCGGCCACCCCGCGACGTAAGCCGCAGGCATCGAGACCGCCGTGCGCTACCTGGTCGCCACCGGCACCGACACCTGCCGGGACTGGCGGGAGGAGAACCGCGACCAGACCCACGTGACCCCGCTCGCCGGTGTGGCAGGGGGTTGCGGGCGGCGGCCAGTGGCCGGTCCTCGCCGCCCTGCCCGCCCGGCACCACACGCGGGTCGCAAACCCGGACCGCGCGGCGCGGCTCCTCGATTGGGTCGTATCCACGGCCGACGCCCACCTGCTGCTGCCGGAGCAGGTCGCACCCCTCCTGGCCGGTGACGTGCTCGACGAGTGGCTCGAACGATTGGGGCCGCCGGTCCACCCGCTGCTGTGGTCGCACGGCATGTTCCTGGCAGGCGCGGTGACCGAATCGTCGAAGCCTTCACGCATGGACGGCATCGCTCGGGCAGCTTCTGGACCGGTGGTGGTCGTCACGGAGATTGCGCTGTCCGCGCGAGCCAGAGGTGACCTCGCGGATCATCGCCACCGGCCCGGACGGCTACTTCGTGGCGCGTGACCTGGAGTCTCGCGCCCGCAGTCCAGAGCCAGGTGGCCCTTCACTCACCGGCGACACCCGGCCGAACACTCTCCAGATCACGGCAGCGACGCCATCGGCGCCAGGTGTCGGGGCTGCTCCACGGTTCCGGGAGTACGCGGACCCGGACGAGCGCTCGTGGCTGCGCTGCCGGGTCCTGGGCTTTCTCGACACGACCTACTTCGACGACGTCTGGCCAACGCGTCCAGCGCCGGCACCCGGGCTGTCACTGGTGGCCGTCAGCGGCGACGACGTGGTCGCGATCTGCGACGCGTCCTTGGCCGAGCACGGGGCGACGATCGACACGGTCGTCGTACATCCCGATCACCGCCGGACCGGTCTGGCCGGCGCCCTGCTCGACGAGCTGGTACGACGCCTGAAGGCGCGCGGCATCACGCGGCTGGACGCGTGGACCCGCGACGACCCTGGCACCCGGGCCTGGTACGAGGCGTCCGGTTTCGAGGTCGGCTACCGGTACCTACACGTGTATGTGACGGGAGTCGACGAGATGGCAGATGCGGTCCAGGCGCAGGTGGGTCTGGAGCCCCGGTCGGGCTTCTTCCATGCGGACACCCAGGACCCCGGTGTCGAGGCCGACCTCCGGCGGCGATTCAGGCGGGTCCACGCGTGCCACCGGTTCGTCCGGGACCTGTGAGGGCTGCTGGCGCTGCGGCGCCAGCGCGAACCGTCGCAAAGTGCGACGTGAAGGGGCGAAGTCCGCGCGGATACTGACCGGGCCCTCATCTCGCAGTCACCTGGAGTCCCCATGACATCTCGCCTGAAGGCCGCCGCTCCGCTCGCCATCGTGATCGCCGTGCTCGCGCTCATCTGGGTCGAGTTCAGTCTCAACTTCACCTTCCACTGGGTCACCTCGGGCGACCTCGGCAACGGGCTGAGCCTGCCAGCCAGCTTCCATCTCATCGTCCCCACGGCGTTCGTGTCGTGGGGGCTGTTCTTCGCCGCCGGAGCCGACAGCTCAGCCCTCCAGAAGGTCGCCGTCGCCTCGGTGGTCGGGACGCTGGGCGGCCTCTTCGTGATGGCCCTGGCTCCGGAGGTCGCCGACCTGCCGGACTTCTGGGGCATCGCCGTGGTGGTCGCGGTCGCGGCCTTCCTGGTGGTGATGGTCTCCGTGGTCGGCGACTGGTACTACGTGCCCGGCATCTTCGGCGCGTTCGCAGCCACGATCTTCTGGTGGATTGCCACCGGCCTGGACAACTGGGCCCCGGACGGCGGCGGCGTCGGCAACAGCGTGAAGGCACTGGGCGACCCGGCGACTGCCGGCGCCGGCGCCTTCGGCGGCGTCCTGTCGACGCCGTACGTCTGGGTCTGGGTCAACACCCTGGTCACACTCCTTATCGGGTGCGCCCTGGGCCTGATCTCGGTCAAGCTCACGGGGATCCTCACCCCCGCAGCGAAGCCGGACCGGGAGGCCGCCAAGTAGGACTCAGGGCTGGTCCAGCTCGCTCAGGTCCGGGGGTACGTCCACGGCGTGCTCCTCGAGTGCCTCGAGGGGTACGACGCGCAGCACCGATTCGTGGGTGGAGGCCAGCACGACCGGCGCGGCCACGCCGTCGGCGAACGCCTGGAGCCAGCGGACGGCGACCACGCACCAGCGGTCGCCGGGCCGCAGACCCGGGAAGTTCCACTCGTGGTGGGGGGTCTGGAGGTCGTTGCCGACCGCCTGCTGGTGGGCCAGGAACTCGTCGGTCATCACCGCGCAGACCCCGTGCACACCGACGTCCTCCGGCCCGACCGTGCACGTCCCGTCACGGAAGAAGCCGGTCACGGGGTCGGTGCCACACGGTTCTAGATCGCCGCCGAGGACGTTGCGTTCGGTCACCGGACCAGCCTCTCATCGACTCCTGGGCGCGCCCTCACTCGCGGCCGGAGGCCACGAGCGCCATGCCCAGCCCGATCATCGAGACCCCACCCACGACGCCGACGGCCTCGCCCCGCTTCGGTGTCGCGGTGAACCAGTCCCGGACCCGGCTGGCCAGCACCGCCCAGAGTGAGTCGGAGATCAGGCCGATGAACACGGCCACCAGGCCCAGCAGGAGCAGTTGCAACGGGATGTGGCCGGTCTCCGGCACGACGAACTGCGGGAGCAGGGCACCGATGATCATGAACGCCTTGGGGTTGGAGACCCCGACGACGTACCCCTGCCGCAGCGCCGTCCACGGCGGCATCGGGCCGGCCTCCCGCACGCGCTGGAACCCTGCGCGGTGCCGGATCGCCTGCACGCCGAGGTAGACGAGGTACGCCGCACCCGCGACCTTCAGGACGGTGAACACGACGACCGACTCCTGTACGACGAAGCCCAGCCCGGCGGAGACGAGCACCACGATCGTCAGCAGGCCCAGGGTGTTGCCGGCCACGCTCGCCAGCGCGACCCGCTGCCCGTAGGAGAGGGCGCGGCCGACGACGAACACGACGCTCGGGCCGGGGATCGCGATCAGGATGGCGGCGGCGAGACCGAACGTGAAGATCTGGTCGAGTGTGAGCACTGGTCCAGTGCAGCAGATGAGTCCAGGCTGGCGCCAGACCCGACGACTCGCCATCCGGGGGCACCGATAGCGTGCCCCGGTGAAGTCCTCCATCTGGCGAACGCCCGGCATCCCACCGCTGGTCGCCATGACGGTCACCGGCTTCTGCGGCTACGCGGCGCTGCTCCCGGTCGCACCGCTGTGGGCCGTGCACGGCGGCGCCAACAGCGGCGGCGCCGGCCTGGTCAACGGGATCCTGCTGCTCTTCACGGTGCTGACCCAGGTCCTCGTGCCCACCGCCCTGCGCCGCTTCGGCTGGGTGCCCGTGCTGACGACGGGGATGGTGTTCCTCGGCGCAACCGCCGCCTTGTACGTCGTCAGTGACGCGCTCGCTCCGGTGCTGGCGCTCTCCGCGGCCCGCGGCATCGGGTTCGGCGTGCTCACCGTCACCGGCAGCGCTTCGGTGGCCGCGCTCGTCGACCCCGAGCGGCGCGGTGAGGCGATCGGCCTCTACGGGCTCGCGGCCGGCCTCCCGAACCTGCTCCTCCTGCCGGCCGCGCCGTGGGTCGCGCAGAACGTCGGCTACTGGGTGGTCTTCGCGGTCAGTGCCCTGCCGCTGGTCGGTGTGCCTGCGGCGCGCCGCCTGGGCGCCGTACTGCAGGAGAAGCAGGAGAAGGCGGCAGACCTGCCGGACGCTGCGAAGGCGGACGAGATGTCGGCAGGGGACGACCCGGCGTTCGCGGCGTACCTCCGGTTGCTGCGACCGACCGTCGTGCTGCTGTCGGTCACCATGGCCGGCGGCGCGGCGATCACGTTCGTGCCGCAGATGGTGTCGGACGACCTGCTGGGCGCGGCCGGACTCCTGCTCATGGGACTGGTCACCGCGCTCGCCCGGTGGCGCGTGGGCAGGCTGGCCGACCGGTACCGAACGCACCGATTCCTGTGGCCGCTGGTGCTCGTCACCGGCGTGAGTACGGCGCTCGTCGCCTGGTCGGTGCGAGATGCCGACACGAGCGCGGGCCTGTTCCTCGCGGCGGCGGCCCTGCTCGGGCTGTCCTACGGGGCATTGCAGAACCTCACCCTCGTCGTGGCCTTCGGCGTCGTCTCCCGGCGGCACCACAACCTGGCCAGCTCCGTGTGGAACATCGGCTTCGACGCGGGTACGGCGCTCGGCGCCGTGGCGGTCGGCGTGATCGCCGTGCAGACGTCGTTCGCGACTGCCTTCCTCGTCGTGGCATGTCTGGCCGTCGTGGTGCTACCTGCCGCCGTCCTGCGCGGCACCAGCCGCTGACACCATCCGCTGCCCGATCATGCGCACGGTCTCCTGGAGCTCGGTGCCTCCGACGATGGGTACGGTGCGCGCAGCACGGCGAGCTGCTCGGCGTACCACCACGGGTTGCTGGTGCTGCCGACCAGCCGGCACGAGGATCGCCCGCAGGTCCTCCCAGCTCGCCTCGTTGGCGGGTACGACGGGGATGCTTATTCGGGCGGGTCCTCACCCACGAGCCCGTCGATCGACTCGCGGATCAGGTCGGCGTGGCCGGCATGCCGGGCGTACTCCTCGATCATGTCGACGAACATCTTGCGCAGGCTGGGCAGCTCGGGGAACGGCGCACGGACGGCTATCCGGTCGAGCCCGCCGTCGGCCAGCGCGTCGGCGACCGCCGCACGGGACCGGGCGACCGAGCCCTGCCACAACGCGAAGAGCTCCTCGGGGCTGTCGTCTACGGCGGTGTGCCACTCCCACTCGGGGTCCTCGTAGTCGATCGCCGCCCACTCGGGCCCGAGCTCCCGGCCGAACAGGCACTTGGTGAAGAAGTAGTCCTCGACGAAGGCCATGTGCTTGAGCAGCCCGCCCAGCGTCATGATCGACGGGCCGAGCGTGGCCCGCATCGACTCCGCGTCGAGCGGGCCGCACTTCCACGCGAACCTCCCGCGGATGCGGTCGAGACTGCCGAGCAGGGTCTCGGCCTCGGTGCCGGCGGCGGGCAGGGTGATGGAGCCATCCGTGGTGGTCACGGCCTCATGCTACGAGGCGCAACCCCTCCACAAGGGGAGTCGTGGGACGCCCCGTGAGGCGAGCGAGGTCGCCGGTGACCTCGGCCAGCGCACCCTCGCGGATGTTGGCATCGAGTGCAGCGACGAAGCCGGCGGTGCCCTCGTCCAGGCCGGCCGAGAGCAGGGCAGACACGTGCTCGTCGGTCGTGACCTCGCGTCGTACGATGTCGCGACCGAGCACCTCCGAGAACGCAGCGGCCAGCTCGTCGAAGTCCCACGCGACGTCACCGCCGAGCTCGTACGTCGAGCCCTCGTGTCCGTCGGTGACCAGGACCGCGACGGCGTCATCTACATCTCCGGCAGCGGCCGGCTGGTCCGTGCGCTGCTGGCCGACGGGTTGGTCGACGAGCTGCACCTGTTCGTCTACCCGATCGCGCTCGGCGAGGGCGAGAAGTTCTGGGGAGAGGGGCAGACCGAGCTGGCACTGCTCGCGCAGGACGTCTACGACAACGGCGTCGTACACCTGTCCTACGGCCCGGCAGCGCGCGTCGACTCATGAGCAGGGTGGTCTGTGACATCAGCATCTCCACCGACGGGTACGCCGCCGGGCTGGGGCAGACACTCGAGAAGCCGTTCGGCGACGGACCGGTCGACCGCCTGCACTGCTGGATGTTCGACACTCCCGAGGAGAGTCCGCACGAGCTGGCCGCCATCACCGCCGCCGGTGCCTTCGTCATGGGGCGCAACATGTTCGGCCCGGGACGCGGCGAGTGGGACGTCGACTGGCGTGGCTGGTGGGGCCCCGAGCCGCCGTACCACGGTCCGGTCTTCGTGCTGACGCATCACCCGCGGGAGCCCGTGGAGATGGAAGGTGGGACGACGTTCAACTTCGTCACCGATGGCGTCGAGTCTGCGTTGGAGCAGGCCCGGGCAGCCGCCGGGGATGCTGACATCTCCATCACCGGTGGGGCCGCGACGGTCAACCAGTGCCTCGCGGCGGGACTGCTGGACGAGCTGCGCACCCATGTCGTGCCATTCACCCTGGGCGCCGGCGAGCGGCTCTTCGACGGCGTCCCGCCCCTGGACCTCGAGGTGGTGTCGGTCCGGCCGGTCTCGCAGGCGACGCACGTGACGTATCGCCCTCGGGGCCCGATCGGGACAGCTGGTTGAGTCCGCGCCGACCATTGAACGAACCTGGTGCTTCTTTTCGAACAGCTGTACGATGCATGGAGGTCGTGGGTGATACCCGATGCTGAGGCCCCGACCCGACGAACTCGTCTCCGTGAGGAGGGTTGTTCGTGGCCCCCTCACAGGGCGCGCTGCCATCGACATGTGAGACCCGCAGACCACCACCGGGTGGGCTGTCCAGGTCGTCGTGTCGGGGAGGTGTCGCAGGTGGATGCAATCCATCCGGTGCTGGCATGCGCCGCGGAGCTCGAGGCGTCGCTGAAGTCGGTGACCGACGTGGATCCGATGTTCATGACCACCACCGACCAGCGAGACGCGCTGCTGGCGTTGACGCGGGTCGACGCCCAGCTGGCCGCACTGCGACTCCGGCTGACCGCCGCCTCCGGCGATGTCGCGGAGGTCGAGGCGCATCGAGACGTCGCGGCCTGGCTGGCCCACCACACGCGGGTCGACGGCGGCGCGGCCCGCCGCCACCACCGACTGGCGCTCAGCCTCGAGCACTGGCACGTGCTGGCCGCCGGTCTCGCCGAGGGCGCCGTCAACCCGGCCCAGGCCGAGGTGATCGCGAAGGCACTCGACGACCTGCCCACCGACCTCGACCCGGAAGTGCTGGCGCGTGCCGAGTCCCACCTCGTCGAGCAGGCCGGCGACTACGGCCCGCGCGAGCTGCGGATCCTCGGCCGCCGCGTCCTCGAGGTCGTGGCCCCCGAGATCGGCGAGGACCACGAGCTCCGGCTCCTTCAAGCAGAAGAAGCACTCGCCCACAAGCTGACCCGCCTCATCACCCGCCGACGCGGCGACGGCACCACGGACATCCATGCCCGGGTCCCCGACGCCGTCGCCGACCGACTCACCACCTACCTGCACGCCTACACCAACCCACGCCACCACGACGGTGAGAAGACGCCGTACGACGTCCGCCTCGGCCACGCGTTCTGCGCGCTCCTCGAACACACCGACCCACACCGGCTGCCCGTCCACGGCGGTGACGCCACCACCGTCCTGGTCACCATCGACCTCCAGACGCTGCGCGACGGCGTCGGCGCCGCGCTCACCCACACCGGCACCCCCATCGCCCCCGACCACGCCCGCCGACTGGCCTGCACCGCCGGCATCATCCCCGCCATCCTCGGCACCGACGGCCACGTCCTCGACCTCGGCCGCACCGCCCGACTCTTCAGCCCCGCCCAACGCAAAGCCCTCCGGGTGCGCGACACCACCTGCCGTGCCCACGGCTGCGATATCCCAGCAGCCTGGTGCGAAGCCCACCACGCAGGCGACCCCTGGGCCCACGGCGGCACTACCGACCTCGCCGACGGGCAACTCCTGTGCAGCTTCCACCACCACAAGGCCCACGACCCAAGCTACGCACGCAGCCGACTTCCCAACGGCGACGTCAGATTCCACCGACGCAGATAGGAGATGTGTCAGGTCTCGAGCATCCCCGAGTCGACGAGGTTCGTGAACACAATGGCGAAGTCACGGCCGAGATCGCTGAGATGGAGCTGATCGGCCCGGGCCGCCTACCAAAGGTGATCGAGGGCGAGGCAGTCGCCGGGGGCGCTGTGCCAGGAGTTCAGCGCAGCGTCGGCCATGACTGCGTCCACCTCCGGTGACGAGGGACGCTGGGGCAGGCCGTACGAGGAGCGGGCGGCCTCCTCGAGCGCACGTTCCCACGGCCACAGGTCGAGATGCTGGTAGGCCGACCTGGCGACGGGCGGTCGCAACAGACCCCGGCTTGTGACCTCCCTGCGTGAGCCGACCCAGTCAGCGAGGGCAAGGCTTTGGCGGACGAACATAGCGTCGCGTGCTGCCTGCGCGGAGAGCCGGACATCGCCGGGTTCGAAATCGTCGTCGTCCTCCTCGCCCTGCTCCTGCTCCGGCCACTCGGGATACGGCCGGCCCGGTTGCCCGGGGAGCGACGCGGTCAGCTCCGCTCCTCGGAAGCTCTTCGGCGAGGGGTCGGGCATCTGCCGGATCCGCTCGTCCTGCGGCAAGGAGTTCCAGGCCGACATCAGCTGGTCGAGCCGTGCCTGGAGCTCACCGTGGTCGTACCACCGGGTCTACGATCCAGTGACCTGCGTCACAGCGCTCTCTGGAGGACCCCATGGCACGTGCCCGAGCTTCCGCTCTCGTCCTCGCGGTGGTGACCTGCCTGGTCGCCACGACGCTGCTCTGGTCGTCGGCCACCGCATCGCCTCGCGACCGGCATGACCGCGGTGACCAGCCAATGCCCGGCTACACGATCTCCAACCCGCCGCTGGCTCCGCTGACGATCGGCGGCCAGCCGACTCGGGTCTTCCAGGGCACCCATGAGCACGCGGCGTACGTCGTGGAGGCGCCGGCCGACTGGAACGGCGAGCTGGTGATGTGGGCGCACGGCTACCGCGGCACCGGCACCGTGCTGAGGGTCGACGCACCCGACTACGGGCTGCGGCAGAAGCTGCTGGCGCAGGGCTATGCGTGGGCGGCGTCGAGCTACGCCCGCAACGGGTACGACGTCCGCACCGGCGTGACGACCACCAAGGATCTGGCCGACCTGACGAAGAAGCTGCTCGACCGCCGGCCGTCGCGGGTCTACCTCACCGGTGTCTCCATGGGCGGGCACGTGATCGGCCGGTCGCTGGAGGAGTACCCCCGCTTCTATGACGGCGCGCTGCCGATGTGCGGCGTGCTCGGCGACCAGGAGCTGTTCGACTACTTCCTCGACTACAACCTGGTGGCGCAGGACCTCGCCGACGTGCCGGCGTACCCGCCCACGGCCGACTACCTCACGACCGCGGTGCCGGCCATCCAGCAGCGGCTCGGGCTGGTCGGTCTCTCGCCGGTGCAGGACACCACCAACGCCCTCGGCAAGCAGCTGCGCGCGATCACGGTCGAGCGCAGCGGCGGTGCCCGACCGGGCTCCACGCCGGCGTTCGCGGTGTGGAAGGACTTCCTCTTCACGCCGGCCACTCCGGACAACGGCGGGCTGCTCGCGCTGAACCCGGCCCGGCTCGCACAGAACGCCGACACCGTCTACTCGCCCGCCGCCCCGGTCGACGTGAACGCGTCGATCCTGCGGGTGACCCCGACCGACCCCGCCTCCCGTGGGACGCGGCGGCTGATCGAGATCCCGACGATCGACGGCCGGCCGAAGGCGCCGGTGCTGACCCTGCACGGCCTGGGTGACCTGTTCGTGCCGTTCTCGATGGAGCAGATCTATGCCCGCGACGTGGCGGGGCAGCGGCAGAGCCCGTTGCTGGTGCAGCGGGCGATCAGATCTGCCGGGCACTGCGAGTTCAGCCCGGCCGAGGTCGGCCGTGCGTGGGACGACCTGACGACGTGGGTGGAGTCGCAGCACGGTCACAGTCGTCAGGGGGTCCAGGTGCCGGCCGGCGACAACGTGCTCGACCCTGCGGTGGTGGCGTCGCCGACGTACGGCTGTCGGTTCAGCGACCAGCTGCGCACCGGCACCCGGGCCCTCTACGCGCCCTGCCCGGCCCGCTGAGCTACCAGGCCACGACCCCGTCGGCGTCGATGAACGTCCCCGACGCAGCGCTGTCGGGCAGGGTCGCCGCCCGGTGAACGACCTCGGCGGCGGCCTCGGCTGTCACCGGCGCCTGCTCGCGGTTGATCGGGGTGAGGTCGGTCTGGACGAAGCCCGGGCACACCGACGTGACCTTGACCGAGGTGTCGGTGAGCTGCTTGGCCAGCGCGATCGTCACGCTGTTGAGCGCCGACTTCGACGCCTGGTACGCCGGCATGACCGTCGAGAAGTACGGCGACTCCGGGTTCGTCTGGTCGGCCAGCGAGCCCATCGTCGAAGTGACGTTGACGATCCGCCCGGCCGGGCTGCGTCGTACCAACGGGAGGAACGCCTCTAGGACGGCCACCGGTCCGATCAGGTTGGTCGCGAACGTCTGCTCGAACATGGCCAGGTCGACGATCTCGGCGGGGTCGTTCGTCGCCTCAGGCAGGATGCCGGCGTTGTTGATCAGGATGTCGACCCGGCCGAAGTCGCGGTCGACCTGGGCTGCGGCCTTGCGGACCGAGTCGGCGTCGGTGACGTCCATGGTGATGCTGATCGCGCCGTAGCCCTCCCGTGTCAGTCGCTCGGCGGCCTCGACGCCGGCATCGGCGTCGCGCGAGGTGATGATCACCTGGCCGCAGTCCCTGGCCAGTCGGCGCGCGGTGGCCAGGCCGAGGCCACGGTTGCCGCCGGTGACGAGTGCGATGTTCATGCTCATTGGGTGTCCTTCGTTTGAATGTGCGGTGTCAGGCCGACTCAACCCGAACGAGCGCACCAGGACCGGCGGGAATCGGACACGCCGTTCCTGCCCAGCGTGGGTGACGGAAACGGTGTCGGATATCCGCTGGTGGACCGCGGCTCAGCGCGGGCCGAGCAGCCGTTCCATCAGTCGCGGGTCACCGGGCCAGGCCTCGAGGAGTACGTCGCGAGGCACCCGCCGACCGGCGTACCGCAGTGCCAGGGCGACGACCACGATGTCGTCGAGCGGGCCGATCACCGGGATGAACTCGGGGATCAGGTCGATCGGGCTGGCCACCCAGAGGCCCGCGAAGACGACCGCGATCTTCGCGCTGCGGGGCACGCGTGGGTCCTTCCGGAGCCGGCGCACCGTCGTGACGCTGTCGGGGATGAACGCCGCCAGGTCGCGCAGGATGCCCGGTGGCAGGCGTCGGGCGAGGAGCAGCAGCACGGCCCAGCTCAGGACGACGCATGCTGCGGCGACACCGAGCCCCGTCACCCAGTTCGACGGCTCGTCACGTCCAGCTCGAGCTCCAGCCACGTTGCGAGGTCCGCGATCTCGCGATCCACGGCGGTGGTCATCGCCAAGGTAAACGGCACGTCCTGGTGGATCGCGTTGATCCGGAAGACCCCGGACTTGCGGTCGGCGGTGCCGTCGAGCTTCCCGACCAGCCGGTCGCCGTACAGGATCGGGAGGGCGTAGTAGCCCCAGATGCGCGTGGCGGCGGGCTTGTACATCTCGAGCGTGTAGTCGAACTCGAACAGCTCGTCCATTCGCTTGCGGTCGTAGACGAGCCGGTCGAGCGGCGACAGCAGGGCCGCGCGGCCCTTGAACGGCTGGCCCAGCTGCGTGGGGTCCACCCGCCACTCGCCCTTGACGCCCTTGACGCCCTCGACGACGGCGGGCTCGCCGGTGTCACCGACGATGCCGTCCTCGTTCACCTCGGGTCCGCGGGCGCGGGCGATGCCGAGGGCGAGCAGGCGTCTTTCGTCGCGGAGGCGCTTCGCCTCGTCGGCATCGGGCACCGGGTCGTCGGGGTAGATCCGCTCGGCCAGGTCCCACAGCCGCTCGCGGTCGTCACGCCCGGCCGTTGCGACCTCGCCGCGCGCGACCATCGTCTTGAGCAGCTGCTGCACGTTCTTGTCGTTGTTCCAGCCGCTCGACGCCCACGGCAGGTGGCTGCTGTCGGGCAGCTCGCTGATGGGCAGCGGCCCGTCGCCGCGCAGCCGCTCGAGGATGTCGAGGCGGCACGCGTCGTTGGCCTCGACCCAGTCGCGCAGGTCGTGCTGCCACGGGCGAAGCGGCTCCGGCCCGGGCCAGTTGGCCATGTCGGCGCGGTAGAGCGCGATGTCCTCCGCCGGCCGGAGCAGCCCGCGGTGGTCGATCAGCTCCTGCCTGTCGAGCGCGTCGCGCAGCTCCTGGGTGGAGTACGACGACCCGAGCCGGCTCCACAGCACCAGGTCGGCACTCGGCGCGACCGCGCTGACCGGGTCGTGCTGCAGCAGGGTGAGGTGGCGGACGACGTCGAGCACGTCGGTCGGCCGCGGGCTCGCGAGCAGCTGCGCCCGGACGGCGATCCGGCGCGCGTCGGTGCGGGAGAGCTGGTGAACCTCGGTCACGACCGTGATCGTAGGTGCACCCCGCCGATAGTCCAGTCACTTTCGGTCGCCCAAGATGGCTGTGACTACAGAAAGCGACTGGACTACCGGGCCGTCCTGACCCCCGCACTAGCGTGGCGCCATGAGTGATCTGGCCCGGACCCTGGCGCGCGGCGTCGACACGTTGATGGACCGCACGGTCGCTCCCGGCTTCACCGTCCTCGGACCGGCAGTACGACGGCGCCTGCCGACATGGCCCGCCGACCCGCTGCCCGCCGCACTCGACGGCAAGGTTGCCGCGGTCACGGGCTCGACCTCTGGTCTCGGCCTGGCCACGGCCGAGGGGCTGGCCCGGCTGGGCGCAGAGGTGCACCTCGTGGTCCGTGACGTCGAGAAGGGCGAGCGGGTCCGCGCCGAGATCCTCGGCCGGGTGCCCGGTGCTGAGCTGGTCGTCGACCGCTGCGACGTGGCCGACCTCGACGACGTACGACGGTTCGGCAAGGAGGTCGACCTCGACCGCCTCGACGTGCTGGTGCACAACGCCGGCTCGATGCCGCCCGAGCGCACCGAGTCGGCGCAGGGCCACGAGATGACGATGGCGCTGCACGTGCTGGGACCGGTGCTGATGACCGAGCTGCTGCGTCCTGCCCTGACCGGTCACGACGCTCGCGTCATCTTCGTGACCTCCGGCGGGATGTACGGGCAGGCCCTGCGGGCCGACGACCCGGAGTACCTGAAGGGCGAGTACACGCCGACCACCGCCTATGCCCGCAGCAAGCGCGCCCAGGTCGAGCTGCTGACCGTGCTGTCAGAACGCTGGGGGAGTGACGGGATCTTCGTCGGCGCCATGCACCCGGGCTGGGCCGACACCCCGGGCGTGATGACGTCGCTGCCGACCTTCCACCAGCTGACCAAGCCCCTGCTGCGAGACGCCGAGGGCGGGGCGGACACGACGGTGTGGTTGTCGGCCGTCACCCCTGCGCCGCAGGCCGCGCTGCTCTGGCACGACCGGCGCGACCGGCCGACCCACCTGACCCGGCGTACACGCACGGGCGAGGCGGAGCGCCGACAGGCGTGGGCGTGGGTGCGCGACGCGCTGGGGATCGAGGCATGACCCACCTCTCGCTGCACGCCGACGGGCCCGCCGACCCGGGGACCGTCTGGGAGCGGTACGCCGACACGCGTCTCTGGTCGACGTGGTCGCCGCAGATCAGCCGTGTCGAGCTCGAGGGCGCTGGCGACCGGATCGCCACCGGTCTGCGTGGCCGGGTGATCGCGATCGGCGGCCTACGCGTGCCGTTCGAGGTGACCTCCGTCGACGCCGAGGCGATGAAGTGGAGCTGGCGGGTGCGGATCGGACCGGTCGCCGTACGGCTGGACCACGGAGTGGCCGCACATCCCGGCGGGGTCCGTACGACCCTCGACCTGCACGGCCTGCTGCCCGTCGTGGCGTTGTACGCGCCGGTGGCTCAGCTCGCCCTGCGTCGGCTGGTGAGCGCATGACGCGGGCACGCTGGGGAGCGCTGGCACTGCTGGTGCGGCCGGCCTACATCGCGACCGAGTACGTCGTCGCGGCGGCGACCACGGGCGGCTACAGCTTCGTCAGCGACTCGGTCAGCAAGCTCGGCGAGGTCGGGTGCTCGGAGGCCTACTGCTCGCCACGGCACGAGCTGATGAACGGCTCCTTCATGGGGTTCGGCGTGCTGCTGGCCGGGGGTGGGGTGCTGCTCGCGCGCGAGCTCGGACCGTGGGCCACCGGACTGCTCGTCGTCTCCGGGCTGAGCTCGGTCGCCACCGGTCTGGCGCCGCTCGACCAGGACGCCACGTTGCACGCGCTCGCCGCGACACCGCTGTTCGTCGCGCAGCCGCTCTCGCTGCTCGTGATCGGGCACCGCCTGCGCAAGGAGTCGCCGGTCCTGGCACGCGGCCTCCTGGTGACCGGCGTCGTCACCGGCAGCGCCGCGGTGGCGTTCGTGCTCGCCGGAGAGGAGTCGGCTGCTGCGGGTGCGCTGGAACGACTCTCCCTCTGGCCCGTGCTCATCGGGTTGGCGGCAGCGGGGTTGCGGTCTCGCCGCGCTCGCTCGCGTACAGCCTGAACAGCAGGTACGCCGCGAGAGCCCCCAGCAGGTGCCAGACAGCATGGCCCTGCACCAGCGAGTCCGGGTCGCACCAGCCGCGCTGCGAGAGGTTCCAGATCGCGAACGCGACGAGCATCGACGCGAGTGCGGCCACGCCGTACCGCAGGTCGGAGCGCGCGGGACCGCGCCGCCACAGCCGGGTCTCCACCACGACGGCGACCACGAGGAGGAGGCCGAAAGCGAGGTTCCCGGCAAAGTGCACCACCGGGATCGCGCCGTCCCAGAGACCGACCAGCTCGCACGCCGCGACCAGGAGCAGGAAGACCTGCCAGAAGAACACCGGGTCGCGGCGCCGCCAGCGGGTCACCGCGTACGCCGCCGCGAAACTGGCGACGAGGTACATCGAGGTCATGTCCAGCAGGCCGCCCAGCGACGACTGTGTCGCGTGCATCGCCGCACTCGCCGGCCCGAGGAGCACCACGACACAGGCGTATCCGGTGGCGAGCCCGGGGAACTGCGGCAGCGTGTCGCCTAGGTGCTCCGGGCGGCTGGCACGCCAGCCGATCGCCAACCCGCCGACGGCGAACCCCAGGTTGGAGAACGCGTTGGCAGGCTGCCTGACCCACCCGTCGCGGGCGGCCTCGCAGAAGTTGGCGCCTCGGCCGACGTCGGCGCCGAGCCACCCGAAGCGCACGGCGAGGGCCAGCAGCCCGATCGCCAGGATCGCCGTCGCGAGCGTCGCAACCAGAGGTCGACGATCGCGGGCGGTGGGCACGAGGGTGAACCTAGCGGCGTCTACCAGTCCAGCTCGTGGCACTCCTGCCGCTGCGTCGACTCGACCTGCAGGGTGGCGTGCTCGATCTGGTGCTGCGCACGCAGCACGTCGCGCGCGTCGTCGAGCACCGACTGTGGGTCGGCGTCCGCACAGGTGACCAGGTGCGCGGTCGCGACGTGCATGCCGGAGGTGAGGGTCCATACGTGCAGGTCGTGCACGTTGGCCACCCCGTTGACCGCCGACAGGTCGCCGGCCACGACGCCGAGCTGCATGCCGGCAGGCACCTGCTGCCCGAGTACGGCGAGCACCTGGCGCCCGAGGCTTACAGCACGGACCGCCACGAAGACGCCGATCGCGACCGCCACGACCGTGTCCCAGACCGGGTCACCGGTGGCGGCCACCAGCCAGCCCGCGGCGATGACGCCGACGGAGCCGGCCGTGTCGGCGACCACCTCGAGGTAGGCGCCCTTCACGTTGAGCGACTCGGCGGCACCACCCCGCAGGAGCAGCAGCGCGATCACGTTGACGACCAGACCGATGGCGCCGACGACCAGCATCGGTCCGGTCTGCACCTCGACGTCCGAGCCGATGCGCGCGATGGCCTCGGCGACGACGTACACGGAGACACCGAGCATGAGGAGTACGGCGAGTCCGGAGGCGAACACCTCGGCCCGGTAGGAGCCATAGCTGCGCCGCCCGCTCGAGTCGGGCCGGGCTGCGATCTTGGTGGCGACGAGTGCGGCGCCGAGCGCGACCACGTCGGCGGCCATGTGGCCCGCGTCGGAGAGCAGGGCGAGCGACCCGGAGAGGAGTCCGAACGTCAGCTCGACGACGAAGAAGGCGAGGATCAGTCCGAAGGACAGCGCCAGCCGCCAGCGATGGCGAGCGCCCGCATGGCCGTGCCCGTGGCCGCTCATGGGCAGCAGCCGTCGTCGCAGCCGGTGGTCGACGTACCGATCGAGCCGCAGCAGCCCTCGCCCCGCCACGCGTCGCGGCCCTCCTTGACCGCGATCGCGGCGATGACCAGGCCGGCGATCGGGTCGGCCCAGGACCAGCCGAGGGCGGCGTTGAGGAGCAGACCGACGAGCAGCACCGCTGAGAGGTAGGTGCACAGCAGGGTCTGGGTGGAGTCGGCGACGACGGCGTTGGAGCCGAGCGCCTTGCCGGTCCGACGCTGTGCCCACGACAGCAACGGCATCACCACGAGCGACGCGGCGGCCAGGGCGATGCCGACCGGTGAGGGGTCGGGGTCGGCGCCGAAGATCAGCGCCCGCGTCGACTCGACCGCGACATAGGCGGCGAGCGCGAAGAACGAGAACGCCATCAGCCGCAGCGCCAGCCGCTCGCGGGTCTCGGGCATCGAGTGCCGGAACTGCCACAGGATGATCAGCCCGCTCGACACCTCGACGACCGAGTCGAGCCCGAAGCCGACCAACGCGACCGAGCCGGCAACCAGCCCGGCCGTGATCGCGATGACGGCCTCGACGACGTTGTAGGCCACCGACGCCCCGGCCAGCAGTTGCGCGCGGCGACCGAGCTGGCGCCGTACGTCGGAGGTCGGGATCGTGGTCACGAGGCGCCCGTCATGGTGGCCAGTCCGGAAGTGGGGCAGAGCGCGACCGCGTCGCCGGTGAGCTCGAGCAGCCGCTCGGCCGACGCGAGCAGGTCCATCAGCGCCTCGGGGTGGGCCAGCGAGAAGACCGAGGCTCGGCCCTGCGGTCGGGACACCACGAGGCCGCAGTCCTTGAGGCAGGCCAGGTGCTTGGATACGGTGCTCTGCGCGAGCCCGAGGTGCTCGGTCAGATCGACCACCCGGTGCTCGCCGAGCGCGAGGTGGCGAAGGATGGTGAGCCTCGACGGGTCGCTGAAGCCCTGGAACAGGCAGGCGGCCGGCTTGAGGGTGTCCGTCCCGAGCAACATCGTCATCTGGCGATGTTAACGCTCCTCATGAGCGGCAAGTCAAGGTCGGGTCGATGTCGAAGTCGAGCCGCGCCGATCGACGTACCAGCAAACCCACCACACACCAGGAGTCGTCATGTCGTTCCAGGCCTACCTCGACACCGTCGAGAAGAACACCGGCAAGGTCCCGCAAGAAATCGTCGACGAGGCGCGCGACCGCGGCTTCGGCGCCGACACCAAGTCCGGCGAGATCGTCACCTGGCTCGCCGACGACTACGAGCTGGGTCGCGGCCACGCGATGGCGCTGGTGCACGTCATCAAGAACGGCGTGCAGATCAGCGACAAGCATGTGGGTGCGACGGGCGTGCACCGCGACGAGAGCGGCGTACTGCGGCTCGACGGGATCGCGAAGCGGGGTGAGTCGGTCCGCTGACTGCCATCGGTGTGCCCAAGCAGCCGTACATGGTAGAGACGATGGTAGATTTATGCCATGAGAACCACCATCGACTCGGCCGGGCGCATCGTGGTGCCCAAGCCGGTGAGAGACGCGATGGGGCTGCTTCCCGGAAGGGCGATAGACGTGGTCTTCACCGACGGGCGCATCGAGATCGAGATCGCCCCCGCTTCTGTGCGCATCTCCGACGCTGGTGGACTGCCCACCCTGGTGCCCGAGGCAGACCTTCCCCCGCTCACTGAGCAGGACGTCAGGGACACCATCGAGGCCACCCGAAGGTGACGACGGCGGCCACGTGCGACACCAGCGTGCTGGTGGCCGCACTCGTCTCGTGGCATCCGCGGCATGCCGACGCACGTCGAGCCGTGGGCGACCAGGTGGACGCGATCCCGGCGCACGTCCTGATCGAGTCCTACAGCGTGTTGACCAGGCTTCCGGCTCCACATCGGCTCGCCCCCGGAGTCGTGGCGGACATCCTCGGTCGGCTGACGTTCCGGGTGCTGACACTGCCGCCGGCCGCGCACGTGGCGCTGATCGCCAGGCTGGCGTCCGGGGGCGTGCGGGGCGGTTCGACGTACGACGGACTCGTGGCCGCGACCGCCCGACATCACCGTAGGACGCTGTTGACGCTCGACCGCCGTGCTCGCGGCAGCTACGACGCAGTCGGGGTCGTCACGCTCGCACTCTGACTGGGTGTGTCCCATTTCTCCTGGCGGCGATCTTGGGCGCGCAAACGCCCTCACGTGCCGATGTGGGTGCGCTCAGCGGGGCGTCGCCGACGCTCGGTCATAAGTACCATTCCCTGTGGGTCCGCATTCGACCCCCCGTCGTGACCCAAAAAGCTGTCGCGACATCGCTGGAGTCGTGCGCCAGGGTGGCGTCATAACTTGTGTGATCGCCGCCTGCTGGGGTCTACGGTGGGTTTCATGTATCTGGAGAACCTCGTCATGGACGCCGTCGAGCCGCAGCGGCTGGGCCGGTTCTGGGAGGCGGTGGTCGGCGGCGAGCGGCTGACCGACGAGCCTGATGGCTTCGAGACGCGGCTCGCCTTCGAGGGCGGACCGGTGCTCGACCTGTGCTTCCAGCGCGTCTCCGAGCCGCCAGTCGAGCCGCCGCGGCTCCATCTGGACCTCTCGGGCGGGGCCCGCCAGGCCGAGGAGGTCGATCGGCTGCTCGGGTTGGGCGCACGACAGCTCGACATCGGTCAGGGCGATGTGCCATGGGTGGTGCTCGCCGACCCGGAGGGCAATCCCTGTTGCGTGATGGAGGATCGAGCGGCGTACGCCGACAGCGGTCCCCTCGCGGCGCTACCGCTCGACTCTGCCGACCCGGACAGGGACGCGGAGTTCTGGTCCTGGCTGACCGGCTGGACCGACGCGGCCGGTGTCGCGCCCCGGTCCCTGCGCCACAGGTCGCTGCGGGGTCCCCTCCTTGAGCTGTGCCCTGAGCCAGCCCGCAAGGGCGCGACCAAGAACCGACTGCACCTCGACATCCGGCTCGAGGCTGGAGAGGATCCCGACGGAGTCGAGGCAAGCATCGCCGAGCGCGGCGGCGGCAAGCTCCACACGGAGTGGGGCGAGCTGCCGTGGCGTTCCTACACAGACCCGTCGGGCAACGAGTTTTGCGTGCTGCCAGCGCGGCCGTGAGGGAGGGTCATAGGCGCTCCGTACGTCGGCCGTGACGCTTGCACTCCCGATGGAACGGCTGGGCCACAACCCGCCCGGATCAGCCGCAGTTCTCGCGGGTGGAGGCAGGCACGACCAACATCTGGGAGCCCGGTCACGTCGACGGAAGGCGGACCCGCCGTTGGACGCCCTACGTGCCAGGTGGGTGTCGATGACCACCATCGACGGCGTCGCCTCGGCTCTGCCATCGGCTTCGCGTCCACCACGCTCCGCTGGTCCGGGGCGTGCTTGGGTCTCCGCCTACCCGGCGCATGGAACACCGGTTCCAGCAGCGCCAACTGCTCATCGGTCAGATCACTGGATTACGCCATGCCTCACACCGTGCCGGCGGGCCTGCTCCGGTGCAGTCACGAACAACTGGGACACACCCAGCAAGGACGGCTGACACCCTAGAGCCGCTTCACGTAGCGGTGCGCCGGCACGCTGATCCCGCCGGGAGCCTGGTGGTCGAACAGGCCCTCGTCGACCCAGCCCTGGCGTTCGTAGAACCGCCGCGCCCGCAGGTTGCCGGCGACCACGGCCAGCCACGCGCTCGCGTGGCCCGTGGCCCGGATCTGCCGCTCGGCCTCAGCCAGCAGGTCGGCCGCGACCGGGGTGCCGCGGCAGGACGGGTCGACGTACACCTGCTCCACCTCGTCCTCGACCACCATCACGAAGCCGCCGACCGCGCCGTCCACGACCGCCACGGTGGTGATGTCGACGTGCTCGCCCGCCCGCGCCAGGAATGAGGCTGGCGTGCGCGCTGCGACCAGCTCGTCCGGCACGTGGCCGAGATGGGCCTCGCGCCAGCCGGCCTCCCAGATCGCGGCGACCGCCGGCGCATCGTCGTGCGCCGCGGCGCGGAGAGTTGTCTTGCTCACGGAGTCCATCCTGCCGAAACTCGTCGGGGTGGCGATGTCGAAGCAGCGGTGCGCCGTTCGACAGATGATGAGAGCTCGCGTCGGCGGGCGCCAGAGACAAGGGGATCACCATGAGCGAGACCACCACCACCACCACCAGCTCGGCCGACGGCACCACGATCGCCTACGAGGCCTACGGATCGGGGCCCGTCGTGGCGATCGTCGGCGGCGCGTTCTGCGACCGCGGCGCGTTCCGCGACCTGGCCCGGTCGCTGGGCGAGACCGGGTTCACCGGCGTGACCTACGACCGCCGGGGCCGTGGCGACAGCGGCGACACCGCGCCGTACGCCGTCGCGCGCGAGGTCGAGGACCTGGCCGCCGTCATCTCGGCCACCTCCGAGACCGGCCGCGGCTTCGCGCACGGGATCTCGTCGGGCGGCGGCCTCATCGTCGAAGCACTGGCCGCCGGAATCGGTGTCGACAGGGCCTCGTTGCTCGAGACGCCGTACCGGGTGGAGGGCGCGCCGCCCGTGCCCGACGACTACGTCGCCAACCTGGAGCGGCTCGAGGCGGCGGGCGACCGCGCCGGCATCGTGCGCTACTTCCACACCGCCGCCGTCGGCCTGCCCGAGGAGATGCTCGAGCAGATGGTCGGCACCCCGATGTGGGAGGCGTTGATGGCGATGGCGCCGACCGTCCGGTACGACGCACTGTGCCTGGGCGACAGCTGCCTGCCCGTCGACCTGCTCGCCTCGATCGACGCGCCGGTGCTGACGATCGCGAGCACCGGCACGCAGATGTCGTTCCTGCGTCAGGCGCCGGCGGCGGTCGCTGCCGTGCTCCCGAACGGGCAGCACGTCGAGCTCGAGGGCGGGTTCCACGAGGTGCCGGCCGACGTGCTGACGCCGGTGCTCGCCGGGTTCTTCACGGGCTGACCTGTCGGGAGCACACTTGATGACATGAGGCTGGCGACATGAGGGTGGGCATCTGGAACCTGGAGAACCTCTTCCGCCCCGGTGAGAGCGACTCCAGCCCCACGCCTGAGGTGTACGACGCCAAGCTGACCTCGCTCGCCGCCACGATCACCGGTCTGGCGCCCGACGCGCTCGCCGTACAGGAGGTCGGCTCGGCGGGAGCCCTCGACGACCTGGTCGACCGCCTCCCCGGCACGTGGAAGGTGGCCCTCGCCGACCCGGACCAGCGCGGCATCCGGGTGGGCGTCATCGCCACTTCTGCAGTGGAGTCCGTGCAGCAGGTCTCGGCCTTCCCGCGACGTCTGGGTGCCGTGCGCGTCGCCGACGACGGACTGTCGATCTCGGCGATGGGCCGACCGGCCCTCCGCGTCCGCGTGGGCGAGGTCGACCTCGTCTCGGTGCACCTGAAGTCGAAGCTGCTGAGCTTCCCCGACGGCCGCTTCAGCCCGCGCGACGAGGGTGAGCGGGCGCGCTACGCCGTGTTCGCCGTACACCGGCGCGCTGCCGAGGCCGCCTGCGTGCGGGAGTACGCCGACGGGCTGCTCGACGGCGACGGAGCCGATCGCCTCGTCGTGGTGGCCGGCGACCTCAACGACGAGCCGCAGGCGGCGACCACCCAGATCCTGCTCGGCCCGCCGGGGTCCGAGATCGGCACCGGCGGCTTCGACACCCCCGACGCCGGCGACGGCGCCCGGCTCTGGAACCTTGCCCAACTGATCCCCGAGGAGCAGCGCTGGAGCCGCGTCTACCGCGGTCGGCGCGAGCTGATCGACCATCTGCTCGTCAGCCGGGCAGCGGTGTTGCGGGTGACCGACGTGGCCACCGGCGGGCCGGCTCCGCAGTCGATCACCGACAACCCGATGGCCCGCGTCGACGTCCCCGGCTCCGACCATCGGCCGGTGGTCGCGACGCTCGCCGCGCCTTAGCATCGAGGCCATGCCCCACGCCCTGTTCGCCGGCATCCCGATCAGCGACTAGGTCGCCGCACTGCCCTGGTACGAACGCCTGCTCGGCTCGCCGCCCACCTTCGTGGCCCATGACACCGAGTGCGTCTGGGACGTGGCCGAGGACCGGTCGGTCTACATCGTGGAGATGCCAGATCACGCCGGTCACGCCAGGCTGATGCTCCTCGTCGACGACCTGGACGCGGAGGTCGCCGCCATCGCCTCGCGCGGGATCGAGCCCGACCGGGTTGAGACGTACGGCGACGGCGTGCGCAAGGCGACGTACCGCGACGATGACGGCAACGAGTTCGGCTTCGGTGGGATGCCGCTCGAGTGAGTTGGGCTCACCACCAGGCGCGCCAGAGGGGTGGATCGACCGGCCGAGCGTCGTACCGCTTCGCTTCCTGAAGCTTGGCGCCCGTGCGTGTCCGGGTCAGGCCCCGAGCACCAGCAGGGACTCCGGTGCGACAGAGCCGGGCTCGCCGGCGCACACCGGCTCGTGGGTGGGCAGCGAGAACCAGAACGTCGACCCGGCGCCGGGGCTCTCGACCCAGATGCGGCCGCCGTGGGTCTCGACGATGCGGCGACAGAGGGTGAGCCCGAGCCCCGCGCCGCCCTTCTGGCGGCTGTCGTCTCCCTCCACCTGGTGGAAGCGGTCGAAGATCGCGTCCAGCTGCGAGACGGGGATGCCCCGGCCCTGGTCGCGGACCGAGACCAGGACCTCGCCGTCGTGCTGCCGGGCCTCGACCGTGACGATCGTGCCGCTAGGGGAGAACTTCAGCGCGTTGCCGAGCAGGTTGACCAGCACCTGCACGACCTGATCGGCGTCGCACCAAGCCTCGCCCTCGGCCGCCTCGACGACGATCTCGACGTCCCGGTCCTGCGCCAGCGGCAGCAGGGACTGGGTGGCCTCTGCCACCAGTGCGGACACGGGGTGCTGGGTCGGGACGAACGCGAAGACGCCGCTCTCCAGACGCTCGAGGTCGAGGATGTCGTTGACCAGCCGCGAGAGTCGCTCGCCGCCGCGAGCCGCGATGGCCACGACCTTCTGGGCCGCCGCCGGCAGCTGGCCGGCGTCCCCGTCGTGCAGCATCTCCAGCGAGCCGCGGATCGCCGTCAGCGGGGTCCGCAGCTCGTGGCTGACGGCGGTGACGAACTCGCACTTCATGGCCTCGAGCCGCTGGTAGTGGTCGGTGAGTTCCGCGAGCTCCTGCGTCCGCTCCGCCACACGATGCTCCAGCTGGGTGCGCAGGTGCTGCCCGATCGTCGTCAGCGCGAACTGCCGGGTGGCCACCGTGAGCAGGGTCGCGACGGCCAGCCCCGTGGAGGTCGCGCCGTGCGTGCCACCGGCCACCGCCAGGGTCACGGCGGCCATCGCGGTGAGGTCGGGCAGCATCGGCGCGAGCACACCGGTCAGGTGGCGCTTGAGCGTGCGCCGCGGCGCCGGCGTCATCGCGGCCAGCAAAGCGCCGGTGGCAAGCGTCACCGGCGCCAGCGTGTAGGCCACGTCCACCCAGGTGCCCAGGGTGCCCTGGCCGCGCAGGGTCATCACGGCATAGCCGTTGTCTGCGATGGTGTAGATGACGAACGTCGCCCCGACGAGCACGATGTCGACGCGCACCTGTCCGATGCTGCGGAGCAGCAGAGTCAACACCAGGCACACCAGCAGCACGTCGGTGACCGGGTAGACCCCCAGCATGAATGCCTCGAAGAAGCTGTCAGAGGTGCTGAACACCGTGTCCAGCACGATGGTGTGGCTGATGAACAGCATCGACGTCGAGAGGACCGCGATGTCGAGCACCAGTTGCAGCCACAGGCCCCTGAGGTTGCGCAGCACCGGGTAGGCCATCAGGCCCGCGACGGCCGGCACCATCCCGCCGACATACAGCGCGTCCGCCGACCCCAGCAGGGGGACGTCCTCGGCGTCGGGATACATCAGCCACAGGACGTCGCCGCCGGCATACATCGCAACGCAGAGGGCGAAGAGCGACCAGGCAATGCGCATCGAGCCTCGGCTGCCCCAGGCGGTCGACAGGCAGCAGGCGGAAGAGAGCAGGCCGGTGACGACGCTGAGGGTGTCGGTCGACATGCCCCCCGGTCGCCAGAACCCCAGCATGCTGATCGTGGTGAAGCCGGTGAGCAGCAGGAAGAGGGCGATCGCGAGGACCGGACGCGGCCTCGAGGGCGCGACGGTGGAGGTGTGCACGTTGACCCTCTCGGTCACGGTGTGGATGCCACTTGCTCACGGCCGACTGCTTGAACGGTGGGAATCGTGCCATTTCTTCGACGCGCGGGAGGCAGATCGGGGCAATTGACGAGTGACGCGGGTCCTACGCCTATGCTGGTCGTGCGTCGACACCCCTGCCCCGGCCGCGATCGCTGCCCGGGTGACCTGTTTCAGGTCGCAGGGCATATGCGCAGCGGACTCCGGTTCACTGCCGCGTCGTACGACGTGTCGGGGCGCCGGATCGGCCGGCGGCCCGGGTGCAGGTGCACCACCGGCTGATCGCCAGCCCTGAGGAGGAGTCCTTGGCCCCACGAAGCCAACGCCGGTCCGGCAGCACGCGGACCCAGTCGCGCAACCGCAAGGGCGGCCGCGCGCGCGACCAGGAGGGCATCATCCCGCAGCTGGCCCGCGCCGCGCGCGAGGTCGAGAACGCCGTCCAGCGCAACAACCTCACCCGGCTGTCGCACGTGAAGTTCCAGGTCGTCGCGCTGCTGGTGCGTGAGGAACGTGCCCGGGTGAAGGCCGACACCGAGTCGTCGGAGAACTACCGCAGCGAGCAGCTGCAGCGCCTCGACGGCATCGCCATCATCCTGGCCAAGACCGCTACCCTCGAGCCCGCGCTCTTCGAGCTGCTGGGCGAGGACGCCGTCGTCTCCGACGCCGCCAAGGCGATGCGCGTCGAGATGCTCGAGGCCGCCGGCATCGAGGTGCCGGAGGAGGAAGAGGCCGAGGAGCCTGACACCGCTCCGGTCGAGCAACGCCGCGTCGTACCCCGGTCCGTCATCTCGCGCCAGCTCGCCAACCCGTTCCTCACCCAGGACTTCTCCGCCGCCGAGCGCCAGGCCCAGCTCAAGGCGACCCCGCGCCGGCTGGCGACCTGGGAGCTGATCGGCCCGCTGCTCACGTCGTTCGAGCGCGCCGCCGGTGGCGCCACTGCCTGCATGGACCTGCCCGAGCCCCGGTCGCTGCGTGCGCCGGCCGACCTCGAGCTGATGCACCACCAGGGCCAGGTCGTCGCCGCGGCCGCCGCCGGGCACCGCACGTTCCTGCTCGCCGACGAGCCCGGTCTCGGCAAGACCGCCCAGGCGCTGTTGGCAGCCCAGGCTGCCGACGCGTACCCGATGCTGGCCGTCGTACCCAACGTCGTGAAGGCCAATTGGGCTCACGAGGCCGAGCTCTGGACGCCCGGCCGCACGGCCACGGTCGTGCACGGCGACGGCGACACCGTCGACGGCTTCGCCGACATCATGGTCGTCAACTACGACATCCTCGACCGACACGTCGGCTGGCTCGGTGATCTCGGCTTCCGCAGCATGGTCATCGACGAGGCGCACTTCATCAAGAACAAGACCTCGCTGCGCTCGCGCAACGTGCTGGCGCTGTCGGAGAAGATCCGCGCCCGGATCGCCCGTCCGCTGCTGATGGCGCTGACCGGCACCCCGCTGATCAACGACATCGAGGACTTCCGCGCCATCTGGGAGTTCCTCGGCTGGATCAAGCCCACCTCGCCGGGCCTCGACCTGATGTTCGCGCTCGAGGAGACCGGCCTGACGCCGGCCGACCCGGGCTTCTACCCCGCGGCGCGGCAGAGCGTGATCGACCTCGGCATCGTCCGGCGCCGCAAGGTCGACGTGGCTGCCGACATCCCGGCCCGCCGGATCGCCGACCTGCCCGTCGAGCTCGACGGCGCCCTCGGCCGCTCGATCCGCGACGCCGAGCGTGAGCTGACCAAGCGTCTGGTCTCGCGGTACGACGGCGCGCTCCAGGCCCGTACGTCGGGCGTCACCGTCGAGGGCATCGACCACGAGCTGGTACGACGCGTGGCCGGCTGGGAACGCGACGACACCGCGTCTACCGACGAGAACGTTTTCGCGATGATGCGTCGCATCGGCCAGGCCAAGGCCGGGCTGGCGGCCGACTACGCCGCCCAGCTGGCACGAAGCGTCGGCAAGGTCGTCTTCTTCGCTCGCCACGTCGACGTGATGGACATCGCCGAGGCGACGTTTGCAGAGCGTGGCATCGGCTACTCGTCGATCCGCGGAGACCAGACGCCGAAGGCCCGCCAGAAGAACATCGACGGGTTCCTCACCGATCCCGACGTCTCGATCGTGGTCTGCTCACTCCTCGCCGCGGGCGTCGGCCTGAACCTCCAGGTCGCCTCCAACGTCGTGCTCGCCGAGCTGTCGTGGACCGACGCCGAGCAGACGCAGGCCATCGACCGGGTGCACCGCATCGGCCAGGACGAGCCGGTCACCGCATGGCGGATCATCGCCGCGCAGACGATCGACACCAAGATCGCCGAGCTCATCGACAGCAAGGCCGGCCTCGCCGCCCGCGCGCTCGACGGGTCCGACGAGGAGGTCACGTCGTCCGCCGACCTGCAGCTCGAGGCGCTGGTGGCGTTGCTGCTCGATGCCCTGTCGGAGCGCTACCCCGACTGATATCGAGTCGTCCGCTTGAGGCCGGGTCCTGACCCGGTGTCAGGCGGACGACCCGGTCACCACGACCACCTTGCCGACCGCCTTGCCGTCGATGAGGTGGTCGATGGCAGCGGCAGTCTCGTCGAGGGTGAACGTGCGCTCGACCTGGGGTACGACGTCGCCGTTGGCGACCAACCCGGTGAGCTCGGCCAGGTCCACGGCGTTCTCGCTGTTGACCACCATGGCGAGCCGCTGCGACACGAACGGCGACAGCGCCACGGCACACGCCTGACGGCCCATGCCGAACCACGAGCCGCCACCTTCACCGCCCACGATCACCAGCGTGCCGCGGGGAGTCAGGGCCGACCGGAGCTCGCCCAGCCGGCGTGAGCCGCCGGTGTCGATGATGACGTCGAACCGCCCGAGGTCGCCGATCGACTCCTCGTCGTACGCCGCGACGCGCACGGCCCCGAGTCCGGAGACGAACTCCTTCTTGGCCGCGCTGCAGACCCCGGTGACGATGGCACCCCGGTGGCGGGCGACCTGGACGACGTACGACCCGACGCCACCGGCAGCACCAAGCACGAGCACGGTCTGCCCGGCCTCGACGCCTGCGGCGCGCACGGCCTGGAGAGCCGTCAGGCCCGAGATCGGTAGGGCGGCGGCGCGAGCGGTGGTCAGCGACGGGGGACGTACGACGAGCTTGGCGGCCGGGGCGACGGCGTACTCGGCGAACGCGCCGGAGCCGATGCCCAGCACCGGGTCGCCCACCGTGAAGCCGGCAACGCCTTCTCCGAGCTCGACGACGGTGCCGCAGAGGTCCATCCCTGGCGGCTTGCGCGGGCCGCGCAGGCCCATCACCAGCCGGACGGCGAGCGGCCGGCCGGTCATCAGGTGCCAGACACCCCGGTCGACGCCGGCCGCCTCGACGCGCACCAGCACCTCGCCCGGACCGGGAGTCGGCACCGCCACGTCGGCGAGTGCCAGCTCGTCGGTGCCGCCGTACCGCTGCTGGGTGACCGCTCGCATGGTGCGGGTGATGGTGGGCATGGGAGCCTCCTGAAGAGTGACTTACGCTGTAAGGTGTAGTAGAACTTACGCTGTAAGGGAAAGTCAAGAGGTGGAGGACGCATGCCAGCGAGACGCGAGACGCTGACCCGGGCCGCGATCGTCGACGCGGCGTTCGACCTGGCCGACGCTTCCGGTGTCGCGGCGCTCAGCATGCGCAGGGTGGGGCAGGCGGTCGGCGTCGAGGCGATGTCGCTCTACCACCACGTCGCCAACAAGGACGACCTGCTCGACGCCATCGTCGACCGCATCTTCGCCGACTTCGGTACGGCGTCCCCCGAGGTCGACTGGCGCACCTCGATGCACGACCGTGCCCACGCCGCGCGGCGCGTGCTGCGTGCGCACCCGTGGGCCGTGGGCCTCGTCGACTCGCGCCCCAACGCCGGACCGGCCACCCTCGCCCACCACGACTCTGTGATCGGCGCCCTGCGCGCGGGTGGCTTCTCGATCGCCGACACCGGGCACGCCTTCGCCCTGCTCGACAGCTTCATCTACGGATTCTCGTCGCAGTCGGCCAACCTGCCGTTCGACGACCACCGCTCGGCCGAGGCCGTGGCCGAGGGCCTGATCCACCCGCTGCCGACCGATGTCTTCCCGCACCTGGTGGAGTTCGCGACCCAGCACGTGCTCAAACCCGGCTGGGACTTCGAGGACGAGTTCGAGTTCGGTCTCGAGCTGATCCTGGGCGGGCTCGAGCGGCTGCTCAGCGCGAAGCGTCGGCCATGATCAGCTCCATGTTGATGCTGGCGCCGGCCATCAACCCTGCGGCCGCGCTGGCGATCACCTGGGCTCCGGGGTCGGTCACGTTGCCGGCGACGTAGACGCCCGGCACCGCAGTCAGACCGGTCGGCTCGGCCGGCACGTGTGTGGCGGCGACGTACTCGCCCATCTTGAAGTCGACGGCCTCGAGGCCGAGGGAGGTGAGTACGTCGGAGCGCGCGCGCATGAACCCCGCGACCACGACGGCGTCAGCCGCCACGACCTCGCCGTCGACGACGAGCCCGGTGAGCCGGCCGGCGGACTCGGCGACCTTCTCGGCCCGGCCGCTGATGACGCGTACGCCGCGGTTGGCCATCCGCCCCTGCTCGGCGTCGGGCTCGGGCTGGTCGTGAAGGACCAGCGTCAGGTCATCGGTCCACTGGCTCCACATCAGCGCCTGGTGCATGAAGAGGGGAGTGGTCGCCAGCACGACGATCGGCCGGTCGCGCACCTCCCACCCGTGGCAGTACGGGCAGTGCAGCACCGCCGACCCCCAGTGCTCGGCCAGCCCCGGCACGTCGGGCAGCTCGTCGACCAGTCCGGTCGTGACGAGCAGGCGCCGGGCGCGCAGCTCCGCGCCGTCCTCGAGCAGCACGGTGAAGCCGTCGTCCTGAGCCGCTGCCTTGACCACGCTGCCCAGGCGCGGCTGCCGCCGTACGACGCGAGCTCGTCGAGCCGACTCCCAGCAGCTCCCGAGGCGGCATGCCGTCCCGGCTCAGGTAGTTGTGCACTCCCGCCGCCGGTGCGTTGCGGGGTTCGCCGGCATCGATCACGAGGACCGAGCGGCGGGCCCGGGCGAGGGTGGTGGCGCCGGACAGGCCGGCCGCTCCACCACCGATGACAATCACGTCGTAGGCATCCATGTCGTCGAGGATGCGCTGGCGTCATCCAAAATCGACAAGATAGTTTGCTGTTATGGCAAACAACGCGTTTCCCGGGCTCGGCGACCGGCTCCGGTCTCTGCGCCAGCAGCGATCCACGTGCGGGGGTGAAGGGGGGCTGCGTCCTTCCACCCAGATAGACGCACCTGCCGGATGACCGAGACCGTCGCTAGGGCGGGGCCGAGACGTCTGGAAGCGAACCTCAGCGTCGAGCTCGCCCCCCATCTCAGCAAGTGCGCCGACATCCCGGGGGCATGTGATGCCCACCAGGTCGTTCAACCGGGTGATGGGGTGCGCTTGGCAAGAACGCGCCGGTACAACCGACGCATGGATGTTGTGGCTGGAAGGAAGCGCACATATCTTGCCGCTGAGCGGTCAGACGGCTGAACGGGCCACGGGCCGCTGGCGGTGGCTGGGAGGTCCGCCAACCGGCCCCGACCTCTATCTGCGGTGGTACTCCAGCGCCGCGAGCACGCGGCGGTTCACTGTCGGGTCGGCGTACAACCCGAGCTTGGCGAAGACGGTGCTGATCAGCGGTTCGACCGTCTTCACACTCAGGTGCAACTCCTGGCAGATTGCAGCGTTGGTCAGTCCGCGGGCCATCAGCTCGAGGACCTCACGCTCCCGTCGCGTGAGGTGCTTGAGGTGGCCGACAGTCCACTCCCGCTGGACCACTTCCGCCAGCGTGAGCCGTTCCAGGAGCAGGGCCGCCTGGGCGCCCAGATCCTGCATCATCCGCTCCTCGCTGCGCGTAAGAACCGTGACTCCCGGCACGACGAGCGCACCCACGACCTCGTCGCCCGAGCGGACCGGCCAGGCGCGGTCCGGAAGAGCATGCAGCGGGCTCGGCGCGGGGTCGACTTTGGTGTCGGGCCAGACGCCCACGGCGTGCAGCGCCGCCTCGTTACCCATCCACACGGTCGCTCCTGGTGCGTCCAGCGCCTGCGCTGCAGTCCGGGCCAGCGCCGTGGGCAGCCCGATCCGCCCCTGGTCCGCGTCCGTGAGCCAGGACAGGGCGCGGTACCGCGCGAGCACGTGACCGTGAAGGGCCGACCACCCGGCGGCCAGCGGGACCAGCGACACCGTGACCAGCCCCGGCCTCGCCGAGCCCACCGCCATCAGCCCGACTGCGAGCACGACGAACGCGGCAGCGACTCCAAGGAGCAGACCGAGGAGCGGTGCGCGGCTCCGGCCCGCGCGCCAGCGCACCGTAACCGCGACGATCCACGAGAACTGGAGGACGAGGTAGAGCGGATGTGCCAGGACCGGCCAGACCGCCGCAGCCGTCACGATTCCGTTCACCGACGCACTCGACGGGCTCTTCCTGGTCGGCGGGATGGGCCTCACGCTCTGGGCCCTTGGCGTGGTCACCGTGGGTGCCTGGCGGCGGCGGCAGTCCGGCCTGCCGCCGGCATAGGGCTCGGGCATCCACATGCGCAGCCAGCCTAAGACCCGTGCCTGCTGCCTGAGCCCGCAGCCGCTCGACACCGTCGAAGTCCACGGCCGGCAGGGCTGTCAAGACCGCGCGCCTACGGCGGTCAACGGACTCGGGTACATGAATTATCGTCTCTTGAACGGGGCGCGTGGACCGAGCCTCGCCAGACCCGGTCCTGAGGTCAATGAAACAAGTAGCCGCGTTGCGGGTGTCTTCCGTCGAGAACGCCCTCGGGCGAGTCCCGCCCATGGCGTCGCTCGCAACTCGGGTCACCGGCCAGACCACCCTCGACCTGCTCTCGCCGGAAGGGGCGAACAGCTCGGTTGTTCTCCCGCAACCGGATCGTGAACCACACCTGGTGACATCTCAGTGCGAAGACGATGGAGCGAAACAGGCGGAGTGGGACCATCCGGGTGCGTACCAGATGCACCCCATAAGGCCGAACACAGCGGCACCCAGGTCAGCAGCACCGGGACATCGCTACCACGACATCTGAACGCAGGGCCCGAAACCGGGTCTGACCCGCGAGAACGCGCGGCCCCCGCGGAGGATTCCCCGCCGGGGCCGCCGCGCTTCCGAGCCGATCCGGTGCCGCACCCGGCGGCACTCGGCGACCGGGATGGAGGTCGCGGTGACCCGCCGCACCCCCGTCAAGGTGGTCGGCAGGGTGCAGGTGTACGTGACGGCCGTCCCGGCGCGCTAACCGGCTGTCGCGTCGCGGACCACCATGCGGCGTTGGGCGACGTCGACCCGAGAGCGTTCGCAGATGTCGGCGAGGGCCGCGCCTTCCAGCTCGGAGGGCACCTCCAGCTCGCCGGCCTCGTGACCGGGCTCGGTCGCCACCGGCCGGACGACCAGCTCCCCGTCAGCCACGTCGGACGGCGCGGCCGCGACGATGCGGCCCTCGCCGTCGTACAGCACGTGCAGCCTCACGGTGACACCGCCCCGGCCGCCAACCGGACCAGCCCGCCGCCGCCGACGCCGGGGATCATCGTGATCACGATGTCCGTTGACTGATTGAGGTTGTTGTCCGAGTTGGCCGACACCTTCTCGAGCACGACCGTGTCGTTGGCCTGGAAGGGGCGGGCCGAGAAGCCCCAGAAGTTGTCCCGGTCGCCCACGACCATGTTCCACGCCGCGGTGCCGGCGCCCTGCCACACGGGGCTCGACTGCCGGAAGTGAACGGTTGCCACGATCCCTCCTCGCCGTGCCGGGCACGATCCGGCGCTCCGGCCATGCTGGTCTACGGGGCGCCCGGTGTCATGCCCCAAATTGGATCAGCGAGCCGGGCTCGGCCGAGCGGGGCTGCCGTGCCGCATTCGGGGGCGGGTCGGTGGGCGTCACCCGCGGCCCCGCCGACGCGGCAATGCACGGATCTGGCAGCCCTCTGGGTCAAGGCGCGGTTCGAGTGAGGGTCTTCCGGCTGGCTGGTGGGCGGCGTAGCGTCGTTTTCGCGGGTCCGGGAAGTGGCTGATCCGAAGTGTCGATGAGCGGGTGTGAGTCGGCCGCGCTGTAGGCAGGCGCAGCCTCGTGACGTCCCCGACAAGCGCGACCGACGCGATCTGCGTCCTCGCCGGATCGGCCCCTAGGACGGACTCCACGCCCGCCCTCCTCGACCGATGACTTCTGTGCGACTGTGAAGTCGTAGTGCTAGCGGCCGCGCCCAGCGGTGCAACAACATCAAGAGAAACGAGCGAGCATGGCTCCGTTCATGACCATCGGCTATTGCGACCGCCGCGGATACAAGACAAATGCACAAGCTGTCCGCGATGCGTGACCTACGACCCCGGAGAGGGGAGGGGGTGGGAAGCGAGGGCTCGCCGCCGACCGTCACCCCAATTCTCGTGGCCGAGTTGCTCGCCGAGGGCGAGCGAATGCCGGTCTACGTGCACGTCATCGACCATCCCGACGCGCGCGTGCTTGTCGACACCGGGCTGACGCAGCTACACCCGGCGGTGGCCGACATGGATCCACGCCTGATTCCACTGCGCGCGCAGGCCGACTTCGACCTGGCCGGCATCGACATCGTGGTCAATACGCACCTGCACTTCGACCACTGCGGCGGCAACCACCTCTTCACGGGCAAGCCGATCTACGTCCAGCGCATCGAGCTCGACGACGCACGCAGCGAGGACGATTACACGATCCGCGAGTGGGTCGACGCGCCAGGCGTGCAGTACGTACCCGTCGACGGCGAGCTCGAGCTGCTGCCGGGGATCCGGCTCGTCCCGACGCCAGGACACACGCGAGGCTCGCAGGTGGTCGTCGTCGAGGCGGGCGGGCAATCCGTCGTCGTCTGCGGCGACACGGCAGTCTTCCACGCCGAACTCGACGAGCCACGCACCGAAGGCCAGCGGCTGGTCCGCGCGCTCGACCCTGAGGAGGTCTGGCTGTCGCACGAGCACGAGCCGTGGCGGCCGCAGGTTGACCAGCACGGCTGACGTTTGATTCAAGGAACGAAACCACGGATCAGACCCAATGGCCGAACGGCTCCGCACGTCGCCTGTCAGAGGTCCCTCGTCTGACCGAGGTGCGTCTATCCGCCGCGAATGGGTGAGCGATTGGCATCCACTTCAGGCGACGCCGTTGCTTCGCCCACCCACGTCTACCGGGAGTCCAATCCGCGGCCGCTTACCCGCAGGCAAGCCAAGCTCCGCTGGCCCTCGCAACATCTTCAAGGACTCATCCCAGTGCGCCCTTTCTCGGGTGGAGCACCGCGCTGTTACAGGAGTGAGAGGCATCAGGTCACCAAGTCAGATCTCGCCATGTCGAGTGCTCGCTTTATGGTCTGATAAGCGACTTCTTGCCGGCTCCTGAGATCGTCGTGGTTCGGAGCCCGGTTCAACTGTCCGATCTGGCGTCGAGCTCGCGTCAACTCTTCCTCTAGTTCTTGGTTCTTGGTCAGTATCAAAACCTGGCCTATGGCTGACCGTGCCCTCGCATTGGCTCGATAGGCTTCTTGTCGGGGCCCTTCTTCGTCTCGATCAGGTTGTGCTGCGATCCGAGCTTTCGACCGGTTGTAGGTGGCGCGTGCATATTCATAGAGGCTCTCCGAGCATTCGCCGTAAGTGCGCACCTTTGCGTCAAGAATCCGACCCTCACGGTCTACGCGTCGTTGCGAGCGTGCGGTCAACCAAGTCGCTAGGAGGGTGGCCGCCAATCCCATAGCGGCGACGATGACGGTGGCGTCCATGGTTGGACCCTAGGTCACTGCCCGTTGAGCGTGCAGGTTCCGCGGGGACGGACCAGTGCACAGATGACATCGATCATGACCGGTGACCAACACCGCCTCTTAAGTCACAGTCATACCGCCGCGTTCGTGGTCGCCGGCGCCACCTGGTTGCGTTCGCGGCGCATGGTGAGTCGCATGTACCGCGATCCACAGCTGTCCGAGCACGAACAACACGCCACGAGCAGACCAGTCTGCACCTGCTTTGAAGCCGCGATCAGCGCGTGCCGGGGGTCCGACGTCCACTAGTCCAGTAAAGCTGCTTCGCAGCCGGCACTCTGCTCGCCATGCCGCGAGGTCAATGTCGTACTGAGCCTGAAGGCTATCGCGCTCGTCTGCACGCGCTTCCCACGCCCGATGTTCCTTCCTGTGCGCAGCGCGCAGGTCTTGCAGCGTCTGTGCTCGAGAAGCGCCACGTTCGCTCGATTGCCATGGCGCGGACCTGTCAGGTGCAAGAGCAATCTTGCTCTCTCCCAGTCATTCGAGGCGCGCGAGAGAGGTGGTCTGAACCAAGACAGTCCGCAGCCGCCGCAACCACGTGAAGGCGTTGACACCTACGGACTAAGCGAGGACCGTGAAAATGCGGGGGTGTCCGACCATCCTGCCGGAGCGCCACTCCTGGGAGACCGATTCTAGCCGGAGGAGCCCTCATTGGGTTCCCGGTGTCAATTGAAAGCGATGGAGACCAAAATGGAACAAAAGCTGGACAAACAATATGTTGAGAACCACTTGGGTGCTCACGACTACGAGTCCTTTGGGCGCAGCGTTGTTGCAGAGATTCTTGAGGAAGCTCTCGAGCGAACTAGCGATCAAGGTGAATTCGAGGAGATGGACATCGACATCAAAACGACCCTTCGAGCGACATCATCCGGCTGCATTTGGCTGATTATGATCGTGAATGGCAGGCGTGTTCGATTTCATCAGCCGCCCATTATGTCATTCTAGCGCCGCCCAATCGAAGTATTCATCCGGTTGACTTTCTTAAGCATCTCACCGGCTGTCTTGTTCCAGACGAAGCGAGGCGAGCGGTCGTTCCAGCCGTCGATTTGGGGGCGAATCTTGGCGTTGAGGTCCTTGACCGAGGTGAACACGCCGCGGTCGATGGCTTGGCGCTCGATCATCGCCCAACGCGCTTATCCCGGCGCAACTCAGAACATCCGCTCATGGCCCCCCTGTGTCAAGATGCGGCCGGCAGCCCGTGTCGTAGGCTGCTGTCCGGCGGGTCCGGGAAGTGACTTGTCCGAGGAGCCGGCGTGGGATGTGAACCGGTCGCGCTGGAGTCAGAGTCGTGTCCCGTTGTTTCTCCCGAGCCCGTCCCAGGCCTTTGTGGCGTGCGGATGGCGTCGTTGAGCATGGTCTGGAAGACGATGTCGGCCAGTCGACGCTTGACGCAGCGCATCGCCTCCATTGGCGCCTGCTTTCGGCCTTCTTCCGTTCGTACTAGTCCCGGCCAGCGGTGGGGTTGCGGAGTTGGACGCGGGCCATGGGGTGCAGGACGCGGTTGATCTGCCTGTTTCCCGGCGGGGCCGCCAGAGGGCACCGACACTGCCTTGCGTCGCCCACGTGCCGCGTCACTTCCCGGCGGACCCATGAGTGCGTCTTTCCGCCGCGAGAGCAATATGTCGTTCCCGGACGGCAGCTCGATTTCTGGGTTAACCGCAGCTTTCTGCAAGGCTATGTCGAGATTCCAGTCCTGGCTCCGTCCCAGCATCGAATCTGCAAGCCAACTGTTGGAGGCTGGATCCCATGGCACACGTACAACGTTTCGACCACATCGGCATTACCGTCGCGGACCTCGACTCGGTGACCGCGTTCTTCGTCGGGCTGGGTCTTGAGGTCGAGGGCACCGGATCTGTGGAGGGCGAGTTCGTGGAGACCGTGTGCGGCATCCCGGGCGCGCACTGTGAGATCGCGATGCTGCGGCCGCCCGACGGAGGGTCCCGGCTGGAGCTTGCGTGCTTCGTGAGGCCCGACCACGTGCCCGGATCGCCCACAGCAATGGCCAACGAGCTTGGCCTGCGCAACGTGTCCTTCGAGGTCGGCGACCTCAAGGCGGCCGTGGATGCGGTCGGACGGGTACGGACTCGTTGGCGGCATCGGCGAGTACGAGAACAGTGTGCGGATGGCCTACGTGCGTGGGCCCGAAGGGATCATCGTGTCCCTGTTCGAGCAAATCGGCTGACGCGCGTGCGCGTTGACCACGTGTGTCAATCCGGGAAGTGTCTAGTAGCCGCGTCGGCGCCTGCCAGCCTTGCCGTAGCCGTCGAGTTGCGTCGTGCTATGGGCAGTTGATGGCCGCGACTGTCATTCTCTTGACATGAGCCTTGACCCTGCCGTCACCAACCCGGACCACTACGAGGTCGTCTTCGAGAACGAGCGCGTCCGAGTGCTGGAGTACAAGGACGAGCCCGGAGAAAGCACGACGCCGCACCAGCATCCAGACAGTGTGATGTACACGCTGAGCTCCTTTCGGAGACGCCTTGTGTCGGGCGAAGTACTGCGCGAAGTCGAGATGAAGGCTGGCATGGTCGGCTGGCTGCCGGCTCAGCAACATCACGGCGAGAACGTCGGAGACACTCCAACCCACGTGATTTTCGTGGAACTCAAGGAGCCACGAGCGGACCTGACGGGATCGGCGCCAAGCACCGAGCTCGGTCCGCAGCCTTGACTTTCGCGTCCGGCCAAGCCCGGGTCATCGTCTGAATCTGGCCGCGAGGCGGGCCATCGAAGCCGACGTTCACTAGGTGCGTCTAGCCGCCAGTGACGGTTCTCGCCGTAATCGAACTCGATGCGTATCGAGCACCGTTTGAGCGTAGGAGCTGACCGGAAGCCCTCGACAAAGGCATTGGCGGGGCACGACCGCCACGGCTACTCTCGCCGGGGGCCGTGTGAGGACGAGGAGGTGGTACCCGTGAGCATATTTACGTGGGTGCTCCTCTGCGGGGTCACGGTCGGGCAGTAGGTCGTCCGGGAGCGCCGTTCAACAAGCTCTTCCGAAAGGCGCGACCATGCACTTCATTTCTGAACGTCAGCTCGACGACGGCGTCCTCGAACGGCATTTCACTATCGACGAGATCCCCGGCATCCTCTGGACGCCACCCTCCTCACCGGCACCCTTGATCCTGATGGGCCACCCCGGTGGGCTGGGCGCGATGTATCCCCGGCTGGCCGGACGAGCCCGGCGGGCTGCGGTCGACGGCTATGTCACAGCCACTATCGAGCTCCCCGGGAGCGGTGACCGACCCCGATCCGTCGACGCTGAGCAGGCCCGCGCCGACCTGCGCCATGCCCTAGCGGCAGGAGAGCCGGTCGGGGAGATCGTCGACAGGCTGATCCTCCCGCTGGTCGAGCAAGCGGTCCCGGAGTGGCAGACCACCCTGGATGCGCTTCTTGCACTGCCGAACGTCCGAGGGCCGGTCGGGTTCTCGGGCGGCGTTCTCGCCATCGCCATCCGGCTGGCGCTGGTCGAACCGCGCATCGTGGCCGCCGGTCTGTTCGCAGGGAGCTTCGTGTCCCGCTCCATGTTCGAGGAGGCCCGTCAGGTCACCATTCCGCTGCACGTCCTGCTGCAGTGGGACGACTGCGGGAACGACCGGCAAATGGCACTGAACCTGTTCGATTCCTTCGGCTCCCTCGAGAAGACGCTGCAAGCCAACATGGGCGGACACACCGGAGTCCCGCCTTTCGCAGGAGACGACGCCGCCAGGTTCTTCACCCGACACCTGACGTAACGCCAGACCCTGCGTCATTCCGCAGCATCTGACGCTCGAGCGAACGCCTGTTAATGTCGGATGCTTCGGCGCGCGAGAGTCCGTGCGGAGATCGCTCCGTTAGGCACGTCGCAGTTCCCCGATGAGCAAGGAGTCGGCGACACCGATTGGGCAAGCCCAGACTGCGCGACCGTGTTCGACGACGGGTCGCTGGGGATGGTTGGCGGGGTGCGCCTCGCAGACCGGCCAGTTGGTAGGTCTGCCGAGACGAGCGAGTTCTTCGACTGCCCATTCTTGGACTTGGTCGGCCAAGTGTGCGAGGGCTTGGTCGGCAGGCAGTCTCAGGTCCAACCACACCCCCATGCCGCTGTGGTCGGCTGCGAACAACTCGAGGGACTCCGACGGGGCCCAGATCTGCCACGTGCTCGGCTCAACGCGCGGCAGCGGGACACCTCCCGCGGCCAGGTCATCGAGAATGCGGCCGAGCGCCTTGTCGATCGCACGCGTCATAGGAACAGTGTGCTCGCCCTCCGCGACCCAGTCGCGATACGCGATCCGAGCGTCGAGAGAGTACGCCACATCCACCGCGATCGACTCTGGCTCCGTGCTCGCTGTCGTCCGAGCATTCACCGGATCCGCTGTGCGCGCTCATCGAAGTCATGCAGGTGATCGACGTTGCCGTCAGGCCTCGCATCCAGCGCCAGGTGTCGCGATGGCTCGCTCGGCAGCGACACCGGCTCGGCCCGAGTACCTTGCGATGGTGGAGTTTGTCGAGGCGGGCGGGCTCAGGATCGCCTACGAGCGGGTCGGTGAGGGGCCGCCCTTGGTCTTTGTCCACGGCGCGGCCGAGGACAGCCGCATCTGGGAACCGCAGCTTGCCGGTCTGGCCGACGAGTTCACGGTCGTCGCATGGGACGAGCCAGGGGCTGGCCGGTCCTCCGACCTCCCGGAGCGCTTTGGCCTGGTGGGCTATGCGGATGGGCTTGCAGTGCTGCTCAAAGCGCTTGGGCTCGGGCCCGCCCACATCGCTGGCCTGTCCTGGGGTGGCACGGTGCTGCTCGAGCTCTACCGCCGCCATCCTGGGCTCGTCGCGACCCTGATCATGATCGACACCTACGCCGGCTGGAAGGGATCGCTGCCCGCAGACGAGGTACGAGCGCGGGTTGCGGGCGCGCGCAAGATGCTCGCCGCGCCGGATGGGGAGTTCGACCCCACGCTTCCCGGACTCTTCGCCAACGATCCGCCGGCGAGATTTGTGCCTCTGCTCGCCGCCATCGCCGCCGACGTCCGCCCGGCCACCCTTGAGCACGAGTTGGCCATCATGGCCGAGACCGATCTAAGCGACCTGCTGCCTCACATCGCCGTCCCCACGCTGCTGATCTGGGGACAGTACGATGCGCGCTCGCCACTCGTCGTCGCGCGCCAGTTCGAGGAGGCGATCCCGGATCCGACACTCGTCGTGATCGAGGGCGCAGGCCACATGAGTAATCTCGAGCGTCCCGAGCGGGTGAACGACGCCGTGCGCGACTTCTGTCGCGCCCACCCGCCGGGCTCGGGCTAGGTGTGGCGGATCATGACGTTGTTGACCCGCCTCAACGAACGGATGTGAGCACGCTCAGTCGCCGCCTCGTCCTGCGGAGCTCGGCTTGTCGGGCGTCGAGCTGGCTGGCCAAGGCGTCCAACTCAGCCGATCTGACCGAGCTTGGATGGCGAAGATCTCCGGGCGGCCGATGCATCGGACCCGAATCAGCCCCGCACGACCGCGTGGCGGCCATCAGCCCGACGGCTGCCTGCGCAACCCCGCATCGATCTCCGCCAGCGCGTCAGCGAGCTCCACGCGCGGCACCCACCCCCACCCGCGGGCCCGATCAGCCAGGATCTGACCCGTCCACGCAGGCGCGTCATCCCACACCGGCTCGACACCGAGCGCGCCAGTGACGGTCGAGTGGTAGTCACGGACCGTGGCCGGCCCCGCGGCGACGTTGGCAGGGGTGCAGGCGCCAGCGACGGGTCCGGTCGACGGGTCGGTCGAGGCCGCCACCCGGCCGGACGCGATGTCGGCGGCGAAGGTGGCGAGGTCGGTGACGTGGACCCACGCGAAGGTCTGCTGCGGCAATGCGCGACGAGCGCGTTCCTTCTCGCGGATGGCCGCGGGGCGCAGCGTGTTCCAGACCGAGGTCTCGCCGGCGCCCAGGATCGCGGGCGGCCGCAGGAGCACGCGGGTGATCCCGTCGACTTCGGCCAGGGCAGCGTCGGTGTCGCGCTTGGTGACGGCGTAGTCGCCGGCGGCGTCGTCCACCAGCGCCGACGTCTCATCCACGTCGCCGACCCCGGGGCTGCGGTCGTAGACGCCCGCGGTCGAGATGTGGACCAGGCGCTCGACGCCGGCTGAGGCCGCTGCGCGGGCGATGACCGGCGTGCCCTCGACCGCGATCCGGTGCTGGGTCTCGAGGTCGCTGGCCATCGGGTGCACCGTCGTCACGACGGCGTACGCACCATCGACCACGGCCGCGGCGAAGGCAGGGTCGAAGAATTCGCCGACCCGTTCCTCGACACCGACGAGATCCGGGGCGGTGCCGGCGCGTCGTACGACGGCGCACACGCTCGCGCCGCGCTCGACCAGGGTCGCGCAGATGCGGGAGCCGACGAGGCCGTTGGCGCCGGTGACCACGACAACAGGAGAAGAGTTCATGCGGCCACGATGGCACGCGCCTCCGCAGCCCGTTGAAGACCCAGGCGGACACGCTCCACAGGACGATGCCGGCGTGCACCCGTTGCGCAGGGCGCAGGTGGGTCAGGGCGGGGGCAGAACGTGTACGGGTCCAGTCCGGGACGCGGGACGGAAGGTCACCTCGTCCGGAACGTCCAGCGCGCCTGCTGCAGGCCGGACTTGGTCGGGTTCTGGTCGAGCCGGTTGTCCGCGAGGTCGCGGACGTCGCTGGAGATCACGACGCGGTACGCCGTCGCGCGACGCAACGCGGAGCGTGGGTTCAGCACGACCCGGTGCGCCTTCGCGTCGTACCGAATCTTCGTCGCCACGAGCTTGGTGCTGCCCTTGCGCAGCAGCCGGACGGTCGAGGACGTGAGCCCCGTCGAGCGCACCGCCTCGGAGAACGTCGCCGTCACGTTCACTCCGACCTTGACACGCCTCGCACGGTTGCGAGGCGTCATGGTCGCCACCACGGGGGCCTTGTTGTCGGCCGTCGGCTTGGTGGCGTCGGTCGTGGGGCCGACAGTCGAGCCGTTGGTGCCGCCGCCGGGCTCCTGCCACAGCGGCGTCACCCAGTACGCCGAGTCCCGGTAGCCGCGCACGGGAAAGGAGCCACACTCTGCGTCGTCGTAGCAGTGGACGCCGTTGGGGTCGGCGTCGACCGAGCGAAGCGCCGTGATCGGCCCCACGGTCCGCCCCGACTTCGCGAAGTATCCGTAGCTGAACGCGTACTTCGTGCCGGGAGTGAAGTACGACGCGACGTAGGTCTTGCCGGGCGCGATCGTCACCGGATGGGCGAAGCTCATGTCCTGCCACCCGTTGCCGCTGCGGGCAGCGAAGGTGCCCCTGGCGAGCAGGGTCCCGGCGGAGTTCCACAGCGACCCCGGCACGGTGGCGGGCTCGGCGCGGTAGATCCGGATGCCGGTGATCGACAGCTCCCGCGAGGACTGGAACTTCACACCGACCTCGAGACCGTTCCTGGAGTCGTTGGCGACGCAGAAGCCGTTCTCGTCCAGCGACCATTTTCCGCAGTCGGCCGAGGTCTGTTGCGCGGCGAAGCCGGTCGGCCACAGCCCGGTCGGCTCGGCCTTGCCGACGGCGGCCGGCGAAGCGAACCCGACCGACGCCAGTGCCACAGCGCATAACGCTGCCACGATGCTCTTGAACCCCATGTCGTGCTCCCCATGTCGAACGTTGCCGTCCTCAGCACTGCCCCTTTCGTGAAACTGTACGTGCACAGCCCGGGAGCGGAAGACCCAATTTTGGGGACCTCTCACGGTACGAGGGTGTATCCGAGCCCGCTCGACGTCACCAGATGCCGCGGATGCGACGGGTCGTCCTCCAGCTTGCGGCGCAGCTGGGCGGCGTACACGCGGAGGTAGTGGGACTCGTGCTCGTACGTCGGGCCCCAGACCTCCACGAGGGCCACCTCAGGCCCGGCCTGCTGGCCGTGACGTAGTCGTCGGCGCCGAGGTCGAGTGCCTCGACCTTGTCCTCGCCGTTCAGCCGCGCCGACAGGACCACGATCGACACCGCGCTCCAGCCGCGCAGGCCGCTGATCACGTCCGTGCCGTCCGTGCCGTCCGTGTCGGGCAGGCCGAGGTCGAGGAGTACGACGTCGGGGCGCGTTGTCGCTGAGGCCGAAGAGGATCAGGGTCAGAAGCACAAAGAGAACGTCATCCACGAGGCCGTTCTGTGCCCGTGTGGGTGCGCCGTTGGTCGCCCTTGACGGTCTCTTGATGGTGTCGGCCGACATCCATACGGAGTCCGTACGGCTAGCGTCGGAACATGACCTCCGTGCGCCCGACCCCCGCCGAGGTCGCGGCCGCCCTGCCCGGTGACGACCGCCTCGACGCCGACGTGGTGATGGACCGTGCCTTCTCCCTTGCCGCTCCGCCCGATGTGGTCTGGCCGTGGGTCCTGCAGCTCGGTAGGCAGCGGGCGGGGTGGTACTTCCCCCGCTCGGTCGAGCGGTTCTTCCCGCACAGGCGTCGGGGTACCCGGTGGATCGACCCGGCCTTGCAGCAACTAGCGGTCGGCGACGTCGTGCCCGACTGGGGCGGCCGCGACGAGACCCTGACGGTGCTGGCCGTCGCCGCGCCGTACTCACTGCTCTATGGCACCCAGCGCGACAACATCGAGATGACCTGGTCGCTGGTGCTCACACCGGCCGACCGCGACACCAGAGTGCACTCGAGGGTCCGGCTGGCCGGGGTGCGGCGCCGGTGGCTCGCTGAGTACGGCGGCGGGTTCTTCGACTGGCTCACCATCGCCGGCCTGGCGGGCGGCCTGCGCGAGCGGGTTACCCGCGCCCCCTGAGCCCGGCCCCCGCAATCGCGCCTGCACCGAGCAGGGTCAGAGCCGTGGAGACGAGTACGGCGGCGTTCCAGCCGTCGATGATGCCGTTACCGGCGTGCGTGGCCACCGTGACGAACAGCGTGATGCCGACGGCCGCGCCGAGGTAGCGGGCGGTGTTGTTGGCGCCGCTCCCCATCGCGGCCCGGTCGGGCGGCACGCTCGCGACCGCCTCGCGGCCGAGCACGGCGTTGAGGATCCCGGTGGTGATGCCGCTGACGAACATCGGGATGGCGAGTCGCCACGGGTTCGAGTCGGCGGCGAGGCCGTAGCCGCACGCCTGGCCGATGGCGACGCCGACGAGCAGTACCGCGATCGGGAACGGACCTTCGAGCGGGTGCGGCAGGTGGCGGACGAGCATCGAGGTGACGACGCTCGTGCCCGCCCACGGGACGATGAGCAGGGAGGCCGTCCAGAGGCTGCTGCCGAGGCCGACCTGCGCGACCGTCGGCACGAACGACGACATCCCGATGATGCCGAAGCCCAGCACCATCGAGCCCATGGTGGCGCCGCGGAACCGCCGGTTGCCGAGCAGGCCGGGGTCGAGCAGCGGAGTGCGCACCCGCGCCTCGACGAGGATGAACCCGACGAAGGCGAGCACGGCCAGGACCGTGAGTACGACGGTGGGGGAGTCGATGCCGCTGCGCCCCTGGGTGAGGGCCGAGACGACGAGCGTGATGGCCGAGGCGAGAAGCGTCAGGCCCGGTACGTCGATGGCCCGGGCGTGCGCCGCCGACGACTCGAGCAGCCCGCGCAGCGTGGGGATGAGCAGGGCGAACGCCAACACGGCCACCGCGATGTACGTCTCGCGCCAGCCGCTGCCGATGTCGAGCGCTGCCGCGAGCACGCAGCCGGCCGCGACGCCGAGGCCTACGCTCGCGCCCCAGACCGAGGTGGCGTGCACACGGGCGGGTCCGGGCGCGAAGACGTGCGCCAGTAGGGCCAGCCCGCAGGCGAGGATCGCGCCGCCGCCCACCCCTTGCAGCACTCGGGCGGCCACGAAGAGCATCGGCTCCTGGGCGACGGCGCAGATGAGCGAGCCGAGTCCGAGCGCGGCCAGCCCGACGACGTACACGCGACGGCGGCCGAAGGTGTCGCCCAGCACGCCGGCCGCGAGCAGCGCCGCGGCCAGGCCGACGCTCATCGAGCTGAGGATCCACGCGCGGGCGCCCGAGCCGGCGCCCAGGTCGGCGGCGGTCGCAGGGATCGTCGCCATCGGGGTCACGTAGGTGACGAGCACCAGCGCGGTGCCGAGAGAGACCAGCGGCAACAGCGCCCGACCAGTTGCCGTGCTGATAGGTTTGACATTCAAACTCATACGTCGCACGCTAACACCCAGCGACGAGGAAAGGAACGGACCGTGTCCACCATCACCCTGGCCGAGCTGCCCGGCCGGCCGTGCCCGATCGCGGCGTCGCTCGAGGTCGTGGGCGAGCGCTGGTCGCTGCTCGTCGTACGCGAGATCAGCCTGGGCAAGACCCGTTTCACCGACATCGTCCGCGGCACGGGCGCCCCCCGTGACCGCGTCGCCGCCCGGCTGCGCGCGCTCCAGGAGGCCGGCGTCATCGAGCGCGTCGCCTACTCCGAGCGGCGCCACGACTACCTGCTCACGGAGTCGGGCCGAGCCCTCCTCCCGGTGCTGGACGCCCTGCTCGCGTGGGGCAAGGTGTACGCCGTCGCGGCAGACGACCCGGACCGCGACCGCTACCTCACCGTCCGATACCCGACCACACTTCCTCAGGAGACCCGATGACCGCCGCCGCCCGCGACACCTCCCCCGAGGGCTGGGGCGAGGAACGCTCCCGCACCGTCACCTGGCACGACCCGATGGTCGGCGCCAGCCAGGGTCTGGCCCGTTCCGGGATCGACTACATCCACGCGATGATCGACGGCGAGCTGCCACCGCCCCCGATCTCCGGGCTGATGCAGCTGGAGATCGTGTCGGCCACGCCGGGCCACGTGGTCTTCACCTGCCTCCCCGACGAGTCGTCGTACAACCCGATCGGTGCTGTGCACGGCGGCCTGGTGTGCACGCTGCTCGACTCCGTGGCCGGCTGCGCGCTGCACAGCACGCTCCCACAGGGGCGCGGCTACACGTCGGTCGAGATCAAGGTGAACTACCTCAAGGCCGTCCGCGCGACCAGTGGGCTCCTCACCGCCACCGGGACCGTCGTCAGGGCCGGCTCGCGGGTCGGCTTCACCGAGGGCGTGGTCACCGACGAGTCCGGCGCCATCGTGGCCACCGCGACGAGCACGTTGCTGGTCTTCGACCTCCCCTGAGGGCCTGCAGCACCCATGTGATCGGCAGATGATCGATCACTCGGCATCAACTGCGCTGACCTGGCTGCCTCGAAGGAGTTGAACGACGCGGCGCTGGCCACGCTTGGCCACTCCCGCCAGCTCGACGTCGAGGTAGCAGTCGGCTACGACCCCGACGGCAAGCCCGACTCCTGGATCGGCTCGTTGGCGACCCCGACGACAACAACGTGGAGGCGGTCTTCCACGGGGGTGAATGACCTCGTTGTCGGGGTAGTCCGGGGCAATCCGTACCTCGGCGACCGATCTGAAGTGCAATTTGCCCCGGACTACCCGGGCGGGAGCGTGGCACGATCGCCGAATGGCCCCCGCCTCGTCCTCCTTCCCGTCCGACGTCGACGGCATCGACATCGCGACGTACTCCTGGCCCGACACGAGTGACCAGCCGCGTGGCGTGGTCCAGATCGCGCACGGGCTGGCCGAGCACGGCGCCCGCTACGACCGGCTCGCGCAGGCGCTCAACGCCGCAGGGTTCGTGGTCGGCGCGACCGACCACCGCGGCCACGGAAGCACGGGCGGTGACCACCTCGGTGACTTCGGTGAGGCCGGGTTCGGCGGACTGATCGCCGACGTCGCCGAGTACGGCGTCCGGCTGGGCGCCGAGCACGCAGAGCTGCCGCTCTTCCTGGTCGCGCACTCGATGGGCTCGTTCGCCGCACAGTCGGTGCTGCTCGACCACTCCGCGCAGTACGCCGGCGTCGTACTCTCCGGATCGACCACCCTCGATGTGCTCGCCACGAACCTCTCCCAGTCGGAGGAGCCGGCCGGTCTCGAGGCGTTCAACGCGGGCTTCGAGCACCGCACGGGATACGAGTGGCTCTCCCGCGACACCGACGAGGTCGACGCCTACGTTGCCGACCCGTGGTGCGGCTTCGACCTGCCGGAGGCGACCGTGCCGTCCCTGTTCGACCAGGCCGCGCGGCTTGCCGACCCGCTGGAGCTGGCCCGCGTCCGCGACGACCTCCCCATGCTGATCACGTCCGGCTCCAACGACCCGCTCGCCGGCGGCGGCCAGCTCGTCGAGCTGCTCGGCCACCGCTACCGCGACGCCGGCCTGACCGACGTCACCGTCCGGCTGTACGACGACGCGCGGCACGAGATCTTCAACGAGACCAACCGTGACGAGGTCACCGCGGACGTCGTCGCCTGGTTGCACGGGCACTGCTGACGGCACCTCGACTTACCGCACTGTCGGCAGGTTCTCGGCCAGATAATCCTGCGGACTGTTCGGTAGCAGGCCACGGTCGGGCCGACCTCGCCGAGCTGGCCAGGGAGGTCTGGTCGTCCTCGGACACCGGAGCAGCTCGTCGAGGCGCTGCGCGAGGCCTGCACGTACGAGCCAAACCTCGCGCGCATCATGATGCGCGTGTCTGATGCTATGATTCGCGAGTGCGAACCACGGTGAACATCGACGAGCAGCTGCTGCGCCATGCGCGCGAGGTGGCCGTGCGCACCCGTCGTTCCCTGGGAGATGTGCTCGACGACGCCCTGCGTGTGCTGTTGGCGACGCCGGAGGGGGACGCGGTAGGCGATCTCGTGCTGCCGACCTATGGCGGCAGCGGGCTGCAGCCGGGGGTGGACCTCGAGGACAAGGACGCGCTGGCTCACCTTCTCGACCAGGACTCGTCCCCCCGTGCTGCTGGCTGACGTCAACGCGTTCATCTACGCCCACCGCCCGGAGAGTCCACGCGCCGACGAGCATCGTGAGTGGCTGGCTGAAGCCCTCCAGGGCCAAGAGCCGTTCGGTGTCAGTGAGCTGGTGCTGTCCGGGTTCATGAGAATCGTGACCAATTACCGCGTCTACAAGGAACCCACACCACCCGACGTAGCGCTCGCCTTCTGCAACGCGGTGCTCACGGCCCCCTCCGCGTTGGTGCTTCGCCCGGGCTCGCGGCACTGGGGCATCTTCAGCCAGCTGTGCACGACGGTCGGGGCACGAGGAAACCTGGTGCCCGATGCCTACCTGGCTGCCCTGGCGATCGAGCACGGCGCCTCGTGGGTCAGCACAGACCGCGGCTTCGCACGCTTCCCGGGGCTCCGCTGGCGGCTACCGCTGGACGACTGAGACTGACGCAGCACATCACGCTCAGTCGGCCAGATCCGCGACCCGGGACGCCACCCGCTCCAGGGTGCGCAGCTCCGCGGGGGTGAGGTGGTCGATGAAGCGGGTGCGCACGGAGTCAAGGTGCCGGGGCGCCGCCTCCTTCAGAGCCTCGAAACCGGCTTCCGTCAGGTGCAGGATGCAGCCGCGTGCGTCGTCGGCATCGGGCTCGCGTGCCACCAAGCCGCGCGTCTCCATCCGGGCCGTGTGGTGAGACAGCCGGCTCCGCGACCACTCCATCTTTGCGGCCAAGTCCTTGAGAGCCCACCTGCGCTTCGGCTTCTCCGACAACGTGCTGAGAACCTCGTAGTCCGGGGCCGACAGGCCGGAGTCGGCGGTCAGGTCGCGCGCGACCCGTGCCGGCAGCACCGTCATCAAGCGGCGGACGGCACGCCAGGTCCGCTCCTCGTCGTCGTTCAGCCACCGGGTCGTCATGAGAGAACTCTAGCAAGTTTGTTGACACGTCATCAATGATCTGCCAAAGTCAGTGACATGTCATTGAAATCGCGTACCCGAGTTCTTGTCATCGTTGCCAGCACCCGACCGGGCCGTCTCGCCCCGGCGATCGGTCAGTGGTTCGTGGAGGCGACCCGCGTCCACGGGGTCGAGGAAGGAGTCGAGTACGACGTGGCCGACCTGGCCGCGATCGGGTTGCCGTTCCTCGACGAGCCGGAGCACCCCTCCAGCGGTCGCTACGCCCACGCCCACACGCGCGCTTGGAGCCAACAGGTGGCCGCAGCGGACGCCGTCGTCATCGTCACCCCGGAATACAACTACGGCATGCCAGCGGTGCTGAAAAACGCCTTGGACTTCCTCTACCACGAGTGGGCCTGGAAGCCGGTCGCCTTTGTCAGCTACGGCAACACCTCCGCCGGCACCCGCAGCGTGCAGATGACCAAGCAGGTCGTGACGACGCTGAAGATGATGCCCATCGGCGCGACGGTCGCTCTCCGGATCGGGGAGCGAATCGAGGACGGGCAGGTCCGCAAGGATGCCGACCTCGATCGCTCGGCGCGATCGATGGTGTCCGAGCTGGTCGAGGTGGCGGGCGCGCTCCGCCCGATGCGCGCACCCGCGGTGGAACGGCCCGAGCCCGTGCAGCCCGAACCAGTTCTGGCCGGCGCCCGCGACGTCTGATGGGGGATCAGGCGCCTCCGGACGGCGCGACGACCAGAGTGGCTGCCAGGAAGGCCGTCTGCACGGGCTCAGCTGACTGCGGTCTCGCTGACGACGTAGTCGGGCCGCACATCGGTGTGCGGCAGGCTCACGCTGATCGTGGTGCCGCCGCCGGGCTGGGACTCGACGCCGACCACGCCACCGTGCCCGGCGACGATCGCGTGCACGATGCTCAGCCCGAGGCCGGAGCCGGGGATGGCCCGCTCGTTGGCCTCCTCTGCCCGGAAGAACCGGTTGAACAGCTGCGCCTGGTCGTCCTTTCCGACGCCGATGCCGGTGTCGGACACGGTGAGTACGGCGCGCCCGTTGTCAGCGGCCACGGTCACCGTGATCCGGCCCTCGCCGGGGGTGAACTTCACGGCGTTGCTGAGCAGGTTGACCAGCACGCGCTCCATGGCCGCGCGGTCGCCGTACACGGAGACGGGCGAGGCAGCGAGGTTCATGTCCACGGCGAGGGCGCGGCCTTGGAGCATCTCGTCGAGGATCCCGCTGGAGTCGTGCACGGTCTCGCGCAGGTCGAGCGGGGTGAACTCCAGCTCCAGATCCCCGGTCTCGGCGCGTTCGAGGACGAGCAGGTCGTTGACCATCGCCTCGAGACGGCCGGCGTTGTGCCGCACGCGCTCCAGGGCGCCGGCCTGCTCCTCGGTGAGTTGACCGAAGCTGCCGTCGCTGAGCAGCTCGGTGTAGCCGTGGATGCTGGTGATCGGCGTACGCAGCTCGTGGCTGACAGTTGAGACGAGGTCCTGCTTGACGCGGTTGACCTCCTGCAGGCGAACCACGGCCTCGTGCTCGCGGCGCAGCGCTGACTTCACGGCGTTCTCCTCGCGCAGGCGACTCGTGACGTCCTCACCGGCGGCGAGGTAGCCGAGGCCGCGCCCGCCGACGATGATCTCGGTGACGCTGAGCGAGACCATGTGCACGACGCCGTCGCGGCCCAGGAACTCCCAGTCGCGGCGCTTGCCGGTGCCGACCTGCGCGATGATCACCTGGGCGTAGTCGGGGTCGGTGCCGAGCTCCTCCGCCTGGCGGGCGACCTCGTCGGCGGCGTGGAACATCACCGGGCTGCGGCCGGTGACCTCGGCGCTCTCCCAGCCGAGGAGGCGCTGGGCGCCGGAGTTGAACTGGGTGACCCGGAACTCCGGGTCGAGCGCGACCAGGATCGTGTTGGTGGCCGAGTCAAGGATGCGGTCGACGGTGGCGGTCGCGCGGCCGGCACTCTCGGTCGTCTCGTGCAGCTGGTCGCGCTGCGTCTGCAACTCGGACTGCTGGCGTTCGAGGCGCTGCTCCAGCTCGTCTCGCGACACGGTGACGAGGCCGCGCAGGTTGAGCGGCTGGCCCTCGAAGCGCTCGATCACCGGGCGGAAGAAGATGACGAAGGCCAGCAACGGCACGGAGTACGCCGCGGCGAGCACGAGCTTGGCGAGCACGCCGTTGCGGATCAGGCCGAGGTAGTCGTCGGTCGGGGTCAGCGCCAGGGTCGGGAACAGCACGCCGTCCATCACGAGGATCGCGACGAACGCCGCGACGTACACGACCGGCATGGCCGTGGACGGCAGCCGGCGCTTGGCCAGCTCGAGGATCGCCAGCTGCACCAGGAGCAGCAGGACGATGAGAAGGCCGCCGAGCACCACGACCCGCAACGACACGTCGAAGACGCCCCTCGACGTGGCCGACGGGTTGAGCACGCCTTCGGTCTCGAGGGCGGTGCCGCTGATCTGGGAGGTGACGTAGATCAGGACGTTGACCGAGATGGTCAGCGCGATGATGTTGCGCACCACCTGCAGGTCGCGGCCCACGATGACCATGACGAGAGTGGAGAACACGAAGCCGCCCAACGCGACCTGTCCGGCGCTCAGGCGGAAGTCACCGAAGTCGAAGACGTAGACCGCGCCCAGCAGGGCGCCGAGCGCCGTGAGGCCGGCGATGTGGGCGTACATCAGCAGGTTCTGGTAGCTCGAGCGCCGCATCGCGAAGATCAGCGGGAGGGCGGAGTACAGCGCGACCGTGACGAGGAAGAGGGTCCACCCCTGCATGACCCCTCCGAGGATCCAACGAAAGCCGCGGTGGCGGCACCGACAACGGGACTGGGAGCAGGTGCGGTTCCGCCCGGGAGGCCATCTGCTCGTGACGCAGCCTGCCACGAAAATTGGGTACGTGAAGGTGCTTTCGGAGGACCCGTATCGTCTGGCCATGCGCGAGAACACCGGACTGCAGCTGGTCACCCTGCTGGTCCCCGAGTACGACGCGGCGATCGACCACTATGTCGGCGCCCTCGGCTTCGAGCTGGTCGAGGACACCGACCGTGGCGAGGGGCGCCGCTGGGTCGTCGTACGCCCCGCGGGTGGGGGTGCCGGACTGGTTCTCGCCCGCGCCAGCACACCCGAACAGGTCGCCGCGATCGGCAACCAGACCGGTGGCCGGGTCGGCTTCTTCTGGCACGTCGACGACTTCGCGGCCACCCACGCCCGGCTCGTCTCCGCCGGTGTGGAGCTCCTCGAGGAACCTCGCCACGAGTCGTACGGCTCGGTCGTGGTCTTCCGTGATGGCTTCGGGAATCGCTGGGACCTGATGGCCCCAGCCGCCGCGACTTCCTCGACCAGCAAGTGAGCGAGGGAGGGCCACATGCCGCACCTGAAGGCTTCGACTACGACGTACGCCGCGGCGGGGTGTTCATCACCCACCACGGCCGACAGGCCGGTGTGCTGCGCGGGCGCCGGGCCGCGGAGTTCCTCGACGAGGTCAACGACGACCCGCAGTGATGGCGCGCTGGACCGGCAACTACAAGCACGGCAACGAGCGGCAGGCCCGAGAGCACCCGCGCAACAGCGGCCGCTGACGCGTCAGGCGTAGGCGGGGGCCAGCGCGAACTCAGCCAGTGCCGTCGCGTGCGCCTCGGCGGAGTCGATGAGCGGCAGCGGGCTGTCCTCCGCAGAGACGAGGAGGCCGATCTCGGTGCAGGCCAGCACGACCGCCTGGGCGCCGCGCTCGGCGAGGCGCTCGATGACCTCGATGTACGCCGCGCGCGAGGAGTCCTCGATGCGGCCCTGGGTCAGCTCGTCGAAGACCACCCGGTCGACGAGATCGCGGTCGGCGGCATCGGGGGAGAGGGCGGTGATGCCGTGGCCGGCCAGCCGGTCGGCGTAGAACGTCTCCTCCATCACCCAGCGGGCGCCGAGGATGCCGAGGCGGTCCCAGCCGTGCGGGGCGGCGACCCCGGCCACCGCGTCGGCGATGTGGAGCAGTGGCACGCCGGCGCCGGCCTCGACCTGCGGGGCGACCTTGTGCATGAGGTTGGTACAGATCGCGACGACGTCGGCACCGCCCGCGACGCACGCCTTCGCCGCGTCGGTGAGCAGCGCGGCTGCGCGGTCCCAATCGCCGTCGAGCTGGCAGGCCCGGACCTCGGCGAAGTCGAGCGACTGCATCGCGATCCGCGCCGAGGCGTGGCCGCCGTGGTGGGCCGCCACCGCCTCGTTGATGATCCGGTAGTAGCTCGCGGTCGAGTGCCAGCTCATGCCGCCGATGAGTCCGATGGTCTGCATGGGTCCAGCATGGCTGCTGGAAACGATCCAAGGTAGACCTCTTCTCCTAGCCCGAGCTATAAGCGATACTTGGGGAATGGACCCGAGGCGCGTGCTCGTCTTCCGGGCCGTCGCACGCGCTGGCTCGCTGAGCGCCGCCGCCCGAGACCTGGGCTGGACCCAACCCGCCGTCAGTCAGCACCTCCAGCGACTGGAGCGCGAGGCCGGCCTCCCACTGCTGGTCCGCAGCACCCGCGGGGTGACCCTGACCGAGGCCGGACAGCTGCTGCTCGGCCGGGCTGACGCCGTCGCCGGCCAGCTGCACATGGCGACCGAGGAGATGGCCTCGCTCGCCCAGCTGCGCGGCGGGCGCGTCCGGCTGATCGCCTTCCCGTCTGCCGCCGCCACCCTCGTGCCGGCCGCCCTGAAGCTGCTCGCCCGCGACCACCCGGCCGTCGAGGTGGGCATGGTCGAGGCCGAGCCACCAGAGACCTGGCGCGCGGTCCGCGAGGGTGAGGCCGACCTCGGACTCGTCTTCGGGTACGACGGCCCGCCGCCGGACGACGGCGACCTGACGTGGATCCCGCTCCGTGTCGAGCCGGTCGACCTGGTGCTCCCGCCCGACCACCCGGCGGCCCGGCGCCGCGCCGTACGCCTCAGGGACCTGGCCAACGACACCTGGATCGGCGGCTGTCCGCGCTGCCGCCAGCACCTCGTGGCGCGCTGCCGGGAGGCCGGCTTCGAGCCGCGCCTGGCGCACGAGTCGGACGACTACGTCGCCGTCCAGGCGCTGGTCGCGGCTGGGCTCGGGGTCACGTTGCTGCCACGTTCGGCGCTCGAGGCGTTCCAGCACGCCGACGTCGTGGTCCGGAGCTCGGCGACGCTCGGCACCCGCCATGTCGGGCTCGCGCATCGCCCCGGCGCCGAGAACGTGCCCGCCACGAAGGCGCTCATCGACCGATTGAAGAGTGTCGGATGACACCCCCCGGAGGACTCTCAGGGCATACCCCGATGCGCGCGGGGCGTCGATGCGGTGGAATCTCCCCATGAGTCTCCGCTCCCGCATCACCGCACGCATCGGCCGACTGGTCCTCGGGCGCACCATGCGCAAAGGCCTCGACCTGCGTGCCCTGCGCCGGATGCCCGACCGGCTCACCTTCCCGTTCCGCCGCGACGGGTTCGACCCGGTCGCCCAGATCGGCGAGCTCCGCGAGCAGACTCCGGTCGCCCGGTTGGGCGACTTCTTCGGCCGTGGCGTCTGGCTCGTCACCGGGTACGACGACAGCCGGGGGCTGCTCGCCGACGGCACGTCGTTCTCCAACGACCTGGGGCAGTTCGTGTCGCAGGAGGGGCGCAGCGCCGAGGAGCAGATCGGCGGTCTCGGCATGACCGACCCGCCGTTGCACACCACGCTGCGGCGCTACCTCACGCCGGAGTTCACCAAGCGCAAGCTGGCCCGGCTGGAGCCCCTGATCGAGGGCATCGTGGCCGCGCAGCTCGACGTGATCGAGGCGCAGGGACCCGAGCTCGACCTGGTCAGCGACTTCGCCTTCCCGATCCCGTTCGAGGTGATCTGCGAGCTGCTCGGCCTGCCCGTCGAGGACCGCGAGCGCTTTGCCGGCCTCGGCGTCGCGCGCTTCGACCTCTCCCAGGGCGGTGTCGGGTCGTTCGGCGCCGCCGCCGCGTCACGCGAGTTCCTCATCGGCGCAGTCGCCCGCCAGCGCGACGAGCCCGGCCCCGGCCTGATCGGCGGACTGCTCACCGAGCACGGCGACGAGCTCGACGACGTCACGCTCGGCGGCATCGCCGACGGGGTGTTCCTCGGCGGCTACGAGACCTCCGCCAGCATGCTCGCCCTCGGCGCCTACCTCGTCTCGCGCACCCCGGCGGCCCGCGAGCTGCTGCTCGCCGACGACGAGTCGGCCGACCGCGTGGTCGAGGAGCTGCTGCGCCACCTCACCGTCGTACAGGTTGCGTTCCCGCGGTTCGCCCGCGTCGACGTACCCCTGCCCGACGGTCGCGTCATCGCCTCCGGCGACGTCGTCGGCTTCTCGCTGGTCGCCGCCAACCGCGACCCCAAGCTGGTCGACGACCCGGACACCTTCGACCCGACCCGCGCGCCCACGCGGCACATCGCCTTCGGCCACGGTCTGCACCGCTGCGTTGGCGCCGAGCTGGCCCGGATGGAGCTGCGCATCGCGTTGCGCGAGCTGGTCCGCAGGTTCCCCGACCTGCACCCGACCGCCGAGCTCGACGAGCTGGAGTTCCGCAAGCTCTCCGCCGTGTATGGCGTCGCCTCGCTGCCCGCGACGCTCGCGGGCGTGCACTCGTCGGTGTGACGCCGGGCTTCGCGCACGCGTCAGGTGACGGTGACCTCCGGGCCGCGGAGCAGTGTCTCGGCTCGCCGACTGCGTTGGTAGTCGACGACGTTGCCGCGGCGTACCCGCGTGACCAGTCCGCAGTCGTGAAGGATCTGGAGGTGGTAGGACACCGTCGCTGCGCTCAGCCGGTGCCGCTCGCTGAGGGACGCCGTGCACCGGGGAGTGACCAGGTCGTAGAGGAGACCGACTCGGGTCTCGCCGATCAGCTTGCCGAGCGACCGTCGTCGCACGGTCGGGGACGGATCGCCGATCGTCCGGACGGGGAAGCGCAGGACCGCCTGTCCCGGACGGCACAGCTGCGGTGACACCCGAGGGAGGTCCAACAACGCGGGCGAGACCACCAGCTCGGTGTTACGGAGCACGCCGGCCTCCTCCCACGGCGGCATCCAGACCTGCAGGCAGGCGCCGTCGTAGGTGACGTGCGGGTGCAGGGTGTCGAGCATCGCGGTCACGCCGGCTCGGCCCTGGAGCGTCGACAGTCGGGCGATGTCGGCTTCGACCAAGTGCCCGAACGCGCCCCACACGTCGCAGACCGCGTGCCGCCAGAGCGACTCGAGGCCGCGTGCGGCACGGCGTGCAAACGCCCCGTCCTCGACCGCGCGCACCACCGTTGCGGGCGCTGGCCCGTCGGCGAACGTCTCGGTCAGGACCTGGTGCCTGACCTCGTCGGCAGACGTGGCGGACACCTGCGCCAGCTGGGTCTCCAGGACGTCGGAGACGCCGGGCTTGGGTGTCAGGAAGTCGGGCAGGTAGCCACGTCTCCCGGCGTGCACGAGGGTGGCGAGCAGCCGTACGTCGTCGTCTCGCGTCAGCTGACCGGTGAGGCCGGCCCGGCCGACCAGGGAGTCGCGCCTGCCGGAGACGGCCAGGCGCAGCCAGGCCACGGTCTCCGCGGCGGGCGACGCGGACAACCGGACCCGCGAGGCCGTGCGCGCGTCGAGCTCGGCGACGATCACGGCTGCCCTTCGTCGAACCTCATCGAATCCCTCCGCCCGGCGGGCCGGCTGCACCTTCACTGATGATCCGGCAACACCCCGAGAAGGAGCACCGTATGTCCATCCCAACCCCGCTGTCGACGGTCCTGGCCACGGCTCTTGCCGCCACCCTGCTCACCGGAGTGTCCGCGCTCGGCGGCTCCGCCGTGGCCGTGGCCTCCCCTTCAGAACGTGGCGGTGACCGCGACCACCGGTGCGTCCGGCAGTTCGACAAGGCCGTCCAGACCTACGTCCGGGCCACCGACGACCGTGATGCCCGCGGCTTCAACGCGCTCCTCCACCGGGACGTGACCGCGGTGCTCCCTGGCGGCTACACGCTGATCGGGGCGAGTGAGGTGGCGGGCTTCATCGACGGCTTCTTCGCCCGTAACGACTGGACGCAGACCTTGAAGGTCCGGCACACCGCAGTCGCGGACTGTGAAACGGCCTCGGTCCTCTTCGACTCGGTCTACACCGACGGCGACGGAGCGGTGCCCCTCGCGATAGTTATCACCTGGACCTACGAGCACGAGCAATGGAAGGTCCTGGTCGACCAGAACACCGTCGCCGACGGCTGAAGGGCGACCTACCTTCGAGGAGCACCTGGTTTCGAGACCATCGCCGGCGTGACCTCCTCATCCAGCCGGTGATGCGGCACGCTGATCCCGTGACCCGTCCACAGCCGCCTGCCGACTTCGCGCCGCCGCGCTTCGCGGACCCACGCCGGATCGGGGCGCTGGTCGGATTGGCGGGCGCGGTCCTGTTCGTCTTCTCCTACTCGCCCGACCTCACCGGGAGGGTCCCGACGATCGCGCGCGTGCTTGTCGTGCTCCTGGTGATCGCCGCGCTGGTGCTGCTGTTCGCGTTCCCGCGGTGGCTGGGGCGGTTCCTCGTGCCGACCACCGTCGCGATGGTCGTGTACGTCGCGTGCGTGGTCGGCGAGCTATTGCTGATCCGCGTCGGCTCCATGACGCTGAGCGACAACGGCCACGACGAGGCACGCCCGGCCCTGGTCGCGGCCGTGGTCGGACTGCACTTCCTGCCGTTCGCCTGGGCGTTCCGCGAGCGGATGTTCTACTGGCTCGGCACCGCGCTGATGGCCCTTGGGCTGGCCGGACTGGGTGCCGAGCTGGCCGAGCTGGCCAGGTCGGCCTCGATGGCCGCCGTACTATCGGGGCTCGTGATGGCCGGCCTCGTCACGCTGTACGCCGCGGGGTTGTTCGCCCTCCCGAGCCGACGCGTCCGATGAGCGACCCGTTCGATCGTCTCCACCCGTTGTTGCGGCACCGGTGGAGCCCCAGGCTGTTCGACGCCGAGCAGGCCCTGGGGCCTGAAGACGTCGACGTCCTGCTGGAGGCGGCGCGCTGGGCGCCGTCAGCCGGCAACTCCCAGCCGTGGGCGTTCGTCGTCGCTCGTCGCGGTGACCCGGTCCATGCGCGGGTCCTGCCGCACCTGGCCGCGAGCTCTGGCCGCTGGGCGCCCTCGGCCGGCCTGCTCGTGCTCAACGTATGCCGACGGTTGGTCGATGACAGCGACCTGGAGTACTCCGAGTTCGCGGCCTACGACCTGGGGCAGGCCGTGGCCCACATGACCGTGCAGGCGCAGGCGGGCGGGCTGGCGGCACGGCAGTTCCGGGCTTTCGACAAGGCCGCGCTGACCGCCGAGTTCGCGATCGCCCCGGAGTGGGAGCTGATGTCGATGACCGCCTTCGGCCGGCCCGCAGCGCGGCCGGTGGCCGAGGAACGGGACCGGCGCAGTCTCTCCGACCTGCACTGGGGTAGGTGAGGGGCCTCAGGGCAGGGGGCCGCCGCTCGGCTGCCGGGCAGGCACTCCCGAAGCTGGGTACCCGCCGGTAGGTTGACCCGCATGACTGACGGTGTGACGGGCCGGGCCCTGGTCCTCGGCGGCGGTGGCGTGACCGGCATCGCCTGGATGCTCGGCCTGCTGACCGGCCTGCAACGCGAGGGGATCGATCTCACCGACGCCGACACGGTGATCGGCACGTCGGCGGGCTCGGTCGTGGGGGCGCAGATCACCAGCGGCCAGCTGCTCGAGGAGCTGTACGCCGGTCAGCTCGAGCCGGCCGACGAGTCGATCGGCGCCCAGCTCGGCACGGCCTTCATGCTCCAGATGGGCGCGCGTATCGTGCTGCCCGGCTCCGCACGGACCCGGCGTCGGCGCTTGGGGCGCGGGGCGCTGAAGGCGCATCCCGGCAGCGCCGAGCACCGCGTCGAGGTGATCCGTCAGGGCATCGGCATCGACGACTGGCCAGACCGCGACCTCCGGGTCACCGCGGTCGATGCGCACACGGGTAGGTTCCGCGTGCTCGACCGGCATGCCGGTGTCCCGGTCGACTATGCCGTGGCGTCCAGCTGCTCGGTGCCCTTCGTGTGGCCGCCGGTCGAGTTCGGTGGCACCCGGTTCATCGACGGCGGGATGCGCTCGGCGGCGAACGTCGACCTGGCCACCGGCGCCGACCGCATCGTCGCGCTCGCGCCCCTGATGCGGTCGTTCAGCAAGGACTCGCGCCCCGACCGCCAGCTGGCCCGCACCGGCGCGGCGCACACAGCGCTCGTCTCGCCCGACGCCGAGGCCCTGCTGGCGATCGGCAAGAACGTGCTCGACCCGTCGAAGCGCGCCGCTGCCGCCCGCACCGGGCTGCGGCAGGCGGCCGAGGTCGCCGACGAGGTGCGCTCGACGTGGGGCTGAGTACGACCGCGGCTGCCGAGAGCTGGACCAACTGGGCCGGCAACCAGCACGCCACCGGGATCGAGGTGCAGCACCCGCGCGGCACTGCCGAGGTCGTCGACGCGGTCACGAGCGCGGCCGCACAGGGCAAGGGCGTGCGCCCGATCGGCAGCGGCCACTCGTTCACGGCGATCGGCCGGCCCCGCGACGTACAGCTGCGGCTCGACCGGCACGACCGGCTCCTCTCCGTCGACCGCGACACCGGGCTCGTCACGGTCGAGGCCGGCATGCCGCTGCACCGGCTCAACGCGCTGCTCGACGCCGAGGGCCTGGCGCTGACCAATCTCGGCGACATCGACAAGCAGACCGTCTCGGGCGCTGTCTCCACCGGCACGCACGGCACCGGCGCGGCGTTCGGGGGGATCGCCACGCAACTGCGCGGGCTCGAGCTGGTCACGGCGGCCGGCGAGGTGCTGGCCTGCTCGGCCGCCGAGAACAGGGACGTGTTCGAGCACGCGCGGGTCGGCCTGGGTGCCCTCGGCGTGCTGTCGACGGTGACCCTGCAGACCGTGCCGGCGTTCGCGATCCACGCCCACGAGTACCCCGCCCCGCTCGAGGAGACACTCGACCGATTCGACGAGCTGAGCACATCGCACGACCACGTCGAGTTCTACTGGTTCCCGCACACCCGCAGGACCAACGTGAAGGTCAACACCCGGGTCCCGATCGACGGCGGTCTGAAGCCACTGTCGCGCCGACGGGCCTGGTGGGACGACGACTTCCTCTCCAACACCGTCTTCGGCGGGCTCGTCGCCGCCGGCAGCCGCGTCCCCGCACTGGTCCGACCCGCCGCCCGCGTCGCCGCCGCGGCACTGGGCAGCCGCGAGTTCACCGACGTCTCGCACCGCGTCTTCGTCACCCCGCGCCGGGTCCGCTTCGTCGAGATGGAGTACGCCGTCCCGCGTGAGGCCATGCTCCCGTTGCTCACCGAGCTGGTGGCCGTCGTCGAGGCCAGCGACTGGCGCATCGCCGTACCCGTCGAGGTCCGCACCGCCGCCGCCGACGACATCGGACTGTCCACCGCGTCGGGCCGCGACACCGGCTACGTCGCCATCCACGTGCCGCCCGGCAGCCCCGACCAGGCGGCGTACTTCGGCACCCTCGAGCGGCTCGCCGCGCAGGTCGGCGGCCGCCCGCACTGGGGCAAGATGCACTCGCTGACGTCCACCGAGCTGCGCGACCGCTACCCGAGGTTCGACGACTTCGTCGCGCTCCGCGACCGGCTCGACCCGTCGGGCGTCTTCGCCAACGACCACCTCGACAGGCTTCTCGGCGTGCCCCGTTGACGACCCTCGCCCCGGCGCAGCCCGTCACCCGCAGCTGGACCCTGGGCTTCACGCTGGTCTGGCTCGGCATCTGGATGGCCTGGCTGGTGCCGGTGCAGCTGCTCCTGCCCGACCAGCTGTACGACGTCGACCGGGTGCACCGGGTCCGCGACTTCGCCGTCATCAACGGCCTCGTCGGGGTCGTCTCGATCATCGTGCTGCCGCTCTTCGGGGCGCTCTGCGACCGCACGCGATCGCGCTTCGGGCGGCGCCGGATCTGGGTCGCGCTGGGCACCGTGGTGTTCGCGGCCGGGCTGGTGCTCACGGGTCTGCAGACCCAGTGGACCGGCGTCGCGGCGTGCTGGGTGCTGGCCAGCCTGGGCTACGCGATGGTGTCGGCCGGGCTGACCGCGACGATCGCCGACCGGGTGCCGGAGTCGCAGCGCGGGATGATCTCCGGCGCGATGTTCGGCCCGCAGGCGCTCGGCATCGTGCTCGGCATCCTGGCGGTGGGTGCGGTCGGGCCGACCGTCGGCCGCTACGGCCTGCTCACGGTCGTGCTGGTGGTGCTGACCCTGCCGTTCCTCGCGGTGCACCGCGACCGCGACCGGGCGACCGATGAGCCGCTCCGCCTGCGTGCCGTGGTCGGCAGCCTCTGGGTCGACCCGCGCGCGAACCCCGACTTCGGCTGGGCGTTCGCCGGTCGGCTGCTGGTCAACCTCGGCAACGCGTTCGGCACGACGTACCTGCTGTTCTTCCTGCGCGACGCGCTCGAGGTGGCCGACCCCGAGGGCGCGCTCCTGCAGCTGACGCTGCTCTACCTCGTCGGCACCGTCGCGGCGACGCTGGTCGCAGGCTGGCTCTCCGACCGCACCGGCAAGCGCCGGGTCTTCGTCGCGGTCGCCAGCGCGACCCAGGCGGTCGCCGCCATCCTGCTCGCGGCGTTCCCGTCGATGGACACCGCGCTGGTGGCCTCCGGCCTGCTCGGTCTCGGGTACGGCGCGTTCCTGTCGGTCGACCAGGCCCTCGTGACCGCCGTACTCCCCGACGCGGCAGATCGCGCCAAGGACCTCGGCGTTCTCAACGTCGGGTCGTCGACCCCGCAGGCACTCGGGCCCCTGCTCGCCGGGCTCGTGATCTCGTCACCGGGCGGCTACTCCGCGCTCTTCTACCTCGCCGGGGTCGTCACGCTGGTCGGGGCCGCACTCGTCTACCGGATCAGGTCCGTGCCGTGAGCACGCGAGAAGGAGCACCGATGCAGGCCGACATCATCGTCGTGGGGGCCGGTCTCGCCGGCCTCGTCGCAGCAGCCGAGGCTGCCGACGCGGGTCGCAGCGTGCTGCTGCTCGACCAGGAGGGCGAGCAGTCGCTCGGCGGGCAGGCGTTCTGGTCGCTCGGCGGGCTGTTCCTCGTCGACACCCCCGAGCAGCGCCGGATGGGCGTCAAGGACTCGCACGAGCTCGCCTGGTCCGACTGGCTCGGCAGCGCCCAGTTCGACCGCGAGGAGGACTACTGGCCGCGCAAGTGGGCCGAGGCGTACGTCGCCTTCGCGGCCGGCGAGAAGCGTGCGTGGCTGCGCGACATGGGGCTCCGGCTCTTCCCGGTCGTCGGCTGGGCCGAGCGCGGCGACGGTCGTGCCGATGGCCACGGCAACTCCGTGCCGCGCTTCCACCTCACCTGGGGCACCGGCCCCGGCGTGGTCGCGCCGTTCGAACGACGGGTGCGCGGCACCCTGCTCGAGCCGAGCGCGGCCGATCGTGGCCGGGCCAGCAACCGGGTCGCCCTGGGCGGCTTCGAGGCCCGGGGCCAGGCCGTGATCGTCACCTCCGGCGGGGTCGGCGGCAACCACGACCTGGTGCGGGAGATGTGGCCCGAGCGGCTGGGTGCGCCGCCCGAGACGATGGTGGCGGGCGTGCCCGCCCACGTCGACGGTCGGATGGTGGCGATCACCGAGGCGACCGGCGCACGCGTGATCAACCCGGACCGGATGTGGCACTACGTCGAAGGCATCCGCAACTGGGACCCGATCTGGGACAACCACGGCATCCGCATCCTGCCCGGCCCCTCGTCGCTCTGGCTCGACGCGACCGGGAAGCGGCTGCCCGCGCCGTACTTCCCGGGCTTCGACACGCTCGGCACGCTCAAGCACCTGCGCACCACGGGGTACGACTACTCGTGGTTCGTGCTGACGCAGAAGGTGATCGAGAAGGAGTTCGCGCTGTCCGGCTCCGAGCAGAACCCCGACCTGACCGGCAAGGACGTCCGGCTGCTGCTGCAGCGGGTGACCGGCGACGGTGCGCCCGGACCGGTCGAGGCGTTCAAGAAGCACGGTGAGGACTTCGTGGTGGCCGGCTCGGTCGAGGCGCTGGTCGAGGGCATGAACTCCATCGGCGAGAGCGACCTGATCGATGCCGGCTCGCTGCGTCAGCTGCTCGAGTCGCGCGACCGCCAGCTCGACAACGCGTTCTCCAAGGACGCGCAGCTGACGTTCGTGCGCGGCCACCGCGCCTACCGCGGTGACAAGCTCGTGCGCACCGCCGGCCCGCACAAGTTCCTGGACCCGAAGAACGGCCCGCTGATCGCCGTCCGCCTCAACATCCTCACCCGCAAGACGCTCGGCGGCCTCGAGACCGACCTGCAGGGTCGTTGTCTCACCGCCGCGGGCACGCCCCTGCCCGGCCTGTACGCCGCGGGCGAGGTCAACGGTTTCGGCGGCGGCGGGATGATGGGCTACAACGCGCTCGAGGGCACGTTCCTCGGCGGCTGTCTCTTCTCCGGCCGGGTGGCCGGGCGTGCTGCGGCCGCCGCTGGCGGCTGACCGACCCACCAACTACCGGGAGAGTGCACCCGCGAAAGGATCCGGACATGAGTGAGGTCTTCGACGCCGACATCGATGCGTGGCTGCAGCACTGGGCAGCCGAACCGAGTGCCGCGGACGCCACGATGACCGGGGTACGCCAGCATGCGCGGATCACAAACGCGGCGGCCCGATGGCGGCTTCGGCTCGCGGCCACCACGGAGCACGACGTCAGCGCCGGTGGTGTGCCGGCCCGCGTCTTCTGGCCAACCGAGGGCGAGGTGGCCGGCACACTCGTCTACTTCCACGGGGGTGGATGGATCTTCGGCGGCATCGACACCCACCTCCACCAGGCCCGGCGGCTCGCGGTCGAGGCTGGCGTCGTGGTCGTCTCGGTCGACTACCGGCTGGCTCCCGAGCACCCGTTCCCCGCTGCGTACGACGACTGCCTGGCCGCCACCCGGTGGGCCGCCGACTCGCTCGGCGAGCTGGGCGGAGCCACGGCCGGGTTGGTCGTGGGCGGTGACAGTGCAGGCGCGCAGCTGGCGGCCTCGGTGGCCATCGCCTGCCGTGACCTCGGCCTCGACCTCGCAGCCCAGCTGCTCGTCGTACCCGTGGTGGACGGGCGGGGTGCCTACGCCGACCGCGCGCGCAACGCGGAGTTCCCGTCCCGCGAGTCGAATGCCACGGGCTACGGCCTGCTGCTGACCACGATGGGCGCCTTCGTCGAGCACTACGCGCCGACCTCTGCCGACGACTGGCGGGTCTCGCCGATCCTGGCCCGGTCGTCGGCAGGTTCGCTGGCCGGGCTGGCGCCCGCGATCGTGCACACTGCGGGTTTCGACGTGCTCCGTGACGAGGGTCGTGCCTACGCCGACGCGCTCTCGGCCGCCGGCACGCCGGTGACCTTCCGGACCTGGCCGACCCTCAACCACAGCTTCCTCGGGCTCGGCGGGGTCTCGGCCGCCGCCGATGCCGCAGCCGCCCAGGTGTCGGCCGACGTCCGTGCTGCGCTGTCCTAGCCCCCGTTACAGACGCGCGAGCAGCTCGCGGAGGGCGGTGAAGTGCCGTTCGGTCGCCGTCTCGTCGTACGTCGGGGCGTCCGACATCGTGTAGCCGTGAGCCGCCCCGGCGAACACCTCGTTCCGATGCTCGACCCCGGCCGCGACCAGCGCCCTGCCGAGGGTGGCCACGGCTTCCGGCGGCATCGAGCGGTCGTTGTCGGCATGCCCGAAGGAGTACGCGCGCGCGTGCCGTCGATCAGCCGGTGCGGGCTGTCGTCGGCGTCGGTCGCCAGGCTGCCGCCGTGCCAGCCGCCGACAGCGGCCACGTCGTCGGGGAAGAGCGCGGCAGTGCGGATCGCCAGCCGGGCGCCCATGCAGTAGCCGGTGACCCCGATCGGGCCCGGGGCCGCGTGCTCACGCAGCATCGCGACCCAGGCCGGGGCATCGGCGTTGGAGAGGTCGGGGGTCAGCCCGCCGACTCGCTGCATCGCGCCCACGAAGAACTTCTCCCGCTCGCCCGGCGCGCGCAGGTCGGCCTTCGGCGCCAGGGCGTCGGCGAGGCCCCAGCGGTAGAAGACGTGCGGCGCCAACACGACGTACCCCCACGACGCGATGCGGTCGGCCATCTCCTCGATCCGTGGCCGCAGCCCGATCGCGTCGACGTAGAGGAGCACGCCGGGCAGGGGTGCGCTGCCCGAAGGTCTGCTCAGGTAGGCCTCGGCGGGGCCGTCGGATGCCGCGATCTGGATGGCGGCCATCAGGGCTGCACCGGCGGCACGAAGTCGAACGTCATGCCCAGCAACCACAGCAGGAGCAGCATGACCGGCAGGTGGAAGAGGAACTGCAGGAACGTGGTGAGGTCCCAGAAGCCGTCCCGGAACGTCGCGGCGACCACCTTCGGGCCCGAGCCGTTGCGCTGGGCGAACCTGGCGAGGTCGCTCTCGGGCGCCGCGCCCTGCGGAGAGGCGGTGGGTGCGGGGGTGGACATGGATGACTCCTGTCGAGGGGGACCGCAACACTCTAGGGAACCCGGCCCCTACCTCGGCGAAATGCGAACGACCCCCAGGAAGTCCCGGGGGCCGTCGTGGGTCGAGCTCGTGTCAGATGGCTACTTGGCCAGCTTCGAGGCACTCGGCTTGATGACCGTCTCGAAGCCCTTCTTCTTGAAGGTGACCCGGACCTGGATGTAGGTGCCGCGGTCCTTCTTCTTCACCTTGTAGGAGCGGCCCTTGGCGCCCTTGATCTTGATGCTGTTGCTGTACCAGCTGAATTTCATCTTCGAGCGCGGCCTGGACTGCTTCACCTTGACGTGGAGGCGCTTGCCCTTCTTGGCCTTGCCCTTGATCTTCGGCGTCCTTGTCTTGCGCAGCAGCTTCTTCGAGACCTCGACCGGCGCGCTGCCGATTCCGACCGGTGCGTACGACGCGGCAGTGCCGGTGACGCCGACGGTCAGCGACTTGTGGACGTACTTGCGCTTGATCTTGAACTTCTTGCCGGTCGCGCCGGGGATGGCCACGCCGTCGACATACCACTGGACGGCGAGGCTCGCCGCCGGGGTCCAGGCGCCGGTGTCGACCTTGGCCTTCCTGCCGAGGACGGCCCCGGAGATCAGCGGCGCGACGGGGTAGAGCTGCGACTGTCGGTAACTGGCCACCGCGGCGGCGTTGGCCTCGATCACCGACGCGTTGTTCGCCTCGGTCGTGCCTGTGGGTGCGCCGTTGTAGGCGACCGCGGGGTTGGTGAAGTAAGGGATGACCGAGCAGGTCACGCCGGCGTTCTGGCACGCGGTCGGGTAGGCCATGATCGTGAACCAGCGGCTCGCGACGTTGGCCAGACCGCGCGCGGGCAGCGGCTGCGAGGGTGTCTCCCTGGCGCCAGCGTCGTGACCGGCGCCGAGGTTGTGACCCGTCTCGTGGGCGTAGGTCAGCGGAGGTGAGTGGGTCAGCGTGGTCACGCCGAAGCCGGCGTTCGGGTTGATGTCGGAGAAGGCGATGCCGCCGTACGGGTCGGAGGCGCTGCCCCTGGTGATCAGGTGGACCAGGTCGGCGTGGACGCGATCGCGCTGGGCGTACACCTCGTCGAAGCGGCCGTCGGTGGGTTTCTGGATGGCGAAGAGGTCCGGCTCGACCCCAGTGCTCTCGGGCGTGGGCGTCGCCACGACGTCGACCAGCCGCTGGCGCGTGGTGACCAGCGAGTTCGCGTAGGCGGCGTTGGTCTTGGCGATCTCGGCCTGGGCGTAGGTGACGATCGCCGGCAGGCCGCCGGCCTGCGCCACGGCTTCGGGTGTGGCGACGACGAGGACGTCGACCTGTGTGCGGGGGTCTCCGGGAGCGACCCGGGCACCGCGTGGTGGCGAGTACGGCGTCCGCGCCCACTTCGGGGGTACGGCGACGTCGTCGACTCCCTTCTCCGGATACGCGGACTGGTCGAAGCCGACCCGCCCTGCGGTGTCGTCGTTGGCTGCTCCGGCGGGCGCGAATCCGGCGACCAGGGCGAGGGTGACGCCGAGGACACCGACTGCGGTGGGCATTTTGATGTTGATCACGGCCGATGCATGCCCGCCCCGGGCATTCCTGAAACACCGAGGTCTCGAAAAGGTGAGGCGGAGATGGCAGGGTCGGCGCATGGCCCGCTACACAGTCAACGACGCGGCACTGGCCGCGACCCGGAAGCTGGTCGACGCGAAGCAGTACGTCCTCGAGAGCGACTGGGGCGACGTACAACCCGACGCCGATGCGCAGAACGCCTTCCTCGAGCGGCACGGCTGGCCCGACTACGCCGCCTGGCACCTCGGCCTCACCGAGGGCGCCAACGACGAGACCAAGGCCCGGCATGCCTTCGTGGTGGGCGACTTCCGCCGCGTGCACCGCTCGGCCCTGATCGCGTGCGTCTACCGGGCCGCGGAGTGGCGACACAAGAGGGTCGAGCTGGCCGCGCACGAGCTGCTCCAGCACCTCGACAGGACCGCCGGCATCGATTGAGGTCTCGAGACACCCGCTCGTTCCTCGCGGGCACTCGACCACCGAGTTCGGTGGGTGTATGGAGACCTAGCCCTCGAGCAGGCGCAGCCAGATCTCGCTGGAGGTGGGATAGCTCGGCACCGCATGGCGCAGTACGGCGAGCGGCACCTGCCCGACGATGGCGACGGTGGCGCTGTGCACCAGGTCGGCGACCTCGGGTCCGACGAACGTCGCGCCGAGCAGGGTGTCGGTCTCGTCGTCGACCACGAGTCGGACCTCGCCGGCCAGGTCGTCGCGCAGCAGCGCGGCGCCGGTCGCGCCCTTCAGCGGCTGGTCGAGGGTGTGGAACGAGCGGCCGGCCTCCTTGGCCTGCCGGGCCGTCAGCCCGACCGACGCAACCTGAGGGTCGGTGAACACCACCTGCGGCACCGGCACGAAGTCCGGCACGGTCGGCTGGGTGCCGTGCGAAGAACGAGCGGCGATCCGAGCGCCGACGATGCGGGCCTGGTACTTGCCCCAGTGGGTGAGCGGCGCCTCGCCGTTCACGTCGCCGACGGTGTGCAGCCAGCCGGGCAGCGAGTCGCCAGCAGCCAGGTCGTCGGCGGTGAGGCCGACGGTCTCCAGGCCGAGGTCGTCGGTGGCGGGTCGTCGTCCGGTCGCCACCAGCACCTCCGAGGCCTCGATCTCGACGCCCGACGCGAGGGTCAGCCGCACCGGTCCGCCGTGGATGCGGCCCAGCCCGGTGTCCTCGGCCGCCGTTCGGTGTGCGTCGGTGACCTCGACGTCGAGGCGTACGTCGACTCCGTCGGCACGCAGGGCGTCGAGCACGAGCGACCCGGCGAACGGTTCGAAAGACGCCAGCAGCCCCTGACCCCTCACCAACATCGTCACCTGGGCGCCCAGGCCGCGCATCCAGCGGGCGGCCTCGCACGCGACGACGCCGCCGCCGACGATGACGAGGTGGTCGGGCACGTCGCGCACACCGGTGGCGTCGCGCGAGGTCCAGGCAGCGATGTCGGCAAGGGTCGGCGGGATCACCGCGACACTGCCGGTCGCGATCACGACGGCTTCCCGCGCAGTCAGCGTGCGGCCACCGACGGTGACGGTGCGCTCAGCGGCGAGCCGGCCACGCCCGCGCACGACCGCGAGCCCGGCGCCCTCCGCCCACGAGACCTGGCCGTGGTCGGAGTAGTGCGAGACCCAGGTGTCGCGACGCTTCAGCAAGCCCTCGACATCGACCTCGGGAACGCCCGTCAGCCCGCCGACGTGCGCCGCCGCCGAGCGTACGTCGAGCGGGCGCAGCATCGCCTTGCTCGGCATGCACGCGTAGTAGGAGCACTCCCCACCCAGCAGCTCGGCCTCGACCATCACGGCCGTGCGGTCGCTGCCCTGGACGGCGTACTGCGCGATGTTCTCGCCCGCAGGCCCGCCGCCGATCACGATGACGTCGTACTCGTCGTTGTCGCCCATGGCCCGACACTAGGGCCAAAGACAACACCGCCGCCCGAACGAGCCGGGCGGCGGTGCCGTGGTGGTGCTGGTGTCGGTGGAGGTCAGGGAACGACCGTCACCACGATCGGCGACGAGTAGATGTAGTCGTCGAAGCCGGCGTCGTCGGTGTAGAACGCCTGGTAGTTGTAGGTGCCCGGCTCGTTGGCGTCGGCGACCTCGTCGAGGAAGGTGTAGCCGCTGAACTCGAAGGTGCCGTCGTCCTGGACCGACGCCATGCAGCAGTAGTCGGGAGAGCCGCTGCCGCCCTTGACGTTGCCGTTCTTGTAGATGTCGACGTAGCCCTTGTTGGCGACGGCGCCCTTGAACTTCACGGTGCCGTTCATCCTCGTCGGCTCGGTCGTCGCCGACTTGGAGACGGTGAACGAGACGGCTGACAGCGAGAGCGACGAGTCGTAGACCGTGACCTTGGCCTTGGCGACGGCCTTCTTCCACTTGGCCTTGATCTTGTAGACGCCGGGGGCGTTGGTCTGGGGCAGCTGGACCGACGCCTTGCCCTTCTTGATCTTGACGGTGCCGAGGTCGGCGCCGTTCTGGGTGAACTTGACCTTGCCCTTGGCCCGGCCCTTGAACTTGGCGGTGACCTTGACGCCCGGTTGGCCGTAGTGCGAGTACTTCTTGTCCAGGCTCAGTGACATCTTCTTCGCGGCCAGCGCGTGCACGGGCGCGGCGACGGTGGTCGTGGAGTCGGCGTTGGCCGGAGCGATCGCGACGACCGGCGCTGCGAAAAGCGTGGCGGCGACCGCGGAAGCGGCGAACTTGGTGAAACTGCGCATGTGATATCTCCTCGTGGAATCTGGTGTGACGCTGATGGATCCCGCACACGGGTGCGGCCCCCGGAGACACACTGCCCCCCTGCGCGAACGGTAAACGTCAGTCCGGCAAGATCTCAGCGCCGGGTCAGAGCGCGGGGAACTCCTCGCGTGCCTGCTTCGCGATGCGCCGCATCATCCAGCCGTCGAGGCCGCCACCGACGACACCACCCACGACGGGTACGCCGCGGCCGAGCCTGGAGAACAGCTTGCCGCCCACGCCGCGGAGCAGCCGGAACGCCACTGCCTTGTTGACCACCATCAGGGCTGGCGGAGGGAGTCGCTTGAACGCCATCGACGCGACGCGGCCGCCACCGGTCGTGAGCCCGGCCTTGGCGAGTACGTCGTCGGCGTCGGAGCCGACCAGGGTGAGCAGCACCGCCGTACGGACGCGAGCGTCGGAGACGTCGTACCCACGCAGGGAGGCGATCGCGCCCACCATGCGGGTGGCCTGGACGTAGAACTCCAGCACGTTGACCGGCAGCGCGATCGGCATCGTCACGAACCCGCCCAGTCCGGTGACGAAGCCACCAGCGGCACCCCGCATCGTCGTGGTGCGGACCACCTTGTCGATGGCACTCTCCGCGTCGCCGGCGGACTTGCTGGCCCGGGCGGCGTACTCCGTGGCCGAGGCGATCGGGCCGACTCCGTCGAGCCCGGTGTTGAGCAACGTGGCGACCAGCTTGTTGATGGCGCCGTCGTCGCTCTGCGGGTCGGCGGCCGCGTCGAGGGCCGAGCGGGTCGTCGCCACGTCGTCCCTCTCGGAACGGAACAGGTCGAGCAGGCCCATGGGGTCCTCCGAGGGTGGTAGGCGTGGAGAGACGGTAACCCGTCAGGCCGCGGCCGGCTCCTCGACGTACGACGTCTCGACAGGCTCGACCGTCGCGCGGGGGCTGAGCCCCCGCCGGGCCACGAAGGCCGCGACCAGCAGGGTGACCCCGCCGACCACGCCGACCACGTTGAAGCCGTCGGTGAACGCGACCCGGGCGGCGTCCAGGACTCCCGGGGCCGCGACCGTGGACGCCGAGCTGATGCCCTCGGTGGCGGCCTGCGCTGCGGCGTCGGGGGTGTCGGCGGGCAGCATGCCGGGGAGTACGCCGCGGTAGATCGCGGTGACCAGTGAGCCCAGGGTCGCGACGCCGAGCGCGATGCCCAGCTCGCCACAGGTCTCGGCCAGGGAGGCAGCCGAGCCGGCCCGCTCGGGCGGCGTGGCACCCATGATCAGGTTCATCACCAGCGACATAGGGGCGCTCACCCCGCCCGCGGCCAGCGTCATCGCGACGATCTGCATGCCGAGCGCGTGGGTGTCGAGCGTGGCCAACAGCAGCAGCCCGGTGCCGGCGACGGCGAGCCCGCCCCAGACCAGGGTCACGGTGTCGAAGCGCTGGTCGAGCCTGGGCGCCAGCAGGGTGCCGGCGAGCATCACCAGGTTCTGGGGGACGAGCCACAGACCGACGTGCAGCGGGCTGAGGCCGAGCACGTTCTGCAGGTACAGCGCGGACGCGAACGACACCCCGGCCATCACCACACCGGTGACCAGGAAGGTGGCCAGCCCGACGGTGAAGCGGCGGTTTTCGAAGAGTGCGAGGTCGACCAGCGGGTCGTCGAGCCGGCGCTGGCGGCGGACGAACACGACCCCGGCGGTGAGCCCGGCGACGACCGCAAGGCCGGCGACGAGGCCGCCGTGGCCGCGGGCGATCTCCTTGAGGCCGTAAACGAGGGGGAGCAGGGTGGCGAGGGAGAGTACGACGCTCGCCGCATCGGGCAGGTGACGTGTTGGGGCGTCGCCGGCCGCTCGTGGCTGGTCGGGCAGCAGGCGCGGGGCGACCGCCACCAGGACCGCCATGACGGGGACGCCCATCAGGAATGCCGAGCCCCAGCCGAAGTGCTCCATCAGGAAGCCACCGACGATCGGGCCGGCGGTCATGCCGCCCATGAAACAGGCGAACCAGACACTGATCGCGACCGCCATCTTCTCCGGCTCGGGGAACATGTGCCGGATCAGCCCCATGGTCGAGGGCATCAGCGTCGCCCCCGCCACGCCGAGCAGCGCCCGGCAGCCGATGAGCATCTCGGGGCTGGTGGAGAAGGCCGCGACCACGGACACCAGGCCGAACGCGGTGCCGCCCGCAAGGAGCATGCGGCGGCTGCCGAGGCGGTCGGCCAGGCCACCCATGGTGACCAGCATGCCGGCCAGCAGGAACGAGTAGATGTCGAGGATCCAGAGCTGCTGCACTCCGCTGGCGCCAAGATCGGTGCTGAGCGACGGCAGCGCGACGTACAGGACGCTCACGTCGATCGAGATCAGCAGGGTGGGCAGCGCCAGGACGGCGAGGCCGATCCAGGCCCTGCGGCTGTCGGTGGTGGCATCGGTGGTGTGCATCTCGAGTCCTTCTCCGTCGGGGTGCCGTCACTGACTCCACGAACGGGGATCGGCGAATACGACGTCGGGTGCACGGTCAAGTTCGGCGGGTGTCAGGCTGGGTGGGTGAGTGATTCGGGGGAAGGTCCCGTCCTGCGGGTCCGCGGGCTGTCCCGCACGTTCGGCGAGGTCCAGGTGCTGTCGGGCTTCGACCTCGATGTCGCGGCCGGCTCGGCCGTCGCGCTGGTCGGTCGCAACGGCTCGGGCAAGTCCACCGCGCTGCGCTGCATCACCGGCACCGACGAGGCCACCGCCGGCACCGTGGAGCTCGACGGGGCGCCGTACGACGAGCGGACGGTGCGCGTACGCCGCGACGTCGCCGTCGTGCTCGACGACCTCGACTTCTTCCCCGACCTCAGCGTGGTCGAGCACCTCGACCTGCTGGCCCGCGCGCATCGCGTCACCGAGGCCGACGAGGTGGTCGACCAGATCCTCAACGATCTCGGGCTGATCCCGCAGTCGGGCCAGCTGCCCGGCACCCTCTCGTCCGGCCAGCGCCGCCGGCTCTCGCTGGCGAGCGCGTTCGTCCGACCGCGCCGCCTGCTGGTGCTCGACGAGCCCGAGGCCCGCCTAGACACCGACGGCATCTCCTGGCTGTCTCGGCGACTCGTCGAGGAGAAGCAGGCCGGGCTCGCCATCGTCTTCGCCAGCCACTCGGAAGCTCTCGTTGAGGCGGTGGCCGACCGGGTCGTCGAGCTCGGGACTCCCTGATGGCGACGCAGACCGGACCGGGGATCGGCGACCTGCGGGCCGACATCCGCGACTGGCGGAGGGGCCGTGCGACAGCCTCGATGAGCGACGTACTGCAGGACGTGTACGTCGCCGTCTTCGCTGCCCTCATGCTCGGCGCGATGCTCGTCAACGTCGTGGTCGGGTTCCGCCGCGAGGCCGACGACCTCTGCGTCGCGGCCGGCTGCGTCAGCGCTCGTGCCCTGCTGCCCTGGCTCACGATCACCGCGACGCTGGCCGCCGTGCTCGCGATGGCCCGGCTGCTCGGCCCGGTCTTCACGACCCCGGCGGCGGGTGCCTGGCTGTTGAGTACGCCGGTCGACCGGGCGTCCCTGCTGCGCCGGCGCTTCGTGGGGCTCTCCGTCGTCGCGGCAACGATCGTCCTCGCGGTGGCCGTGGCGGCGACGGCCCTGGCAGGTCTCCCGCTGCGGGTGGTGACGGCCTCGTGTGCCGCCGTGGCTGTCGCCGGTGTCGGGGTGGTCGCCGTGGCGGCCATGTCGCAGAAGCGCGGCCGGGCGGAGTCGCGGTGGCTGCTCTGGCTGCTCCTGGCCGTCACCTGGGCCGGCCTGCTCACCCTGGCCCTCGACGAGTCACCGTCCTGGCGAGGTGGCCCCACCGTGGGCGCCGCGTCGGCGGTGCTCGCGCTCGTCGCGGCCGCCGTGGTCCCGCTGGTCGTCACGGGCTGGCGTGGACTCGCCCGGCTCCGGCGCCGTCAGCTCGAGCCCGGCGGCAACCTGTCGTCCGGCCTCTCGGGCGCGTTGGCCACCCTCGACCTCGCGCTCGCCTACGACGTGGTGGTCGCGCACACGGCGCGGATCCGCGGCACGGTCCGGTCACACCGCGGTGGACCACGCGGACCGCTCGCCCTGGTGTGGCGCGACCTGATCCGGCTGCGCCGGAGACCTATGCCCCTGCTGGTGGTGGCAGCGGTCGTGGTCGCGCCGTACGCCGTGGCGCAGGCCGGCGGTGGCCGGCTGACCGTCCTGGTGGCAACGCTCGTGGGGTTCGTCGGCGCCGTACCGCTCTGCCTGGCCCTGCGCGTGGTGACCCGGACACCAGCCCTGGCCCGGATGATGCCGTTCACCAACGCTGTCTCGCGCGGCTGCACGCTGGTGGTGCCGGGCGTGGTGCTCGTCGCCTTCGGGCTGGCCTGCTCGCCGGGCCTCGGCTCGGCGATGGGCGTCGACGGAGGCGTCGCGACGCAGCTGGGCCTGGCTGTGGGCGCTGGTGCGCTGACCAGCACGACCTGGTGGATGGCCGCCCGGCCCGTCAACTACTCCGTCCCCGCGGTATCCACGCCGTTGGGGGCGCTGCCGCCGGGCATGATCTCCGGCGCCCTTCGCGGCCCCGACATGGTGCTGGTGACGAGCGCGCCGATGCTGATCTCGCCGACCGCCACCGGGGCCGCGGTCACGTGCTGGCTGTGCGCCGCGGTGCTGGCCTACCTCGTGCTCCGGCGCTGACGGACCAAGCTCAGCGCGCCGCCGTACGCCGCGGGACGTGTGGCCCCGTGAGTGGCCGCATCTGCGACGTCGGTGGCAGGTAGGAGAGTGCGTCGACGACGTTGCGCAGGTTGATGATCACCCCGCCGTACTCCTGCCAGGACTCGCCGATGTCGCCCGTCGAGAGCGTCGCAGCGGTCTCCCTCAGCCGGGCCAGGGCCGGGGCGAACCGCTCGGGGTCGTCGTCGTCGACGACCCGAGCCACCTCGCACATGATGTCGACGAGCTGGGCGCGGAAGGCGTCCTGCCAGGTGTTGCCCTGGGACGCGCTGATCACGACGGTGCGGACCAGGCTCTGGGCGTCGGCCACCACGTGCTCGAGGCGGTGCAGCACGTCGACCAGGTCGGCGAGCGGTGACCAGCCCTTGCGCCGGCGGGGGTTGAACCGGCTGCCTTCCTGGGCCTGGCGCAACAGCCCCCAGCACTGATCGATCCGGGTGTCGATCTTGCGCAGGAGAGTGAGCAACCGGTCGCTCTGGTCGGCGTCGAAGTCCGGCGACAGCTGGTCGGCGATCTCGGCCAGCGCCTCACCGATCTGGCCGGGCACCTTCGCCGCCTCGGCCCACGCGGCCCGGTCGCGCAGCGGCGGCCACACCACGACGTTGACGAGCAGCCCGACAACGATGCCGGTCGTGGTGTCGACCAGCCGGCTCCACAGCAGGGTGGACTCGGCGATCGAGTTGGTGGCGAGCACGACCACGCCGGTGGTCACGATGGTGGTCGCCTCGTCGCGAACCCAGCGGAGCCGACCGAGCACCACGGCGGCGACGAGCAGCACCGCCATCCCGATGACGCCGAGTCCGAACGCGTGACCCGCCAGCGAGGCCAGCACGACAGCGAGCATCGTGGCCGCCACCTGCTGCGCGCCTCGCGCGAAGGTCCGGTAGACGGTCGCGTGCACCACGAGGATCGCCGACCACGGTGCGAGGAACGGCTGCTGGAGGCCGAGTACGTCGCGGGCGACCCACCAGGCGAGCACCCCGGCCAGCACCGTCTTCGCCGACTGGACGAGGTCGACCCAGAACAGCGCGTCGCCCCATGCCCGTCGTGCCGCATTCCTCATGGTGACTGCTTACCCCAATGCGGTCAGCGGTCGCGCAGCCGCACCCGCACGTGGCCGCCCTCGGTGTCGGTCTCGGCGATGTGGGAGCGCGACTCGAGGAAGGCCCGGAACGAGCTGAAGCCGAGCGACTTCTCCTTGAACGAGGAGTCCATCCGTTGCATCTGGCTCTTCACCCCACCGCCGTAGAGCCACTCGTCGTCGGAGTCGTCGGAGTTGCGCAGCGCACGCACGAGCAGGTTGGTCGCCTCCTGCTGACGGGTCTCCTCGGCGGTGGGCACGGCCTTCTGGGCGGCCCGTTGCGCGGCGGTCTTCTTAATGGTCTTGGCGGCCGGCGCGCTCTCGATCTTCTGCTCCGCCTTCTTCTCGGCGGCCGGGGCAGTGGTCACCCGGCGGGTCGGGGCCGGGCCCACGCCGGGCAGGTCGTCGTAGTGGCTGAAGACGTCGCAGGCGGCAATCAGGGCCCTGCTCGTGGAGCCGGTGACGCCGACCCCGATGACGGAGCGGCCGAGCTGCTTGCAGCGCTGAGCCACGGCGATGTAGTCGGAGTCGCCGCCCACGATCACCACGTGCGTCAGGTCGGTGTAGTGGAGCAGGTCCTCGATCGCGTCCACGGCCAGCCGGATGTCGGCGCCGTTCTTGGTGCCGCTCACCGGGAAGAGCTGGGTCAGGTCGACGGCCCGGTCGACTAGCTGGCGACGGTAGGCGGCGTTGGCGGGCACCGACCAGTCGGCGTACGCGCGAGCGATCGCGACCGTGCCGAACGACGCTGCGTAGTCGAGCAGGGCGCCCATGTCGACCCGTGCCTCGGCCAGCTTGACGGCGATCGGGTCGTCGCTCTCGTCGGCGGCAGCGTGCTCCTTCGCGTTGTCGCTGCGCCAGGCGTCGCTCCGGGTGCGCTTGGGGTCACGATGCACTTGGTCGTAGCGGGAGATGACGACGTTGTCGAAGTCGATGTAGACCGCAACCCGCGCGGGAGAGGCCGGGTGGGCGAGGTCGGTCGCAGGCATGAGGCGAGCCTAGGGCGTCCGGGCCCGGAGGCGTGAGGGACGATGGGCGCATGCTCGACCCGCTGCCCGTCGTACTCATCGTCGCGTCGCTCGTGATTGCCCTTGCCGTCGCCGTGTACGTCGCCCTCGGACGGCCGGTCGACGACGCGCTGCTCCTAGGGCTGGCCGTGGTCGAGGTGGGCTTCCTGGCCCAGGCCGTCATCGGCATCGTCCGGCTCACCGGCACCGACCGCGACGTCAACGGCGCGGTGTTCGTGGGCTACCTGATCGGCGCGTTGGTCGTCTTGCCCATCGGGGCGCTGTGGTCCCTGGCCGAGCGCAGCCGCTCCGGCACCGCCGTGCTGATCGTGGCCGCGCTCACCGCGGCGTTCCTCGTCGTACGACTGCAGCAGATCTGGGGTTGAGATGTCCTCCACGAGCACCGGCCCTGGCCGGATCCTGATCGCCGTGTACGCCGTGTTCGCGCTCGCCGCGACCGGCCGCTCGAGCGTCCAGCTGATCCAGAAGGCCGACGAGGCGCCGCTGGCCTACGGGCTCTCCGCGCTGGCGGCCGTGGTCTACATCGCGGCGACGGTGGGGCTGGCCGAGGTCGGGCCGAGCCCCCGCCGGGTCGCGTGGACGGCGTGCCTGGTCGAGATGGCCGGCGTGCTGGTGGTGGGCACGCTCAGCCTCGTGGAGTCCGACTGGTTCCCGGATGACACGGTGTGGTCGCGCTTCGGCAGTGGCTACGGCTGGCTGCCGCTGGTGCTGCCGTTCCTCGGCGTCGCCTGGCTCTTGCGCACGAGGCCCGAGAAGCGAACGCTTGGCCCCTGAGCACCACCTCCTTCGACCCCGACGCCCGGCCGGTGCCCGGCCCACCGAGCGCCGTACCCGAAGACTGGCGGGACCAGATCCACACCTGAGGTGGAACAACCACACCGGCAGGTCCGTTGAGACGAGTGCGGACGCCGTCCGTCGACAGCACCATCCCCAGGGGGAATCCACATGACCATCACCGACACCCTCAAGCAGAAGCTCGACGAGCTCGAGATCGAGCGCCACGTCACGGAGGCTGCTGCCGAGATCGAGCGCGCCGTCATCGACGCGGTCGAGAAGGTCGGCGGCCTCGCCCACGAGCGGCGCCCCGACATCGAGGGCTGGCTCGACAAGGCCAGCGAGGCCATCAACGAGCGCACCGAGGGCCGGTACGCCGACCAGGTCGCAGGAGTCCGCAGCCAGATCGAGTACGGCGTCGACAAGGTCGCCGCGCAGCGCGCCGCCGACGAAGCTCCAGCCGGCCCGCCCGCCGGTGAGATCCCGCCGCCTCCCGCCTGACTTCGGCGGTTGAGGAGGTTGCGCTGGCAACCGTCTCGAAGCCAGGCGCCTCGTTGATTCCGTGAGCCTGTTGCCTCCGCCGCGCTGGAGGCGCATCGTGGGAGCAGGCGGCGTGAGGAGGAGCGATGAGGGCGAGCATCGGTGACCTGGTGCTGATCGAGAGCAACTCGGCGGAGAAGCATCGGCGAGAGGGAGAAATCCTCGAGGTGCGCGGCGCTGACGGAGCTCCGCCGTACGTGGTGCGCTGGTCAGACGGGCACGAGGGACTGTTCTACCCGGGGCCGGACGCGCGCGTACGTCCGCGCGATGCGGCGTCGGGCTCCGGAGGCTGACTCTTGGGTCCATGATGTGACCCGGATCGGACTAGTGCGGCATTCGGACCGTTGACCAGGAGTGGCATGGACAGACGCGACAGTCGGACGGCCGAGTTCCATCGGCTGCACTCCTCGGGGTGCTTCGTGATGCCAACCCGTGGGACGCGGGGAGCGCGCGGTCCCTGGAACAGCTCGGATTCAAGGCGTTGGCCACGACGAGCTCCGGGTTCGCCTGGACGCTCGGTCGCGCGGACACCCAGGTCACCCGTGATCAGGCGCTCGACCATCTCCGGGTCATCGCCGGCGCTGTGAAGGTACCGGTGAACGCCGACTTCGAGGGTGGGTATGCGGTGGATCCGGCTGGGGTCGCGGAGAACGTCAAGATGGCCGCGGACACGGGCATTGCCGGGCTCTCGATCGAAGACGCCTCGGGCGACGAGGCCCAACCACTGTTCGAGTTCGACCTTGCCGTGGAACGAATTGCCGCCGCGCGACGAGCGATCGACGAGAGCGGGACGGACATCGTCCTGACGGGTCGCTCCGAGGGCTTCGTGTGCGGGCGTCCCGACATCGACGAGACGATTCGCCGGCTTCGTGCGTACGCCGAAGCCGGGGCCGACTGTCTCTACGCTCCCCGGATCGACAGCCTCGAGGACATCTCCGCGATCGTGTCGGCGGTGTCACCGAAGCCGGTGAACCTCCTGATCAACGCTCCGTTCATCACCGTCGCGGAGGCGGCGCAGCTGGGCGTACGGCGGATCAGCGTTGGCGGCACGCTCGCGCGCACCGCATGGGACGGCTTCCTGAAGGCCGCGAAGGACATCGCGGACACGGGGACGTTCTCCCGGTTCGAGGGGCTGCCCAACGTCGATGGCCTACTCGGCGGCTGAGGCTTCGGGCGCGACCAGGTCAGACACTCTGGTGGGGCAGGGTGACCCGGAAGGTGCTGCCCCGGCCCACCTCGCTCTCCAGTGTCACCGCGCCGTCGTGGGCGGCCACGATGGAGCTGACGATGTTGAGACCGAGCCCGGTGCCGGGGATGAGCTGCTCGAGCGCCTCGCCACCGCGGAAGAAGCGGCCGAAGACGTGCTCGACCTCGTCCTGGGCTATGCCCATGCCGGTGTCGCTCACCTCGAGCTCGATCGCATCTGCGCCCTGCCGGAGGCCGACGGTCACGGAGCCACCTGCGCCGCCGTACTTGATGGCGTTGGAGAGGAGGTTGTCCAGCACCTGGCGGATGCGCTGCTCGTCGACGACGGCGGAGACGTGATCCGGTGCGGCGACCTCGACGGCCATCCCACACTTCTCCGCAGACGGGCGCGTCGCCTCGACAGCGTCGGCAACCAGGGCGGCCAGGTCCACTCGAGTGCGCTGCAGCTTCAGCCTGTCCTCGCCGACCTGCCCGACATGGAGCAGGTCGGACAGCAGCGACCGCAACCGAAGGGCGTTGCGCTGGACCACTCGCAGCTGGGCGATCACGTCGGGCGGAAGTTCCTCGTGCTCGCAGAGCATCTCGAGATAGCCGAGGACCGACGTGAGCGGCGTACGCAGCTCGTGGGACACCGACGACACGAACTCGTCCTGGACCTGCATGGCGCGCATCAGGTCGGTGATCTCCTGGTAGGCGAGCGCGGCGCCCAGCCTCTCACCGGCGGGACCACGCACCTGGCGAGCCGACGCGGAGAAGGCGGTGCGGGTGCGGGGCTCATTGCCCACCCAGTAGGTGTAGTCGTCGAACTCCTCACCCTGGACCGCGCGGTACGACGGCATGTCCTCCTTGGACATCAGTGTCTTCCCGTCCTGGAAGTACACGTGCCCGAGCTGACCCGCCTGGCCGTTGTGCCCGTCGGGGAACTCAAGGCTCAGGGTCTCCCGGTGTCGCCGGTTCATCCGCTCGTAGCGGCCGTCGCTGCTGACCAGCAGCAATCCCACGCTCACCGCCTCGAAGATCGCCTCGAGTGTCTGGTGCTCGTACTCGACCTCCGCGCGGGCCGCCTCGAGCCGCTGCTCGTGGTCGCGCTGCTCGGTCACGTCGAGAATCTGCGAGATGAAGTGGAGCGGGCTGCCGTCCTGTCCTCGCACCAGAGCCACCGAGAGGTCGCCCCAGACAACGTGGCCGTCCGCGTGCAGGTACCGCTTGCGGAGCCGATAGGAGTCGATCTCCCCGGCCACGGCCTGGTCGAACAGCTCGAGGTCGGCGTCGAGGTCCGCGGCATGGGTGAGCTCTTGGAATCCCCTCTGCGTCAGGCTCTCGGCGTCGTATCCGAGCATGTCGCACGTCGCGCGATTGACCATCAGCAGCGCGCCGTCGAGGCCGACCAGGGCCATGCCGATCGGTGAGTGCTGCAAGGTCAGGCGCCAGAGGTCGTCGCCGTCGAATACGCCGTCCATTCGGTACCCCCTGCGCCCGCGAATGGGCGCGTCCCTCCGCCGCGTCAACCGACAACCTAGCCGGGCAGCAACGCATGGCGTCGCGGATTGTCCGCATTTCGACTGAGCTCATGCGCCGGACTATGCCCCGATCGCGTCGAGGTGGCGTCACGCGTTGTTGAGCGCGACCGCCTCACGGACCAGCTCGACGAAGGCGACCGCGTCGAGCTCGTCGCCGCCGAAGATGTCGATGGCGCGCCGTGTGCCGGCGTCGAGGCTCGCGTTGAACAGCGCGTCCGGGTCAGCGAGCGAGGCGCCCCTGGCGAAGGTGATCTTCACCTTGTCCTTGTAGGTCTCGACCGTGCAGATCAGACCCGAGGAGGAGAAGGTCGGCACGCCATCCGGTACGTCGCAGGTCAGCGTCCCGCGACCAGGTTGGCGAGTGCGGCCCACCGGCTGTCGCGCGTGAGGCTGCGTCGCTGCTCCTGACGATCTGCCAGGCGGTAGAGATCGTAGACACCCCGGGCCCCAATCCACCGCAGCGGCTCCGGTTCCCAGTTCCGGCGTGACCGGTGCCCCACCCACGGGAGACGCGTCAGCTCCGTGTCGAGGTCGAGGACCAGGTCCCGCAGGGTTCGCGCGGCCAGGTTGGAGGTCGTCACGCCGTTGCCGACGTAGCCCCCGGCACTGCCCGTTCCCGCCTCCTTGTCGTAGCGCACGAACGACGCCCAGTCCCTCGGGACTCCGAGCACGCCGCACCACGCGTGCGCTATCGGGACCGAGGCCGCCGCAGGGAAGTAGGTGTGCAACAGGTCGACCAGCTGCCGGACCGTGACGTCCTGGCTGACGCCTCGCTCGTCGTGACGCGACCCGAACCGGTACGGGACGCCGCGCCCTCCGATGGCGATCCGCCCATCGGCAGTGCGCTGTGCGTAGCAGTACGCGTGGGCCAGGTCGCCGAAGAGCTCATTGCCCGCCCAGCCGATCTGCGCCCACACCCTCTCGGGCATCGGGTCGGTGACCACCATCGCCGAGTTCAGCGGCAAGAGGTCGCGCTTGTGACCAGGCAAGGACGTCGTGTATCCCTCCAGGCAGGAGAGTGCAACGGGAGCCCTGACCTGTCCGCGGTCAGTCGTGACGAGGCCGGGCTCGACGCTGCTCACCGTGGTGGACTCGTGGATGGTCACGCCCAGCCGCTCGACGACCTCGGCCAGTCCCCGGGCCAGCTTGGCCGGCTGGATCCGGGCGCAGTGTGCGTGCCAGGCGGCCGAGGTTCCCCCGGCCACCCGCAGCCGCTGGTCGAGGGCGGGCCGATCGAGCTCGACGAGCTCGGACTCGGTGGCTCCCCACCGGCGCTCGGCCTCGACGTGCTCCGCGAGCCGCCGATCCTGAGCTGGACCGCGCGCGACGGAGAGGATGCCGCTCTTGATGATGTCCGCGTCGATCCCCTCGTCGCGGCAGACGCCGATCACCTCGTCGATGCTGTCCTGCGTCGCGCGCCGGAGCGCGAGGACCAGGTCGCGACCGTGCGCCTGCTCCATGGTGGAGGCGGGTGTCGAGAAGTGATCGGAGAGCCAGCCCCCGTTGCGACCCGAGGCCCCGAAGCCAGCGAACTCCCGCTCCAGCACGACGATCTCGAGGTCGGGACGCGCTCGCTTGAGGTAGTACGCGGTCCAGAGCCCGGTGTACCCCGCACCGGCGATGGCGACGTCGACCGTGAGGTCGCCTGGCAGCGGCGGTCGGCTCGCGGTCGTCTGTTGGAGGCTGTCGAGCCAGAAGGAAACGTTGCCGTTGGCGCGGGCGATGGGTGGCACGTCACGGACCCTGCGCACGGTCTCGCAGCGTGGCTTCGGACACGCCCAGCACGTGGGGGATTGCGCGGAGGGCGGCCAGGAGAGCCCCGGACGTCTCGCCCGCCACGTCGATGGAGGCGACCGCCGCCAGGCCGCCGCGGAAGACACGGTTCTCCATGTGCTCGACGTTGAGACCCTCGCTGCTGAGCAGGTCGAGCACCTGGGCGAGTACGCCGACCCGGTCGAGGTGTCGGACCGTCAGGGTGATCGACCCCAGTCGACGGGGTTCGAGGTTCACACTGTGCTGCGCCTCGCCCGCCACGAAGGCGTCGATGATCTCGATGACTGCCGCGGCGATGGCGTGTTGGGCCTGCTCGGTCGAGGCGCCGATGTGGTGGGTCGCGACGACGTCGGGGTGCCTGGCGAGGGGCGAGTCCCAGGAGCCCTTGCCCGAGCTCGGCTCGTCGGCGAACACGTCGAGGCCGGCACGCACCGCTCCGGAGTCCAGCGCCTCGAGCAGGGCGCGTTCGTCGATCACGTCGCCCCGCGACGTGTTGAGCAGGATCGCGCCGTTCCTCATCTGGTCGAGGAACCCGTCGTCGACGAGGTGCCGGGTGTCCTCGCACGAAGGAACGTGGAGGGTGACGATGTCGGAGGACGACAGCAGCTCCCGCAAGGAGTCGCACATCGTGATCCCCAGCTCCTGGGCCCGCGAGACGACGTGCGCCGGACGAGCAGGCTTGGAGAGCGACTGGACATGGATGCCGAACGCCGCCGCGCGTTCGGCGACGGCGAATCCGATCGAGCCGAGTCCGATGATTCCCATGGTGGACCCGAGCAAGCCGCGCGCCTTGCTGTAGCGCAACTTGTCCCAGTGACCGCTGCGGAGATCTGCGACGTTGTCGGGGATCCGCCGGTCGATCGCCAGCAGCAGTCCCATGGTGAGCTCGGCCACCGCGGCGGAATTGCGGCCGGGAACGTTGCAGACGAGTACGCCGCGGGTGGCGGCGGCATCGGTGTCGATCGTGTTGGTGCCCGCCCCGGCTCGGATCACGAGAGCCAGGCGATCTGCGGACTCGAAGACTGCGCGCGTCACCTTGGTGCTGCGCACCACCAGTACGTCGAACCCGGCGATGCGTGCCGGGAGATCGTCGGCCGAGAGCCCGGGCTCCATCTCGCAGAGATGTCCACGGGCTTCGAGGTCGGCAACCGTCTGCTCGGGGAGCCGGTCGGCGAGGAGCAGGCGCATCGCGACCTCCGGATACGAATCCACCAGCCGGTGCCGGCGGATCTGCTGTCACGCTAGCGGGTGTGGGGGCTGTCGCGCCACGGCTCAGCTCTCCGCCCGACAGGTCGAGAGCGTGAGGAGAATGCCGCGCTGGCTGTGCCGGGCGGCCGTCGCGGGGCAGTGTGGAGCGGTCGGTCGAAGATCGCCCGCGGGTCACGGCCGGCGACTCCCAGAACGAACGAATCGATCGCAAAGATTCGATTTGGCCTTCGGAATCAGTCGTCCATGTCGCACATTGCTTGCGCAACCGCTATTGACTGAGTTTTCAGTTTGCGGCATTCTCGGGTCGTCCCACTCACCGACCATCCCGCCCTCCGGAGGTGCCCCGTGCACGAACCCGTCAAGCGATCCGACACCTTCGGGCGGATCGAGGAGGCCGGCGTCGAGCACATCCCCGACGCCGACCGGACCTCGCGGCCCGCCAACCTGTTCGCCGTCTTCTTCGGCGGCAACCTCGCCCTGTCAGTGATCGTGTTCGGCTGGATCCCCGTGACCCTGGGCCTGAGCTTCGGCGCCGCGGTCGCCTCCAGCGCCGTCGGCCTGACGCTCGGCCTGATCGTCACCGCTCCGCTCGCCCTGCTCGGGCCGCGCACCGGCACCAACAACACCGTCTCCAGCAGTGCCCACTTCGGCATCCGCGGCCGCCTCATCGGCTCCGTGCTGACGCTGCTCTTCGCGGTGGCGTACGCCGCGATCGCCGTCTGGACCTCGGGCGACGCCCTGGTCGCCGCCGCGCATCGCCTGGTGGGCACGCCTGACGGCGACCTCGCCTACGCCATCGGCTACGGCGTCATCGCCCTCGAGATCGTCGTGGTAGCGCTGTTCGGGCACGCCACCGTGGTCGCGCTGCAGAAAGTCGTGCTGCCCGTCGTCGGCGTCCTCCTGCTGCTCGGGGTGGTGGCCTACGCCGATGGCTTCGACCCCTCGACCGGTGGCGAGTACGCCCTCGGAGGCTTCTGGTCGACCTGGACCCTCGCCGTCGCGATCAGCATCGGTGGCCCGCTCTCCTACGCCCCCACGCTCGGCGACTACACCCGTCGCATCAGCCACGACCGCTACTCCGACCGGGCCGTCCTGGGCTGGACGACCGCCGGACTCTTCCTCGGACTCTTCGCCACCTCGGTGTTCGGTGCCTTCACCGCGACCGCCCTCCCGCTCGACGCCGTTTCCTACGTTGCCGGGCTCGTCGACGCCGCCCCGGGCTGGTACGTCCTGCCGCTGCTCGTTGTCGCGCTGGCCGGCGGCCTCGGCCAGGGCGTGCTCAACCTCTACGCCTCCGGTCTCGATCTCGAGGCGCTCTTCCCCCGGTTGCGTCGGGTGCACACCACGCTGATCACGTCGGCCGTCGCCGTGCTCGTGCTGTACCTCGGCGTCTTCGCGTGGAACGCAGTCGACGCGATCACCGCGATGACGCTCGTCCTCAACGGCTTGGCCGGGCCCTGGGTCGCCGTACTCCTGCTCGGCTTCCTCGGACGAGACGCCCCCTACGACCCGCAGGACCTCCAAGCTTTCGCGCAGGGCAGGCGGGGGCGCTACTGGTTTGTCGGCGGCTGGAACCTCCGCGCGGTCGCAGCGTTCGCCGCCGGCTCCGCCTTCGGTCTGCTGTCGGTCGCCACCAGCCTGTACGTCGGCCCGCTGGCCGACCTCGCCGGCGGGATCGACGTCAGCGTCGTGGGGTCGATGGTCGTCGCGGGTGCCGCCTATCTTCTGCTTGGGACGGTCATGTCGGCACCTGCCGAGCAGCCGCACCCCGCCCGCGAGGAGGTGGCGCCCTGATGGATCGCCGGACCCAGATCCTGCGAGCGGCAGCGCGTCGCATCGCTCGCGACGGCGTACGCGGACTGCGGGTCACCGACGTCGCGGACGAGGCGGGTGTCTCGCCCGGGCTGCTCTACTACCACTTCACCGACCGCGCGGGCCTGCTCGGCGCGACCCTCGACCACATCAACGCCCACGCCAACGATGCGCGGGCGCAGAGCGGGCCCGGGGAGGCGACGCCGTTCGAGGACCTCGAGCGTCGGCTGCTCTCCGAGCTCGGCGACGACGACGAGGTCCGGGAGAACTCCGCGGCCTGGAACGAGCTGCGTGCCCTCGCGGTCTTCGAGCCCGAACTCCAGGAGCCCATGCGCCGTACCACCGGCTCGTGGATCGACGAGGTCGCACGCTCGGTCGCCGCCGTGCAGCAGTCCGGGTCCACGCACCGCGGCGACGACACCGACCCGCAGCGGACCGCCGTCATCCTGACCGCCCTCGTCGAGGGTCTCTCCAACCGGTGGCTCGCCGGTGGCCTGTCGTTGGAGGAGGCGCACAGCCTGCTGTCCGAGGCAGCGGGCCGTCTGGTCCACACCAACACCACACCCGATCCCGACACCACACCCGATCCCGACACCGCACCGACTCCCGAGGAAACCCCGTGAAGCTGCACACCAACCTGACCACGCCCCCTTCACTCGCGCGCGTCCGCGAGCCGCGTCGTGCACCCTTGCGCGTCGGGCTCGTGCAGCACGCCTGGCGCGCCGACGCCGTCGAGCTGACCGTTGTGCTCACCGACGCCGTCGGCGTCGCGGCGGGTGAGGGCGCGCAGGTGGTCTTCCTGCCCGAGCTCACCTTGTCCAAGTACCCGGCCCACGAGCGGTCCATCGGCCGTGCTGGCGACACCGCCGAACCGCTCACCGGCGGGGCGACGTACGCCTTCGCCGCCCAGGCTGCCACGACCCATGGCGTCTACGTGCACGCGTCGCTCTACCAGCACGCTGACGGCCCGGACGGGCTCGGTCTCAACACCGCGATCCTGGTCTCCCCCACCGGCGAGCTCGTCGGTCGCACCCACAAGCTGCACATCCCGGTGAGCGCCGGCTACTACGAGGACACCTACTTCCGTCAAGGCCCTGCCACCGACCCGCACCCCGTCTACGAGGTCGCCGACCTCGGCGGCGTGCGCCTTGGCCTGCCGACCTGCTGGGACGAGTGGTTCCCCGAGCTCGCCCGCGCCTACTCCCTCGCAGGCGCCGAGCTGCTCGTCTACCCGACGGCAATCGGCTCGGAGCCGTCGTTCCCCGACTTCGACACCCAGCCGCTGTGGCAGCAGGTCATCGTCGCCAACGGCATCACCGCCGGCACGTTCATGGTCGTGCCCAATCGCACCGGCGACGAAGGCGAGCTGACCTTCTACGGCTCCTCGTTCATCTCCGACCCCTACGGCCGAGTGCTCGTGCAGGCGCCACGCGACGAGGAGGCCGTGCTGGTGGCCGACCTCGACCTCGAGCAGCGGCGCGACTGGCTGGACCTGTTCCCGTTCCTCACCACGCGGCGACCCGACACCTACTCCGCGCTGACCGCACCTGCTGACCCGAGCCGCCCGTACGGCGAGGTGTCGGCATGAGCCACCCGGAGTGGCGGATGCCATCAGAGGCCGACCCGCACGACTGCACCTGGATGGCCTTCCCCCCAGCGTCCCCCGCGCTCGGCTCCAGCGCCGAGGAGATTGCGGTCGCGCGCCGTGTCTGGACCGAGACCGCCAACGCCGTCCTCGACTTCGAACCAGTCGTGATGATGGTCGACCCGGCCGACATCGCGCTCGCCCGCCGGATGTTGTCCTCCGAGGTCACGCTGGTCGAGCAGTCGCTCGACGACGCGTGGATGCGCGACATCGGCCTGACCTTCGTGCTCGACGGCGAAGGCCGGCTCGGCGGCGTCGACTGGACCTTCAACGGCTGGGGTGGCCAGGACTGGGCGTCCTGGGACCTGGACAGCAAAGTGGCGGCCGCGATGGCTGACGTCGCCGGCTGTGCCTACGTGCCCTCGACGCTGGTCAACGAAGGTGGCGGTATCCATGTCGACGGTCTCGGCACCGTGCTCGTCACCGAGACCGTCCAGCTCGACCCTGGCCGCAACCGCGGCCTGACCAAGGCCGACGTGGAGCGGGAGCTCGCCGCCATGATCGGCACCGACAAGGTCATCTGGCTGCGTCGCGGCCTGGCCCGCGACTACGAGGAGTTCGGCACCCGCGGCCATGTCGACATCGTCGCCACGATCCCGTCGCCCGGCACCGTGCTCGTCCACGATCAGCGCAACGCCGACCACCCCGACCACGAGCTCACCGTCGAGGTGCTCAGCATCCTCGCGACGTCGACCGACAGCCGCGGCCATTCCTTCGAGATCCTGCGGATCCCTGCGCCGTCGACGCTGCGCGACGACCATGGCTTCGTCGACTACTCCTACGTCAACCATCTCGTGGTCAACGGCGGGGTGATCGCCTGCACGTTCGGCGACCCCGTCGACGACGAGGCTCTAGAGGTGCTCTCGGCCGCCTACCCCGGCCGCCGGGTCGTGGGCGTGGACGCGCGCGAGATCTTCGCCCGAGGTGGCGGCATCCACTGCATCACCCAGCAGCAACCCGCCCGGCCGGTCTGAAGGCCCGCGGGCTGCTGCGTCCCAGGTCGCGGCTACGGCGGCTCCCGGTCGTCGGATGCCGGCGACTATTCTTGCGATCCAATGAGCATGCCTACTCGATCGCAGATCAAACGCTGGCAGCACTACCTCGCCGAGGAGCGTGCCGAGGGCGCCGTCTACGCCGAGCTCGCCGTACACAAGACGGGTGAGGAACGCGAGATCCTGCTTGCCCTCGCCGAAGCCGAAAGTCGGCACGAGGACCACTGGCGCCAGCTGCTGGGTGAGCATGCTCGTCCACCTGGCCGGCCGAACCTGCGGACCCGCGTGCTCGCCCTGCTTGCCCGGCGGTTCGGCTCGGTGTTCATCCTCGCGCTCGCGCAGCGCACCGAGGCCCGGTCGCCGTACAACGCCGATGACGACGCGACACCGGCGATGGCCGCGGACGAACGTATCCACGGGGAGGTGGTCCGCGGGCTGGCCAGCCGCGGGCGCAGCCGGTTGTCGGGTTCGTTCCGGGCAGCTGTCTTCGGTGCCAACGACGGGCTGGTGAGCAACCTTGCCCTCGTGCTGGGCATCGGCGCGAGCGGGGCGTCCGCCCGGACGGTGCTGGTCACCGGGTTGGCCGGGCTGCTTGCCGGGGCGTTGTCGATGGGCGCCGGGGAGTACGTCTCGGTGCGGTCCCAGCGTGAGCTGCTCGAGTCCTCCACCCCTGACCCGACGGCCGTGACCGCGATCCCGCACCTGGATGTCGACGCCAACGAGCTGACCCTGGTGTACCGGGCGCGGGGCATGTCCGAAGCCAAGGCAAAGGCGCATGCCACCGAGGTCTTGGCACACGGCGTGCACGAAGGAGTGCTGCCGAGACTGGAGGCGCCAGACGACGAGCACGAGTCGGTCGGCACCGGTCTCGGTGCTGCCGGCTCGAGCTTCTGCTTCTTCGCCGGTGGTGCCCTGATCCCCGTGCTGCCCTACCTGTTCGGTCTCGAAGGGACTGCTGCCGTGGCCGTCGCGGTCCTGCTCGTCGGGATGGCGCTGCTCACGACTGGTGCCATCGTGGGACTGCTCTCGGGCGGACCCCCGCTCCGACGCGCGCTCCGCCAGCTCGCCATCGGCATCGGCGCGGCCGGGGCGACGTACCTCCTGGGTCTGTTCTTCGGCGGGGGCTGACCGATGGCACGCGATCGCGACATCCTCGGTGCGTTCGACGTCTACACGGACCGCCCAGTCGGCGACCGCCGCACGCTTCCCGACGACTGACGCGCTCGTGCACGACGGCAGCGAGAGGAGTTGCAAGGGTGTCCTCATGACCCGGGTCTCGCTTTCGCGCCTGCCGGGCGACCGCGTGCTGGTGGTTGACAGTGAGATGGAGCGTTCGTTGCCGGTGGCCGACCTGCCGGCGTACGTGCGAGCACGCGAGGTCGAAGCGCCGCGCTGGGTGTGGGATGACACAGCCCGGTGGCATCCGTCGCTGCTGGCAGCTGGGGTGCGGGTCGAGCGATGCCATGACCTACGGCTGGGCCGTCGTCTGCTGCGGCGGGCGCCCGCGGTGGATGTGCAGCTGCTGAAGGGGGAGCAGTCGGAGCACTGGGACCGGCTCGGCCCGAGCCTGCCGTCCGATCCGGCACTGTTCTCGATCGACGACACAGCCGAGCACCTGCGCGCCGACCTCGAAGACGCCCGACAGCTGGCCGCCGTGGCGGGATCGGCGGAGGCCGCCCGGCTCGGGCTGCTGCTCGCGGCGGAGTCGTCGGGCGCCCTTGTCGCGGCCGAGATGACGTACGCCGGCGTGCCATGGCGGGTCGAAGTCCACGAGCGCCTGCTCACCGGCCTGCTCGGGCCGCGGCCACCGCGCGGCGGCCGGCCGCGGGAGCTCGAGGCGCTGGTTGCCGAGGTGCGCAGCGCGTTCGGCGCACCGGGTCTCAACCCCGACTCGCGGCCCGAGCTGCTGGCGGCGCTGCGCCGGGCCGGGCTGGAGGCCACGGACACCCGCGCGTCGTCCCTGCGTGCGCTCGAGCACCCGGGCATCGTCCCGCTGCTGCGCTACAAGCAGCTCGCGCACCTGTTCCAGACCAACGGCTGGGCCTGGATCGACCAGTGGGTGAGCGGCGGCCGGTTCCGACCGTCGTACCAGCCGGCCGGCTCCACCACCGGCCGGTGGTCGTCCAACGGCGGCGGTGCGCTGTCGTTCCCCGCGCAGGTCCGGCCCGCGGCCGTGGCCGACGACGGCTGGATGTTCGTTGTCGCCGATGTCGCCCAGCTCGAGCCCCGCGTGCTTGCCGGCATGAGTGGCGACCGTGCGCTGGCCAGGTCGGCACGCGGCGCCGACCTCTACCAGGGGATGGTCGACGACGGTGCGGTGGCCAGCCGCAATGACGCCAAGCTCGGGCTGCTCGGCGCGATGTACGGCGCCACCAGCGGCGAGAGCGGTCGGATGGTCGCCGGGCTCACCCGGCGCTACCCCGACGCCTTCGGTCTCGTCGAGGCGGCGGCCCGTGCCGGTGAGCGGGGTCAGGTGGTGCGCACGCTGCTGGGACGCGGGTCGCCGAGCCTGGGCGACGCGTGGGACAGCGACCCCGACGACCCGCCGGCCGACCCCGACAGCCAGGCCCGCCATCGGCGTGCGTACGGCCGGTTCACCCGGAACTTCGTCGTGCAGGGCACGGGCGCCGAGTGGGCGCTGTGCTGGATCGCCGACCTGCGCAACCGGCTCTGGCGCCTGGGCGAGACCGGCCCCCTCGTCTCACGACCACACCTTGTCTTCTTCCTCCACGACGAGGTCGTCGTGCACACCCCTGCCGCTCTCGCCGACGCGGTCGCAGCGCAGGTCACCGACGCGGCTGCGACCGCGGCGGGCCTGCTGTTCCGCGACCTCACCATCGACTTCCCGCTCAACATCTCGATCGTGCGGTCGTACGCCGACGCCGGCAAACCCGGCGCAGCGGTCGAGCCGTGAGCAGAGGCGTCTCCGTTGCTGATCTACTGCGCTCATGGCCCGACCTTCGGTGGTACTCGTGACGGCGGCGCTCCTGCCGGATGGTGAGCTCGGCGGCGACCTGATCGGGCCGCTGGACGACGCCGGCATCGATGCGCGCTGGAAGGTCTGGGACGGCGAGGATGTCGACTGGGTCGCCGACCTCGTTGTGGTCCGTTCGACCTGGGACTACCACCGCCGGGTCCCCGAGTTCCTGGCCTGGGCGCAGCGGGTCGAGCGGATCTCGCCCTTGCTGAACGGTGCCGCCGTCTTCGCCTGGAACGCCGACAAGGCCTACCTCATCGAGCTGGGCGACCACATTCCCGTCGTGCCCACCCGCTTGATGGATGAGTCATCTCTCGTCAGCGGCCTGGCTGACTGCCTCGAGGAGTTCGGCGCGATCGTGGTCAAGCCCCGGATCGGCGCGAGCGGCGTCGGACTGGTGGTCGTGGAGGAGACCCTCGATCCCCGGTTGCAGGGCCTGGTCACCGGGCCCTGGGTCGTGCAGCCCCTGGTCCCCTCGGTGCGGACCACGGGCGAGATGTCGGTCTACGTCTTCGCCGGCCGGGCGGTCTCGCAGGTCCACAAGCGTCCCGGCGTCGAGGAGGTGCGCGTCCACGAGCTGTACGGCGGCAGCTCGCGCCCCGTCCCGCTGAGCGCCGACACCACCGAACTGGCGGAGCGGGCCGTGAGGTCCGCGGAGCGGCTCCTCGACTCCAGGCTCGCCTACGCCCGGGTCGACATGATGATCTGGAACGACGTCTGGACCGTCAGCGAACTCGAACTGATCGAGCCCGGGCTGTATCTGGGCGTGGACCCTGCCAACGCCGCTCGGTTCGCCGCGCTGGTCAGCTCGCAGCTCTGAAGGTCTGCGCGGACCGTGGGTCATTGGCGGTGGTAAGACGCAAAATCCAGGGTGTTCGGGCGCCTGGCACATCAATCCGATCTGACAAAGCCTCGACGAGCCGGTGCGGGAGACCGCTCGGACTGGTGCCCTCTACCATTCTCGACCATGAGCCACGCCACGCAGACGAACTGCGGCCTTCGGTGATCGACGGGTGGTGGGCCGTGGCGGTCGCCGTGGGATGCCTCTTCGCCTGGGCCATGTGCCTCGACCATTGGTACGACTCGCACAAGCGACTGGCAACGTGGTGGTTGTCTCGGACAAACGATTGGGGCTATGCGGCAGGTCCCTGCTCACTCATCATGTCTACGGCAGCCCTTGCCGGCTACAGCGTTATCGCGTGGCTGAGCAGCATCTTGTCGGCGTATTTCCCCGACCCGTCTTGGGGACTATCCGTCGCAGTTCCGGCAATGCTTGCCTACGCGCCCTTCGTGTTTGCCACGGCACCTCTCGACCCCGCTGGGTACACCTTTTGGAGATCCGATCTGGAGTCCGCGGGAGCCAACATGCGCGAGCAGCGACGCATCGCATGGTGGGCTGGCCCACCGTCACTCCTTGGCTTGGGAGCGATTGTCGTCACACTCTCGTCGGTCTTCGTGTCCTGACCCGTCGACCGAGAGAGGCCTAAACCGATCTTCACCATGTGCGACCGACCTCGACGTCTCTGTGCTGACGCCACAGCAGATCCCGGCAAATCGGGACTCACCACAAGCGGTGGAGTGACGCAGTGTCGCGTTGCGAGCGTCTCCGGCCGGGAGCGACTCCATCCCTCTCTCATTTCAGCGGAGTTCACTCACGTGGGTGGCGACGATCGTGCTCGGCGGCCCATGTAAAGGTGACGTACAAGAGGAGCAGCGCTGCCACAATGGCCGCCCCTTGAATGACCAGCTCCATCGCACGCGATTCGGTCAGCCGGAGCAGGACTAACCGCAACAGGAACAGCGTCACGAACGCTGAAAGTCCAGTCCACAGAAAGGGGCGGCGGTCCCAGTCGAGCCATGGTCGGTGCACGAACAGAGGATAGGGCTGCGACATGGGTGATCAGCCACCTTCTGCGACGTGCAGCAGCGCAGCGGCGACCGAGTGCGCTCGGACTTGTGATACCCGGACGTGCGCGGCACGAGTAATCGCGGCGGAATGACGCAGGCGCTCAGGCGGCCGATGACCGAGCAGGCGTTAATGCCTTGACTCCTCTGAGATTCGGGTCAAGTGAGGTTGAGCGGTGCCAAGCAACCACATGGGCCGAGAAATCGGCTCGGACTGGTTGCTCAGTCACCGTCAAATCGCGGGAGGAGGGTTACGCGAGGTAGTTGCCCAGAGCCTCGAGCAGGCCCCGGCTGCCTTCCTCGCGGTTCGGGCCGTCGGCCCAGAACTGGTCGAGGAAGACGCCGTGCTCGACGTGCGTGAACCGGGTGCCCTCGTCGATCGGCTCGAACTCGAGCGACGCCACCGACGTCGACATGTGGATCCCGTCGAGCCACATGTCGTAGGTCGTGACGATGCGGACGTGCTCGACTATGTCGGTGTAGGTGGCCTCGTACCGCGAGACCGGACCGTCGTGAAACGTGCCCTCGGCGACGTCGCGTCCGCCGACGCGGAAGTCGAACGCCCACTCGCCGGGCTCAAAGGTGTCGCCGGCGCCGAACCAGTCCAGCTTCTGGTCCTCCTCGGCGAACGCGGCCCAGACGCGGTCGGGGGGAACGGGGTAGTCGCGGGTCAGGGTGAACCCGGCGCGGGCGAGGCGGCGTTCGGTCGTCATGTGTAGGTCCTATCGCGTGAAGGTGACGTGGGTCGTGCCGCTCTCGGCCACTTCGGTCGTCACCTTGTGGGTGAGTTCGAGGCCACGCAGGTCGTCCCACAGTCGAGTGCCCCGGCCGAGCAGGATCGGGGCGATCATGACGTGCAGGTCGTCGACCAGGCCGGCGCGCAGGAAGTCGCGCGCGGTGCTGACGCCACCGCCGACGCGCACGTCCAGGCCGCCGGCGGCCTCGGTCGCCTCGGCGAGCACGTCCTCGATTGCGGTGCTGCGGAAGTGGAACGTCGTTCCGCCCTGCATCGGGATCGACGGACGCGGTGCGGTGTGGGTGAGGACGTAGACCGGGCTGCCGAACGGCGGCTGGTCACCCCACCATCCCTTCCAGTCCGGATCGTCGGGGAACGTGTGCAGGCCGAACATGGCCGCGCCCATGATCTCGGCGCCGATGCCCTCGAAGTGCGCGGCGGTGTGGGAGTCGTCGATGCCGGTCGTGCCGGTGCCGCTGGTGTCGCCGAGGACGCGCTCGTGGAACGTGCGGGTCGCGGCGTAGGCCGCCGTGAGGCGCCCCCAGTCCTCACCCATCGGATTCTCGGGGGCGTGGTCGGTCGTCGAGGTGTAGCCGTCCAGTGAGGCGAACAGGTCGATGCGAACGCGGGTCATGTCAGGTTTCCTTCGGGTGGGTGCGGGTCAGGTGGATGCCGAGCCGGTCGGCTTGGCGTTCTGCGTGGGTTCGTTGCTCGCCGAGCCACAGGTGTAGGACGTCGAGGGCGCCCGGTCGCAGGGTCACGGTGCGGACGCGTCCGTGCTTCTGCGACGTGACCAGTCCCGCGTTCTCGAGGACGCGCAGGTGCTGCATGAGCGAGGGCAACGCCATCGAGAACGGTGCCGCGAGTTCGGACACGACGGCTGGGGACTGCGCCAACCGTTCCACGACGGCCCGGCGCGTCGGATCCGCGAGAGCGCGGAGCACGGAATCGAGCTCGTCGTAATACTTAGGCACACGTCTAACTATTGTTGATGGGCAGGGATTCGTCAACCGACTCCCTAGTCGCCTTCATCGAGTCAACATCCCGACCTGCGTTCGCACGGGGCGAAATCACCGACCACGACTTCAGGTCCACGACCATGTGCCTTGCCGGCGCTTTCAACGCCTCCGCTTACGAATGGATCACACGCGAGGAGCGGCAGGCGAACGACGTCCTCGACGAGGCTCGCCACGCTCGCACTCGTCCTGCTTGCGGGGTAGCACTCGCCGCTGGCCAAGAGCCCGCGGTTCGCAGATATGGGTGCTTACGCGGCGAAGTGACGCGTGTACTGGAACTGCCCCCACGCGGATCACGCCTTCACCTGCCGCGAAGCCTCGGCTGATCTGAACGCCCCACTTCGCGATCAGCGAGGCATGATTTGGCCGTCTGTCTCAGTTCGGTCGCCCACCGAATCGCCACTGATGCACCTCGATTCCGGTGTATCGGTCAGCGGATAGGACACCCCGTGCGCGGTCTGCGTCGGGCGCCTCCAACAGAACTGCCGCCCCGAGCATCAAGGAACCGTCGTCGGACAAGAGCGGCCCACTGGCAATCAGCTCGTCGCGGAGCGGTAGTTCGGCGGCGTCCGCTGCTGGTACCAAGGTGAATCCGAGGACGAGATAGCGGTTGTTGTCAGGCCGGCCACCAGTGAAGTCCCACATCGTTTGAGCCAGGGAGTTGTGCCACCGACGAAGCAGCACGTCACGGTAGGCGCCAGCCTGGTAACCGGGCTCCTCGAAGGCAAAGGTGCGGGCAGCGGTGGGATCTGGCAGATCGAGAATGTGCACGCTGCCAGTCAGAGTTCCGTCGCTGGTGAAGGTTGGGCCGCGGGCGATCATCGTCGCGGCGAACTGATCCATGTACGACCAATGCTGCTCCACCATCTGGCTCCGCAGCGGCGTGGATCCGGGGCGATCGCGGTGGTAGCAGAAGAACTCCATGGGTCGAGCGTTGCTGACGCTCCTGACGCGCGCAATGGGATTGCTCGCAGCGTCAGGGCGCTCGCTCATCGACGGGTCGGGTCAATTCCGAGCGCCGACAGGCGGCGGATAGACGCGCCGCGCTGGCCTCGGTCTGCCAGCCCCGAGCGGACGCGGCTGGATTAGGTATAAAGACCGTGGTCTGCTTCGGCGCGGATGCCCCATACTTCACAACGAGCGAACGCCACATCGCGATCCATCCGCGCCCCGCTTCACGTCTGACTGCTCAGGACGCCATCAAGCGACCGGGAGGAACGATGATCTCTAGGTTCAGCGGCACGTTCGGGATGCGGGGTCGGTCCGAACGAAAGATCTGGCGCCAGCGTCGATGGCTCACAGTTGCCCTGACGATCACGGCAACCGGTCTCACCGGCTGCGGCGATGACGGTGGGGACGAGGGCGGGGGCGGGGCCGGAAGAACTGTCACCCCGAGCGCCGATACCCACCTCACTACGCCCCCCGAAGGGGACCGCGAGCCGATCCTGATCAAAACGCAGGTCAAAGTGGTTGCAGGCAAGGTTCTCCCCGGATCCGTCATCGGTGATTCGCCCTTCTGCCCCGACGGAACCGTCCGCCATGAACACGGGACCCCCGAGATCGGCTTTCCGGCCATCAATGTGTTCCACTGCCCCGACGGCCAACTGAGGATCGGCTTCGGGCCGGGTCCGGACCAAATGAATAACTCGGTTCAGACCAGCGACTGGAAGATCCTGGATGGCAGCGGCCGCTTCGCGGGGATCAGCGGGGATGGTCAGATGATTGTGCGGTTCGAGAGGGCAGGTTCATCGAAAGGTCAGGAGACCTTCACGGGCCTAGTCGTCGTTCCCTAGTCGGATGCCGGTGCCTGGCAAGCTTCCGGTCTCGGGGTCGCACAGCGGCGTACGCTCCTGCACGCGGACCCTCTTCGCAGGCTCAAGATTGTCAAAGTCCACTGCGTCTTTGTGGGCTACTAGACGATTCCCCTAGGACCGGTGTCTGGCCAGACTCGGTCCTGCTCGTCGGGATGGCGCTGCTCACGACCGGTGCCATCGTGGGACTCCTCTCGGGCGGACCCCCGCTCCGGCGCGCGCTCCGCCAGCTCGCCATCGGCATCGGCGCGGCCGGGGCGACGTACCTCCTGGGTCTGCTCTTCGGCGGGGGCTGACCGATGCCACGCGATCCGGACATCCACGACGCGGCTACCAGGGACTGGGGCGGTAGTCCTTCACGAAGCAGCCGAACAGATCCTGGCCGCGCTCGCCGAGGACGATCGGGTCGTAGACCCGGGCGGCGCCGTCGACCAGGTCGAGCGGGGCGTGCCAGCCCTCGGCGGCGATGCGGAGCTTGTCCTGGTGCGGGCGCTCGTCGGTGATCCAGCCGGTGTCGACGGCGGTCATCAGGATCTGGTCGGTCTCGAACATCTCCTGCGCCGACGTGCGGGTCAGCATGTTCAGCGCGGCCTTGGCCATGTTGGTGTGCGGGTGGCCGGCGCCCTTGTAGCGGCGGGAGAACTGGCCCTCCATCGCCGAGACGTTGACGACGTACTTGCGCGGGGCAGCGGCCGCGGCCATGGCCGGGCGCAGCCGCGAGATCAGCAGGAACGGCGCGATCGAGTTGCAGAGCTGCACCTCGAGGAGCTCCAGCGGGTCGACCTCGTCGACGGTCTGGGTCCACGAGTTGTTGGTCTGGAGGTCGGGCAGCAGGCCGCCCGCATCGACGGCGGTGCCCGCGATGTGCGCGTCGAGCGAGGCGTGCCCGGCCTTGAGAGCCAGCGCGGTCATCGCGGCTGCCGAGTGCGCGGCCCGCGCGTGCTCCAGGGACTCGCCCTCGTGGTGGGCCACCGGGTCCGATGCCAGGGCGCCCGCGATCGACGCCGGGTGGGCCTCGGAGATGCGGTCGAAGGTCAGCATCTCCGGCAGGTCGATCCCCGAAGGCAGCGGCGTGTGTTCGGCGTCGACGAGCGGCGCGTAGGCACCCGGCGTACGACGGACGGTCTGGCACGCGTTGTTGATCAGGATGTCCAGCGGGCCGGCCGCGGCGACCTCGTCGGCGAGCGAGACGACCTGGGTCGGGTCGCGCAGGTCGATGCCGACCACCTTGAGCCGGTGCAACCATTCGGCGCTGTCGGGCAGGGACGAGAAGCGGCGTACGGCGTCCTTCGGGAAGCGCGTCGTGATCGTCGTGTGCGCGCCGTCGCGGAGTAGCCGCAGGGCGATGTACATGCCGATCTTGGCGCGGCCACCGGTCAGCAGTGCACGGCGCCCGGAAAGGTCGGTGCGCTGGTCGCGTTTGGCGTGCGACATGGCGGCGCACTCGGGGCAGAGCCAGTGGTAGAACGCGTCGACGAGGGTGAAGTCGTTCTTGCAGATGTAGCAGCCTCGCGGGTTGATCAGCTCGCCCGCGAAGGCGCCGGACGCAGTCGACACCAGCGCGATGCCGGCGGTCTCGTCGTCGATGCGGATCGGCGAACCGGTCGCCGTCAGCTCGGTGATCGCGCGGTCGTGGGCCAGCTCGGACTCGCGCTTGCGGGTGCGCCGCTCGCGCTTGAGCGCCTTGTACATGTGTGACGCCGCGTGCTTGACCGCCTTGATGTCGGGGTGGTCGTCGGGGAGCTCGTGGAGCGTCTCCAGCACCCGGACCGTCGTGGCGAGGTCCGCCGGGTCGATGCGGTCAGCAGGATTCACCGCCCGATGGTACGGCGACGGGGCCGAGTCCTTGGTTTCGAGGCTCGCTGCTCTCGCAACTCAACCTGCCGGGGTCGGCGTGGGAGGCTGCGCGCATGTACTTCGTCGGACTCGACCTCGCGTGGGGAGACAAGAAGCCCACAGGCGTGGCCGTCCTCGACGGCCGCGGGCACCTGGTCCACATCGACGCGGTGCGCACCGACCAGGAGATCGGCGCCAGCATCGCGCCGTACATCGCGGCCGACTGCCTGGTCGCGATCGATGCGCCGCTCGTCGTCACCAACCCCACGGGCAACCGGCCGGCGGAGCGCGCGCTCAACAAGGACTTCGCGAGGTACGACGCGGGCGCGCACCCTTCCAACACGGGCAAGCCGGAGTTCGCCGACGTGCCGCGTGGCGCCCGGCTCAGCGCCCGGCTCGGCCTCGACATCGACCCCGACTCGCGGGGGCCGCGACGGGCGATCGAGGTCTACCCCCACCCGGCGATGGTCGCGCTGTTCGGGCTCGGCCGCACGCTCAAGTACAAGGCCAAGCCGGGTCGCTCGGTGGTCTCGATGCGCGCCGAGCTGCTCACCCTGACCGGGCTGCTCGAAGGCCTCGCCACGGCCGAGCCGGCCCTCCATCTCGCCGACCAGGACGCCTGGCGCCGGCTCGTCGGCGACATCGAAGCCGCCGAGCGCAAGGCCGACCTGCGGCGATCCGAGGACCAGGTCGACGCCGTCGTGTGCGCCTACGTCGCGCTGTTCCGGCAGCGGCGCCTCGCCGACACGACGACGTACGGCGACTTCAAGACGGGCTACATCGTCACCCCTAGCCTCCCCGACGGGCAGGTGCCGAGCCCGCGCCCTCCGCGGCAGGTGGAGGACCCGGTTGCCGCCGCAGTCCGCACGTACGCCGCCCGCCAACCCGCCCTGCGCAACGCGGCGACGCAGGCCACGGCGCTGGTCACCACCGTGCTCGATGAGGCCGGCATCAACTACCTGACCGTCACCGGCCGGGCCAAGAGCGTTGCGTCGTTCGCGGCCAAGGCTGCGCGTGTGGTCGACGGCGAGCGTGCGTTCGCCGACCCGGTCAGCGACATCACCGACGTCATCGGCGTGCGCGTCATCACCTACGTGCACAGCGATGTGGAGGCGGTGGCCGAGCTGCTCGGCAACGAGGCCGTCGTGCTCGACGACCGCGACATGGGTCGCGAGACCGCGAGCGAGGGCCGCTTCGGCTATGCCAGCCGGCACCTGCTGATCGAGCTCGGTCCCGAGGACGCCGAGGCCGCGGAGGCGCACCCCGACCTCGTGGGGCAGCGGGCGCAGGTGCAGATCCGCACGGTCCTGCAGCACGCGTGGGCGGAGTTCGAGCACGACATCCGTTACAAGGGCAGCATCCCGGCGGTGCAGCGGGCAGAGTTCGACCGGCGTTTCACGCTTGCCGCCGGCCTGCTGGAGCTGGCCGACCGCGAGTTCTCCACGATCCGCGACCGGCTCCGCGGTGACGCCGACGCCGTCCGCGAACAGGCCCGCGACGACGACCCGCGCATCGACGCCCAGGAGCTCGCGGCGTTCCTGGCCGGGCAGTACGCCGACGCCGGTTGGTCACGCGAGAGCCACTACGCCTGGATCTCGGGGCTGCTGCTCGAGCTCGGCATCACCTCGCTCGAAGAGCTCGCCGAGGTGGTGCGCGGCGTCGACTCCGCCGACCTCGACCGCCGGATGGGCTACAAGAGCCCGACCGGCGCCGTACGCCGTCTCGACGACGCCCTGCTGGCCAGCTACGCCGACGCGTACGTCGCGTTGCACGGCAACGCGCACCGCACCGACCGGCTCCGTGCTCGGTTGGACAAGCTGACCGACTGAGCCCCCGGCGACTACTTGCTCCAGAGCTCCCGGAAGGGCGCACCCATCTGGCCGGCACCCGAGCGGGCCGGGGGAGAAGGCAGGTTGCGGCCGCCGTACACGACGTTGCCGGGGTCGGTGCCGTAGGTCAGCCACGTCTCTGCGGGACCCTGGCCGCGACCGGGCTTCGACCAGTCGCAGACGCCGCGGTCGAAGATGTTCTGGAGCCGGGTCCACTGGGTGTCGCTGAACGGCAGCAACATGAACGAGTAGTCGGCCCGGGCGATCGGCCGCAGCTGGCAGGCGACCCGGTCGTTGGCGACGTCGTCGCCGGCCTGCTCGCGGGGCGTGCTCAGCCGGGTCTGCAGGGTCTGCGCGGCCGGCGTCTGGCAGGCCATGCCGCCACCGGGCGCGGGCAGCAGCTCGAGGCCGGGCGCGTTGGCGCAGCGGTCGGTCAGGTCGGCCGGCTTGTCGCGCACGATCTTGGTGGCGAGCGAGCCGGGCGTCCTGTCCTTCTCGACGGCGCTGAGCCAGCGGTCCATCTCGTTGAAGCCCTCGGTGGCCCAGCGCGGGTCACCGATCAGCGGCGCGGCGCCGAACCACATCACCCGGTTATTGGTGTGGCCCTGGTCGCGCAGCAGCCGCTCCTGGGTCCAGAACGCGTGGGCGTAGTCGTGCGCGATTCCGGGGTCGGGTCCGCCGTGGTTGATCATCGCCACCTCGTCGAGGTGGTTGGCCTCGTTGACCAGGCCGGTGCGGTAGACGTTGGTGATCGCCAGGTCATCGCCCGCGATGCGCGCCGGCACCGGGTCGGCGTTGAGGTCGAGACCACCGAGCTTCTCGTTGAGGTCGACGAACATCTCGGGCGTGATGGTGCCCTGCTTCAGCTGGTTCAGGCCGTACTGCACGCCGCTGTTGCTGAACGGCACACCCGCGAAGCCCTGGCCCGCGGCCTTCTCCCACGACGTCCAGTCGGAAGCGGGACGACGGCCGAGCAGGCTGACCATGATGTCGAGGATCGAGCAGCGCACGCCGCCGGGGTTGGTGTCGGAGTCGAAGCGCGTCGACGGGTTGCCGGCAACAGGCTCGGCCACCCCGTCGCAAGGGTTCTCCGGGTTGATCGCCGACTTGAAGAGGCCCTCGTCGGCGACGACTGCGTTGAGAGGGGCGATGTGCCCCTCGACGGCGGCCATCTGCGTCGGCGTCCACACGACCCCGGGCGCCCAGCGCGCCGGGTTCTCGAAGTAGAGCCGCATCAGGTGGTAGTCGGCGAACTGCGCGCCCGCCGTCAGGGTGTCGGGGTAGGAGCACGTGGTGACCAGGCCCTGGTAGATGCCGGGGTAGGCGTTGGCGATGGTGTGCTGGGCGATCGAGCCGCCCGAGCAGCCGGTGCCGATCAGGTAGCGGATCTCGCCGTACTGCTCGACGAGGCGCTCCTTGACCATCAGCATCGACTCCGCCTCGGCGGCGACGCTGCAGTTGTGTCCGGTGTTGTTTAGCGCCGTCGACACGACCGCGAATCCCTTGCCCAGCGCGCCGACGTAGCTGCTCTCGACACCCGGCAGCACCGGGATCGTGCCGGCGAAGTCCTCCGTGCGGGGCGTGCCGGGGGCGTAGCCCGCGCCACAGCCGCCGCCGTGGGTGGCCAGCACCTTGTGGTTCCACTGCTTCTGCGCGCGCCACGGCTTCCACGCCCGGCCGGGGCGGAAGAGGGTCAGGATCGAGTAGCGGTCGCGGTCCTGGAACCCGTCCTCACGGCGTACGACGAACGGCACGGTCACGCCCTGATCGGTCTTCGTCGTGGCCACGTCGTTCGGCGGGTTGGCCGGGTCGTAGGGCAGGAGCCCGGTCTTGGTGGGGTTGGTCGACTTGTAGAGGAACGTGTACGCCGCGGGCTCGTTGCACTGCGCGTCCAGCGCGCTCGCCTGACAGGAGTACGGCACCCACTGCGGTCCGGAGAAGAGCGGGCCGCCGGCCGGGTGATTGGTGATGCGCTGCCTGCCGACGTACAACTTGTCGTGTGACCGGGCCTTGGCGACCAGCTGGTTGGTGCCGACGTCGAGACCGGTGAGCTGGGCGGTGAAGCGGCCGTCGGCGCGCAACTTGAACTGCCGCGTCACGTTGCGACCGTCGAGGTGGACCTTCACCTGCTCGGCGCGCACCTTCTTGGGCAGCTTGATCGTGACGAGCGCGTCGCCGCCGGAGACCAGGTCGGCGCGGTTGGAGAGCACGCTGATCTTGAGCGCGTGCTTCCTGACCTTCGGTCGACCGGGGTCAGCGGATGCAGATGCCAGTGGGGCAGCGGCGAGCGTGGACAGGACGAGACCGGCCAGCGACAGGGTGACGGGCAGCAGACGGCGCATGGAACCTCCCAGTTCGTGGGGCACAACGACCGAGGCCGCTTGCAGTTACCTGCTGGTACGCCACGGTTGGGTAACACCCGGCGTCGCGGTCTGGTCAGGGCCCGAGACGTGGGTAGGTTGCCTGAGAGCTTGCGCGAGGTTCGAAAGGGGACAACGGGGTGTCAGCAGGAGCAGTCGAGTTTCGGGAGCGGGACGCCCGGGCACGGGGGATCGGCGTGCGGTGCCAGGGCGTCGTACATCTCTATCGGACCTTCGAGGGCCACGATGTCGTCGCCCTGCGTGGCGTCGACCTCGAGATCGCGGCGGGCGAGCGGGTGGCGTTCCTCGGCCCCAGCGGCTCGGGCAAGTCGACTCTTCTTCAGCTGCTCGGCGGCATCCAGCGTCCCAGCGCCGGCCGGATCTTCCTCGGTGACGAGGAGATCTCGCGGATGGGCGAGCGCTATCTCGCCCGCATCCGCTCGCGCAGCGTCTCGACGATGCTGCAGGGCGCGATCCGCAACCTGCTGCCGTATGCGACTGCCCGGCAGAACATCGGCTTCGCGCGGCTGGCGCTCTCGTCGGCCGACCGCCGCGACGCGATGCTCGAGCGCGAACTGCTCGGTCGCGTCGGCCTCGACGAGCAGGCCGACCAGACCGTCTCGACGATGTCCGGTGGCCAGCGGCAGCGGCTCGCCCTGGCCTGTGCGGTGTCGACCGGGCCCGAGCTGCTGCTCGCCGACGAGCCCACCAGCCAGCTCAGCCACAAGGACCGCGACCACGTGCTGCACTTGATCCACTCCGTCGGCGACGACTTCGGCACCACCATCGTCGTGGTGACCCACCAGCCCGAGGTGGCCGCGACGTTCCCGCGGACGGTCACCATGAAGGGCGGCCGGGTCGGGGCCGAGGGTCGCGACGGCTCCGAGTACGTCGTCATCGGCGCCGACGGCGACCTGCACCTGCCCGGCCACCTCTCCACCGAGTGGCCGCCCGGCACGCTCGTGCGCATCGAGGACGAAGGCACCGGCCGGCTGGTCATCTCGCGGGCCGACGAGGAGAGCCAGTGACCGACCTCGTCGCCGCGGGCATCACCTACGCCGTCGGCCGGACGTTGCTCGACGACGTGTCGTTGACCTTCCCGGCCGGCGCCCTGACCGCGCTGTCCGGCCCGTCCGGCTCCGGCAAGACCACCCTGCTCTCGATCGCGGGTGGTCTCCTCGAGCCGACCGTCGGCACCACGTCGTACGACGGCGCCTCGATGTGGCAGGGCACCGGTGACCCGCGCCGCGACGTGGCGTTCGTGCTGCAGGTCTACGGCCTAGTGCCCATCCTGTCCGCCCGCGAGAACGTCTCGATCGCGCTGCGTGCCCGCAACGTCGACCCGGCCGAGGCCGACGAGCACGCCGAGGCGGCGCTGGCCCGCTTCCACATCGCCGACCTCGGTGATCGCCAGGTCGAAGAGCTGTCGGGTGGCCAGATGCAGCGCGTTGCCTGCGCCCGCGGCTTCGTCGTCGGTGCCGGCATCCTGCTCGCCGACGAGCCGACCAGTGAGCTCGACGAGGGCAACCGCGGGCTCGTGCTCGCCGAGCTGCGGGCCGAGGCCGAGCGCGGCAGCGTCGTCGTGGTCGCCACGCACGACCCGGCCGTCGTGGCGACCTGCGACCTCCACTACGCCCTAGACGAGGGCCGGCTCACGTGACCCGCCTGCTCCGCGGCGCCTGGGCGCGCCGCGGGACCTTGCTGTCGCTGGTCGCGATGACGCTGGTCGTGGTGGCCGGTGCGGTGACGGTCACCCGCTTCGCCGACGCGGCCGGCACCTCGCCCTGGCTGGCGCTGCCCCTCTACCTCCTGGGTGCGGTGGCGATCTCCGAGAGCGGTCGGGCCCTCGCGTCGCGGCGGCGCGAGGAGATCGGGCTGCACCGGCTCCGCGGCGTACGCGGGATCCGGCTGGCCTTCGCCCTCCTGGCCGAACCCCTGCTGGCGATCGTCACGGGTCTGTTGCTCGGGCTCGTCGTGGGTGCCCTGACGACGGTCGTCGTGACCGGCTGGTGGCTCGATGAAGCCGCGAAGCCGCTCGACGGTCGCGCCGTCGGGGTCGCCGTGCTGGTCGCGCTGGGCGGGCTCGTCTCCGTCGGCGTCGGCTTCGTGGGTGGCCTGCGCGAGCCGCTGTTCGCCCAGGTGAGCATCGCCGAACGACCTCGCCATGCCGGCACGACCGCGGTGTTCCTCGGCGTCCTGGTGATCGTGGGCGCCGCCGTGGCCGCCTACCGCGCCGGCGCGGGCAGCGCCGAGGACCCCGACGCCGTGGTGCTCGCCGGCCCCGCGCTGGTTGCCCTTGCCGCCGGACTGCTGACCAGCTGGCTCGTCCGCTTCGCGGCCCAGCGGCTGGCCGGACGCACGGCCACGTCCGGCATCGCCCCCTTCCTCGCCGTACGACGTCTCGGCAGGTCCGCCGACGCCGCGGCGCCCGTGCGGCTGCTCGTCGCGGCGAGCGTGCTCGCGGCGCTGACGCTCACCGGATCGCTGGCCGTCGCGAGCTGGGCCGATGACAGTGCCCGGCTCCGTGTCGGCGGGGCGCAGTACGTGCCGCTCGACGGCGGCGCGCTCGAGGCGCTCTCCGTCAGCCGCACGCTCGACCCTGAGGGCATGCACCTGATGGCGACCACGTCCAACACGGTGGCGACGCAGGCCGATGACCGCCGCGCGTTCGTCGACGTCGCGAGGTACGACGCGGTCGTCGGTGACTACTTCGACGGCACCCCGGCGGGCAGTGCCACGGCCGAGATCGGCGGGCTGGCCACGGGTCTCGAGCCGCGCGTGATCACCGGCGACAGCCTCGACGTCGGGGTGACCAACCTGGTTGATACCGACTACCCCAACGGCGTCATCGTGAGTGTCGCCTACGTCGCCGACGGCTCGACCACCTCGACGGCCGAGGCCGAGATCCGTTTCCCGGCCGGGCAGGACGGCGGCCGGCTCGGCGTTCCCGTCAATGACTGCACGCAGTCCTGTGTGATCCGCAGCATCCGCGTCGAGTCGCTCTTCCGGGTCAACTACGACGCCTTCGACGGCCAGCCGGCCGTCGCCGACTGGGAGTCATTCAGCGACCCGGGCTCGTCGCTGCTCGTGACCGAGCTCAGCCTGGGCGAAAACGACCTGCTCGACCAGACCTACGTCCCCCTTCCCGGCCTGGCGGCACCGGGCTACGGGGCGCTCGTCGTCAACCGCCCCGACGGTCTCGAGTTCCACGGCATGCGCCGGGGGTTCCCCGAGGTGGTGCCCGAGACCGGGTCCGGTGCGCTGCCGGCGCTGGTCACTCCGGGCACCGAGGCCGGCGACGTGATCCGTACGCCGGGCGGCCGCGACCGCACCCTCGACGTGCGCGGCACCGTCGCGGCGCTCCCCTTCGTCGCGTCCGGCGGGCTGCTCGCCGACTTGCCCAGCGCCCTCGTCGGCGACGACCCGACCGCGACCGGCGCCGAGGTCGGCATCGTGGCCGGCCCCGGCACCCCGGACTCGATGCTCGCAGCCCTCCTCGACGAGACCGGCACCCGGCCCCGCACCGCCGAGTCGGCCCGACAGGCGGTGTACGACGGGTCGGGCGCGCAGCAGGCCGGTGTCTACGTGCTGATGGCGGGCGCCTGCCTGCTGGTTGCCCTGATCGCACTGGCCAGCGCGATCGGCCGTCAGCGCAGCGAGCACCGCGCGCAGGTCGCTGCCCTCCGCGTCATCGGCGTGCCCGTGGGCACCGCCCGCCGAGCCGGTCGGCTCGAGCTGATCCTGCTGGCGGTGCTGACCGGGGCCGGCGTCTTCCTGGGTGGGTGGGTGGCGGTCCGGTTCCTGCTCGCGCACCTGCGCCTGGTCGCCGTACCCGCCTTCGACATCCCCGTCGACACCGCTGTGCAGTGGTGGCTTCTCGTCGGAGCGGCCCTCGTCGCCGCTGTGGCCGTGCTCGTGCTCGGCGGCCGTTCGCGCGACGTACCCGATCGGCTCACCCGGCCGGCGATGCTGCGCACAGGCGCCGGGGCGGTGCGCGCTTGAGCACCCTGGCGGGCACCGTGCTGAGGGGCATGCGGGCGCGCACCCTGTTGTCGATGGGGTCGGTGCTGCTCACCGCACTCGCCATCGGCTCTGCCGTGCTGGGCCCGATCTTCGCCGAGGCCGTGACCAACTCCTACGTCGTCGCGCGGCTCAACGCGGCCCCGCCGCAGCTCACCGGGGTGTCGTGGCGGCTCGACTCCGAGCGGGTGAGCGTGGTGCCTTCGCAGGCCCTCGAGCTGGCGGAGACCGCGGCCGTCGACGTGACGCCCGGTCCGTTCGGCGAGCCGGTCGGGCAACTGGAGAGTCGCCGCTACACCGGTCTGGGTGGCTCGGAGTTCTACTTCGCGGCCCGCGCGGGCCAGTGCGAGCACCTCGACATCGAGGGCCGCTGCCCGGCGGCGCCCGGCGAGGTGCTGGTGCTCGTGAGCGACCTCGAAACGCTGGGCATCCAGGTCGGCCAGGAGGCGCCGCTGCCCCTGGGCGAGCCGTCCCCCGACGCGGAGGAGCCGGTCGCGAGCCCGGTCACGTCGATGACGGTGGTCGGCAGCTACACCGCACCCGACGAGGAGCAGACCGGCTGGTGGTTCGACCCGGCGCAGCTGACGAGCACTCCGCCGCAGTTCGACAACCGGACCGAGAAGGTGCGCCCCCGCCGGCCGGCCCCGTTCCTGACCGTGCCCGGCACGTTCGACACCGTCCCGGATCGGCAGTGGGCGGCCTTCGTCGACGTGCCCCTCGTCGTACCTCCCGACGCGACCGTCGCCGACCTGCGCCAGGCGCGGACCTCCGCGGCCGTCTCGTTGAAGACGAAGGTCGACGTCGCCGGCGGCGAGATGGCGGGCGTCAACGACCTCAACGACCTGCCCGCCATCGACCGCGAGGTGCGGCTCCAGCAGGCCACCGCCCGCTCGTCGATCGCACCCGCCGTGCTGTCGCTGCTGCTCGTCGCGCTCGCCCTGCTGATGCGGCTGCTGATGGCCGCCTGCGAGCTGCGCGTGCCCGAGCTCGCCCTGGCCTCGCTGCGCGGCCTGGGGTCGCGACAGCTCTGGGCGCTGGGCGTGGCCGAACCGCTCGGACTCGTCGCCATCTCCGTGCCCATCGGTGCCGCGCTCGGCTATGCCCTGTCGTGGGTGCTCGCGCGGGCCTGGCTGGTGCCCGGTCTGCCGGTCCCGCTGCCGTGGGTGAGCATCGTCGCGGGGGTCGTCGTGGTGCTCGGCGCCGTCGCGGTGAGCGTGCTGGCCGTGCGGCTGGTGCTCGTGGTCTCGCTGGCCTCCCAGCTCACCGGCGTACGACGCCCGAAGGCCACCGGCCGCGGCGGACTGATCGCCCAGCTGGTCCTCGTGGCGCTGGCCGGCGTCGTACTCATCAGCAAGCTGGTGGGTGGCGCCGGGCAGGCAGATCCCGACGTGACCGACCTGGTCCTGCCGGTGCTGCTCGCGGTGGTCGCCGGTCTCGGGGCGACCCACCTGATCGCGATGGTGGCCCGCTGGTGGACGCGGCGCCGGTCCGGCAGCAGGTCGTTGAGCGGCTTCGTGTCCGCCCGGGCGATCTCGCGCCGTCAGGAGGGCACCCTGGTGATCCTGCCGCTGACCGCCGCCATCGCGGTGGCCGTCTTCGGGGTCGGTGTCTTCGACTCCGCCGCGACCTGGCGGGGCTCGGTGGCCGCCACGGCGTCACCCGCCGACAACGTGTGGTCCTCGCCGCTGCCGATCCGCGACACCGTCGCGCTCACCCACGAGGTGGACCCCGGTGGCACCTGGGCCATGGCCGCGGCAAGCGTCGCCACCCCGGGCCTGAGCCTCTCCGTGGTCGACGCGCCGCGGCTGGCAGCGGTCGCCCAGTGGCCCGAGTCCTGGACCCCCGGTCGCGACGCGGCCGATGTTGCGAAGAGCATCGGACCGACCGGCGGCGTACCCGTCCTCACCGGTCGCGAGGTGTCCCTCACCGTCGACAACCAGCTGGGCACCGCGGTGACGGTGGAGCTGCGGCTCGGTGAGCGGTCCGGTGTCCCGGGGCGTGCCTACCTCGGGGCGTTCGACGCCGGCGAGAGCACGATGACGGAGCGGGTCCCGTGCAGGCAGGGCTGCCTGCTCGTGGGCGCGACCATCGGCGGCGGTGCCGCCACCGCGATCGAGATGTCCGGCAGCCTCACCGTCACCGACCTCTCCGTCGACAGTGCAGTCGTGCCCGGTGCCCTCGACGACGCAGGCTGGGTGCCGTCACCCGAGCTGGCCGACGGCGTCGACCTCACCGTCCGGGCCGGCTCAACGCTGGCCCTCGACATCGACACCGGTGGCGAGGCCCGGGCTGCCCGACTCGCGACGGCCGGGGTCGCCACCGCACGTCCGGTGCTGCGCGGTGTCGACGTAACCGAGGCTGCGCTGCGCTCCTACGACGAGGGGTTCGGTGGCGTACCCCTCGTCACCGTCGGCACCGCCGAGAGCATGCCCTTCCTCGGCCCGGGGGGCGCGCTCGTCGATGTCACCCAGCTGACCAGCGACGAGGCGATCTACGACGACTTCTACGACGTGCGCGTGCTCGTACGCGACGGCGCCCCGGCCGCCATCCGTGACGCGCTGTCGGACCAGGGGCTCACCGTGGCCTCGACGCTGACCGAGGAGGTGCACACCCTCGACCAGGGCGCCTACGCGCTGGCGCTGCGGTTGTACGCCGTCGTCGCCGCGCTGGTGCTGCTGATGGCACTGGCGGGCCTGGTCGTTTCGACCGCCGTTCAGCTGCCCGCTCGGCGTCGGGACGCCGCGGCGCTGCGCGTGGTCGGTGTGCCCCGGCGCGCGGTGATGTCGGCCGCTGCCCGCGAGTTCGTGGTGGTGCTCGGGGGCGCAGCCGTCGCGGGGATCCTGGCCGGCACGCTCGCGCAGTACGTCGTGCTGCGCACCATCACGCTGGGCTACGTCGACGCGCTGAGCACGCCCGCCCTGATCGCGAGCATCGACCCGCTCCGGCTGGTGGTCCTTGCCGCCCTGGCGGCCGTCGTACTCGGCGTGGTGGCGTTCGTCAGCGCCGCGCTCACCGTGCGGGGAGCCCGGGGCTCGACGCTGCGCGAGACCGCCCGCTGAGCTCAACCAGTGGCGCTGGGCGCGAAGAGGCAGAACGGGTGCCCGGCGGGGTCGAGCAGCACGCGTACGTCGGGCTGTGGCTGCTGGTCGGCCAGGGAGGCGCCGAGGCCCTGCGCAGCGGCCACCCCGGAGGCCAGGTTGCTGACGGCGATGTCGAGGTGCACCTGCATCTGCTGGTCACCCGGCCCGGCCGGCCAGGCAGGCGGCACGTGCGACTCCTCGAGCTGGAACGACAGTCCGCCGGTGCCGCTGCGTGGCCCGATCCGGACCCAGTCGGGCTCGGACTCCCACACCTCCCAACCGAGAAGCGTGCAGTAGAACTCGGCGAGACCGCGGGGGTCGGGCGCGCCGATGACGGTGGCGGCCAGGGAGAACGTCGCTGACATGCCTGGCACCCTAGCCCCGGTCTTTCATGGAGGTAGTCGGACGGCTGCGCGTCGAGGTTGACGACGTGTGCGTTGCCTGGGCTGGTTCCGGGGTTGACCTGTAGGCCGACTGTCGCTGTCGGGTGCGGTTCTCCGGGTCCTCGGGTTGTGGGTGGGCGGGGATGTTCAGGCTGGTGGTGGGATCGCTGCGATGTTGGCGAATGTCGCGACGATCGCTGCCGCCCAGGGCCAGGTGTCGGGGATCCGGAGTTGTCGCCGGCGCCCGGTGTGGACCAGGCGTGCTGGTGCGTGCAGGAGTCGGTAGCGCAACGCTTTCGGCTCACAGCCGGCGAGCACAGCAGCCTCGCCGGTGAAGGCCAGAAGTCTGGTCCAGGCGGTGAGGTCGGCAGCGATCATGGTCGCTGTCAGCCAGGCCTGGTTGATCGCGAACTCACGTGAGGGGAATCTGCCCAGGCCGGTGTCCTTGGCGATCCGGATCCGGTCCTCGACGCGGGCGTGAGCACGGTGACGGGCTTCGAGGAACGCCAGCTGTCCGGTGGTGGTGTTGGTCGCGATCACTTGGTAGCGCCACCCGTCGGCTTCTTCGAACAGCGACAGCTGCGCACCGGGGTGGGGTCGTTCGCGGCGCACGATGAGCCGCATCCCGGGCGGCCATGCCGTCAGGTCAAGGAGGTCGGTGAGCTCGGCGACGTCACCACCTTCGCGGACCCCACCATCAGCATCGGACGCGGGTGTCCACACGTGCTTGGGGACGACCTTGATGGCTTCGCGGATCTTCTCGGTGACTGCGTAGCCGACGCTGTACTCCAAGCGACGTCCCCGCACGCGGCCTTGTTCGGTGAGCCAGGCCAGGAGCTTGTGGGAGGCACCCGCGCCATCGCTGCGGATCAGCAGGTTCTTGCGTTGTGCGGCGGGGACCTGGGCGATTGCCGCGGTGAGGACTTCGATGTGATCGGTCGCGGTGTTCGACCCCGCCTTCCCGGTCCGCAACGTGGCGGCGAGGAACTCGCCTGTGTTGTCGCACCACACCCCGATCGGGTGGTACCCGAACGTCCGCTTGAACGTCGCCGATGCCAACTCTTTCTCGGAGTGGGTGATCACGACCGTGGCATCGACATCGAGCACGACCACCTCACCGAGGTCGGTGCCGGCGACCTTCGAGGCAGGGAACCCTTCGGGTGAGGCGTTCATGAGTGCCCAGACGTGGCGCCGTGTCCTGGCTCTGGCCACGGCGATTTTCTTGACCTGCCCGGGGCTGATCTCATCCAAAGCCCGCCAGACCGTGGCCTGCGAGGCCACCGCACCGAGCACGGGTTCCTGGTGGCGCAGGACCTCGATGTCAGCGATCGCTTCACCGCCGTCGGCGATCATCACCGCGACATCGACCAGGACCCGGCCGCGGTCATGGGCAGGGGTGAACGAACGTCGTGCCAGGGCCTTCGAGAGCTGTCCAGTCAGCCCGGTCCGATCACCTACGAGACGCAGCCCGACGCTTCCCGCGTGGGCCACCACGCCGACACCGCCCCCAGTTACTGACAGACCCCTCGACCACGAACTACGCTTCACCTGCAGAGTGCCTTCCAGTTGGAGAACTTGTTCCGTCGCAAGACCAAGTTTCCCCTGCTGGGCAGGCACTTCTGTGTTTCTACGCGCCGATCAAGCCGCCGACCCGTGAATGATCCGGGCTAGGCCCACGGCGCCACTGGCAACACTGTCGCTGTTATCGGGCACACGAGCGCGATCTGCCCGATGATGACGTGTCGTCGTCGAACGGAGACCCATGACTACCTGGCCGGGCAGGCGGGCGCTGAGCTTTGCCGTGTGCCTCGTCATGATCGCGCTCCCGCTGTCCCTCGACGGTCTCGACTTCCGCGCGTACGGCGGCTATCCGGCTGTCGGCTTCGCAGTCGCGCTGCTCGTGTACGCCGAGCGCCACGGCCTCTGGTGGGCCCTGACTGCCGAGACGGCCGTGATCACCGTGGCCCTGTCGCGCACCTACGACCTGTCCCCGCTGCTGGCACTCGTCGGCAGCGCATCGCTCACCCTGCCGGCGTACGTCGTGTGGCGGTTTCTCACCTGCAACGGCACGGTGATCTTCGAGATGGACTCAATACTCGGGGAGCGCCGCTTCTTCGTGGCCACCGCACTCGGCGCCGCGGTCTGTGCGGCCATCGGCGGCAGCCTGTCCCTGATGGAGGTGAGTGCCGGCGATGCCCTGCTCACGACCCTGATGGCGTTCGTGAGCGCGCTGGCCGCGCAGCTCAGCGTGCTGCCGATCCTCAGCGACGGCTCCCGGTCCGCGGCCGGCAACAAGGCTGAGCGCATCCTCCAATGGGTCATGCTGCTCGGGGTCTCCGTGGTGGTGTTCTGGCCGCAGGGTCCGCTGACGATGCTTTTCGTGATCCTTACGGTGCTCGGCTGGGGCGCCAACCGCGGCTCGCCCCGCTCGTCGCACCTGCAGGTCATGCTCGTCTCGGTGGTGGCCTACGCGCTCACCTTCACCGGGCACGGCCCGCTGGCCGGCACACCCGCAGGGATGCCCATCAGCGCGAACCCGATCCTGCTCTACCTCTTCATCATGTCGTGCGCCTATCTGGCGATCCCGATCTCGGCGAGCATCTCGCGCCAGCAGCTCGCTTCGGCCGAGTCCACCCGCTCGGCGTCGACGATGGAGCGGCTGCTGGAGTCGGCACGACAGACGCTGATCATCACCACCGACCCGTACGGCCGCATCACCCGGGTCAACCGGGGGGCCGAGCTGATCTTGGGCTACGGCTCCGAGGAGCTCCTGGGCCAGAGCCCCGCCGTACTCCACCCGGAGGAGGAGATCGCTCGGCATGCCCGCAGGATGGGGCTGCCCGAGGACGACTTCGCGCAGGTGGCCCTGGCCATGGCCGCATCTGGCGAGCGCTGGGACTGGGAGATCGTCACCCGCGCGGGACCGCGCTACCTCTCGCTGAGCGTCACGCCGATCGACGGCGACGAAGGCTCGGTGGTCGGCTACGTCGCCGTCGGTGACGACACGACCGAGCGGCACGCGGCCCACGAGTCGATGCGGGCGGCCCTCGAGCATGAGCACGCGTCGGTCAAGCGGCTGCGCGAGGTCGACCGGGTGAAGCAGGAGCTCGTCTCCAACGTCAGCCACGAGCTGCGCACGCCGATCACGAGCATCCACGGGTACGCCGAGCTGCTGGCCGACGGTGCTATCGGCCGGCTCACCGGTGACCAGCTCGAGGTCGTGGCGCGCATCGACCGCAACAGCCAGCGGCTGATCCGGCTGGTCGAGGACCTGCTCACCCTCTCGAAGCTGGAGTCGGGTGCGCTGGTCCTGCACCGCAGCCCCACCGACCTGGGCGAGCTGGTCCGGGAGGTGGGACTGCTGCTGGAGGAGCAGCTCCGCGCAGGGGAGCTGGACCTGCGCCTGCACGTGCCCGACGTACCCGTGACCCTGCGTGCCGACGCCCACGAGCTCGAGCGGGTGCTGGTCAACCTGGTGGGCAACTCCATCAAGTTCACCCCCGGCGGAGGCTCCATCGACGTGACGCTGAGTGCCGGCCCGGAGAGCGCGGTGATCACCGTGTCCGACACCGGCCTGGGCATCGCCGTCGACGAGCAGGAGCAGCTCTTCGGCCGGTTCTTCCGGGCCTCCTCGGCTATCGACAACGCCATTCAGGGCACCGGCCTCGGGCTCTCGATCGCACACGCGATCGTGACCGCCCACGGCGGCACGATCTCCGTCGAGTCCGAGCCCGGAGCGGGTACGACGATGCGTGTCTGCCTGCCTCTTGAGGACGACGAGGTCGCCGACGAGCCGCTGTTCCGGCACTGATGCGGCTCAGTGCCGAGGAATTCTTTGGCAGAATTGTCGTATCGGCCCGATCCCGTTCGTGGGATGGCTGAAGAGAGGTCACCGGGCCTCTCCCGCTGAAGGAGGAACACCAATGACGCAGTACCTGCTCTCCGTGCACGGCTCGGTCGACGACCCGGATCCGAAGATGGAGGAGATCCAGCCCGTCTTCGACGCCGTCGACCGCTTCAACGAGAAGGTCAGGGCGGCCGGCGCCTGGGTGTTCGCCGGTGGCCTGCACCCGATCGGGTCGGCCACCACGGTCGACGGTCAGGGCGACCAGCCTGTCGTGACCGACGGACCCTTCGCCGAGAGCAAGGAGTACCTCGGTGGGTTCTGGATCATCGAGGCGGCCGATCTCGACGAGGCCCTCGACTGGGCGGCCCAGGGCTCGAAGGCCTGCGCCGGCAAGGTCGAGGTCCGGCCCTTTGCGGAGGAGCCGGCCTGATGTCGCCGCCGGACGACGCGGACGTCTCCGACGAGATCTCCCGCATCTTCCGCGAGGAGTACGCCGTCGTCGTCGCAACGCTTGCCCGTCGCTTCGGTGATCTCGACATCGCCGAAGAGGCGGCCGGCGAGGCGATCGTGGCGGCCATGGAGCGCTGGCCCGGTGACGGCGTACCCCCGAACCCGGGCGGCTGGCTGACCACCACCGGCCACCGCAAGGCCATCGACCGCATCCGCCGTGAGTCCACGCGCGACACCAGGCATCGGCAGGCAACCATGACTTACGACGACTCCCCACCACCCGACACCGGCCCGGTCGAGGACGACCGGCTCCGGCTCGTCTTCACCTGTTGCCACCCGGCGCTCGCGCCCGCTGCGCGGGTGGCGCTGACGCTCCGGCTCATCACCGGGCTGACCGTGCCCGAGATCGCCGCCGCGTTCCTCGTGCCCGAGACGACCATGGCCCAGCGCATCACCCGGGCCAAGGCCAAGATCAAGGCCGCGAAGGTGCCCTACCGGGTGCCGCGCCACGAGGACCTGCCCGCCCGCACCGCCGGTGTGCTCGCCGTCGTCTACCTCGTCTTCAACGAGGGCTACCTCGCCACCGCCGGCGAGGAGTCCATGCGCGACGACCTCTGTGAGGAGGCGATCCGGCTGGCCCGGTTGCTGCGGGTGCTGCTGCCCCGGGACCCCGAGGTCGCCGGCCTGCTCGCGCTGATGCTGCTCACCCATGCTCGCCGGCCGGCGCGCCTGAGCGACGGCGTACTCGTGCCGCTCGACGAGCAGGACCGCACCCGCTGGCGCCGCGATCTCATCGACGAGGGCCACGAGCTGGTGCGCGCGTGCCTGGTGCTCAACCGGCCCGGGCCGTACCAGATCCAGGCCGCCGTCAACGCCGTGCACACCGACGCGGGGACCGCCGCCGAAACCGACTGGTCGCAGATCGCCGCGCTCTACGGACAGCTCGCCAGCATCGACCCGTCGCCCGTGGTCGCGCTCAACCGGGCGGTCGCGGTGGCCGAGCTCGACGGTGCCGAGGTGGCGCTGGAGCTGGTCGACGGCCTCGACCTCGCGGCGTACCACCCGTGGCAGGCGACCCGCGCCGACCTCCTGCGCCGGCTGGGCCGGCATGCCGAGGCCCGGGCGGCTTACGACGCGGCGATCGCGCTGATCGACAACGAGGCCGAGCGGGCGTTTCTCGGCGGCCGACGAGCCGAGTTGATGTGAGGGATGTGACAGCGGTCACGTTCGGCTAGGGTTCAGCGGTAACTCGGAGGTGACGATGAACCGCACATGGGCCTTGATCTGCCTGATCCTGGCGCCGGCAGTGATTCTGCCGCTGCTGGTGGGCATCTACGACAAGACCGACCCGACCCTGCTCGGGTTCCCGTTCTACTTCTGGTTCCAGTTCGCGCTGATCCCGATGGCGGCGGTGCTGACCATCGCGGCCTACTACCTCTCCAAGCGCGCCGACCGTGAGCGGAAGGTGCGCTGATGGACGGCATCGCAGTCAGCATCTTCGTCTTCTTCTTCCTGCTCGTGACCGTGCTCGGCTTCGCGGCCGCGCGCTGGCGCCGCGCGGAGAAGATGGACAACCTCGACGAATGGGGCCTGGGCGGACGCGGCTTCGGCACGTTCATCGCCTGGTTCCTGATCGGTGGTGACCTCTACACGGCGTACACGTTCATCGCAGTGCCCGCAACGCTGTACGCCGGCAGCGCGGTCGGCTTCTTCGCGGTGCCCTACACGATCGTGGTCTACCCGCTGATCTTCCTGTTCCTGCCGCGGCTGTGGTCGGTCTCGCACCGGCACGGCTACGTCACGCCGGCTGACTTCGTCCAAGGCCGCTATGACAGCCGGCCGCTGGCGACGGCCGTCGCGCTGACCGGCATCCTCGCGACAATGCCCTACATCGCCCTCCAGCTGATCGGCATCGAGGTCGTCCTGCAGGTGATGGGGCTCCAGAAGGGCGAGGACTCGGCGTGGGTCCTCCAGCACCTGCCGCTGTTCATCGCGTTCGCCGTGCTCGCGGCCTACACCTACTCCAGCGGCCTGAGGGCGCCCGCCCTGATCGCGTTCGTCAAGGACATCCTGATCTACGTCGTGATCATCGTCGCGGTGTTCTACCTGCCCTCGCAGCTTGGCGGCTGGGACTCCATCTTCAGCGCCGCGCAGGACAACTTCGACGCCTTCAACGCCGAGAACGCCGACGGCATCGCAGCCGGTGACATCCCCGGCAAGGCGATGATCCCGCCCGCGGCGGCGCACTGGGCCTACGCGTCCCTGGCGCTCGGCTCGGCACTGGCGCTGTTCATGTACCCGCACTCGGTCACCGCCGTCCTCTCCACCAAGAACCGCTCGGTGATCCGTCGCAACGCGGCCCTGCTGCCGGCGTACTCCTTCCTGCTCGGGCTGCTCGCCCTCCTCGGCTTCGTCGCCATCGCCGCCGGGGTCAAGGTTGAGAACGCCCAGCAGTCGGTGCCACAGCTGTTCGAGAACGAGTTCCCGAGCTGGTTCGCCGGCGTCGCGTTCGCGGCGATCGGCATCGGTGCGCTCGTGCCGGCGGCCATCATGTCGATCGCGGCGGCCAACCTGTGGACCCGCAACCTCTACAAGGCCTACATCAACCCGGCGGCGACGCCGCAGCAGGAGGCCCAGCAGGCCAAGCTGATGTCGCTGGCCGTGAAGCTCGGCGCGCTGGCCTTCGTGCTGGGCCTGCCCAAGCAGTTCGCGATCAACCTGCAGCTGCTCGGCGGGGTCTGGATCCTCCAGACGATGATCGCGATCGTCGCGGGGCTCTACACCCGCTGGTTCCACCGGTGGGCGCTGCTCGCCGGCTGGGCGGTCGGCATGCTCTGGGGCACCTGGACGGCGTACGGCGTCCCGCTCCCCGGCGTCCCCGACTCGCACTTCGGCGGACCGCTCACGATGTTCCCGTTCACCGAGACCAAGGTCTACATCGCCCTGGTCGCGTTCCTGCTGAATCTCATCGTGTCGGTCGTGCTGACCGTCGTGCTGCGGGCGATGAAGGTCGACGAGGGTGTCGACCAGACGAGCGCGGATGACTACGGCGCCGATGCCGGCGACGAGGGCGTAGAGCCGGAGCTCGACCCGTCAGCTCCTGCCCACCCCTAGCCATGACCGCGGGATAGTCCGGGGCAATCCGTACCTTCGGAGCCACGGAGAGGTGCATTTTGCCCCGGACTACCCCGGGATGATTCGGGCCAGGCATCGAGGGCATCTGGTGGTCTCTCGACTCCGGGTGAGCGGAGTCGCACCCGGCACGAATCCCCTACAGGGCCGCTCAGCGACTACCGTTGACGGGTGGACGACGACCTGAGCACCGACCAGCCGACCTTTGCCGACCTCGGACTGGACGCCCGCGTGCTCAAGGCGGTGACCGATGTGGGCTACGAGTCCCCGTCCGCGATCCAGGCCGCGACCATCCCGCCGCTGCTCGAGGGCCGCGACGTCATGGGCCTCGCGCAGACCGGCACGGGCAAGACCGCGGCGTTCGCGCTGCCCATCCTCTCCAACCTCGACATGCGCCAGAAGTCCCCACAGGCACTGGTGCTCGCGCCTACCCGTGAGCTCGCGCTCCAGGTCTCCGAGGCCTTCGAGAAGTACGCCGCCCGCCTGCCCGGCATCCACGTCCTGCCGGTCTACGGCGGCCAGGGCTACGGCGTACAGCTCTCGGCCCTGCGCCGCGGTGTGCACGTCGTCGTCGGCACCCCCGGCCGGATCATGGACCACCTCGAGAAGGGCACGCTCGACCTCTCGCAGCTGAAGTTCCTGGTCCTCGACGAGGCCGACGAGATGCTCAAGATGGGTTTCGCCGAGGACGTGGAGACGATCCTGTCCGGCACCCCCGACAGCAAGCAGGTCGCGTTGTTCTCGGCGACGATGCCGTCCGCGATCCGCCGGATCACGGCCAAGCATCTCAACGACCCGGTCGAGGTGACCGTCAAGAACAAGACGCAGACGGTGTCGACGATCACCCAGCGCTACCTGATCGTGGCCTACCCGCAGAAGATCGACGCCCTCACGCGCATCCTCGAGATGGAGAACTTCGAGGGCATGATCGTGTTCGTCCGGACCAAGAGCGAGACCGAGGTGGTGGCCGAGAAGCTGCGCGCTCGGGGCTTCTCGGCCCAGGCGATCAACGGTGACGTGGCGCAGGTGCAGCGTGAGCGCACCATCAACCAGCTGCGTGCCGGCAAGCTCGACATCCTCGTCGCGACCGACGTGGCGGCCCGCGGCCTCGATGTCGAGCGCATCAGCCATGTGGTCAACTTCGACATCCCGACCGATCCCGGCTCCTACGTGCACCGCATCGGTCGCACCGGCCGCGCCGGCCGCAAGGGCGACTCGATCGCGTTCGTCACGCCTCGTGAGAAGCACCTGCTGCGGGCGATCGAGAGGGCCACCCGCCAGCCGATCACGCAGATGCAGCTGCCGACCGTCGAGGACATCAACGAGTCGCGGCTCAACCGCTTCGACGACGCGATCACCACGATGCGCGCCGACGCGGTGCGCCTCGACTTCTTCCGTGAGGTCGTCGGCCACTACGTGCGCGAGAACGACGTGCCCGAGCTCGACGTCGCCGCCGCCCTGGCTGCCGTGATGTACGCCGACAGCCCGCTGCTGCTGGACGCCCTCCCCGAGCCCGCGCAGCGCACCTTCCAGGGCAACGAGAGGGAGCGCCCCGAGCGCAGTGGCAAGCCCCGCGAGCGTGGCGGCCCGCCCGCTCGTGCCCGCCGCGTGGGCAACGACGCCAACCTCGCGACGTACCGCATCTCGGTCGGTCGCCGGCACAAGGTCGAGCCGCGCCAGATCGTCGGCGCGCTGGCCAACGAGGGTGGCCTCGGCCGCGCCGACTTCGGCCGGATCGACATCCGGATGGACCACTCGCTGGTCGACCTGCCCGTCGAGCTGCCCTCCGGCGCCTGGGACCGTCTTCGCGACACCCGCATCTCCGGCAAGCTCATCGAGCTGAGCAAGGACACCGGCGCCGCGCCGCAGCGTCGCGGCGGCGACGACGACGACCGGCCGGCCCGCAAGGCGCGGCACAAGGGCTGACGTCAGGTCCGGGGAGCTGCGAATGCGCGCGCCGCTGGTTGAGGCGCGAACGAAGAGAGCCTCGCAACCAAGGCGACCAACCGCCCTCGGTTTCGAGGCTCTTCGCTAGCGCTCATCGCACCTCGACCAGCGGGTGCGCAGTGCCAGGGTCAGACGTTCTTGATCGCCGAGATGTCGAACTCGAGGACGATCTTGTCGGAGACGAGGACGCCACCCGTCTCGAGCGCGGCGTTCCAGGTCAGGTCCCAGTCCTTGCGGCTGATCGTGGTGCGGCCCTCGAAGCCGATGCGCACGTTGCCGAACGGGTCCTGGGCCGAGCCGGTCTCCTCGAAGGGGATCGTCACGGACTTGGTGGTGCCCAAGATGGCGAGGTCGCCGGTGATGTTCCAGTCAGAGCCGTCGCGCTCGACCGAGGTCGAGGTGAACGTGATCTCGGGGTTGCTCTCCACGTCGAAGAAGTCGCCCGACTTCAGGTGGCCGTCGCGGTCGGCGCTGCCCGTGTCGACGGAGGCGACCTGGATCGTGACGTGCACCGACGAGGAGGAGGGGTTGGCGGCGTCGACGTGCGCGGTGCCGGCGAAGTCCTGGAACTGGCCGCGGACCTTGGTGACCATCGCGTGGCGGGCGGTGAAACCGAGGCGCGAGTGCGAGACGTCGAGCGTGTAGTCGCCGGTGATGTCGTCGATGGCGCTGGTGGGGGTGTCGAAGTCCTGCTGAGTCATGGGGTCTCCTTGGAGTAGTTGATTGGATATTCAACTACCTCAACAAGGAGGCCCGTGATTCATTCCCGGGGGTTGCCGTGGTCAGGCGGCGTGTGACTGGTGCAGGCCCGGCACCGGGGCGTCACTGACCCAGTGCGCCTCCATCCGGACGCGGCCCTTCTCGTCGCGGACCTCGACCCACTGCATGTGCAGACCGGTGGCCTGGCCCCGCTGAGTCATCTGTGAGTTGCTCATGTGACACCTCCCGTTCACCTTCTGTTCACCAGAGTACGCCGATCCCCACTGACGCGCCAACGCATCGCTGAAATTCGCGAGGGGTTCCCCACTTGCGGGGTCCATCGGTCGGCGACACGCGGAGGCAGGCTCCACTGGGTCGGTTCCAAGCTCGTCGAATGCCCCAATCGCTCGCCCGATCACGCAGGTGTACCTGTGGTTGACCGACCCCAACGACGACGAGCCGCCGCGGCTCCTCGATGACGCCGGCTACCCGCTCCAGGCCGCGTCCGTGCGAGGGGTCGTCGGGTCACCCGACAAGCAGCGTGCCGGGGTGTACGGCACTGCACAACAGACAGCGTCGTTCCTCACCAACTCCCGCGCCACCCAATGGGTCACCCCACCAGCAGCCGGCACGCCAGCGGAGTTCCGGCCCGAGGAGTTCGCCCGCGGCACCGGCACGTTGTACTCGCTGTCCAAGGAGGGCCGTGGCAACACCGCACCCTTGGTCACCGCGCTCACGGTCGCTGTGTGCGAGGCAGCCGAGGAGTACGCCGCCACCCAACCCGGCGGCCGGCTGGCCGTGCCCATGGTCACGGTCCTCGACGAGGCCGCCAACGTGTGCCGCTGGACCGAGCTACCGAACCTCTACAGCCACTACGGGTCACGCGGCATCGCGATCCTGACCTTCCTACAATCCTGGTCCCAAGGCGTCGAAGTCTGGGGCCGCGACGGAATGCGCAAACTCTGGTCGGCCGCCACGGTCAAGGTCTACGGCGGCGGCGTCAGTGAAGTCGAGTTCCTCGACGAGCTCTCCCGCCTCATCGGCGACTACCAGCGGCCCGAGGCCTCCATCACCCACAGCCGCGGCAACGGCCGCTCCACCTCCCACAGCCAGCGATCCGAACGGATCCTCGACGTCGCCGACCTCGCCGGGCTCGACCGCGGCCGCGTCGTCGTGTTCGCGGCCGGCTCGCTCCCCACGCTGGCCACACCCCAGCCCTGGTGGGAAGGCCCACACAAAACGGCCGTCCAGGCGTCGATCGACGCCCACGACGCAGCTGCGTCCGGTGATAGGCCATGACCGGGCTGGGGGAGTGGGACGACCCCTCACCGGACCACGACGCCGCCGGCAGCGGCACTCTGTGGGACCCCACTCGTGACCAGCCGGTCCGCGTGACCGCTGACGGGTCATTCGCCGGCACCGGCGAGGACACCCCGCCGCGCAGGTTCCGCACCGTCGATGCGTTCGTCGACGAGTTCCTCGCCCCTACGTGCTGGGTCGACGTCACCGGCTCCGCCCGCATCTGGTGCCCCGACTGGTGGCGCCACCCCGGCGCCGTCATCCGCCTCGAAGCGCTGCACCGGGCCTTCGAGTCCCTACGTCTCGACCCGGCTCTCGGGGTCTCGACCTGGCTACGCGACCACCTCGACTACCACCTGGGCGTGCTTACCGATCCGCAAGGACCGTTCAAGGGATGCACCATCGCCAAGGGCCACGACACAAACCGCGACCGCACCATCCCGACCACACCCGCACCTGCCGGGCTCGGGTCTGCTGCACGAACTGGTGACAGTTGCGGTTACGCAGCCTGAGTGGCTGGCGTGGTCATGATGGTCTCGTACTCGATGGGCGTCAATCGGCCGAGCGTGTCCTGTCGGCGGCGGCGGTGGTACTTCCGCTCGATCCAGGTCACAATCGCGATCCGGAGCGCCTGACGGGTCTCCCAGCGGCGCCGGTCGAGGACGTTCTTCTGCAGCAGGCTGAAGAACGATTCCATGGCCGCGTTGTCGCCCGCGGACCCGACCTGGCCCATCGAGCCGACCAGATGATGAGGGCCCAGGGCCCGCAGGAACTTCCGCGACCGAAATTGCGATCCGCGGTCGGAGTGGACGATGCAGCCGGCCACGTCATCACCTGCCGCAGCGCGCATCGCGACGGCGTTGTTGAGCGCCGCGACCGCGAGCCGGGACTTCATCCGCGAATCGATGGAGTAGCCCACGATCCGGTTGGAGTAGACGTCCTTGATCGCGCAGAGGTAGAGCTTGCCCTCGGCGGTGCGATGTTCGGTGTAGGGGTCGGACCGGGGCGCCCTGCCAGCCTTTCGGCTGGTGGGTCTCCCTGGCCCGCCCTCCGAACCGGACGTGCGACTTTCACCGCATCCGGCTCTCCACGTGGTCATGCCGTTGGTGCGGGTGATCCCTTTGTCGGTGCGCTCGACCATGGTGTGGGGATCTTGGTGCCCCGGTAGCGGTAGCGCTCGATAACGATCGCTTCCGGTCGGAACATCTCGATTCCTCCGGCGCGGATCTGCCAACCGGGCAGGTAGCGCCGGACCAGGGTGTGCATATTCAGCCCGACGTGTCGTTTGCGGAGCCAGCCGACGATCCGCCAGAAGGCGAAGTGATCGACGTAGCCGAACGTCCGCGAGGACACGCCGTGACGGAAGTAGTTGCACCAACCCCGCAGCACCGGGTTCAACCGGCGCAGCAGGTCGGCGAGCGTTCGATGTTTCGCACGACGCGTCAGCGTCCGCACCTTGGCCATCACCGAAGCCAATGACTTCTTCGACGGGTAGGTGTAGATCGCCGTCTTGCCGGTCCGGCTCCGCCAGGTCCGGCGCTGGATGCGCCAGCCGAGGAAGTCGAACCCCTCATCGATGTGGCAGACCCTCGTCTTCTCTACCGACAGGCGCAGGCCCATCGGCGCGAGCACCGCCCCAACCTCGTCCCACAGCGCTTCAGCATCGGCGCGTTGTCCGTGGATGAGGACCACGAAGTCATCCGCGTAGCGGACGAGCTTCATGACCGCACCACCGGCACGTCGGTGCTTGGCGCGCGTCCATTCCGGTCCGAGCCCCTCCCATTTGGCGGCGAAGTGCTCATCCAGCACGGACAGGGCGATGTTGGCCAGCAGCGGTGAAAGGATCCCGCCTTGAGGTGTGCCGGTGATCGTCTCGCGGTTGATGCCGTCCTCGGTGAGGACCCCGGCCCGCAAGAACGCCTTCACCCAGCCCAGGACCCGTTTGTCCCCGACACGATGTCTCACCCTGCCCATGAGGGCGGTGTGGTCGATCTCGTCGAAGCACGCCTTGATGTCTGCCTCGAACACCCACTCATAGTTCCGAGGAGGTGAGGCGAGGAAGTGGATCTCGGCGATCGCGTCCTGGGCCCGGCGCCGCGGGCGGAAACCATAGGAGCATGGTTTGAAGTCCGCCTCGAAGATCGGCTCGAGCACCAGTTTCAACGCAGCCTGCACGACCCGGTCACGGGTAGTCGGGATCCCCAGGCTTCGGACTTTGCCCGACGCCTTCGGAATCGTCTTCTCCCGCACCGGCAGCGGCACGAACGCACCGGCCTTCAAGTCCTCACGGACCCCGGCCAGCAGGTCGACCGCGTCCCGGTCGACGCCGCGGGGAGTGACCCCGTCGACACCGGCGGTCCGTGCGCCCTTGTTGCCCCGCACCCTGTGCCACGCCACGACCAGGAACGCCGGGTCGTAGACAAGGTTGGCGAAGTCATCGAAGCGACGGCCAGGATCGGCCACCGCCCATCGGTGCAGCTTCTTCTGCATCCTCAGTACCCGCCACTCGGCCTCTTCCCGCTCGGGGAAGACATCGAGTGCCGGTTCGCCGGTATTCACCAGCGACCTCCTGAAGGTGCGTGGTTGCTGCGAACACGCTGGACCCCTTCGCCATGTGACCGGCTTTCCCGGCCTCGGACTACTACGGGTCCTCCGCCCCACCTCGGCAGCATCGGCCGGCGACGGGCCTTCCCGACGACCAGCAGGATGCTGGCCGGGGAGGGGACCGCCGAGATGGTTCCCACGTTCACTGTCGAACCGTTCGACGGGGTCGGCGCCCAACTATGCCCCTGCAGCATCGCCACGGCTACGCCGCAGACCTTCACCGTGGCCTCCCGACCGGCGACATCACCCAGTCCAGAAGTTCCCCCGACCATCACACCGACACCGCGCTCGGCGGTGTCGTGATCGGGGTGCGCGCTGCTATCCAGCCCAGATCCGCCAGGTTCGAGCTGGTGGCTCTCTTGAGGGGCGTTCAGCCGTTGGTTCCTCACGTACGCCTTCCCGTCTTGCTAGCCGGACCCAGGCCATCTGGCAGTACTGGCCCGTCCCGTCGTTGTCAGGGCTGCTTCCACCCTCACCCCCGTCCCGGGGGTCAGGCTGCCCTCAGCTTCACCCGGCCCGCTACGACGGACCGGAGGCGGTGTCCTTTCACCACCGCACGGTTCAACAGCGCCTCGTGGCGCTCGATGTCGGTCAGCCAGAGCTGATTGGGCTCCTCAGCGGTGAAGTTGCGCTTGACGAGGTCGTCGTGGGCGGGCGTGCCGGGCTTGGACTTCTTGCCCTTCTTCTTCCCGAACACGCTCCACCAGCCGTTGTCGGAACAGATCCGCCACGCGGTGCGGTAGGCCATCAGCTCACCGACATCACCGGCTTCGTCGGCCAGGAGTCGGTAGCCGTACTCCGGGTCGTCACGGTGGGCGTCGAACAAGGCGTTGGCCCGGTAGGCCTCCTCGAGCTCGGCGTCGGTGACCGGCTGAGCCAGCCACCGGTAGTAAGGCTGGCGGGCCAGCTTGAGCACCCGGCACGTCACCGTCACGGGCACCCGGATCGGGGCGTCCTTGGCGGCCAGTTCGCGGACGAGCGGGTACATCATTTTCCCGGCAGGTTCGCCTGCGAGAGATACGCCGCGGCTCGACGCAGGACCTCGTTCTCCTGCTCCAGGAGCCGGAGCCGCTTCTTCAACTCGCGGTTCTCAGCGTGCTCGCTGCCGGTCACGCCGGGCTTGACACCGTCCTGGACGTCGGCGGTCTTGATCCAGTTGGCCAGGCACGACTCACTGATGCCGAAGTCGGCGGCGATCTGCTTCAACAACGTCCCGGGCTCGCGGTTGCGGGCGACCCGGACCACGTCCTCACGGAACTCTCGGGGATAGGGCTTCGGCATGGTGAACATCCTTCCAGCGGCACTTCACAGCACCACAGATTGGTTGTCACCTATTCGTGCAGCAGACCCCTCTTCCTCGAAGAAGACTGAGCCACAGACCTCTCCAACCCGAGCTGCTGGGGCTGGGCGGAACACAATGAACCGCCTCGGCGAGTCCGGAGACTCCAGTCCTTGGGAAGGATGGAGTCATGTCAGGGAGTACGTCGAAGAGGTACCCGGTCGAGCTGCGTGAGCGCGCGTTCCGGATGGTCGCTATGAGTCGGAGTGGGCGGCGATGACTCAGGTCGCCACGCTGTTGGGGGTCGGGACCCCGGAGACGGTGAGGAAGTGGTGCCGGCAGGCCGAGGCCCGCGGCAAGCACTTTGAAAGCCACCATCATGGGTGGTTACACCATTGACACGCCCCGGTCCGCACCGCTACTAATTCTCCTGACATGTCATTGACGGTCCGGGGTCTTATTCACGAACTTGCGTTCAAAAGACCTTGCCATGTCCGCCTATTAAAGGGTGGTCAATCGCAAACAGGGGGAAGTATGCTAGGTAGATTTACAAGGTGCCTCGCTGCGGGCAGCGTGGTTCTTGCGCTAACTGCCAGTGGCAGCGCTGTTGCAGTGCAACCGAATAACTCCAAGGCGAACGGCGGCGCTCAGCCAGCTGTCCCCGCAAATATCAAGGCCGCCAACGAGTCTCTTGATTCAGTGGCGCAGCTTCTCGCCCATGCGATCACGGATCAGGCTCTGCGTCAGCAAATCCGAGCCCGGATCACCACGAGGGGCACGCCTGACAAGGCCGTCACCTTGGACTCGCTGTCTGCGTCCTCGAGCATCTCTGAGGATCTGGCCGAGGCCTACAGCGAGACGGAAGAGACATCGGATGCCGCGGCGCAGACTGCTGTCGACCAGCTCACCGAGAGCCTTCCGCCTGTGCAGGTCTCGGTGCCGGTGAAGTTCGCGTCATGGAAGTCGACCGATGTGGTGCCGCTGGTCGCTTACGTGCCTGAGGGCATCGACGACATGGACCTCAAGACGGTCACTGCGTATGACGACGAGGGTCGGGGGTACGAGCTGGACGCGTGGAACGCGCCTACCCAGCCCGTCCTCGTGATCGGTCCCGACGAGACGGCCGCACACGACCGGTCGGCAGCGCCGGCAACCCGGGCGTTCACACCGAAGCAGCTCCGAGTAGCAGCAGCCTCGTGCGTTGGCGTACGCCTGAACTACGTCCGCCTGTACAACGACAACGAGCCATGGGCGCTGGGCATGGCCGAGATCTTCATGACCGCCAAGAGTGACGGCGTGTGGTTCGTGGACCAGTTCCCGTATCTGGAGATGGATGGCGACCAGATCTGGCCGAACACATCCTTGGGATGCACCAGGGATGACGTTCGGTTCTACTGGTGGGAGGACGACTCCGGCAGCGCCGACTTCACCCTCGGGTACAACGGGGTCTCGTTCGGCATTTCGATGTCCAACGACGACGACCTCATCGGCGGCAGGCAGGTGACTTATTCAAAGTTCGTTGGCGAGACCGAGGACACCACGGACTTCGGTGACCTCACCATGAGGACCCAGTAGCGGAGAACTCATCCGCGTGAGTCAGCCACGCGACTTGCTGCTAGAGCGGAATGTGACAGTGGCCCTGTGCAAGATCTTGCACAGGGCCACTGTCACCCCGAAATGGAACCCAGGGACCTCCGGGCTACTCGTCGTCATCCACCCGCACGATGATGTCCCCGGGCTGGCAGTCCAACTCGCGACAGATCGCGTCGAGCGTCGAGAGCCGGATAGCCTTGGCCTTCCCCGTCTTCAAGATGGACAGGTTGGACACTGTGATCCCCACCCGCTGGGCCAGTTCCGTCAGGGTGGTTTTGCGCTCGAGCAACATGTGGTCGAGCCGGATTTGAATGGCCATCAGACTGTCAGTTGTTGTTCGTCGGCGAGCTCGGCGCCGTAGCGGAAGAGCTCGGCCAACAGGACCAGCAGGAGTCCGAATGCAATGACAACCAAGCCGGGGCCACCTGGTTCCATCGAACTGAACTGCAAGAGTGGCCAAGGTCCGGTCGCTCCAGCGACGTAGTCATTGGCCTTGGGGCTGAAGAAGAGCCACAGCAGGGGCTCCACGAACTCCCAGGCGACCATCGTCCAGCCAAGGATGCGAAGACGGAAGACCGCGTGCTCGGAGAAGCCCTGCCCCCGGGCGGCGGCTCGCAACAGCAGCCACAACTGGGCCAACAGGAAAGCCAGGATCAACAGGGACAACACCTGCATGCCGTACAGGGATGCCATCAGGGAATTCCAGCCAGGCGAGGCGTCCAAGAAGAGCCGGCCAGAGATCTCGGCGTCATCCGCCCTGACATCACCAGCCACCCACACGTCCCCGTCCAACTGTTGCTCGCCCTGGTGTAGCACGATGTTGTAGCAGTCATCAGCGGGCTGTCGAAGGTTGACCTCATCGCAGACGGTCCCCACCTGCACAACTCCCCAGGACGGCTGGAACCCCAGTTCGAGAGCCAGGCCCGGAACAGGCACCTCGAACTCGTAGCGGTAGTCGCCCCATCCCAGTAGCCCGATGGCCCCGCTCGTGCCGACGAGAGCAGCAACCAAGACTGTGCCCACCCACGCCGCGAGAGCTGCCACGCTTGCGATCCGAAAGGCTCGCTGCTTACGCATGATCCCCCAATTCCACGTTGCCGCAGGTCGGCAACTCCTTATCGAATAACATGATGTTGTTTCTTGGATTCAATGTCAAGACGGCAACTCAAGATCGACTCTGCGGGGTGCTTCTGCAAGACTCACCGCCGATGGGTCGATCGCCGGCACCGGGGACGACACCCCGCCCCGCAGGTTCCGCACCGTCGACTCCTTCGTCGACGAGTTCCTGGCCACCACCTGCTGGGTCGACGTCACCGGCTCCGCCCGCATCTGGTGCCCCGACTGGTGGCGCCACCCCGGCGCCGTGGTGCGCCTGGACGCCCTCCACCGGGCGTTCGAGTCACTCCGACTCGACCCCGCACTCGGGATCACGACCTGGCTACGCGACCACCTCGACTACCACCTCGGCGCACTGACCGACCCCCAAGGCCCCTTCAAAGGCTGCACCATCACCAAGGGCCACGACACCAACCGCGACCGCACCATCCCCACCACACCCGCACCCGTCGGGCTCTTCTTCGAAGAGGACTGACCCACCACAGACCTCTTTACCAGCCAGTGGTTGACGGACGACTGAAGAGCCGAGGAACACAGCGGGGGCCCAAACATGGCGGGAGGCGTCCCCTTCCACGCCTTCTGCGGCGCTTATCCGAGGTGGGGTGTTGGTGTCACACCAGCCGCGCCGGCATGGGATGGGCGGCCAACGCTGACCGGCTGCCCTACGTCAGTGCCCCGATGGGAAAGGATCTGGTTCAGGCGACCACATCGAGTGCGATGCACGAATCGAGTGCGATGCACGAGAAACAGCGAGGACGGCTTGACGAGACGTGGCCGAAAAGTTCGACAACGTCGAAAGCGCCCCAGGTCAACGAAATTCTACGCAGACCCCCATCACGCGGAGCACTAATAGGGGCTCCTCGCCATCCGTCCCACGATGTCCGGATCGGTGAGGGTGTACGGGCCTGGGTGGGCGAGAATTGCTCTCCAGTCCAGAATCATGCCACCGAAATCGGCTCGGGCTCGCCTGATCGTCGCCTCGTCCGGCGAAACGGGCTCGAACCATGGCTCGAGGTCGCGGGCCGAGACGAGGAAGCGTCTCGGGGCGACTTCTTCGATCGTCCAGCCGCTGAGGTCGTGTGCGTGGTCGAGGTGTTAGTCGGTGAGCAGGTTGATTCCCGCCGCATCGATGACGTACTGCTTCCACAAGTGTCGGTTGCGTTCGTAGTCCATGGGAGGAGGACCGCCCACCCATCACCGACGAGATCGTCCTCACCGACCCGGTTGCTCACCCGGGTGCTGGCGACCCGGCCCCGGCGGTGGGGCCCAGCCGGGGCAGCCTTCCGAGAACCTTTGTCGGTGGAGCTGACACGCCGGTCCAGGTGGGTCTCCAGCAGTGCTACGGCTGGCATTTCAGGCCGACCCAAGATCACCATCTCCTACACCTACCACTGACGGTTCCCAACCCACGCGGACAGATCCCCGGCGCCGACCTGGCGCCGGGGTTCGTTCGCGTGGACTCGTCCACAGTCGTTCCGGTGACCTTTGGCGGACCGGGCGACAGCCCTGCCTTGTCGAGGTGCTGGTGATCGAGGGCAGGGATATCATCCTCGACCTTCCTGACTCGCGTCGTGTCTGGAATCCCACCCGATGGGTGGAACGTCCGAGTACCAGTTGTCTTCTGCTATTGACTCCCGAGCGATAGAACGAGTAAATGTGGCGGAGTATCCACGGCTCACTTTGCGTTGAAGTGACACAGCGCCGGACGGATCTCATGTTCTCGGGGGCGTTGTGCGTATTCAAAATGCAGTCGTTTACTCGCTGGTGCCCGGCCTTCTTGCCGTGGTTCTCGCGGCGGGAACGGTTCCGATCTTGCCTTCGGAGGCTGCCGTCGCGGGCTCGGTCGGCGAGACGGTGAGGCAAACCGCTGCCGTGGGGGAGCGGGTGGAGCTGCCGGGAAGGCGGACTGCCACGACGCGGACGTTCGAGAACACGGATGGCTCACAGACGACCGTCTTGTACCCCTCGCCGGTGCACTATGAGGAAGCGGGGAAGTGGAAAGCGATTTCGCCTGAGCTTGTCCCTGCCGAGGCGGATGGCTACGCGTGGCGCAACGAGGCCAACTCGTTTGGCGCCGAGTTCAAGAAGACTCTGGATCCGGAGTATCTGCGATTCTCCGTCGAGGGCAAGGTGTTCTCGTTCACCGCCCTGGGCGCGGCGGCGGTTGCCGCCACTGGGCAGGCCAAGCGACCCGCGGCGGGTTCCCAGGCAGCGACCGAGACAGCGCCATCGAAGGCGAGTTCCTCGTCGCCATCGGCCCCCGCGGAGAGCGATGCTGCCCAGGACTCGGTGAGCGACGAGGCGCCGGTGACTTCCGAAGCGTCTGAGTCCCCGACGGCTGACAGCGAGGTGCCCGACGAAGAACCGAGCTCGGCGCCCGACCCTGCCGGTGCCGGTGCTGGGGAGGCACCCGATACGTCGGCGGAGGCGGCGGTGGCTGGTGGCACGGTGATCGAGTACCGCAGTGCTTTCCCTGGAGCCTCGATGCGCTATGACGTGACGCCGACGGGGGTGAAGGAGACCATCGTCCTTGAGGATGCTCGGGCACCGGTTCGTTATCGGTTCCTCATCGACCAGGCGCGCGGTCAGGGCGGCCAGGTTTCGGTGCAGGAGTTGAGCGATGGGAGCTGGGCGTTCACTGAGCAGGGTGCTGCCGAGCCGTTGTTCGTCATGGAGCCGCCCTACGTCGTGGAGGGATCGACGGATCGGCTGGCCGGCGAGCCGTCACGTGAGCCGGTCTCGATGAAGGTGAGTGAGGTGGGGCGGGGCTTCGCCGTTGACATGGATGTGGATGCGGCGTGGCTGCAGTCACCGGAACGCTCGTTCCCGATCCAGATCGACCCCACGCTTACTGTGCAACCGACGAGTGAGGACGCCACCTTCGGGGTCGGGGGTGGGTCCTTCCTCAGCGACGGGCTCTACATCGGAGCCGATAACGGGACCGTCTGGCGGTCTGCGTTGTTGTTCGACCTCGCCGGCGTCCCCTCGGACGCAACGGTGACGAACGCTGAGCTGGGATTGCACTACAACAGCACATGCATGGTCGCCGCCACCATCTGTCACAACGACTCCACGGCACGTCAGATCGACGTCCACACGATGACGAGTGCGTGGTCGACGAGTTCGACCACGAGCCAGCTCGGTTTTACTGCCGCTCCTGCCGCGTCTTTCAGTCTGCTGGGCACGACTTGGCCGCAGTGGATGAAGTGGGACGTCACACCGGAGGTGGATGCCTGGCTCCGCGGTGGCAGTCCGAACTATGGGTTCCTGGTCAAGAAGCTGAACGAGACCCTCGGTTCGGGTGGTCCGGTGCCGCCGGGTCGGCGGTCCAGCGAACCGTCGTTCATGCCGAAACTCGAGGTGACCTATCTCAGCGACGCGGTGGATCTCCGCGTTCCCGAGACCCTGCACAGTGATGGGGCGGACCTGGCGTGGAGCCGGTTCACCAGCGTCAGTGGTGCAGCTTTCGATCGTTACGAGGTGCACCGGGGCGCCACGGCGGGGTTCAGCCCGTCCTCATCGACGCTCTTGGCGACCATCCGTGACATCGACCGGACCGGTTTCCGCGACACGACAGCAGCACCGAACCGCACGTTCGTCTACAAGGTCGTGGCCAACAGCAGCGTTTCGAACCCGCAGACGGTGACGTTGCCGGCGGATGGGTTCGCCAGCAAGGTGTTGCAACCGGACGCGGCGCAGGGGCAAGGGACCCAGATCTCGTACTTTCCCGGCATCACCAACTGTGCAAACTATGGAGCCGCCGATGGCCTGTTGGCCGGAACCATGGTCTCCGGCTCGCAGAACTCAGTGTGGCGTTCGCTGCTGACGTTCGACCTGTCAGACATCCCCCAAGGCGCAGCCATCGGTGACGCCACGCTGTCACTCTTCCAGCAGTACAACACGGGAGCAGGCACCGTGGATGTCCACCGAGTGACTCGTGCATGGCACGAAGGAACCGGCGGGGCAGGCAACACCGCTCAATGCACCGACAACGGCGCCACCTGGTACGTCAGCGACGGCACGACACCCTGGTCCACCCAAGGCGGCGACATCGCCACCGAGCCCGCGGCCTCGAAGGTCCCCAGCGCAGGAGGTCGTGACGACTTCGGGATCCGCGACCTGGTTCAGGGCTGGGCGAACGGGTCCTCACCGAACTTCGGCATGGCCATCAAGACCCGCACCGAGACCCTGGGGGCCGAGAGTCGGGTCTCCTACCACTCCGACGACATGACCGTTTCGCCCTCGCTCCGACCTCGACTGGCTGTCTCTTATGCGGATGGGTCGCACGCCCAGGGGCCGTCCGCGTCGATCGTGGCTCCTGCCGCCGGCGACATCGTGTCCGGGACGGTGGCAGTGACTGCCTCGGCCGCCGATGACCGCCGCGTGGAGTCGGTGCAGCTCAAGGTCGACAACACTGTCGTCTCCACCGACACGACGGCGCCGTTCGCATGGAACTGGAACTCGGCGAGCGTTGCCAACGGGTCCCGCGAGCTGCGGCTGGTCGCGACCGACGACGCCGGGAACACCACGACCTCGGCACCCGCGTCGGTCACGGTCCGCAACAGCGCGGCACCCACCGTCAGCCTGACCGCACCGGCGGCGTCTGCCACAGTCACCGGCACGGTCACCATCTCGGCGAACGCCGGTGACGATGTCGCCGTCGATCGTGTCGAGTTCTTCGTCGACGGCACCCAGGTCGGCGCCGCCGACACCACCGCCCCCTACTCGGTCGCATGGAACACACTCGACCCGGCCGCACCCTTCTATGACGGGTCACACGAGGTCACGGCCCGCGCGTGGGACGGCGACCAGCAGGTCACGGTCTCGGCCGCGCGCCCGGTGACCGTCGCGAACACGGCGGGGACCCTCTACAAGGGGACCGTGACGTCTACAGCGGTGCCGTCCACCATGGTCTATGACCCCGCCGGCGGAACAGCCCAACCCACCTACGGGTTGCAGGTCACCGCAGCCAACAGCTCCACCGGGACCTGGTCCGCCTCCGACATCGTCGCGCGGTATCGGTGGGTGACCATGGACGGCGTCGTCGTTTCCACGGGGCCGGATGCAACGTTCGGCGCTGACATTCGCAAGGACAGGTCAGGTGTCGCGACCGTCGTTGTCAGGCCGCCGACCCTCGACGCCGGTGTCGACCGGGCCCAACACGTCCTGCGCGTCGACCTGTACCAGCGCTCGACCGGCAAGTACTTCTCCGCCGCGGGCTTGGCGCCGCTGGACAACCCCGTGATCGTCAACAAGGCGATCCAGGCTGCCGCGCTCGGGCTGGAGGAGTTCTACCAGTACGAAGCCGAACCAGTCGGCGCAGGCATGGAGGCACTGACCAATGTCTCGTCCGGCAACAGCCTCATCAACTGGACCCCGTGGGCATCGCCTGGTCGCGGACTCGCCACCGTGCTCGGCCTGACCTACAACAGCCTCGAAGACCACTCCGACTCACCGGTCGGGAACAATTTCTCGCTCGCGATCTCGAGCCTGACCCGGTTCGGCGTCCCGTTGGACATCCACCCCAACAAGGCAGACGAGATCGTCGGCAACACCAAGGCCTACATCGAGTTCACCGACGGTGACGGCACCACCCACCGGTTCACCCGCAACGCAGCAGGCGGATGGGACGAACCGGCCGGCGTGCACCTCTATCTCCGCAAGTTCTCCACGACAGACACCACGCGGACGTGGGCCCTCACCCGCCCCGACAACGTGACGTTCTTCTACGACGCGTCCGGCTTCCCCACGTTCATCAAGGACCAGAACGGCAACCAGCTGAAGTTCACCATGGAGGACATCCCAGCCGGGCAGGACCCAGGTAACGTCAAGCGCCGCGTCACCGCCGTCACCGACGCCGCCGGTCTGGACGCCACGCCCGCACCTGACCGGTCCTTCAAGATCGCCTACTACTCCAAGGACGACTCTCCCAAGGCACAGGTCCGCGGCAAGATCAAGACCATCACCGACCACAACAACAGTGTTTTGGCGTTCGACTACTACGACGACGGGAACCTGCGCCGGATCACTCAACGAGGGGGCACCAACACGGCCGCCGGCGGGTTCAGCGCCCAGGACCGCTCGTGGACCTTCACCTACACCACCTCAGACGGTTCCGGGCCGGCCATCGCTTCGGCCACCGACCGCGTCAACCCGAACGCCAAAACACCGAACCAGTCGACGCGACTCTTCAGCGTCGCCGACCCCCTGAACCGCGAGACCCGGTTCACCTACTACGGGCCGACTTCGGGGCAGCTCCGGTGGAAGCTCGCGTCGCGAACCAACCGAGCCGACGAGACCACCAGCTACAGCTACGACCTGACCGCACGCACCACCACCTCAACCGCCCCGCTGAGCCGGGCGATGCGCTACGGCTATGACACCTCCGGACAAGTCACGGCGATCACGAACCCGTTGAACCAGACCACAGCGCTGGCGTGGAACTCCGATCGGCTCCTCACCAAGATCACCGAACCCACCGGTGTGTTCACCGAGTACGCCTACAACGCCAACGGCTACCTCACCGAGACGTGGGACCAGCTCCGCAACCGCACCACCTTGACCTACCAGAACCTCCCCGTAGACGGCGTCGACACCAGCTCGACGTGGCGTGCCGGCCGCACCATCGCGCACCTGAGTCGGTTGGCGACCAAGACCAGCCCCCGCGGCACCAAGACCAGCACACCAACCGACGACTTCCGCTGGGACTTCGGCTACGACACCGCCGGGAACCTCAACAGCGTCACCGAGCCCCCTGGGTCTCAACCGGCAGGGGATCCTCGCTACACCACCACCCACACCTACCGATCAGATGGCACTGTGGCCACCAGCACTGATCAACGCAACAACACCACCCAGTACCAGGTCTATGACGCCAACGGGCTGCCCACCCAGGTCACCGACGCTGCCGGATTCGTGGCCAAGTTCGGCTACGACGCCGACGGCAACCCGACCTGGAGCCAGGACCCGCGTCACGCAGCCGCGTCGGGCGGGGACCCGCAGTCCTACCGTCAGTACGCGTACTACGACGAGTTCGGCCGGCTCCGACGCACCAGCGCCCCCAAGTCCACGAGCACCAATGCGTCGTTGGTGTGGACCGCAACGGACTACGACGCCAATGACAACCCGACCGTGAACCGCGACGCCGAGTACGGCTACCAGTTCGTCGCCGGGCCGCTCACCACCGCGACGTTCGACGCGATGGATCGGATGAAGAGCGTCACCAACCCCGACAACGAGACATCGCTCAACACCTACGACACCGCCGGGAGGCTGACGTCGACGACGTCGCCGGAGGGCGTCCGAACGACAGCCGACCCGCTCGACCGGACGGTGCTCTACGACTACGACCTACTCGACCGAGTCACCCGTGAAACCCAGCACAACACAAGCGTGACGCCGGCCGTCGTCCAGCGCACCCATTACTGCTACGACCTGGCCGGCGACCTCGTCTCGGTGACTGCTCCGAACGCCAACATCGCCGACGTCAACTGCGCCACCCCGCCATCACACACCACGACAGTGGACTACGACGACGCCCACCGGACCACCGCCACCACCGACCCGCTAGGGCACCGGACCAGCCGCACCTACGACGACGACGGCAACACCGAGACTCTGACCGACCCAGACAACCGGACCACCACCACCAACTACGACCCACGCGGCCTGGCCACCAAGACCGTCGAACCACTCACTGCCACCCGCAACGTCACGACGCTGATGAGCTACGACGCAGCAGGCAACCTTGCCCGCGTCGTCTCGCCGCGCGGCTGGGACGCCTCTACCGACAAGCAAACCTTCACCCAGTTTGTCACCGACTACACCTACGACCCCATCGGAAGACTCACCCGTACCAGCCTTCCGACCGCGACGGGCGAGACCCGAAGCTACGTCCACCGCGACTATGACGCGAACAGCAACCTCACCACCACCACCCTCCCGGACCCGGCGGAGGCCCTCAGTGGGGTGCCGATGTCGCGCCGAACCGACCTCTGCGTTTCGTCAAGATCTCTGGCCCCGGCTGGCGGCGTGAATGTTGGCCCCCCTTGTGTCAGTTGGCGCGGCGGCGGGTGTTCTTGCTGGTGCGTAGTCGGTAGGACTGGGTGCCTGTCTCGAGGATGTGGGCGTTGAAGGTGACCCGGTCGACGATGGCGGCGACGAGCCGTGGGTCGGGGAACACTGCTCCCCACTCGCTGAAGGGCAGGTTGGTCGCGATCGCGATGCTTGCGCGTTCCTCGCGTTCGGTGATGATCTGGAACAGCAGCTCGGCGCCACGGGGGTCGATCTGGACGTAGCCGAGTTCGTCCAGGCAGAGCAGGTCGAGCCTTCCGTAGCGGGCGACGACGCGGGACAGGACACGTTCGTCGGCGGCTTCGACGAGTTCGTTGACCAGGTGCGCGGTGGTCACGTAGCGGACCCGACGCCCTTGCTCGCAGGCGGCCAGTCCGAGTCCGATGAGCAGGTGTGTCTTCCCGGTCCCGGAGTCACCGAGCATCACGACAGGTTCGCCGGCGTCGAGGTAGTTCCCGGCGGCCAGGTGTCCCAGGGTGGCTGGTGTGATCGACGGGACGGCGTCGATGTTGAACTCGGCCAGGCGCTTGATCCGCGGGAACTTAGCCTCGTTGATCCGTCGGGTACGGCGGCGTTCGGTCCGGTCGTCGACCTCGGCGGCGAGCACCTCGGCGAGGTAGCCGCGGTGGGTCTGGCGCTCCCGGGCAGCGATCTCGGCCAGCCGTTCGGCTTCGGCGCGCACCGTGGGCAGGTGCAGTTCGCGGGCCGCGGCGTTGATCGAAGCCTGGGCTGCGGTGTCGGTGCTGGTCTTGGTTGTCATGGCGCGGTCCTTGCTGTCGCGGTGGTGAGGAGATCGTCGTAGCTGCTCAGGGTCGGGGCTGGCCGGTCGTAGCGGGCCAAGGCGCTGATCGGCACCACCAGTGCGACCTGCGCCGTGGCGGCCCGGCGGGCCTCGATGATCACCACCTGCGGGTCCAGTGCCCCGCTCGTGACGGCGGCGTCCATCGCGACCACTAACGCCGCTGCGGGCAGGGTCCGGTGGGCCAGCAAGACCTCGATCAACATCCGAGTCCCGTCGCCATCGCCACGCGCAGCGCGGGCTGCATCCCAGTAGCCCTGGTGGGCGGTGGTGAAACTGCCGGCCGCTTTGGCCTGGGCCAGCACCGTGGCGCCGGGGAAAGCGCCGGGCTTGCGCGCGAGGACTTCCAAATAGTGATCCAGGGTGAGGACCTGGACATACCGGCCGATGGCGCGGGTGTGGGTCGCGACGACCTTGCCTGCGTCGAGGACCTCGACCATGGCCGCGCCTAACCGGACGCTCAAGCGTCGGCCCGCGTAGCGGGCGGGCACCGAGTAGTGGCACTGGCGGATCGACACCCGGGCCCGCTGATCCACGCGACGCGACTCGATCACCCGCGGATCGAACGCCTCGTCCGGTGGCGGCATCAAGGTCGGCTGCTCGGTGGCGAACGCGGCACCGACTGTGCTCGTGCGGCCGGTGATGACCCGGTCGTCATCAGTGACATCGCCGGCTGCGACCAGAGCGGCGAGTTCGACCAGCGTCGCGATCTTCGGTGGCGGGACCAGATGGCGGCGGCGGAACCGGCCGATCTCGCCTTCCACACCACCCTTCTCGTGTGCGCCCTGTTTGCCGGGAATGCAGAAGAACGAGTCGAACCCGTAGTGGGACCGCAACGCGATGAACCGCTCGGACTCCTCGCGGTCCCTGCCCTTCAGCACTCGGGTCACCGCGGGCTTGAGGTTGTCGTAGCGGATCCGGCCCGGCACGCCACCGAAGTGCTCGAACGCCGCCGTGTGTCCTTCGAGGAATGCTTCTTGGGCCTGGTTGCCGTAGGCAACGTGGAACGCCTTCCCGCTACAGGACAGGCGCATCACGAACATCCACACCTTCACCACGACCCCGTCCAGCACGATCTGGAACTCACCGAAGTCGACCTCGGCCTCAGCGCCGGGCGGATGCTCCTGGGCGACGAACACCTCCTGATCCACGATCCCCAGCTCGACCCTGCGTAGGCCCACGTAGCGCGAGACGGTCACCTCCGACACGCTCGCGCCGTGCTCGGCCACGAGCCGCTGCCAGACACGTCGAGCGGTGTGCCGCTGCTTCCTATGGACCGCCTGGTCGCCGATCAGCCACCCGTCGATGACCTCCCGCCACGGATCGATCGCCGGCCGTGCCCGCGCCGGGTACGTCTGTCGCGGTGGCGGCACCGATGACGCGAGCGCTTGGCGCACCGTGCGGCGGTGCACCCCGTGTCGATCCGCGAGTTCGCGGATCGACATCTCCTCTAGCCGCCGATCACGACGGATCTGCTCGAACAACTCCACTCGTGATCCCACCTGAAGACCTCCACGACGACGACATCGACATGAAGATCCGAACCGGGGTGGGGCCAACATTCGCGACGACACGCCATCCCACCCAGCCAGCGGCACCACTACCCAGGGCCGGGGCCAACATTCGTGACGATCAGGCACTCAACCGGGGCCAGAGAAGGTGACCACACCTAGACCTCACCTACTTCGACACCGGACAGATCGTGACCACCAACGACCACGTCAACCCGCTGGTCGACTACGACTACAACGCTCGCGGCCAGCAGAGGTATCGCCGGGCAGGCACCGCCGACCCTGAGTATTGGACCTTCAATCCCGACGGCACCATGGCCGAGCACCGCGATCGCCGCAAGGACGGCGTCGGAGGGCAGCGCACCACGTTCTCCTACAACGCTGACAACCAGCTCACGACCGCCCTCGACGGGGCCGGGATCACCTCACCCAACGCCAAGCCGGTCGAGATCGCCTTGACCTACGACGCTCTGGGTCGGACGACCCTGAGCCGGTTCCGATCGCAGGGCGCCACCAACTACACCACCACCGCGACCAGCTACGACCTCAACTCCAACGTCACCCGACGCATCGACGACGCCACCCAGACACCCACCGGAACCGAGCTGACCGCCGGCACCAGACACGACTACACCTACGACGCCGCCGACAGGTTCACCACCCAACTCGACCACCTCCCCGAGGGCTGTCAGAAAATCGACACCACCTACACGCCTGCCGGGATGCGAGCCACACAGGTCACTGCCCGTGCCCGTGCCACCCAGTCATGCACCGGGACCCCGGCCTACACAGTCAAGCAATCCACGGCCTGGGAGTACTTCCACAACCGCCTGCCCCAAACCCTCACTACGAGGTCCGGCCCGCTGGAGACCGGAACCCTCAAGGAACGCCACGTCCTGGACTACACGAACGCCGCCGGGATCTACCTCAATGGCAACCGAGCGCGCGACACGTTCACCATCAAGGGCAACTCCAACCCGTGCAGCACCACCGACTGCGCCGCGGCCTACACCTACGACGGACAAGACAGGCTCACCCAAGAACAGCGCAGCTCCGGCCCCACCATCAGCTACCAACTCGACGCCCCCGGCAACCTCATCAAGAAGACAACGCTCACGGCGATCACTAACCAGGAGCACCAAGAGCACCACGAGTACGACGGCATGCAACTGGTGCTCACCGCAGTCGGGGCGGCCACCAACTACGTCTCCCGGCACCATTACGACGCTGAGGGCAACGTCGACTGCGTCACCATCCCCACCTATACCGGTGCCTGCCCTCCGGACGGGTCGGCGCTCCTGGCCGACTACAGCTACGACTACCTGAACCGGCTCAGCTCTTATGCCAGCTACAGCAACGAGACGGTCGTCGACGAATCGAGCTACGAATACGACCCCTTGGACCGCATCACCACCCAGATCGAAAAGCACCCGAGTACACCCCAACGCACCTCAACCTTCACCTACCTCGGGCTGAGCGACCAGGTCACCAAGGAAGCCCAATCCGGAGACGCAAGCCGAGACGCCACCAAGACCTACAGCTACGACGCCTCAGGTCAACGCGTGTCGATGACCAACGACCCGAACAACACTGACCCCACCGAGACCCTCACCTACGGGTACGACCCCCACGGGTCAGTCTCGATGCTGCTCGACGCCACCGGCACCACCAAGGCCACCTACGGCTACGACGCCTACGGCAACGCCGACCAAGACCTCACCGTCGGCGATGCCGCCGACGACAACATCCTGAACCCCTACCGGTACACCGCAAAGAGGCTCGATACCGGGACAAGCACGCTGAACATGGGAGCCCGCCACTTCTCACCGACCACCAGCCGGTTCCTCACACCCGACTCCTACTCCGGGGCCCTCGACAACCTGGGTCTCTCCACCGACCCCCTCACCAGCAACCGCTACGCCCTCGCCGCCGGAAACCCCCTCAACAACATCGAAGTCGACGGCCACCGGCCCATTCAGGACAACGGCGACGAAGTCGAAACTCACTTGCCGTACAACACCGGATCGAGCGGATCGGGAGGTGGCGCCAGCAGCACCTCGAGTTCGACCGTCGGTAGGGGGGGTGACGGATCCTCGGGCGTCGGCGGAGGACGCAGTGTCAAGGAACGTATCGGGCCCGACGAATGGTCCGCGCTCGAGGGCCTCGCCTTGAGCGCCTTCCAGCAACTGTCCGTCGCGTTCAGCGCCGCGCACCTGGCCTCGGCAGCATCGATCATGAACTCGCGCCACAACGCCGATCCCAAATACCTTCAGAACCGCAAGGTGGAGGTCAACACGCGATCGGGCAAGGGACTCGGCCGGGCCGCCAAGGGCCTTGGAGTCCTCGGTGGCCTCGTCACGCTCCAGGACGAGCTCACGCGCGAGACCGAGGTCGAAGTCTCGAAAAAGGAACGCGTCGCGGACGCAGGAATTCAGATCGGTGCAGGGGGGATAGCGAGTGCCGGGGCTGCGGCGGTTGGCGCAGGTTTCTGTGTCGCCAGCGTGGTGTGTGGGGTCGGTGTTGGGGTCGGCGCTATCCTCTTCGGAGGCGTGGTCGGGTATTCTTCCGGCAAGGGACTGCACGCAAACGACGGCTGGTTGACGGGCGATCATGAAGACGACGCCCCCCTCGACCCCTTCGGCGTGCTCGGTCCCGGGCACGGCTGACCCTGTCCCAGCGTCTACCCCGACCCTACGTCCTCTAGGTCAGATGGAGCAGCAGTGCATGTGAGCGACGGCCCAGACGCCGACGAAGGAGCACGTGCAGTCGGGAGCCGGGCACTGCGTGCGTTGATCCTGACTGGGATGTTTGGGGGTGCGTACGCCTTCGGTGCCTGGGTTGACGAGTACCGATTCAGACCGGTGCTGCTTGCGTTGATAATCGTCGGGGGTCTAGCGCTGGGCGTCGTATCGGCACGATTCGCAGCGAGCCGCCCCCCACCGCCTCCCCGCAAGCGGTCCGCCTACATCGGGAGACTGGCGACGACGATGGGGCTGACCGGCGGCAGCCTGCTCCTGGCCCGGAACCTGACGGACACGACTGCCGAGTGGCTGGTCCTCGGCGGGACGGGCGTGTGGGCCAGTGCTGCCGGCTACGTCTGGTTCAGGGATCGCCAGCGGACCAAGCGAGCCTGAGTCGTGCCCGGCTCGGCGCCTCCTCATTCGGTTGGAATCCGCGAACGGGCGAGCTGATTGGGGCACGCCCGATCAGTGCGTTGCCTTGATGAGTTTGGACTGCTCAGCGGCGCAGCTGGGTGCTCGCCTTACCTTGCCAGAAGGCCGCCCACGGCCCGAAGGTAACCGGGGGCCGGTGCTGGCGCTTGTAGCAACTGGCCATACGCGTGACGGACGGATCGAACTTCGACGCCGCCGCGACGGGGGCGGGTCGTACGGCCGCCGCGACTCGACGCCTGCTGGTGGCGCCGAGTGTGGGCTAGCCTCGGCCGCCAGCCCAGCCGGCGTACGGCGCCCGCTGACGGAGCGCGCTGGTGGCCGCGTCTCACAAGCCAGTGGAGTCGTGTGTCTTCCGACGGCCATCATGCGATGGCCGGGCCTGGTCGACTGTCGCAATCCCGGAAGCAGCGATGACGAGAGCCTCACCAGCAACCGCCGCATGCACCTTCGTCAAAGTGCTGCACGGGCTGGCGCACCTCGTCCGGGAGTCCGTCGAGCTTGGCGTCGATCCATTGCTCGAACCGGGGGAGGTACGGGTCACGATGGGGGAGCAGTCCGTGGTGCTGCAGCAGGGCACGCAAGTGTTCGGTGGCCTTGCCCGGCACGGCGTCGAGTCATGGGTGACCGGGATCGTGCCGTTGCCGAGTCCGCGGAGCAGGTCCTGGACTTTGGGGGAGCGCTTCCAGACGATGATCGACTCCGGTCGTTCGGAGGCGCACAACGCACCAACGAGGCCCAGGAGCCGCACCGCGCGCTCACGCAACTCCGGGGTGTACTTCGAGGGACGTGCCATGAGAAAGATCCTTCCAACGAATCAGCTCTCCAGACACTCCGGGGCGGTTCAAGCAGATCACCCCACCGGTCGACGGGTCGGACAACACCTTCGTCCTCGACCCCGGCCAGAACGCCCAGCTGAACGTGGCTGCGGTCGGGGGACACCGGTACCGGGTGAGCTTGCCCGATTCGACGATCGACCGATGGAACAACTGGGTGCGAATCTATGCCCCCGACGGCACGAAGGTCAGTGAGAACTACGCCGTGCCAGGGTCCTCCTGGTACATCGAGGCCGCCCAAGCCGGCACCTATCGGATCGTGGTCGACCCGGCCGGGGAGTTCGCCGGCACCGCGACGGTCCGGGTCAAGGACATCACCGATCAGTAGTTGGTCGCGCGCTCGACGCGTGTCGACAGCGCACCTGCCGTGGCCGTACCCGCGACCACCTACGACCTGCGCGACTCACGGGCGGCAGACGCCACGACCTCGCGCGTAACGAGGGTCACACGTGACCGAGATCGCGAGCACGCGGCATCGGTGACTCAGTAGCGAAGGGTGTAGTTCTCCACGGTCGCGGCGAAGTCGGCGTTGCCCGGGATGTAGAGCCGGTAGCGCAGCCGCTCACCGGGCTTGCCGGCGGGGAGATTCGCACGGAATCTGCTGTCCTGGCCCGTCTTCACCTTCGTGAGGGGAACGTACTTCTTGCCAACTTTGCGGAGCACCTTGACCTTGCGGTTCTTGTAATCGGGGCTGACCGTGCCGACCACCCGGTGGCCGAACGTCTTGGCCTTGATAGCGCGGGAGACGCGGATGGTGACCGGTGCCGACTGGCTGGGTGCGTAGTTGTTCTCGGTCGCTGAGGTGGCTGTGTAGCCGTAGTAGACGACCCGGTACTCGGTGTTGCCTAGCACAGGAACGCCGTAAGACGCGAAGAGACCCGGGACAGGCTCGTTGCTTATGGTTGTCCACACTGGGTTGGCCGGTGTGCGCTCCTGCAGCGCAGCCCCGCCGTACGTGCCTAGGACAACGTTGTTGGCCGTGACCCGGCCCACGATGTTCAGTTGCCCGTGGCCATAGGACACCGCCCGGGTGTTGACGATGATCTCGGAGACCGTCGTGAGGTTCTCGGTGGCCTGGGCTGGTGCGGTCACCGCGAGTGGGGTGAGGCAGACCAGGCCGGCGACGAGGCTGATGAGGCGGGGCATGCGCATCGAGAAGAACCTTCCGTAGGGGCGTGCGTGGGAACGCAGCCGATGTTGTCGTCGCGTTGACCAACCGCGGGCGCAGTGGTGACGGGTACTGGCGGACCGTCGAGACTGCTGGGGAAGTCATCGTGTTGGAGCGTTGGCCGGCGTGTTGGCCGTTGCGAAGGTTGAGACGCGACCCAAACGGGTTTGGTTGCCGGGAATCTCGAACAGCGTCAAGTCTGCACTCTTCTTCGCGGGGCTCGCTGCCGCGGACGACGAGTGAGGTTGCGACACCTAGGAAAGACTATTGTCTATTAACATGACTGTCTTATTTGACATAAGATAGGTTATCGTCCCTTTTTTCGGTCCGTCACAGACCTTTCTTCGGACTTGAATGATACCCTAGGCTTCATGACGACGATTCCGCTCACCGAGGCTAAGTCGAAGCTAAACGAGCTGGTCGACCAGGCTGTGACCACCCATGAACGCGTGACTCTTACCAAACATGGACGTCCCGCCGCGGTGCTGATCAGTGTCGATGACCTCGAGTCCATCGAGGAGGCGCTGTACTGGCTTTCGCAACCGGGGATCCGTGAGGACATCGAGCGGGCCCGCAAGGAGCATGCAGCGGGCGATCTGTGGGACGAGGCCGCCGTGCGACGCCGCTACGGCGTTGGCAACGCCGAGTGACTGCCCCGGTGACCTGGAAGGTCTCCTTGGCGAGCGCGGCGATCCGCGACCTGGACAAGCTGCCGCCGCGGGTGCTGCCGGCTGTTGTCGAGTTCCTCTACGGTCCCCTCGCCGAGGAGCCGCGGCGGGTCGGCAAACCGTTACGCGACGACCTTGACGGCGAATGGAGCGCGCGGCGCGGTAGCTACCGCGTCCTGTACCGCCTTCACGAAGACGGCGAGGTTCTCATCGTCACCCGTGTTGGACACCGCAGCGACATCTACCGGCCGCGTTGACCGGGGATCGGTAGGAACCATCGACCGGGCGGGCCGCTCGGTCTGGGATGCACCCGCACCGGGCGCGCGCTGAGCATTCCGCCCGCGACCCCGGGCCACCAACCACTGTGCCCGCGAATGGTCCATGAGCTCAGGGTGACGTCCCCGCCGCCAGCGTCTCCAGCGCCTTGGCGTCACCGTCGACGGTCCGCACCCGCCAGCCGCTGCTGGCCAGCTCGATCGCGTTCCAGCAGGCCGTCCGCTGAGCGATGTGGTGTGGCGGGCAGAGCCCGGGGTCCAGAGCACGCAGGAGCAACGCGTTCACGACGTCGTGAGCAACCAGAACCACCGGTCCGTGCCGCAGGTGTGCGGCCTGCTCGTCGAGCACAGCCCTGACCCGCTCGACGACATCCTCTAGGGGCTCGGCCCCCGGTAGGTCAGCGAGCCCGGGCCCGAACCTGGCGCGGAGCTCCTCGGCCGGGTGACCGGTCCAGAGACCGTAGTCGCGGTCCACGAGGCGCGGCTCGATGGCGATGTCGATCCCGCAGGGCGTGGCGATGGCCGCGGCCGTCTCCTGAGTGCGCGTCAGTGGTCCCGAGACGATCCGTGCCGGTCGCATCGGCAGACCGGCGAACGCATCGCCCAACGCGAGTACCTCCTGGTGACCCACCTCGTCTAAAGGTGGGTCGAGATGCCCACGCAGTCGACCCTGCGCGTTCAGTGCGGTGCGGCCGTGCCGGACCAGGTAGACGACCTGGTGATCATGCTGGGCCATCGCTACGGACGCCCGAACCCGAGATCCGGTCCCTCGAGGGAGATTTCGAGCAGGCGGTTGTACTTCGCTGTGCGCTCGCCGCGGGCCGGCGCGCCGGCTTTCAGCTGGCCGCAGCCCGTGCCGACAGCCAGGTCGGCGATGAAGGTGTCGGGGGTCTCACCCGAACGGTGCGAGACCATGGCGGCATAGCCGTGCCGGCGGCAGATCGTCATGGCTTCGAGGGTCTCGGAGACGGTGCCGATCTGGTTGACCTTGATCAAGGCGGCGTTGGCGATCCCGTCGGCGATTGCGCGTTCGATGATGCGGGGGTTGGTGACGAAGTTGTCGTCGCCGACGAGCTGGATGCGCTCACCCAGCCGTTCGGTTAGCAACCTCCAGCCCTCGTCGTCGTCCTCGCCGACGCCGTCCTCGATGCTCCGCACCGGGAACCGGTCGACCATCTCCTGGTAGTAGGAGACCAGTTCCTGGCTCGACCACCGCTGGTCGGCAACCGTGTACAGGCCGTTGCGACGGAACTCGCTGGCCGCCGGGTCCAGGGCGATCGCGACGCCGCGGTCTCCGGTCTCGTAGCCGGCGTCGCCGATGGCCGCGACGAGGAGCTCGAGCACTTGGTCGGGGTGGGCCAGGTCGGGTGCGAAGCCGCCCTCGTCGCCGAGCCCGGTGGCATGGCCGGCGTCCGCGAGTCGGCGGCGCAGCCGCGCGTACACCTCGGCCCCGGCGCGAAGCGCCTCGGCGTAGGACGGGGCGCCGAGCGGTGCCAGCATGAACTCCTGGAAGTCCAGCGGGTTCGCCGCATGAGCCCCGCCGTTGACGACGTTGAAGTGCGGGACCGGTAGCCGCGGGCTCTCACCAGTGACGGTGAGCTGGCGCCACAGCGCCGTCCCGCGCGTGGCGGCGAACGCACGCGCGGCGGCCATGGAGACCCCGACGATCGCGTTCGCTCCGAGGCGGGACTTGTCGGGCGTGCCGTCCAACTCGATGAGCGCGGCGTCAACCTCGGACTGGTCGAGGAACGTGCGGCCGACGAGTGCGTCGGCGATCTCGCCGTCCACGTGGGACACCGCGGTCAAGACACCGTTGCCGTCGTACCTGGTGGCGTCGCGGTCGCGCAGTTCGACGGCCTCGCCGCTGCCGGTCGAGGCGCCGCTCGGCACCCCGGCGCGGCCGAGGTCCCCGGCCGAGGTTTCCAGCTGCACCAGGAGGGTCGGGCGGCCGCGGGAGTCGAGGATCTCCAACGCCGTCAAGCTCGTGGGCGTGATGCTCACAGGTTCTCCTTGGTCGTGGGGGAGCGGGGTAGGACCAGGCGGCTGGCCGCCACGGAGGCGACCATCCAGATGGCCGCATAGGTGAACGCTGCGGTGGGTGACCAGAACGCCCAGATCAGACCTGCGGTGAGCGTGGCCCCGAGGTCGCCGAAGGACTGGACCAGACCGAGGAGGCCAAACCCGTTGCCGCGTAGCCGGTCGGGCAGGGCCAAGGCGACCGTGGTCGACTCCGCGGTCTCGGCCAGGCCGATGCCAGTGCCGGCGGCGGCGAACGCGATCAGCAGCAGCCAGACCTGGGCCGGCCCCCACGCGAGGATCGCGTAGGCGAGCACGTAGAGCGCGGCTCCGGTGGCGAAGACCAGCCGGGGGCTGGTCCGGTCCGTCCAGGAGCCGCTGACCAGGGCGGCCACGGTTGCCGCCGCGTTGTGTCCGGCGTAGAGCAGGATCGCCAGGCTCGTGGCCGCGGTCAGCGAACGGGTATCAGTGTCCAGGAGGCCGGTGGCCCGGAGGATGAGGAGCGTGGTCGCCAGGTTACCGAGCTCGAAGAGCGCGGCTGGGGCCAGTGCACGGATCAGCCCGGCACGCCGTAGCTCACCGATGTTGAAGCTGAGCCGACGCCGACCTTCGGGCGCCGCGACCACCCGTCGGGCCTCACTGGCGGCCACCGTGATGGCTGCGGCCGCCAGCAGGCCCGGGATGAAGGCCAGAAGCAGGGTGTGACGGATGCCGACAGCGGCCACGAGCCCGGATGCCAGGAGAGGGCCGATGAGTGCTCCGAGGTTGTCCCCTGCGCGTTCGACCCCGCTGGCGCGGCCGAACGCTGCCCGGGGGACCATCGACATGAGCAGCGAGTCGCGTGCCGGGGAACGCAGACCGCGCGACATCCACGCCAGCCCGCGCAACAGGGCCACCTGCCACACGGCGGTGGCGAGACCGATCGCGGCGGTAGCGATCGCGGTGACCAAGTACCCGCCGGAGGCGATCCGGCCTCGGCGAGCCGGGTCGCTGCTCAGTGGGCCGCCGGCGAGCTTGCTCAAGCCCACCAGGGCGTCCGAGACCCCCTCGATGGCCCCCAAGGCGGCCGGCCCGGAGTGCAGCGTGGAGGAGATGAACGTCGGCAGCAGGCTGGTGGTCATCTCGTGGCCGGCGTCGCTGCCCAGCGAGGCCAGGCCGACCGACGCGACGCCGCGGGTGAGCCACCGGCCCTCCACGCTGCCGGGGTCGGTCGTGGGGGGTCGTGGGTCGTCGGGTCTCTGGCTCCCGGCCTCGCTCACCCGCCCAGTTCCCGGCTGGCGTACTTCACGACCTCGACGGGGTCGAGGATCACCAGGCCCTCGGTGACCAGCTCGTCGAGCTGGGGCAGGAAGGCACGGATCCTGTCTTCGACGTCGACGATCACCACCGAGCACGGCAGGTCATCGCTGAGGTCCAGGATGCGGGAGGTGTGGATCATCTCCGACTTGCCGAATCCCTCGATGCCGTGGAACACGCTCGCGCCGGCGAGCCCCTGCTTGTGCGCGCGGTGGACGATCTCGGTGTAGAGCGGGCGGTGGTGCCACCGGTCGTTGGCCTTGACGAAGATGGTCAGGCGCAGGGCGGGTCCGGCTGCTAATCCCATCAGGTGCTCCAAGGGTTGCCGGGGCGTGGGCTTCGGAACGCGTCCACAACTCTGCCGTCGGCGCATCGAGGCAGTCGTCGGATCGGCATGGTTGCAGGGAAGACTCGGCGGTCGCGCCCGGTGGGGGGTAGCGCGCACGGGCCTGGCGCGGGGCCGACGGATGTTGTGGGCATGAGGGCTCCTACCTTGACCAGGCAGGGACTGTTGGCGACGTCGTCGCGGTTGTCGGCGAGCCCCACCGCCATCGGGCGCCAGCCTAGCGGTTCCACTCCCACGGGCGCAGAGTCTCGGGGCTTGGGGCTCACAGTGCGGCACCGACGGCCAGGCCGACCAGGGCGGCGCCGAGGCCGGCGGTCAGGGAGATGGCGACGTTGATGGTGGCGTAGAGACGCGCTCCGCTCTCGTAGAGGCGGAACGTCTCGTAGCTGAAAGTGCTGTACGTGGTCAGCGCCCCACAGAAGCCCGTGCCGAGGGCGAGCATCACAGCCTCCGGAACGTGGTGGGCGTCGGCAAGGCCGATGAGGAGGCCGAGGATCATCGAACCGACCACATTGGCCGTCATCGTCCCCCAGGGGACCACGGTGTCATGGCGAGCCTGAATGGCCCGATCCGTCAGATAGCGCGCCGGTGCGCCGATGGCGGCACCGAGACAGACGAACAGGAACCCCATCAGGAACCACCCCCCTTCCCGGCCCGCGCCTGACGGGCCCGCGCTCTACGGGCTCTGCGCCGCAGCAGAGCTAGCACCACACGGCCCAGGACGACACCGATGATCACCGCTGCCAGCGCGGCTGCGATCGTCCCGAACAGGTAGACCAAGGCCAGGGCCGGTTCCTGGCTGTCCAGCAGGCCCGTGGTCTGCACCGTGTAGGTCGAGAAGGTGGTGAACCCGCCGAGGATCCCCACACCGACGAAAGGCCGCAGCAGCGGGTGACCTGCGCCAACCTCGACCACGTAGACCATCAGGAGTCCGATCAGGGCACACCCCCCGACATTTGTCACGAACGTCGCCCACGGAAACCCGCCAGCACCTGCCGCCCAGGCGATCTCGAGGCCGTGCCGGGCCGAGGCGCCCAGCATCCCGCCGGCGGAGATCGTGGGCAGCACCCACCGGTGGGCCGTCCACTCACGACGCTGGCGCGGCAGGCCGAGATCGACGTCGGGATCGATGGACCCGTGCTCGGTGTCGGTCGGCCGCTGCTCTCCAGCACGGTTCTCGTCTGCGGAGGGCAGGCCCGCAACAGCAAATCGTTCCTCGGACATGGGCTCCCACCTGTGCGACGTCACGTCTCGTTGTCAGGTAGGGACTGTTGGCAGCTAGTGTGTGCTGCGGTTCTCGGCGAGCCCCACCGCCATCGGTCCGGAGCCTACCGAACCCGGCACGTTCCACCGCACGGATGTCATGTTGGCTCGTCGCTGACATCGTTTGCTTGGGAAGCGCTCATCTGCGGGCACCGCCACTGTCGGACGACGTTTGACCCTCGTGGACGTCATCCCGATACTCGAGGCAGGCCGATCACCAGAAGGAGACCCCACTGTGCAGTCCGGGCAACCCGGGTACCCGTTCTACCCGCAGATCATGGGTGTTTCCGGGGGAGGCGCCGTCGCCGGCATCCTCTACCTGGTGTCGGGGCCTATCTGGGTCGGGCTCATGTTGCTGATCCTCTGTCTCCCCATCCTCCTCTGGGCGTGGAGGAAGCACAGCGCCTGAGGGCCGCGTCCGGGGGCGACAATCCACGCCACCTTGTTGCCGTGTTTGCGTAGGTCGGGCGCAGGTTTGTCGACGCGCCTGGGGTAGTGGAGCAGGCCCTGTGCCGCCGTTGATTCATCTGATGCAATACGCAAACTTCTACCTGACATAAGGTTAATTATCGGCCGATCCCGTGTAGCGCCTCAGCACGCATCAACCGGTGCACGGGCGGGCAACTGGGACGAAGTCAAACAGGAGCGTCGACGTGAAACGCGGAGTGTGAGGCGACCAGTCCTCGGGGGGTGGCAAGCTCGGCACGCCTCACCGCGCGGATTGCCGAGGCGCGAGACTGAGGTACGGCGCCTGGGACCGTCCCGTATTTGGGTCAAGCAGCGCGATCAGTTGGCATGCTCGGCGACGCGAGCCAGGCTGCGCGACTGCCCGGCCAGAACCTGATCCAAGCGCTCCGGCACATAGGTCTGTCGGTCGGCACCCGACTCGACAGCACCGAGCCTGTGGACGGTTCCTACTATCCAGCTCGTGATGGCGCTCACGCTGTGCATCGCGGCGGTTCGCGGGCACACCCCAATTGCCACAGAGCACCGGTGGTTCCTCTGGCGATCATCGTCGTCGTCTTGTCGGTGAGCGTCCCAATCAGACTGACCCCTCGCTCGACAATGAAGCTCATTATGCGATGGCGTTGACCCGGATGACAGACGTTGCCCGAACGGTGTTGACAATGGCGCGCTGAGACTTCCCGTGTCCGGCTACTCGACAAGTGCCGAGCGGTCAACGTCGGCGACGTCTGTGATACCTACGAACCCCAGTGCCGTCTCCAACTCCTCTCGCAGCAGGCCAAAGACTTTGTCCACGCCCGACGGACCGACTGCGGCCAACCCGTATGCAGCGGGACGTCCGATCAAGCATGCCTTAGCCTCGATCCACCGATGGGCAGGGGCTGAGCGTCCGCGGTCGCTGAGGCGGGGTCTTCGAGTGTGTGGGCGTGGCCGACCGTCTGGCCTCGCTGCCAGGTTGTTCCGGGTTGGTCGTTGTGCCGGTGTCGGCTGGGGGTGGTCAGGTCGTCGGTGCCGGTGTTGGTCCGCAGGCCCGGTTGAACAGTTCGCTCCAGGCTGTCTCACAGGGCCATCCGGTCGGGAGGTGCAGCGTCACTCTTCGTGCCGAGGACGCGACCCGGGCGGGCACGGCGATCAGCTTGCGGCGGATGGTCGCGGTGGTGGCTTTGGCGAGTCCCGGGCCGGTGATGGTCGCGGCTGCTCTGGTCAGGTTGAACGCTATGACGGCCAGCACGAGCCAGGCGGCGTTCGCTGCGAACTTTCCCGATGGCAGATGCGCGAGGGCGGAGCCCTTGAGGTCGGAGTGGACCTGTTCGATGATCGCGTGGCCGCGGTGGGTCTTGTCCGCGGCCACCGTGCCGGCCACGGCCGGGTCTGTGGTGGTGAAGAAGGCGTGGAAGCGCCAGGTGTCGAACAACGTCTCCTGACCATTCTTGGCGGACGTGTTGAGGTCGGGGATCCGGCGGACCACGAGCCGTCCGGTGACTTGGTCGGCTTTCTTCTTGGAAGTGAACGCGGTGAACGGAATCTCGGCGACCTCGGCGCGGGAGACCCACGTGTTGGTGGGTTCATCGAAGACGGCGTCGGTGTACTCGATGGTGGTCCAGGCATCGTCACCGATGGTGGCGATCGCCGCCTTGACCTTGGGATCCATTCGCACGGTGACCGAGATGTCGGCGCCACCGCGCAACGCCGCGTTGACCACCTCGGCGCCGTAGAACGCGGAGTCGGCTCGCAGCATCGGGCGCAGATCGGACTTGGCGGGCAGTTTGCTGGTGGTCTTCAACGCGTCGGCGACCAGGCGTTTCGCGCCCCGCGGTGAACCACATGATCCCTTCCGGAGCCGGTGGGCCACGATCACCGGCGCGGACTGGCTCGTGGACACGACAGCGAGCAGCGCGTTGAGCCCACGCACGCCGGAGTAGCCGTAGCCAGAGCCCTGCTTGGCGTGCCCGTGGACCTCGACGATGGTGTCGTCGATGTCGATCATCACCCGCTCGCTGGTGTCAGGTGAGGTCACGATCAGCGGTGCCTGCTCGGCCAGCCCGGCCAAGAACCTCGAGGCGACAGCGTCGAGCTGGCGGACGTGGCCGAAGCTGAACGTGCGCAGGAACGAACCCAGCGTCGAGGGCGCGTAGGCGTTCGTGAACACCCGGCCCATCCCGCCGTGACGGAGCAGCGCCATGTCATCGATGCTGTCCGCGCCGGCGACCATCCCGGCGACCAGCGAGGACACCTTCAACCCCGCGTTCGCGCCCTTGTCGGTCGGCACAGTGAGGTGGGCTTGGGCCAGTTCCTGGAGTCCCGCGGATCGGGCCAGCGCGAGGACCGGGACCAGCCCGGCCGACGACACGAGATTGGGATCATCGAACACTGCCGACGTGGCACGGGGCGTGTGGCAAAGTTGCATCTACGAGATGCCCTTCGTCTTGGTGAGAATTGGGACCCTGAAGAAGTCCGATTTTCCCAGCACGTAAGGGCATTCTCACTTCACGACGCGCTCACAACCTCAAGCTCATCGGTGGATCGAGGCTTAGCACCCAGCGCGCAGTGCCGGGTCCTTGCCGAGCTAGTACGCCAGCTCTGGTGTGCCGCAAGCGGCACCCGTCCCGGACACTTTCACCGGACAGGTCTTGCGGCGCGGCCATGCCCTTCGCGCCGGTGGCAGGCGGCTGGCTTGAAGCCCCACCGCAGTAGGTTCGGCCAACGGCGCGATCCGGTAGCTGCTGTAGAGCCCGCATCGGTGAGGTCGCCACTTGAACCGGAATGGCACCCACGCTTGACATGAAACCAAATGGTTTCCTATTCTGGTCGCGTGGAACAGGTGTTCAAGGCGCTCGCGGACCCGACGCGGCGTGAACTGCTCGATGAGCTGTTCCGCCACGACGGGCAGGCCTTGGGCGCGCTTGCGGGCCGGTTCGACATGACGCGGGTGGCGGTGGCTAAGCACCTGCGCCTGTTGGAAGGCGCCGGGCTGGTTGCGGTCCACCGTCGAGGCCGGGAGAAGCTGCACTACCTCAATCCGATCCCGATCCGACTCGTCCACGACCGGTGGGTGAGCAAGTACACCGAGGCCTGGGCCGCCAGCCTCGTCGATCTCAAACGCGACCTGGAGGCGAGCGTGGAGAAGATATTCGAGATCTACATCCGGACCAGCCCGGAACGGCTGTGGCAGGCGATCACCGATCCCGAGGTCCGGGCGCGGTACCAGTTCGGTGCGGTTATCAAGTCCGACTGGACGTCCGGGTCGAGCTACCAGGTGACGCACGACGGGGCGCCTGGCTCGCTGATCGAGGGTGAGAACCTTAAGATCGACCCGCCGCGCCGGCTGGTGCAGTCCTATCGAGCGGTGTGGGGCGACGACGTCGCCGCAGAGGGCACCAGCCGTGTCACGTGGCAGATCGAGCCCGTCGGCGACTCGTGTCGGTTGACCGTCACCCACGACCAGCTGCGTGAGGATGCCGACGAGCACCTCTACGGCGGCTGGCCGATGATCCTGTCCGGGCTCAAGACCTGGCTCGAGACCGGCCAAGAACTCACCACTCCGGGCTCACTCAGTTATGGAGGATCGAAATGAGCACTCTGGACAAGAGTTTCACCGCCGTGCTGAACGAAGCCCGAATAGGGGCGGCTGGACCTACGTCGTCATGCCCGGCTCGGCCGAGTACTTCGGCACCCGCAGCCTCGTGCGCAACCGCAGCAGCATCAACGGTCACCATTTCCGCGGCTCGTTCATGGCCCTCGGCGACGGCACCCGCAAACTCGCCGTCCCCGCCAACATGCGCGCCCACGTCGGTAAGGACGCCGACGACACCGTCAACGTTCAACTCGACGAACGCATCCCACCTGCACCGCGAAGGAGCACTCGATGAACGCCACTAAGACCGACATCACCGGGGTCCGTACCGTCAGCATCCCGGTCGACGACCAAGACGCCGCGTTGCGCTTCTACGTCGACACGCTCGGCTTCAGGACGCTGCAAGACAACCCGACGCCCGATGGCGGCCGCTGGATCGAACTCGCCCCGGGCAACGACGACGTGATCGTCACCCTCGAACCCGCGGCGCCCAACGTGACGCGCGGCGCCATCGGCATCCGATTCACCACCGAGGACGCCGAAACCGCGCACTCCAAACTTCAAGCCGCCGGAGTCGACACCGACGAAGTCCTCCGCTGGCCCGGAGTCCCAGCCATGTTCGCCTTCCGCGACCCCGACGGCAACGCCTTCTCCATCACCGAAATCGCCTAATCTAGCGCCGTAGCGGAATCCCCCATTGGAGAGGTGCGGGGTCGGTCTCGCCTGTGGGGGCGATGGTGACTGCCAGAACCGGGGGGCCCACGCCGGGAGAATATCGCCGGGGCCGTCGAGGCGCCTCACCACTCGACGGGGAGGCGCGAGGGCCGGGTGCCGGTGGGCGGCACATGGTAGCGGCCGAGGGCGTAGCCCATGACCCGCGAGAAGGCCGGGCCGCCGATCGAGCCACCACCGCCCTCGACCTTGGGGGCGTGGACGACGACGTAGACGGTGAAGCGGGGGTCGTCGGCCGGAGCGAAGCCCGCGAAGGACACGGAGTTGGCAGTTGCCGCACCAGCAAGGCCTGCCCCACCCGTGAGCGAACCACCAAAGCAGACTGATCTGCCCGATTTCGGGCAGAAACTTGCGTGTGAGCGCTACCTGGTCGCACGATCACTCGGTGTCAGCCGACCAGTCCAGCCCCGACGAACTCGCGGCGCACGTGGTCGCGACCACCGGACTCTCGGCAACCGATGCGCAGCGGGTCATCGACGACGTGGTCGCGTTCCTTCGCGAGCCCGTGGAGGCCTACGTACGCCGCCGGCACACCGAGCTCAAGACCTATGGGGCCAAGAACCCCGAGATCTACGACCAGATCGCCATCGAGCTGGCCCAGCGCGTCGTCGCTGCGCCCCAGCTCACCGTCCGGCAGCTGCGCCGGATCATCTACGGGTAACAGGAGACAGACATGTGCGGAATCGTCGGCTACATCGGCGCCCAGCAGGCACCACCGATCCTGCTCGAGGGGCTCAGCCGCCTGGAGCACCGCGGCTATGACTCGGCGGGTCTCGTGGTCCGGGCCAACGGTCGCGGACCGCGCGCGCTCAAGGTCGCCAAGCGAGCCGGGCGGGTGCGGGACCTGGCCGACGGCCTGCCCAAGCGGTTCGCCGGCACGGCTGGCATCGGGCACACCCGGTGGGCCACCCACGGTCCGGCCAACGACGTCAACGCCCACCCGCACACCGACGCGGCGCAGCGGGTGGCCGTCGTGCACAACGGCATCATCGACAACGCCGCCGCCCTGCGCGACAAACTCACCGCCGACGGCGTCGAGCTGGTCTCCGACACCGACACCGAGGTCATCGCGCACCTGATCGGGCAGTCGGAGGCCGACACCCTGGAGGGAAAGGTCCGCGACGCGCTGTCGGTGATCGACGGCACGTGGGGGCTGGCCGTGCTGCACGCCGACTTCCCGGACCGGATCGTCGTGGCCCGCAACGGCAGCCCGCTGATCGTAGGGGTGGGTGACAAGGAGATGTACGTCGCCTCCGACCTGGCCGCGCTGGTGCGTCACACCACCACCGTGGCGATGCTCGACGACGGCGAGCTGGCTACGGTCACGGCCAACGGGTTCACCACGTTCCGCCACGACCTGACGGCCACCTCGAAGGCAGCCAGCCGGGTCGACGTCGACCCCGCGTCGTACGAGGACGCCACAGAGAATCAGTGGGGCCACGCGTCGTACATGCACAAGGAGATGCTCGAGCAGCCCGCCGCCGCCGAGCGGATGCTGCGCGGCCGGCTCGACGAGCGGTTCGGCGCCGCCCACCTGGGCGGGCTGAACATGGAGCCGCGGGAGTTCCGTGCGATCCGGCGGGTGAAGATCCTGGGCTGTGGCTCGGCGTACTACGTCGGCCAGATGGGTGCCGGGCTGATCGAGGACCTGGCGCGCATCCCCGCCGACGCCGAGGCGGCCAGCGAGTTCCGCTACCGCAACCCGATCATCGAGCCCGACACGCTGTACGTCGCGGTCAGCCAGTCCGGCGAGACCATCGACTCGCTGCTGGCCGTGCAGGAGATCCGGCGCAAGGGCGGGCGCGTCATCGGGCTCGTCAACGTCGTCGGCAGCGCCATCGCCCGCGAGTGCGACGGCGGGATCTACCTGCACGCCGGCCCCGAGGTCGCGGTGGCGAGCACGAAGGCGCTGACCAACATGTTCCTCGGCTTCGCGCTGCTGGCGATCCAGCTCGGCCGGGTGCGTGACCTCTCCATCGCCGACGGCAAGCGGCTGGTCACCGCGCTGGCGGCGCTGCCCGGACAGATCGAGCAGATCCTGGCCAAGGAGGAGGAGTACGCCGAGGTGGCGCGCACTCTCGCCGAGGCGCCGAGTCTGTTCTTCATCGGTCGAGTGCGCGGCTTCCCGGTGGCGCGCGAGGGTGCGCAGAAGTTCAAGGAGATCAGCTACCGGCACGCCGAGGCCTACCAGACCTCCGAGCTCAAGCACGGGCCGCTGGCGCTGATCGAGCCTGCCCTGCCCACCGTGGCGATCGTGCCGGCCGACGACCTGACCGAGCGCAACGTCGGCGCCCTGCACGAGATCGCCGCCCGCCGCGGACCGCTCGTCGTGGTCACCCACGAAGGCGTCGACCTCGGCGGGGTCGCGGCCACGCGCCTCGACGTACCGAGGAGTGAGCCGGAGCTCGACCCGATCCTGATGACCCTGCCGCTGCAACTGCTGGCCTACCACGCCGCGTTGCACCTGGGTCATGACATCGACAAGCCGCGGAACCTCGCGAAGTCGGTCACGGTGGAGTAGCCGGTCACTTGGTAGACAGGGGCCATGCATCTGCGGACCGGTTCGGCGGCCCTTGCCCTCACTGCCCTTGCGGCCACGCTCACGGCGTGCGATCTGCCCTGGTCGGGCGGACCCGACCCGGAGCCGGTGCTGGAGAAGCTTGCCGTCGCGCTCGAGGCCGGTGACGTGCCCGCCGACATGGAGCCAGTGCTCGCCGAAGTGGCCGACCTGCCGCACTCGGTGACGGCAGCGCCGGCGAAGATCGAGGAGGACGCCGCGACATCCGCGCTGACCTGGCAGTGGGAGGTGGCGGGCGAGCCCTGGGAGTACGACGTGCCCGTCGAGCTGAACCTTGTCGGGGACGAGTGGCAGTTCGACTGGACCCCGACGCTGATCCACCCCGAGCTGACCGACGGCGACACCCTCGACACCACCACGATCAACTCGGCGCGCGGCCCGATCACCGGCGCCGGTGACCTGCCGTTGGTGACCGGGCGCGACGTCGTGCGGTTCGGCATCGACCGGTCCCTGATCGACCCGGCGCAGGCCGACGCGTCCGCCCGGGCGCTGGCCGCGCTCATGCAGGTCGACCCCGAGCGGTTCGCGACCTCGGTCGTCAAGGCCGGGCCGAAGGCGTTCGTCGAGGCCATCGCGCTGCGCACCGAGGACGTCGATCCGGCTGTCTCCGCGGGACTCGAGGCCATCCCGGGCGCCCGCGCCGTACCCGGCACGCAACAGCTCGGCCCCACGCGCGGCTTCGCGGCGCCCATCGTCGGCACGGTCGGACCGGTGACCGCCGAGATGGTCGAGGAGAAGCCCGACACCTACGCCGCCGGAGACGTGGCCGGCCTGTCCGGCCTCCAGGCGAGGTACGACGACCAGCTGCGCGGCACGCCCGGCCTGGTGATCAACCGCGTGACAGGCGACGGCGAGGAGGAGCTCTTCCGGGTCGACCAGGTCGACGGTCAGCCGCTCGCCACCACGCTCGACGAGAACCTCCAGGTGGCGGCCGAGAAGATCCTCGCCGACGTCGGCCCGGCCAGCGCACTGGTGGCGATCCGGCCGTCAGACGGGGCGATCCTGGCAGCCGCCAACGGTCCCGGCGCGGGTGGCTACAACAACGCGACGTTCGGCCAGCTCGCGCCCGGCTCGACGTTCAAGACCGTCAGCACCCTGGCGCTGTTGCGGGCCGGACTCACGCCCGAGACTCCCGTGCCGTGCACGGCGTCGATCGTGGTCGACGGGAAGCCGTTCGAGAACTACGACGACTACCCGGACGACCGGCTCGGCACGATCCCGCTGCGGTCGGCGCTTGCCAACTCCTGCAACACCGCTTTCATCTCCCAGCGCGACAAGATCCCGGCCGGCGGCCTGGCAGAGGCGGCCGCGGCGCTCGGGCTCGGGGTCGACCACGACCTCGGCTTCCCGGCGTACTTCGGCCAGGTCGAGCCGCCGGCCAGCGACACCGAGGGCGCGGCCGACATGATCGGCCAGGGCAGCGTGCTCGCGTCGCCGATGACGATGGCCTCGGTGATCGGGTCCGTCCAGGCAGGGCACACCGTCGTACCCAAGCTGCTCACCTCGACCGTGGCGACCGAGCAGACGCCGATCCCCGAGGCCGAGGCGCTGCGCGGGATGATGCGCGGCGTGGTCACCGACGGCAGCGGCACCTTCTTGAACGCGCTGCCCGGCCCGCCGGTGATCGCGAAGACCGGCACGGCCGAGTTCGACCGTGACGGCAAGCGGCTGCTGCACGCCTGGATGGTCGCTGCGCAGGGCGATCTCGCCGTCGCGGCCTTCGTCGACGAAGGCGTTGGTGGACGGGTGACGGCGGGCCCGTTGCTCGAGGCGATGTTGCGCGCGGGGCGTTGACGCCCTTCCCCTCACCGCGCGGTAGCCCTAGCGTGACGTGGGCCACATCTTGTGGCGATGTTGTTCTGATTCTCGGAGGAACCAATGTCGTTCTCACTCGTGCGCGCCATGGCGACCGCGTCCGCGGCCGCCGTGCTCGCCGTACCTCTCCTGCATGCACCCGCCCAGGCGGCCGCTGCCGAGTACGTCGCCCTCGGCGACAGCTACTCGTCGGGCACCGGCACGCGCAGCTACATCGCCGACGGCACGTCGTGCCAGCGGTCGACGAAGGCCTACCCGTCCCTGATCGCGGCGGCGCGCGGCTACTCGCTGAACTTCCGTGCCTGCTCCGGGGCCCGCATCCCCGACGTCACCAACACCCAGCTCTCCGCGCTGACCGCCGCGACCAGCTTCGTGACGATCTCGGTCGGCGGCAACGACGCCGGGTTCGCCGACGTACTCACCGAGTGCGCGAAGCCGGGTTGGATGAGCAACTGCAACGGCGCTGTCGACCGCGCGCAGGCCTTCATCAACAACGCGCTCCCCGGGCAGCTGGCCGGCCTGTACGCCGCGATCCGCAGCCGGGCGCCGAACGCGCAGGTGGTGGTCGCCGGCTACCCGCGCATCTTCAACGGCGAGGACTGCAACGCCGCGACCTTCTTCTCGCCCGCCGAGGAGATCCGGCTCAACCAGACCGCCGACCTGCTCAACAGCCGGACCAGTACCCAGGCCGCGGCCGCCGGCTTCGGCTACGCGAACCCGACCTCGGCCTTCATCGGCCACGCGGTCTGTGACAACCCCGAGTGGCTGAACGGCCTCTCCAACCCGATCAGCGAGAGCTACCACCCCAATGTCGCCGGCCACGCCAGTGGCTACACGCCGACCGTCAGCGGTGTGCTCACCGGCGTCGCGCTCCAGGTGACCGGCGCGATGCGGCGTACGTCCGCGGCCAGCGCCTCATCGCAGGCAGCTACTCAGCGCCAGTACGCCGCGGCAGACCGCTCCATCCGTCCGAAGGAGTTCACCGCCCCGGACCTGACCTCGAAGGCCGCCCGGGTGGCGGCACGGAAGGCCGGGATCGACCTGGAGAAGTGGGTGGCGCGGCACTGATTCTCGCCTGGTGTGGCTATCGGCGAGCTGCTCACGATATCCGCCGCTCGGTCGCCGACCACCGACGTTGCTCGTTGGTCGAGTGGGGCGATGCGAAGCGAGCCCGTATCGAGACCCAGCCCGAATGACCGGGAAATGGCGCAGGCCCCTTGCCGCATGGGGTCGGCAAGGGGCCTGCGCTGACCAACCTTACGGTGGGCCGTGAGAATGTTCCCACGGCGGAACATCGCACGTCACGGGCTCCGCCAAATGACAAAGCAAAATCCCGACCCGGTCCAGACGAGGTGAGGCACATGTCCGACTTCAAAGACCTGCTGTTCATCGGCGGCGAGTGGCGAGAAGCCGCTGATGGCGCGAGGTTCGAGGTCATCGACCCGGCCGACGAGTCGGTCCTGGCGCGGGTCGCCGACGCCGGCGAGGCCGACGCGATCGACGCCCTCGAAGCCGCCGTCGGGGCCCAGGCGGCCTGGGCCGCGACCGCCCCCCGCGAACGCGGCGAGATCCTGCGGACGGCCTACGAGCTGCTCGTCGAACGTGCCGATGACCTGGCCAGGCTGATCAGCCTCGAGATGGGCAAGCCGCTGGCCGAGGCGGCGGGCGAGGTGGCCTACGGTCGCGAGTTCCTGCGCTGGTTCAGCGAGGAGGCGGTGCGGATCCACGGTCGCTGGATGAGCGCTCCCGACGGCAAGAGCCGGCTGCTGACCTTGAAGAAGCCGGTCGGGCCGTGCCTGTTCGTGACGCCGTGGAACTTCCCGCTCGCGATGGGCACCCGCAAGATCGGGCCGGCGCTGGCGGCCGGCTGCACGATGGTCGTGAAGCCCGCGGCGCAGACTCCGTTGACGATGCTCGAGCTGGCCGCGGTCTTCGCCGAGGCGGGCGTGCCGGCGGGCGTGCTCAACGTCGTCACGACCAGCTCATCGGCCGAGATAGGCCAGGCCATCATGGGCGACGACCGGTTGCGCAAGGTGAGCTTCACCGGGTCGACCGGGGTCGGCAAGGTGCTGGTCAAGCAGTCGGCCGAGAACCTTCAGCGGGTCTCGATGGAGCTGGGCGGCAACGCGCCGTTCATCGTCTTCGGCGACGCCGACCTCGGCGCCGCCATCGACGGCGCGATGATCGCCAAGATGCGCAACATGGGCGAGGCCTGCACCTCGGCCAACCGCTTCCTGGTGCACTCGTCGGTGGCCGAGGAGTTCGCGACCAGACTGGGTGAGCGGATGTCGGCGCTGACCGTCGGCCGTGGCCAGGACGACGGCGTCGACGTCGGTCCGCTGATCGACCCCGACGCGGTCGAGTCGGTCGGGCAGCTCGTGATCGACGCAGTCCACGACGGGGCTCGGGTGGTCTGCGGTGGCGAGACGCCGAACGGCGCGGGCTACTTCTACCCGCCGACCGTGCTGGTCGACGTACCCGCCGAAGCCCAGATCAACACCGTCGAGATCTTCGGCCCGGTCGCGCCGATCACCAGCTTCGAGACCGAGCAGGAGGCGGTCGCTGCGGCCAACGCGACGGAGTACGGCCTGGTTGCCTACGTCTACACGCGCGAGCTGGCCCGCTCGCTGAGGCTGGCGGAGTCACTCGAGTTCGGCATGGTCGGGATGAACACCGGCCTCGTGTCCAACCCCGCTGCGCCGTTCGGTGGCGTGAAGTCGAGCGGGTTCGGTCGTGAGGGCGGGTTCGAGGGGATCGAGGAGTACCTCGAGACGACGTACGTCGCGCTGCCGGTGACCGAGCTCGACTGATGGAGCTGTTTGCCGACGTCACCACGCAGTACGCCGACTTCGCGACCTCTGCTGCCGACTCGCCCTGCTTCGAGGCGTGGTCGCTAGCGGTGGTCGACGACCCACAGGTGCAGGAGTGGGTGGCGACCCTGCCGGGCATCAAGCAGCAGCCGAACCTGGTGTTCGCGGCGGCCCGGTGGCACGGCGTACCCGCTCCAGGCCCGTACGCCGGCTTGCGCGAGGCGCTGCTGACCGACGACGGATCGATTCGGGCCACGATCATGGCGCGCGCCACCCAGACCAACGAGGTCGGGCGACTGGCCACCTTGCTGCCGGCTTTCGTGCAGGCGGCGGCCGGTCGGCCGCTGGCACTCCTGGAAGTAGGTGCGTCGGCGGGGCTGTGCCTCTATCCCGATCGCTGGTCCTATGCGTGGCCGCCGGTGGGGGCGCTGGCCGGCCCGGGTCCGGAGCTGCGGTGCGAGGTGAGGGGACCGATGCCCGTGCCCGACGCCCTGCCCGAAGTGTCGTGGCGTGGCGGGCTCGACCTGCACCCGCTGTCGGTCACCGACGCCGACCAGATGGCGTGGCTGGCCAACCTCGTCTGGCCCGAGCAGGACGACCGGCGCGCCCGTCTCCAGCAGGCCATCGAGATCGCCGCCGCCGATCCGCCGCAGCTGGTCCAGGGTGACCTGCTCGAGGACCTGCCGGCGCTGGTGGACGAGACGTCGTCGTACGGCGAGGTGGTGGTGTTCCACAGCGCGGTGCTGGCGTACGTCGACGAGCAGGGCCGGCGTCGCTTCGAGACCATGATGGCGGGGCTGGTCGCCGACGGTCGGTGCCACTGGGTGAGCAACGAGGGCAGACGCGTGCACCCGGTGGTCACCGAGACCGGCCCGGAGCTGCCGGCCGACCTGGCGTCGTTCGTGCTCGGGCTCGACGGGCAGGCCGTGGCGTGGACGCACGGTCACGGCGCCTCGATGCGCTGGCTTCCCGCTGGTTGAGGTCCGAGCGCAGCGAGCCTCGAAGCCAAGGGCACGGCCGCCTCGGGTCTCGATACGGCGCTCGTCCTCGCGCCTACTCGACCACCGATGAGCGCAGCATGACCCGGTAGCGCACGAACGTCGGCACGGCGATCGACGCGACCACGGTGAGTACGACGACCAGCACGCCACCGCCGGCGGCGGCGGCCGCGGTCCCGACGACTGCGGCGGTCGCGCCGTGGGCGACGTCGGCGATCCGCGGACCTCCGGCGACCACGACGATGAAGATGCCCTGCAACCGACCGCGCACGGCGTCGGTCGCGACGGTCTGCAGCATGCTCGTGCGGAACGCGGCGCTGGCCATGTCGGCGGCGCCACCGATGACCAGCATGAGCAACGCGATCACGAGCATCGCGCGCGGTGACACGTCGGCGAACCCGACGGCAAGTCCGAATCCGGCCATCGCCAGACCCCACACGATGATGGCGACGACGACCGCCTTGCCCTGCGCAGAGACCCGCGAGACCCAGCCCGAGAGGATCCCGCCGATCACGGCACCGGCAGGGATCGCGGCGAAGAGCAGCGCGAAGGCGAGCCCACCCTCCTCCGGCCCGGCGAAGCTCTCGTGCGCCACCTCGGGGAAGAGCGCGCGCGGCATGCCGAAGACCATCGCGATGATGTCGACCAGGAACGACATCAGCAGCACCGGCTGGCCGCGCAGGTAGCCCAGCCCCTCGATCACCGAGCGAATGCCCGGCACCCCGGCCACCGCGCCCTCGACGGGCAGCGCCGGCAGCCGCACCACAGCGGACAACGTGGCGAAGAGGGTGAGGGTGTCGATGAGATAGAGCCACTCGAAGCCCAGCACCGGGATCAGCGCGCCGGCCACGAGGGGTCCGCCGATCGCACCGGCCTGCATGACGGTCATGTTGAGCGAGTTGGCCGCCGGCAACAGCTCATCCCCGACGAGCTTGGGCACCACCGCGCTGCGGGTCGGCTGATTCACCGCGAAGAACGCCTGCTGCACCGAGAACAGACAGAGCAGCGCCCACACGTTGTCCATGCCCAGCGCCGCCTGCAGCCAGAACAGCCCGCTCGTGACTATCAGGCCGAGCGTCGTGACCACCAGCAACGTGCGGCGGTCGAAGACATCGGCCAGCGCGCCGCCGTACAGGCCGAAGACGACGAGCGGCACGAGGCCGAAGACACCCGTGAGCCCGACGTACGCCGACGAGCCGGTGTCGGCATAGATCTGCGCGGGCACCGCGACGACCGTGAGCTGGGCGCCGATGACGGTGATGATGTTGGCCGACCAGAGCCGGCGGAAGTGCGGGTTCTTCAACGGCCGGGTGTCGGCGACCAGACCCCGGATGTGCATGCGTGGACGATACGTGGTGCGGACCGAGTCGTCCGCCTGACGCCGGGTCAGGGCACGGTGTGGGGCGGACGAGTCAGCGCGAGGGCGCGTTCGGCTGCGGCTACGGCGAGTGCCCGGTCCTCGGCGATCAACCCGACCCGAGTACGCCGGTCGAGCAGGTCGCCGACATCGGCAGCACCCTCGTGGGTGACGCCGAAGACCAGCTCGGCCAATGTGACCGGCACGCCCTCGGCTACCGGTGCGAGCAGCGTCTGGTCATCGAGCCCGGTGACCTCGCGGGCGTTGTCCAGCACCAGCGCAGCATCGGTGCCGAACCGCCGGACCAGCCTGGCCGGCAGCTCGAGCGCGGCCAGGTCGGCGCGGGGTGCGGCGCCGAGCAGAGGCGTACGCGCTGTCACGCATGGGCCGGCGTCGAGACCGATGGCGTCGATGGCGTCCTCGGCCATCCGGCGGTACGTCGTGAGCTTGCCGCCAACCACTGTGACGACGCCGCTGGCCGAGCGCAGCACGGCGTGGGTGCGGGAGAGGTCGGCGGTCTCGGTCTGGCCGGCGACCTCGAGCAGGGGCCGGAGCCCGGCGAACGCGCCGACCACATCGCAGCGCCGCAGTGGCCGCGAGAACGCCGCCGCCACGACGTCGAGGAGGAAGCCGATCTCGCCGTCGGTGGGTTCGGGAACATCGGGCACGTCGCCCTCGATGGGCTCGTCGGTGAGGCCGACGTAGATCGTGCCGTCGGGCTGGGGGAGCACGAGCACGAAGCGGTTGGTCTCGCCCGGCACCGGCGCGGTGACCGCGACCCGGAGGCCGGGCAGGGTGTCGGCGCGCAGCACGAGGTGGGTGCCCCGGCTCGGCCGGAGTCGGACCTCGTCGACGAGGGTGTCGGCCCACACACCGGTCGCGTTGACGACGGCCCGTGCCGTCACGGTGTGGGTGGCGCCGGTGAGCTCGTCGCGCAGCTCGACCAGGTGACCAGTGGCGGACAGGACGCGGGCGCGGGTGCGCACGTGCGCGCCGTACGACGCTGCTGTGCGGGCGATCGTGGTGACGAGCCGGGCGTCGTCCTCGAGCTGGCCGTCCCATGACAGCAGTCCGCCGCGCAGGCCGGCGTGGCGCAGGTCGGGAGCCAGAGCGAGCGCTTCGGTCGCGGAGATGCGGCGCGGGTGGGGCAGGGTCTCGGCGGACGTGTGGGCGCTGCGTCGCAGCAGGTCGCCGGCGGCGAAACCCGCCCGGGTCAGGGCGCCCTGGAACCCGCCGACGCTCGAGTTGAGGGGGAGGAGCATCGGCATGGCGTGGGTGAGGTGCGGTGCGGTGACCTCCATGAGGATGCCGCGCTCGACGGCACTCTCGTGTGCAACGCCGACCTGGCCCCTGGCGAGGTAGCGCAGCCCGCCATGCACCAGCTTCGACGACCAGCGGCTGGTGCCGAAGGCGAGGTCGTGGGCATCGACGGCGAGAGTCGTCAGGCCGCGGGTCACGGCGTCGAGGGCGCAGCCGGCGCCGGTGACGCCCAGGCCGATGACCACGACGTCGACCTCGGTCGGCGCTCCGGCCAGACCGGGCGTGATGCGCGGGCTCATGGCGCCAGTGCCCGTTCGACCAGGGTGCGCAGCTCGGTCTCGAGGTCGGTCTCGGTGACGTCGTCGTCGACCATCGTGTGCGCGCTGAGCACGAAGCCGTGGGCGGCCAGCACCAGCGCTCGCGCGATCACCCGCGGGTTGCCGCGCCGGATCGTGCCGTCGGCCTGGCCGTCCACGATCGCCTGCTCGACGAGGACGAGGATCCCCTCCTGCGAACGCCCACGCCGATTGAGCAGGTAGGGCAGCAGCAGCTCGGGATCGAGCTCGACGATCCGCATGAACAGCTCGTTCTCGCGCAGCGCCTGCACCGTCGTCAGCACGCTCTCCATCAGCGTCTTGCCGTGGCTCGCGGCCACCACGTCGCGCCACTCGCGGGTCATCAGGTCGCCGAGCAGCTGCGGCATGTCGGACCACGCGCGGTAGATGGTCATCCGGCTGACGCCGGCCCGGCGGGCGACCTCGGTGAGGGTCGTTCGCCGCCAGCCGACGTCGAGGATGCAAGCCCGGGCCGCATCGAGATAGGAGTCCAGGAGACCGTTGTGACGAAGTGACGTCATATGTCACACTGTAACACATGACCCATGTCGACAACCGCGAGATGCACACCAGCCGCTGGGGCGATCCCGCCTCGGCCACCGCGCTGCCCGAGGCCGCCCGCGGCCTGATCGAGCTGGCCTTCGGCCTGACCGAGACCCCGGCGGTTGAGACGTCCGTGCTGCCCGAGGGGCGGTTCCCATCGGAGGCACTCTCCGAGCTGCGCGCCTTCATCGGCGACGAGCATGTGCTGACCGACGACGACAGCCGACGCCGTCGTACTCGCGGCAAGTCGACGCCCGACCTCCTCAAGGCCCGTGCGGGCGACTGGAGCGACGCGCCCGACGTGGTGGTGCGACCGGCCAGCCACGACGACGTGCAGCGGGTCCTCGACCTGGCCGTCGCCCACCGACTCGCGGTGGTGCCGTTCGGCGGCGGCACCGCGGTCACCGGCGGGCTCGTCGCCCGGCGCGACGGCCTGGCCGGCGTCATCTCGCTCGACCTGGTGCGGATGAAGGCGCTCCGCGACGTCGACACCGTCTCGATGACCGCCACCCTCGAGCCCGGCCTGCGCGGACCCGAGGCCGAGGCGCTGCTCGCCGAGCACGGGCTGACGCTCGGCCACTACCCGCAGTCGTTCGAGTACGCCTCCATCGGCGGCTTCGCCGCCACCCGCTCGTCGGGCCAGTCGTCGGCCGGCTACGGCCGCTTCGACGCCCTCGTCATGGCACTCACCGCGGCCACGCCGTCGGGCCGTCTCGACCTCGGCACCGCGCCCGCCAACGCGGCCGGCCCCGACCTGCGACAGCTGCTGCTCGGCTCCGAGGGCGCGTTCGGCGTGATCACGTCGGTGACCGTGCGGGTGCGGGCGCTGCCCGAGGTGACGGCGTACGACGGGTGGCGCTGGCCGTCGTTCGAGGCCGGCGCGACCGCCATGCGCACCCTGGCCCAGTCGGGGCTGGTGCCGACCGTGATCCGGCTGTCCGACGAGTCGGAGACCGCGCTGAACCTGGCCCGGCCGGAGTCGATCGGCGACTCCAATGACGGTGGCTGCCTGATGATCACTGGCTTCGAGGGCACCCCGGCCGCCGTCGACCTGCGACGTGTCGCCGTGACCGCCGTCCTCACCAACCTCGGAGGCACCCCGCTCGGCGAGGAGCCGGGGGCGGCATGGGTGCACGGCCGCTTCCACGCGCCGTACCTCCGCGACTCGCTGCTCGACGTCGGCGTGCTCGTCGAGACGCTCGAGACGGCCACGTTCTGGTCCAACCTCGACCGGGTGTACGCCGACGTGAAGGCCGCGCTCACCGGCGCTCTGGGTGACGGGGCGATCGTGCTCTGCCACATCTCGCACATCTACGAGACGGGGGCGTCGCTGTACTTCACCGTGGCCGCCAAGCAGGCCGACGACCCGCTCGCGCAGTGGCAGGTGGCCAAGACCGCGGCCAGCGACGCGATGATCGACGCCGGCGCCACGATCACCCACCACCATGCCGTCGGCATCGACCACAAGCCGTGGCTGGAGCGAGAGATCGGGCCGGTCGGCGTGCAGGTGCTGCGCGCGGTCAAGGCGTCGCTCGACCCGGCCGGCGTGCTCAACCCGGGGGTGCTGATCCCGTGACGCGGTCGTTCACGTTTCTCGTCAACCCCGCCGCCGGTGGCGGCGCCGCCCCGGAGGCCGTGGTGCCTGTGGCGCGGGTGCTGCGTCAGGCCGGGGCGACGGTCGAGGTGACCTACTCGCCCGGCCCGCAGGCCATGCGCGCGCTGGCCATCGAAGCCATCGAACGTGGCGACGTGGTCGTCTCGGTCGGTGGTGACGGCATGCTGTCGTCGCTCGCCGGTCTCGTCTCCGGCCTCGGCGGCACCCTGGGGATCGTGCCGGCCGGCCGCGGCAACGACTTCGCCCGGATGCTCGGGCTGCCCGCATCTCCGGCCCAGCAGGCATCGATCCTGCTCGAGGCGTCGCCACGCAAGGTCGACCTGCTGCGCGTCGGCGACCTGCTGGTGGCCGGCTCGGTCTACGCCGGGGTCGACGCCCGCGCGGCCGCCATCGTCGACCGCGCCCGGTGGGTGCCGAGGTCGCTGCAGTACCCGCTCGCTGCGGTGCGCGCGCTCGCTTCGTACAGGCCGGGGCGCTATCGCCTCGACGTCGACGGAACCGGGCACGAGTTCTCCGCGGCGACCGTGGTGGTGGCCAACTCGGCCTACTACGGCAAGGGCATGAAGATCGCGCCCGATGCCGGCCTCGACGACGGGCTCCTCGACATCGTCGTCATCGAAGCGGCATCCCGGGTCGCCCTGATCCGGTCGCTCCCGAGCGTGTACGACGGCTCGCACGTCGCCCGTCCCGAGGTGACCGTGCTGCGTGGCCGGCGGGTCGAGCTGTCCGGCCGTGCTCGGGGCCCCATCCCGGTCGGTGCCGATGGTGAGCCCTTGGGTGACCTGCCTGGGCTGACTGACCCGCCCCTCGTCGTCGAGGTGGTGCCGGGAGCATTGTCCGTCCTCGCTCCCACCGCTGGTTGAGGTGCGAGGAGCGCTAGCGACGAGCCTCGAAACCGAGGCGAAACGGTCTTGGCTTCGAGGCTCGTTTCGAGGCTCGCTGCGCTCGCACCTCAACGCAAGGCTGCGCTCGCACCTCAACGCAAGGCTGCGCTCGCACCTCAACGCAAGGCTGCGCTCGCACCTCAACGCAAGGCTGCGCTCGCACCTCAACGCAAGGCTGCGCTCGCACCTCAACCAGCGGCGGTAGCCGACGCCAGCACGAACCCTGCCGCCACAACCGCGGTGGCTCCCATCGCCGGCCAGAGCAACCCCGGCGCTGCGGCGTACAAGGTCGTGCCGATCGGGCCGGCCAGCATCATGCCGCTGGTGGAGGCGCCGCTGTAGAGGCCCTGGTACTGCCCGACGAGGTGGTCGGGCGCCGCATCGAGGAAGTGCGCGGTGGCGGTCGTCTTGTAGAGGATCTCGCCGGCCGTGAGCACCGTCATCGCGATCACTACCGTCACGACCGTCACCGGCAGACCGAACATGACGGTGCCGACTCCGACCAGGGCGTAGCCGATCGCGATCACGGGGTACGCCGACCGGTGGCGCAACTGCTGCGTCGCCGGGATCTCGAGCAGCAGAATGAGCCCGGAGCCGACCGCGATCACGGTCGCGTAGAGGCCGATGGGCGCCCCCGAGTCTCGCAGGTGCAGCGGGAGAGTCGTGTAGAGCTGGCGATAGACGATGTCGACGAGCACCACGCCGACGAGCAGCACCACCAGCGACCGGTCGGCGCGCACGGAGCCCCACATTCCGGGATGCGGAACCTCCTCGACCTCGACGGCAGGCTCCTCCTTGGGCAGCGCTCGGCTGAGCGCGACCCGGATCGCCAGCACGGCCAGGCCGTCGAGGATGAACAGGGCGTCGCAACTCCAGGTGAACACCAGCGCTCCGAGCAGCGGGCCGATCACGAAGCCGGCGTTGGAGGCGGCCCGGTTGATGGCCACGGCGGTACGCCGGCTGCCCCGGGGCACGGCAAGAGCGGTGAGGGCGCCTGTCGAGACGCCGCCGGTGGCACTCAGATACGCGGCCACCGGGAGGGCGGCTGCCATCAGCCAGACCGGCAGCCACGGCACGGACATGAGTACGACGGCGCCGACCGACGACGCGATGAGCAGCACCCGGCGGTGGCCGAACCGGTCACCCCAGCGTCCGCCGGTGAAGTTGCCCACCAGCAGGGCGACCCCGATGACACCGGAGATCACGCCTGCGGTCGGCGCGCTCAGGTCGCGCGGCCCGGTCAGATAGAGGGTGAGGAAGAGGAAGACGAACGCCGTCGCCGAGCCGACGAAGCGGGAGGCCGCCAGCACCCACACGACGCGGGGCAGCTCGCGGAGGTCCACGGGCAGCACCCTCTCAGACCAGCGCTCAGTGATCGAACGCCCACACCAGCAGCGATCCGGGCGCCGCCAGCTCCAGAGAGCGACCCGGCTCGTCGCGGACGCGCCACGCATCGCCCGAGCTCGCGTCGAACACGTGCAGCAGCGGAGCTTCCGGCAGTACGACGCTCGAAGCGACCGAGCCCACCCAGAACGTCGCCCCGGCCACCCCGATCGGCAGGTCCGAACCCCCGGCAACCCGGTGCAACCCCGCCGCGACAACGGGCGAGGAGACGGCGCGCGACGGCGTACCTCCGGACGAGTCGGGCCGCACCCACGCCTGTACGAACCTGGTCGGCCCGGACGCGGCGTCTGCGATCTCGGAGTGCGTAATGCCCGAGCCGGCCGACTGCACCTGCACGGTCCCGGGCTCCAGCACCGAGTGATGCCCGAGCGAGTCGGTGTGCACCAGCGCCCCCGACAGCACCCAGGTGACGATCTCGAGGTCGCTGTGCGGATGCGTCGGATAGCCGCCTCCGGGCGACACCTTGTCGTCGTTGTGGGCGATCAGCGGCCCGAAGCCGAGGTTCGCGGGGTCGTAGTGCTCGCCGAACGAGAACGAGTGCGCGGTCTCGCGGTCCGGACGTCTGGTCAGCGGCCTCGACGAAGCGGCGTACAGGTCGAGGGTCATGCGGATATCGTCGCCGGGTGACCGACCGGGAGACAACTGTGCGCTCAGCCGGGCGCGACTTCCCGTTGCTGCCCGCCGGCTTCACGTTCGGCACCAGCACCGCGTCGTACCAGATCGAGGGCGCTGCCAGCGCTGACGGCAAGGGCCGCAGTATCTGGGACACCTTCACCCACGCCGACGGCAGCGTCGTCGACGGCAGCACGGGCGACGAGGCGTGCGATCACTACCACCGGGTCGACCAGGACGTCGCGCTGATGAAGGGGCTGAGCCACGGTCTGGGCACCACCGGCTACCGCTTCTCGATCTCGTGGCCGCGCATCCAGCCGACCGGCTCCGGCCCGGCCAACGCCAAGGGCCTCGCGTTCTACGACCGGCTCGTCGACACCCTGCTCGACAACGGTGTCGCACCGATGGCGACGCTCTACCACTGGGACCTCCCGCAGGCGCTCGAGGACGACGGCGGCTGGCTGAACCGCGTCACCGTCGACCGCTTCGCGGAGTACGCCCACATCGTGGGCGCGAAGCTCGCCGACCGGGTCGCGCACTGGATCCCGGTCAACGAGCCCAACGTGGTCACGATGCTGGGCTACGGGCTCGGCGTGCACGCGCCCGGCAAGGACCTGCTGTTCGAGGCCATGCCGGTCGCCCACCACCTGCTGCTCGGGCACGGCCGGGCCGCGATGGCGCTGCGCTCGCACGGCGCCGAGAGTGTCGGCTGCGCCAACAACCACGCGCCGATCTGGCCGGCCAGCGAGGACCCCGCCGACACCGGGATGAGCAAGATCTTCGACCAGCTGTGGAACGGCGTGTATCTGGAGCCGATGCTGCTGGGCCGCTACCCGATCGACATCGAACCGCTGCTCGAGCCCGTCGTACTCCCCGGCGACATGGCCACCATCCGCCAGCCCCTCGACTTCTACGGCGTCAACTACTACAACCCGATGCGCATCGCGGCAGCCGACGAAGGCGCGACGATGCCCTTCGAGATCCGCGACATCCTGGGCTACCCGACCACCGACTTCGGCTGGCCCGTGGTGCCCGACGCGCTGCGCGAGTGGCTGATCGTCTTCCGCGCGCGCTACCGCGCCGCCCTGCCGCCGATCGTCATCACCGAGTCGGGCTGCAGCTACAACATGGGGCCGGACGAGCACGGCGTCGTCGACGACCAGCCGCGCATCGACTACCTCGACGCCCACATCCGTGCCGTCTCCGACGCCGTCAACCGCGGCGTCGACGTGCGCGGCTACTACTGCTGGTCGCTGATGGACAACTTCGAGTGGGCCGAGGGCTACACCCAGCGCTTCGGCCTGGTGCACGTCGACTTCGAGACCCAGAAGCGCACACCGAAGCGGTCCTATGCCTGGTACGCCGACCTCATCGCCGCCCAGCCGCCCGCCGACGCCTGACTGTCCCCGGTCGAGGCAGGCTCAGGGGGACCAGTCGTCGCCGTCACTCCACTCGCGGAAGTTCGTGTCCGCGAACAGCGCGTCGTCCCCGTGCTCCAGCCGCTCAGCAGCGGCCGTCTCCTCGTCGTCGGCCAGCACGATGAGGTCGGCGGGGTCGTCGGTGAGGTAGAAGACGACCACCGAGGACTCCGACACGTCACCGGCCTCGAACCACCGCCGCAACGACTCCCGGCTGACCTCGTCGCCGAGGTAGAGCGCCGACCCGCGCACCTCGTCGGCGTGGTCGGTGCCGTTGGGACGAAGCAGCCGGTAGTGGGCGATCGTCCAGTCCTTCTCGAAGCGGGAGTCGTCGAGCTCGGTCATCCGGTCGGCCAGGGCGCCGAGCTGCTCGACCGTCACGTCCTCGGTGAGCTCGATGTCGATCCACTCGGGATACTGGAAACCCGTATGGGTCTCCACCGCGGCCACGCCCGGCGCCATGGAGAGGTGGTCGCGCACCGCCGTGCCGCCGTAGTCCGGACCCGAGCACCCGGTGAGCACGAGTACGGCGCCGAGCAGGCGGACCGTCCCCCGAAGTCCCATGACCCCATGCTCGCACGACGGGCGGGACGCCCTGTCGCACTCGGACACCGGCGTCTGCGGCCAACTGCGACCGCCACGCTGGCTTGGACGTCCCCTGCGGTGGTTGGCGCGTCAGGACCCGGCGTCGACGTCGCCGCGCCACGCGCCGGACTCGTTGCCCTGCCTCTCGATGAAGTCCTTGAAGCGGTCGAGGTCCTTGGCGACCTGGCGATCGTCGACGTTGACCATCGATCCGAGCTTCTCGAGGAGGCCCGAGGCGTCCCAGTCGATCTGGACCATGACGCGGGTCCTCGACTCGTCGAGGCGGTGGAAGGTGACCACGCCGGCGTGCTTCGTGTCGCCCCCCACGCTGTGCCACGCGACCCGCTCGTCAGGGTGCTGTTCGCTGACCTCGGTGTCGAACTCGCGCTCGACGCCGGCGATGTTGGTGACCCAGTGGCTCCGGGTGTCGCCGATCTGGGTGATCGACTCGACGCCCGACATGAACTCCGGGAAGGACTCGAACTGCGTCCACTGGTTGTACGCCGTGCTGACCGGTACGTCGACATCGATGGACTTCTGGATCTGGCTCACGATGGAACCTCTCTTCGTGTCTGGATGGGTGGTGCCCGCGCTCGGAGCTCGACCGTCTGGTGTCGCTCGCGAACTTCTCGGTACCCGACCCGGGTGCTCCTACGCAGCCTGTGCAGCAGGCTCTGGTCCTGGCGGTGAGGCCCGGCTGCGGGTTGCTCCGACCCGTCGTACGTCTTGACAGTCATAGGCGGGCGAAGTGACGCGCCCTCTCGCCGGGCTCATGGCGCGGCCTGATCATGCGGCGGGGCACGGAGTCGATCAGTAGAAGTGCGCGGCCATCTTTGCTAAAGAATTGCCGCGGGGAGCGGTCGCTGGTCATCCCCGGGCGACGGCAGCATCTCTATGTAGTCAAGAGGGTAGTCCTCGTCACCGGCGCTCGACGATTGAGTGAACTTGCGAGCACCTTTTGCCACCCGCGAAAGAGCCTGTGCGATCTCGTCCTCGGTGGCTGCGCCGCCTCCGACAAGCGCGGCGGCCGCCAGGAGGTCATTCGGGATTGGCTCGGGGCCGGGCTTGTCCTTGGGCCCGGGGAAAGCCTCTACGAAAACCACCCGGAGGGTCCAGTAGGCGTAGAACAATAGGAAGGCTGAAAGCGCTAGCGCGATAATCGCTACGGAGTCGCCGCTCATCACAAGTGTAAGCACTTGACGAGGGATTGAGTACATCGTGTCAGTGGCCTCCACTTCCCCCTTGCGAAGAATCCAAGCGATCGTGACGATTTGGCCAAGGACACCCGTCAGAGTGAAGAGGGCGCCGGCCATCAGACCACCCACGGTGGGAACAGTCGAGGGTCCGATCGTCTTTACGACCAAAGGGGCGAGCCCCACGAATAGTCCGGCGAAGGCGCCGACAACAAGCAACTGGGCAAGACTCTCGTCAGTTGCCTCTCCGAAAATTGCGGTGATGATCTCCTTCGACCCGAAGAGTGCGATGAAGACCGTGGTGCCGACGCTCAGATTGCTGGCCCAACTATCCTTGAAGGTCCATCCTGTCGGCACCCCAACGACAGGCGTGCGCCAATCGACATCCTTGGTCTTGGCTGTCGACACCCCATTACCTGGCGGGTTGGCCGCCGGCTCGTTGTAGGCAATCTTGCCCTGAGCGTCCTTCCCCGGCACCTTCAGCTTCGGTCGAGCCAGATACCAAACGAGGAGAAGAGTGAATGCCGCGAGCGCCATCCAGCCGAAAGGTGGAAGCAGTGGCTCCAAATTCGTTTCCGGCTTCGTGGGGTTGGTCAACACGACCGAGAGGTCGCCCGGAATCGTTGCATCGAAGTGAAGCGTTACGGCGTCACCGTTCCCTGACACGGTGCACGGCTGCACGACCTTCAGCGCGATCTTCATTGTGCGATTGGCCGGCAAAGATGAAGGAACGACCTGCAATGCGCAGTTCTCGATGGCACCGGTGCCTTTGGCTGTGACGGTGTAGAGGACGTCGGAGACGTTGCTGAGAGAGATGTTTCCCGTGAAGCCGCCCTCACTGGTCCGAGACACCGACACCGTGTCGCCACCCTGTGCGTCCGTCGTGAGCACTACACCCGGAGGCTCGTCGGCCCAGCTTGGGCCCGGAGTCAAAAGCACAACCGCAGCAGAAAGGAGCCAGAGCCCAAGATGTCCTGACGCCCGACGTTTCATGGTCACCCCCGTGTGGTGATTCTCTTGCCAGCAATCTATGAGAAGCACTGCAGGTGTCCAGCCTGACTAGTCCACCCTGCCCCATAGCGTCGCGGATACGTCCGCTAGTGGCGCGGATTTGAAGTTGTTGGACGGTTGGCCTTCTTGAGGATTTCCTCGGCGGTCTTTGTCCACACGAAGGGGTGGGAGCGGTCGTTCCAGCCGTCGATGAAGGTGCGGATCTTGGTGTTGAGGTCTTTGACGGACTTGAACACTCCGCGGCGGATGGCTTGTCGCTCGACGATGCCGAACCAGACCTCGACCAGGTTCATCCAGGAGGCGTGGGTCGGGGTGAAGTGGACCTTGAACCGCGGGTTCTTCTCGAGCCACGCGCGGACGTTCGTGTGTTTGTGTGCGGCGTAGTTGTCCATCACCAGGTGCAGCTCGACGGGCTCGCCGTCGCTGTCGAGGACGTGTCGGTAGGCCCGTTCGATCTGCTTGAGGAACGCCAGGAACTCCTGATGTCGGTGCCGTTGCTTGAGGGCGGCGGTGACTTGCCCGGTGGCGATGTCGAGGGCGGCGAAAAGGGTCGAGGTACCGTGTCGGTAGTAGTCGTGGGATCGGCGCTCGATCCGCCCCTCCTGCATGGGCAGGATCGGGACGGTGCGGTCCAGCGCCTGGATCTGGGACTTCTCATCCACGCACAGCACGATCGCGTTCTGTGGTGGCGCGAGGTAGAGACCGCAGATGTCGGTGACCTTCCCGGCCAGCTCGGGGTCGGTGGAGAACCGGAACGATTCGGCCTTCCACGGCTTGACCCCGTAGGCCCGCCACGCGCGGGCGACCGAGGTGTTGCTGATCTTCAGACGCTCGGCAAGCAGTCGCGAGGACCAGTGCGTGACACCCAGCTTCTTCGGCGGCGGCTTCAAGGTCTCGGCCACGATCGCACGATGGTCCAGCGTCCGCGGACGACCAGACCGCGGCTGATCAGCCAGACCAACCAACCCCTTGGCCTGGTACCGCTGCCGCCACAACAACACCGTGGTCACCGTCGCGTCGACCAGCTCCGCGATCCGGGTGTTGGCCACCCCGTCGTCCGCGAGCAACACGATCCGGGCACGCTTCGCAGCAGACGCCGTCACTGTCGATGCCCGGGTCCAACGTTCGAGCTCTTCGCGATCGCCAGCACGCAGAACAAGGGCCGGAGCAGGACGATTCGCCATACCCCCATGATTTCAGACCACAACCATCTAGACAGTTACGACACGAACCACTAGCTGCCCGGCCTCGCGAACTGCGTTGATGGCGCTACCCGTGAGTGGGCTGAACGCGGCGGATAGACGCAGGGCTGTTGGATCGATCCCCGCCAAGCGGTAGGTCGACGGCGGTGGGGTGCGAGCGGGGTAGGCGACTTGGTCTAAGTTCCACGCATATGAACGCTGACCCTCTGGCCGGTCTCTCCTCGCAAGAGGTGTTCGCAGCCATCGTCGTCGCTAACGCCGTCGGCGCACGAGCGGAGGCGTACGACGTCCGAGGCAGGCAACGCGCGTTTGACGTCCGGCTGACGTATCCGGATGGCCGCGAGGCCGCCTTGGAGGTGACCAGCCAAGCCGGTGTGGGCGTTCAGCAGCGAAATTCACTGACGCGCGACGAGGTGCCGAACCCCGGTAGGTGGACGTGGCACATCTCCATTGGGGACGTGAGGGATCTACCCGAGTTGTTGGAGCGGTACGCCCGCATCATCACAACGTCAGAGGCTCTTGGGATTTCTGATCCGTCCAGCCTTTACAGCCGCCATCTGCCGTCCCTCGACTTCGAATGGCTGATGGAGTCCAGCGCCTCCATGTCAGGCATGCCCGACATGGCTGCCGACGAGAGGCCAAACCGGCAGACGATCCGGATCCTTCCGCCTGGGACCGGTGGTGCAGTCGATGACTCGCTCGAGGGGCTACCTGGCGTTATCGCCGGAGTGTTGTCGCTCCCGAATCAGCTGCGCCACGTCGACAAGCTTCGAGCAAGTGGCTATGAGGAGACCCACCTGTTTCTGGCGCTCGATGAGGGCTCTTTACCCTTCGCTCAACGCGCTGCGCTGGTCGGCAAGCCGACTGCGGTGCCGAGCGAGGGCTTGCTCCTGCCAGAGGGATTGAACTTCCTGTGGTTCGTTTCAGACTTTTCCCACACGCTCTACGCCTATGGAGAGGGCGGATGGCGTCTTCACGCCATCTAGAGGGTCGAAAGCAGCGCTCCTAGCGGTTTAGGCTCAGACGTGCGACCAAGGCGCGCCGCGTTCGAGATCTACGTTGGCCACGCCGTCTCGCGACGGAATGACGCTGCCGGGATCGTGGCTTGTCCATGGCCAGGGTTGAAGCCGTTTGCCGGTGAGGCAGCTCGGCGTCTCGCTTGCTGCCTCCTGGCTGCTAGGCCGTCGCCTGGTCGAGGGGCCAGCGGTAAGCACGCGCGGTTATCAGCCATTCGGGAGGCGATGACCGCGCCGCTGCACGACCTGCCGCTCGTGCCGCTGTGAACGCGACCTAGAGGTGCAGATCGACCGTCAGGTCTTGCGACGGTGAGTAGAACTCAAGGAACCAGCATCGATCGAGGGGCTGGTCGAACTGGTACCAGATGCACTCCTTGAACCCGTAGTGCAGTGGCAGGTTTCTCGGACTCCTGTCTCCCCAGCCAGCCACCCAGTTCGATCCGTTCCAGGCTCTGGCGTGCACGTAGACGTACCGTCTCTTGATGCTGCCGGTAATCACCTCTTTTCGGCCCCCAAAGGTCAAAGGTGGTGCCCCTTCGTATGGCGGGGGCAGCGTTTGGAACGGGGGCACGCGATACCAGCCGGCTTTGGCCCAGCTTCCGTCGGGCGGGGGATTGCCGTCGCACATGCGATCCTCGTACATGATCGCGACGTAGAGATCGAGACCGTCGACGCGGTTCACGATCGTGAGGCTCATTTGGAATCGGCCTCCGGCACATCCTCGGCCCGTGCCCGTCGGGCGTCCGCTGGCGGCGGCAACGGGTCGGTCTCATCGTCGTCCGGGATGGCCTCAGCAATGGCCTTGCCCCGTTGGTCGGGCAGTGGTGAATAGTCGCTGCCGCTCGGAAGCGCCTGGCGGCCAGTGGCAGCCTTGATATCGGGGGTGTCGTCATCGCTCGACATGGGCAACTTCCTTCCGACGCGAGCATGGCGCGATGGCCGTTGAGAAGTCAAGAAGCCCGAGTTGTGGCGTTCGCGGAGGGCCAACACCAGGCGGCCAAGAGGGCGAGAACCCACCACACGAGATTCGACGCCGCTCATCACCCGCGGGCTTCCTGCGCACACGCCAATCTTGCTCTCACCAGCGCGGCTCCATGAACCGTTGCGCACAACCAGCGCACCTCGTGGGCCCACCCAGAGGGACTGACGCGGCGGAGCGTCTGTGAGGATCGCCTTCGCAGCCTGATGGTGGTGGGCTGTGGGTGGCGACCACGGGTGTGACCCCCGGAATGACGTACTACTACCTACAGCCCGCGATCTCGGCCGCATCAAGGTAAAACAGGGCGTCCTCGATGTAGTCCGTGTCGCCTGTGTCGTCAGCGAGAGTCAATGCGATGTAGGCCAGCAGGTGGTACGTGCCGCAGTGCGGCGACGAGCGGTCCGCGAGCCCTACGCCCCTCTTCCGATGTGTGAGGGTCTTCCGCAGTTCGTCGACGTTCACCGACGCCAGTTCGTCCCGACCCGCGTCATCGCCGACCCGCCTGAGCTCGTCGAGAACGGCGCGCACGTGGGGTTTCAACATTTCGACGTCCAGCACAGTTTCTTCGCTCATCGGCGATCCTTTCATCAGATCTCAAGGCAAGTCACCTTGCCGCGCTGACACCCCTCACCGCAAGGGTCACTTCAACGCAAGGTGCCTGGCGGCGCCCTCGACGCTCTTTCGCCACGGCTCCGGTGGCAGGCGGTTTCGCCAATGAACGGATTCCTCCTCCGCCGCAGTCTTCAGGTCGAGTTTCTTCAGAATCGACGTGGGCACTTCTCGCACCTTCGGAAGAATTCACAAGTCTTCGATCCTGTCGCGCGTGGGTCGTGCCTGATCGACAACAGACGGTCTGGTCAGAAGCGCCTGCCGCGGCAATCTGGGCGCAATGGGCTACACGGGTCAACGTCCTGGTAGCGACGGGGAGTGCGAGTCACGCCGGTCAGCTTCGGACCAGCGCCGTAGTGCATCTCCGATCGCCGGTCTCGGTTGCACTCACCCTGTGGAACTTTGGCGAGTGAGACCTGTTCCCAACGGTCCTGTCGGTATGGCGTGGGGGAGTCCACATCACGGGTGTTGGTCCTTGGCGGGCATGCCAGCGAGAGCCCTGCTGCATCCTCATCCTCACGTCAAGCCATCGCTGGAGTCACTGCTGGCGCGATGGTGTGCCCACGTTCGCCACGGTTGGCGTGAGCGTGTTGCTCATGTCCGAAGGAGCGGCCGACACCGGGTGGAGTACGACGTTGGCTAGCGCGCCGTCCGCCGCCGTGGCGGTCATGAAGGTGCAGTGAGGTTGGCGCCGGCGATCGCTGGGTGAGCCGGGATTGAGTAGCCGGATGCCGCCGGGCGTCGTGGAGTCCCATGGAATGTGGCTGTGGCCGAAGACGAGCACGTCGAGGCCTGGGTGGGCCAGGTCCATCCGGCGCTCGCGTTCCTGCTTGGCGCCCGTCTCGTGCGTCACGCCGAGCCGCACGCCGTCGATCTCCACTCGGGCGAACTCGGGGATTCGCGCCCGCAGCCTCGGACCGTCGTTGTTTCCCCAACAGGCCACCAGCAGTCGTGACCGAGTCTCGAAAGCGTCCAGGGTCGCCTCGTCGACCCAGTCGCCGGCGTGCACCACGACGTCAGCAGCGTCGATAGCGCTCCACAACTCCTCAGGCAGGCGTTTGGCGCGCGTGGGCAGGTGCGTGTCGGAGGTCAGGACGAGGCGGGTCGGGGCCATGCTCTCGTCCTAACCCGCCGCAGACTGGGCTGCCGCCTCGTCGGGCCCGTGCGCCACCCCGCGGACGAGGTCGCGAACCTGCGAGACGACGTTGTGACGGTTCGTGGCCGCCAGCCAACCGTTCGGCAGTGACAGGCGCAGCACCTTGTGCCACGCCGACGCGAGCTGCCGGGGGAGCGGCGCGGAGTGGTAGGTGAGGCCGTAGCGCTCGAAGAGCTGCTCCACCTCGACGGCTATCTCCGCGTAGCGGTTGCTCGGGAGGTCGGGGAAGAGGTGGTGCTCGATCTGGTGCGAGAGGTTGCCGCTCATCAGGTGCATCAGCGGGCTGCCCGAGATGTCGGCCGACCCGAGCATCTGGCGCAGGTACCACTCGCCGCGCGTCTCCTGGTCGTCGAGCGCCGGTGTCTCGAAGGTCTCGACGCCCTCGGGAAAGTGTCCGCACATGATGACCGAGTGGCTCCACACGTTGCGCAGGAAGCTGGCGGTGAGATTGGCCGTCAGGGTGCTGCGCCACCCAGGCCCGGCCAGCAGTGGGTGAACGACGAAGTCCTTGGTCACCTGTTTGCGGATCTTGGCCAGGGCCGTGCCCACACGCTGTTTCAGCTCAGGGGTGAAGCCCCGCTTCTGGCGCAGGTGCTCGCCGAACTCGATGTCGTACATTGCGATGCCGTACTCGAAGATGCAGGCGTTCAGCAGGTTCCACAGCGGCTGGGCGAGATGTCGCGGTTCCCACTCCTGGTCCTCGTCGACGCGCATGATGCCGTAGCCGAGGTCGTTGTCCTTGCCGAGGATGTTCGTGTAGCGGTGGTGGGTGTCGTTGTGGGCGTGCTTCCACTGCTCCGGCGGGGAGGCGTGGTCCCAGTCCCAGGTCGTGGAGTGGATCTTCGGATCGCGCATCCAGTCCCACTGGCCGTGGAGCACGTTGTGCCCGATCTCCATGTTGTCCAGGCTCTTCGCCACCGCAAGCCCTAGCGTGCCGACCACCCAAGCAGGGCGCCAACGGCCGGCCAGCAGCGCGACGCGACTGCCGAGCTCGAGACTGCGCTGGAACCTGATCACCCGACGGATGTACGCCGCGTCACGAGCTCCCCGGCTGTCGACCACGCGCTGCCGGACCGCGTCGAGCTCGCGACCGACTTGCGCAACATCTTCCAGCGTCAGGTGCGCGACCTGACTGTGTCGTTGCTTCTGGAGGACCGTCATTGAACACCTCGTAGTCATGTCCGGAGAGGTCCGGTACCCGTTGCAGACCGTTCCACCCGTCTGACAGCCGGAGCCTCGGGGTGGCCGGGGGGCAGGCGCTTCCTGTCAGATGTCAGGAAGCCGCGAGGACGGAGGAGGTCAGCCGAGAGAAGTGGGGGGACATCGCGTTACGGCGCAGGGCGACGAGCACCACGTGGAGGAGAAGGGCGTCTCGGGTCATCGACCAAAGGAGCCTCCCTTCCCGCAAGCTCGCCCGAGGACCACATGTTCGAACATCGTGCTCGATTACCCTCCCATGCCGACTACAAGGCACTGATCTGCGCAGAGCATGCGCCTGATCGAGGCCGCGAGCAGAGGAAAGGCCAGCGCACGAAATCCGCAGCACCTTCGATGGAGCGATCTGGTCTCGTGACACCTCGCTCGCCCGTCGCGAGGTAGCCAATCTCCGGAGGAACCCGCGCCGGCGCTCACGCCTCCGATTTCGCCGACGATAGGCTGCCCGCCATGTCGACAACTCCGGTGCAGCCGTCGGACCAGCCGCGCCGGATCGTGTTCGTGGCGGGCTCCGGGCGCAGCGGCACGAGCGTCATGGCGGGCACGCTCCGCACCCTCGGCCTGCACGTCCCGCAGCCCGAGGTGGCAGCCGACTCGACCAACCCCAAGGGGTTCGGTGAGCCGCAGTGGGTGGTCGACCTGCACGACGAGCTGCTCAGAGCCAGCAACGTGCAGGTCTCCGACGCCCGGCCCCAGGCCTGGCTCGAGGCCGGCAAGGTCAGCGCAGACCACGCGGTGCGCGAGCGCGTCACGCAGTGGCTGACAGGCCAGTTCGAGGCCGGCGACGAGCTGGTGATCAAGGATCCGCGGGCCGCCTGGTTTCTCGGGCTCTGGCGGGCTGGAGCCGACCGCAGCGCCGCCACGTCGTCGTACGTCACGATGCTCCGGCCCGTCACCGAGGTGGTCGGCAGCAAGCAGGCCTACTACGACGCTCGCCAGAGCGGCGTCACCCGCACCGCCGCGTGGATCAACATGATGCTGCACACGGAGCGGGCCACGCGCGGGGAGCCGCGGGCGTTCGTGCGGTACGCCGACATGCTGGCCGACTGGACCATTCCCGTCTTCCGCATCGGCGACGCCTTCGACCTGCACGCCGTGAAGACCGCGATGGCCAACGACATCCGCGAGGTGCACAAGTTCATCGACCCGAACCTCCGCCGAGTCACCCTCACCTGGGACGACGTCGACGTGCCCGACCGCCTCCGCGACCTCGCCGACGAGACGTGGCACGCGCTCGACGGGCTGGCCGACGAAGGTGGTGACGACGCGAGGGCACACGAGACGTGCGACCAGCTGCGGGTCGCCTACGCCGACATGTACGCCGAGGCGGAGGCCTTTGCACACTCCACGACGCTGGCCGCGCGCCGCGAGGGCGCCCGCACCGCCACCGGCCCGGCCCCGGCCGCGCAGAGCCGGGTCGACAAGGTGCCGCACGCCGTACGCGCGATGGTGCCGCCCGCCGCCCGTCAGAAGATCCGGAAGGCGCTGGGGCGTGAGCGCTGACATCCCCACGCTCGAGGGCATCAGCGAGTACGACGTCACCTGGCCCTGGCGCGAAGGTCGACTGAGCCCCGGGCTGACGTGTGTCTTCCGGGTGCGCAACGAGGCGCGCAACCTGCCGTGGGTGCTGCCGCCCATCCTCGACGCCGTGCAGCACGTGGTGTTCGTGGACAACGGGTCCGACGACGGCACCCCCGAGCTGGCCGCGCAGATCGCCAAGGAGCACGGCGCGACCGACAGGTTCACCGGGCTGACCTATCCGCACCAGGTCTCCCGCGCCGGCGCCGAGCACCTGGCCACGCCGGCGACGAGCGTGCACTCGCTGGCGCACTTCTACAACTGGTCGTTCAGCAAGGTGCGCACGTCGTACTCCATGAAGTGGGACGGCGACATGGTGCTCTCACCCGAGGGCGTGTCGATCCTGCGCGACCTCTCGTGGCAGCTCGAGACCAGCCGGGCGATCGTCGCGATGCCGCGGCACCCGCTGACCGTGGTCGACGAGTCGACCGGCTGGATCGACCTGAGCCTGAGCTTCCTGGAGCCGTGGATCTACCCGATGGGGCCGGATTTCACGTTCGTGAAGGCGTTCGACTGGGAGCTGCGCGAGTACCCCTCCGACACCGAGCGGATCGTGCTGCCGCAGGGGTTGTGCGTCGAGGTGATGTGGCACGACGCCGACGAGTTCGCGCACTGGCGCAAGGACGGCGTCGACTTCACAAACACCCGGCTCTACCGCAAGCTGCGGGAGTTCGAGGTCGACGACGCGATCCGCACCGGCACGCCGCTCAACGGGCTGGTGAAGGTGACCGCACCGGCCGGCGTCCACATCATTGACCACGTCACGCACACCTGGCTGCGCGAGCAGCCGCGGCCGCTGGTCAAGCACTCGCTGCCCCCGAGCCTCTCTCTGCGCAAGGCGAAACCGTGACTCATCCCCTCGACAGCTTCCTCGCCAACGCGCCCACGCCGATCCTCATCGTCACGGCGGACAACCCCGTCGTGGCGGCACTCCCCACCGGCTTCGACGGCTCGTTCCTCGCGCTCTCCCAGGTGGATCGTGGTGCCCCGGTCAAGCGCGGCTGGAAGTCGATCCTGCTCGTCGCGTCCGACCGGGCCACCCTGCGTCAGGCTGCATCCGTCATCCCGCGCCTCGGCCAGTGCCGCACCGTCGGCGTCTGGCTCACCGAAGGCACCAGCCCGCTGGTGCTGCATCCGCGCGGCGAGTGGGCGCCGCTCTCCAGCCTCAACGCCCGGCCGCTGGCCCGGGGGTTCCTGACTGTCGCCCGCTTCGACGACCCGGTGGGCGCCCATGCGGTGCTCGCGGAGTTTGCCCGCCAGGCCGTGCCGGGCGCCGACGCCACTCATGGCGGTGTCGTCGTGGCGTACGCCGGCCGGCCGGCCGCGCCGGGTCTCGACGTGCGGGCGCTGCATGTGTCGTCGGTCGAGGAGGCCGGGGACGCTGACCGTGACGTCCCGCCGGACGTTGTGATCTCGACTTCGCTCGACCAGCCGGAGACTCACCACGTCATCGACCGCGCTCCCACCGTGGTCACCGACCCCGGGCTCGACCCGGTCGACGAGCTCGTCTTCAACCCCGTCGGCTGGCGCAAGGACTGGGACCGCCCCGTCATCGACCTGCTCAAGCTCGCGCCCGGACCTGCCGGCGTCACGGAGGCGATCGTCGACCGGGCGCGCGGTCACCAGGGTGTCCGGGTCGACCTCGGCCGCGACGACGCCAACCACGTGCTGCGGCTCGCGATGGCCGGGGTGCCGCTCGTAGCCACCGGCACCGGGATCGGTCTTTCCCCCGCGGTCATCGAAGCCCTGTCCACGACCGCCGACCTCGCCGACCCGCTCTCTCGCGAGGAGCACGCCCTTCGCTTACGTCGCGCCACCTTCGCCCACCACTCCACGCTGGCCTGGCGTTCCGGCCTCGCCGCGCGCGCCGGCGTACGCCATGCGGGGTTGCCGGCGGTGAGCGTCCTGCTCGCGACGATGCGGCCCCAGCAGCTCGACTTCGCGCTCGGCCAGGTGGCCGCGCAGCGTGGCGCCGACGTTGAACTGGTGCTCGCGACGCACGGGTTCGCCGCCGACGAGGAGCAGGTGAGGGCGGTGCTCGGCGCGACGCCGTACGTGTTGCTCGACTTCGAGAAGGATGCCTTCTTCGGTGACGTGCTGAGGGCCGCGGCCCGCGCTGCGTCGGGCGAGGTGCTGATGAAGATCGACGACGACGACTGGTACTCCCCGCATGCCGTGCACGACCTGCTGATGGCCCGTCGTTTCAGCGGCGCAGACGTGGTCGGGATGCCGTCGGAGTTCGTCTACCTCCAGCAGGACGACGTCACCGTGCGCCGCAACCACCCGTCCGAGTGCTTCAACCGCTTCATCGCCGGCGGGACGATCATGATCGACCGCGGGATGCTGCGCGCCCTGGGCGACTTCCGCCGCGTACGACGCTTCGTCGACACCCAGCTGCTCGCCGGCGTGGAGGCAGCCGGTGGCCGGATCTACCGCACGCACGGGCTCGGCTATGTCCTGCGGCGTACGGGCTCCGGGCACACGTGGGCGATGGACGACGACCAGTTCCGGCGGGCGGAGATCACCGAGACGCAGTGGCCGGGCTTCCACCCCGGCAGCGAGATGCGGGTGGCCGACTGATGCCGCGGCAGACCGTCGTACGCCACAACGACTGGAGCGTGCTCACCCCGCCGGCGCTGGGGCAGTGGGAGCCGACGAAGACCGTCACGATGGTGGTGCCGGCGTACAACTATCACCGCACGCTGCCCTACGTGCTTGCCGGTCTGGCGGCGCAGAGCTACCCAGCCCACCTGATGGAGGTCGTCGTCGTCGACGACCAGAGCACGCCGCCGCTCGAGCTGCCCGAGGTGCGGCCCGACAACACCCGCATCCTCCGCGTCGAGTCGGGCTGGGGGCGCGCGAATGCCGCTCACCTGGGGGCGTTGGCGAGCGACGGCGAGGTGCTGCACTGGTACGACGCCGACATGCTCGCCCATCGCCAGGAGGTCGAGGCGCAGCTGCGCTGGCACCACCTCATCGACTATGCAGTGCCCGGTGGCGACAAGCGGTTCGTCGACCCGGCATCTCTTTTCGACCGTACGCCGACCGAGGTGCGCGACGTCGTCGCCGAGGGTGGCGCGGCCGACCTCTTCCCCGGCGAGGAGCACGAGAAGCACACCTGGGTGGAGGGCTTCTGGAAGCGCACCGATGATCTGCGGAAGGCCGGCCCACGCGCGCAGCGGGTGCACATCGGCATGACCGGCTCGGTCTCCCGTGACCTCTACTTCTCCTCACGCGGCTTCGACCCGATGCTCCGTCTGGGCGAGGACATGGCCGTCGGCCACGAGCTGGCGCAGGCCGGCGGCGTCTTCATCGTCGACCGCGAGGCGATGAGCTGGCACCTCGGCCGGTCGCAGGTGCTGCGTCGCGCCGAGCTGGTCAACCGCTACAACGACCCGTACCTCGCCAACCTCGTGCCCGCGATGCGCCCCAAGCGCAACCGGCACGGCCGCACCTACGAGGTGCCCTACCTCGAGGTCGTCGTGCCGCTCGGCCCCGCCGACGAGACCGTGCGCGTGGTCGACGCCCTGCTCGACTCGTCCGTGCCCGACCTGCGGGTCGTCGTCGTCGGACCCTGGGACGACGTGCACGAGGACCGCATCCAGCCCGTCGAGGACCCCGTGCTCGAGACCCGCATCGTGCACCGGTCGTATCGCGGCGAGCCCCGGGTGCGGCTCGTGTCATCGGTCGACCCGGACACCGACGCGGAGTTCCGGCTGACCCTGCCCGGCGTCGCCTTCGCGCCGTCGTACGACGCGATGGGCGCGCTGCTCGACGACCTCGAACGCACCCACCACGGCGAGCGCATCATCGCCTTCCCCGACGGCTCCACCACACGGTTGACACGGATCGCGGCCCGGGCGCGGGTCGAGCGACTGCTCGACGAGGGCGAAGACCCCGACGCGCTGATGGCCGCGGCCTTCGGCCTCGTGGAGTACGACGCGGCGCGGGCCGGGTTCCTGCCGATCGCCGATCGCGTGGTCGAGCGGTTCGAGCTGCGCGCCAAGCCCGCAATGGACCCGGCTGCGTCGTCGGCGCTGCTGGACGAGAAGTTGTCGCGGTCGGACGCCGAACCAGAGCAACTGGGCGACGACAGGCGCAACTGGTGGCGGCGTAGCTGAACTTGTCGGCCCGTGCACTGCCTGACAAGTTCAGGAATCCCCGGTCGACCGGGGATTCCGAACGCGACCTCAGTCAGACCCGAACAGGTCCCGCGTGTAGACCTTGTCGTCGACATCCCTGATCTCGTCGACCATCCGGTTGGCCACGATCACGTCGGAGACCTGCTTGAACTCGTCGAGGTCGCGCACGACGCGCGACCCGAAGAACGTGTCCTCCCGCAGCTCGGGCTCGTAGACGACGACCTCGACGCCCTTGGCCTTGATGCGCTTCATGATGCCCTGCACGCTGCTCGACCTGATGTTGTCGGCGGCCGCCTTCATGATGAGCCGATGGATGCCGACGACCTGTGGCCGGCGCGACAGGATGTCGGTCGCGACGAAGTCCTTGCGCGCGGTGTTGGAGGTGACAATCGCCTCGATCAGGCTCTGCGGCACGTCCTGGTAGTTGGCCAGCAGCTGCTTGGTGTCCTTCGGCAGGCAATAGCCGCCGTAGCCGAACGACGGGTTGTTGTAGTGCGTCCCGATGCGCGGGTCGAGGCCGACGGCGTCGATGATCTGACGCGTCGCGAGCCCCCGCGTGATCGCAAACGAGTCGAGCTCGTTGAAGAACGCCACCCGCATGGCCAGGTAGGTGTTGGCGAAGAGCTTGATCGCTTCGGCCTCGGTCGGCTGGGTCAGCAGGATCGGCACGTCCTTGTCGATCGCGCCCTCGACGAGCAGGTCGGCGAAGCGTTGCGCCCGCGGGCTGTCCTCGCCGACGACGATCCGCGACGGGTGCAGGTTGTCGAGCAGGGCCTTGCCCTCCCGCAGGAACTCCGGCGAGAAGATCACGGTGTCGATGCCGAGCCGGGCGCGGACGTCCTCGACGTAGCCCACCGGGATCGTCGACTTGATCACCATGGTTGCTTCGGGGTTCGCGGCCAGCACGTCGGCGATCACCTTCTCGACCGAGTCGGTGTTGAAGTAGTTGGTGACCGGGTCGTAGTCGGTCGGCGTCGCGATGACGACGTACTCCGCATCCGCGTACGCCGAGGCTCCGTTGAGGGTGAAGGCGAGATCGAGCTCGCGGGTCCTCAGGTACTCCTCGATCTCGGCGTCGCTGATCGGACTGATGCCCCGGCCGAGCCGATCGACGCGATCGGGGTCGACATCGACGCCGATCACCTCGTGGTGCTGGGAGAGGAGTACGGCGATGGAGAGGCCGACATAGCCGAGGCCGACGACGACGATCTTGGTGGTCACCCCGGCATTGTGCCCGAACCGGCCCTGGTCAGGAGGCAAGGGCAGCGGCCATCCGGTGGACGATCTCGGTCAGCCGCTCGGGCGAGGTTGCGATGTTCAGGCGCACATGGCCCGCCAGACCCGCCTGGTAGTCGCTTCCGTCGAACAGCCACACCCGCCCGCGGTCCCTGATCAGCTGCGCCGCTTCGTCATGCCCGTAGGCCCGCAGGTCGAGCCAGACGAGGTACGTCGCCTCGAGCGGCCGCATCCGCGCCTGCGGCAGGTGTTCCGCCAGTAGGCTGGCCAGGAGTGAGCGCTGTTCGTCGAGCCGTTGCACGAGTGCCGCCAGCCACGGGTCCCCGTGGTTGTACGCCGCCACGGCGGCCACGACGCCCAGCGTCGACCACGAGTCGTTACGCACCATCGGCACGTTCACGAGCCGGTCGCGGGTGGCCGGGTCGGTGGTGATGATCTGCGCGCACCGCAGCCCTGCAGTGTTGAACGCCTTCGACGAGGCCACGACCGCGACCGCGTGGTCGGCCGTGCCGTCGATCGCCAGGTACGACACGTGCTCCGCGCCCGGCAGCACCAGCGGGGCGTGGATCTCGTCGCTGATCACCCGGGCCCCGTGCCGCACCACGACGTCGCGGATGCCCTCGAGCTCGGCACGCGTGAACACCCGACCCCACGGGTTGTGCGGCTGGGTCAGCAGCAGGGTCCGCGCACCGTCGGCGAAGAGCCGGTCGAGGTGGTCGAGGTCGATCTCGGCCCGGTCGGCGTCGGGGTCGAGCAGCAGGTCGACGCGCTCGCGCCCGGTGACCTGCGCGACCTCGAGCTGCGGCGAGTACGCCGGTCCGGGCATCACCATCGGGCCTTCGTCGGAGAGGACGTCGAGGGCGAACCGCACGCCCGCCGTCACGTCGACCACCGGCAGCACCTGCCCCGGGTCGACGTCCTGGTCGTAGTGCCGCGCCGCGAACCCGGCGTACGCCTTGCCCAGCTCGCCGCCCGTCTCGAACGGCGGGTAGCCGGTCATGCCCAGCGCCACGGCATCGGCCAGCGCCTCGGCGACCGGCGGCGCCAGGGCGTAGTCCATCTCGGCTACCCAGGCGGGGATCTCGTCGGCCGCCGCCATGCCCCACTTGAGGACCAGGGCGCGCCGGGCTTCGTCGTCGGTGAAGTCGCGGATCATGTCGCCACGCTATCGCCCGGTAGTCCAGTCACCTTTCGTCGTCCCGCCGGCAGCGAAGCGACAAGTTCCGACTGGACTATCCAGCGGTCACAGCGAGGCAGCGACCTCGGTGCCCTGCTTGATCGCCCGCTTGGCATCCAGCTCGGCAGCCACGTCGGCCCCGCCGATCAGGTGCAGCGAGGGGTGTTCGAGGTCGTCGTACACCGAACGCACCGAGTCCTGACCCGCGCACACCACCACGGTGTCCACGGCCAGCACCTGCGGCTGCCCGTCGACGGTGATGTGGAGGCCGGCGTCGTCGATCCGGTCGTACGACGCCCCCCCGATCTGCCGGATCCCCGACTGCTTCAGCACGGCCCGGTGCGCCCAGCCCGACGTCTTGCCCAGGCCGATGCCGATGGGCGTGGTCTTGCGCTGCACGAGCGTGACCTCGCGGATCGGCGTACGCGGCTTCGGCGAGCTGAGCCCGCCCACGTGCAGCGTCGGGTCGCCGACACCCCAGTGCGACATCCAGTCGTCCAGGTCGTCGGCGGGGTCGTGGGTGAGGAACACACTGATGTCCACCCCGATGCCGCCGGCGCCGATGACCGCGACGCGAGGACCAGGCACCACGGTGCCGTTCAGGACGTCTGCGTACGACGCCACGCTGGGGTGGTCGATGCCGTCGATGTCTGGCATTCGCGGCACGACCCCGCTCGCGACCACCACGTGGTCGAAGCCGGCCAGGTCGTCGGGCGAGGCCGCCGTCGAGAGGCGTACGTCGACACCGAGGACCTCGAGCCGCCGGGTGTAGTAGCGGAGCGTGTCGGTGAAGTCCTCCTTGCCGGGCACCCGCATGGCCAGCCGGAACTGGCCGCCGGGCTCGGCCGACTTCTCGAAGAGGGTCACCGCGAGACCGCGCTCGGCAGCGCTGACCGCCGCCGCGAGACCGGCAGGCCCGGCGCCCACGACCGCCACCGAAGCCGGCCGACGAGTCGGCATCAGCACCAGCTCGGTCTCGTGGCACGCCCGGGGGTTCACCAGGCACGACGCCCGCAAGTTGTCGAAGACATGGTCGAGGCATGCCTGGTTGCAGGCGATGCACGTGTTGATCTCGTCGGCCCGCCCGGCCGCGGCCTTGGCCACGAACTCCGGGTCGGCCAGCAGCGGACGAGCCATCGACACGAGGTCGGCCTCGCCCGACGCCAGGATGGAGTCGGCCAGCTCGGGGGTGTTGATGCGGTTGCTCGCGCACACCAGCACCGACACCTCCGACTTGAGTCGCGCCGTCGCGCTGCGCCAGGCCGCGCGCGGCACCTGGGTGATGATCGTCGGCACCCGCGCCTCGTGCCAGCCGATGCCGGTGTTGAGCACGCTCACGCCGACCTCCTCGAGGCGGTGCGCCAACTCGACGACCTCGTCCCAGCTCTGCCCTCCCTCGACCAGGTCCAGCAGCGAGATCCGGTAGATGATCGGGAAGTCGTCGCCGACCTGCTCACGCGCCCGGCGCACGATCTCGACGGGCAGTCGCATCCGCTTGGTCGCCGTACCTCCCCACGCGTCGGACCGGTCATTGGTGCGCGCGGCGAGGAACTGGTTGATGAGGTAGCCCTCGGACCCCATGATCTCGACGCCGTCGTAGCCGGCCTTCTTCGCCAGGCGTACGGCGTTCGCGAAGTCCGACGCCGTCCTGTCGACACCGCGTGTCGACAACGCCGACGGCTTGAACGGCGTGATGGGCGACTGCTTGTTCGACGCGCTCACGCTGAACGGGTGGTAGCCGTAGCGCCCCGCGTGCAGGATCTGCATGGCGATCGCGCCGCCCTCGTCGTGCACAGCGTCGGTCACCCGGCGGTGCCGCATCGCCTGCAGCCGCGTCGTCATCTCGGAGCCGAACGGCTTGAGCCAGCCGCGCTTGTTGGGGGCGTAGCCGCCGGTGATGATCAGCCCGACCTCGCCGCGCGCCCGCTCCGCGAAGTACGCCGCGAGCTTGTCGATGTCCCACGGGTAGTCCTCGAGCCCGGTGTGCATCGAGCCCATCACGACCCGGTTCCGCATCCTCAACGAGCCGATGGTCAGCGGCGCGAGCAGGTGGTCGTAGGTCATGGGTGTGCCTCCAGGTATTCGTCGAGCCAGCTGATCCAGAACTTCTCGAGCCCGATGCCCCCGCGCAGCACGAGGTACTGGTCGAGCTCGTGACCCACGAGGAGCGACGGCTCGGGGTAGTCGCGCTTGGCGAGCAGTTCGTAGTGGGCGAGCCGGGTCCGGTGGTCGGCCAGCGTGTCTCGCACCGTAGCCAGCACCGCTTCCCGATCTCCGTACGACGCCCCGCGGAGCTTGACGGCCAGCGCACTGCGGAAGGTCTCGACCGGGGTCGGCTCGGCCAGCCACTCGGCGAGCACGCGCTCGCCCGCCGTCGAGACGGCGTACACCTTCTTGTCGGGCTTCCCGCTCTGGGCGACCGCCTCGGCGCTCACCCAGCCGTCGGCCTCCATCCGCGCAAGGACCCGGTAGATCTGCTGGTGGGTGGCGTGCCAGAAGTAGCCGATCGACTTCTCGAACCGTCGCGCGAGGTCGAGCCCGGACGCGGGCTGTTCGCGCAGGGCGACGAGGAGGGCGTGTTCGAGGGCCACGGAGCGAGGATGGCAGACCTATGCAACGAGTTGCAATCGGGTGTGGTCCGGGTCACTCCGGGATCGGAATGCCGCGCGAGGTCAGGTAGGCCTCGGACCGTGCGAGCAGGTCGGCGCGCTTCGCCGAGATCTGCTTGATGCTGGCGTAGACGGACTTCTTGAACGCGCCCTCGTGGAGCAGGTCCAGGTCGGGACGCTCGAGGAAGACGTCGTAGAACGGCGCCAGCGTGGCATCGGTGAACTTGAAAACCCCGGCAAGCGCCTCGAGGGGAGCGCCGAGCCGCGGGACCACCCGGTTGACGTCGGCGCCGGCCTCGATCATCCGCCGGAGGAGTGCGGGCTCGGCGTCGAAGTCGTGCGCCGTACCGCTCAGCAGCACGTGCAGCTCGTTGGCGTGTGCGGTCACCTCGGCGCCGCCGTCGAGCAGCCGGTTGGAGATCGCCACGCGCGCCGCCGGGTTGCCGCTGCCGAGCGCCAGCCCCAGAAGGGATGCACCCGAGAAGTCGAGGTTCGCGTCCCCGGGCTCGTAGATCGCGCTGAACTCCGCGAAGGAACCCCGGGCGGCGGCGCCGTGCAGCGCAGAGTTGTCGCGCCTGGTGCAGTTGAAGATGCCCCATGTCTCTCACCGTAGCCGGATCCCTACCCGGACCTGAGACGCTCATTTCCTCGACCCTGACAGTGGTTCTGTCATGATCGCGCCATGGACTACGCGCTGGGACAGGGCACCGGACCGCTGCGAGGGGTCAAGGTCGTCGAGATCGCCGGCATTGGGCCCGGCCCGCACGCCTGCATGATCCTGGCCGACCTCGGTGCCGACGTGATCCGCATCGAGCGCCCCTCCGACGGGATGTTCCCGACCAACGACAAGGACGTGCTCAACCGTGGCCGGCCGAGCGTCGCGCTCGACCTCAAGGACACCGCCGCGGCGGGCGTCGTACTCGAACTGGTCGAGGGTGCCGACGTGCTCATCGAGGGCATGCGGCCCGGCGCCATCGAGCGCCTCGGCCTCGGGCCCGACGATTGCCTCGGGCGCAACCCGCGGCTGGTCTACGGCCGGATGACCGGGTGGGGGCAGGACGGTCCGCTGGCACACACGGCCGGGCACGACATGAACTACATCGCCATCACCGGCGCACTCTTCGGCCTCGGCCAGGACCGCGGCCGGCCGCACTTCCCGAGCAACCTGGTCGGCGACTTCGGCGGCGGCTCGACGTACCTTGTGATCGGCGTGCTCGCGGCCCTCCTGGAGGCCCGGCTCAGCGGTCAGGGGCAGGTCGTCGACGCCGCGATCGTCGACGGTACGGCGCACCTCAACGCCATGGCGATCACCCTGTCCGCCGTCGGGCTGCAGCGCGAACGCCGCGCCTCCGGGCTGCTCGACGGCGGCACGCCGTTCTACGACATCTATGAGACCTCCGACGGCCGGCACATGTCGGTGGGTGCGCTGGAGCCGCAGTTCTACGACGAGCTGGTGCGGCTGCTCGAGGTCGACGTGCCCGACCGCAACGACCCGGCCAGCCTGCCGGCGCTGCGTGAGGTGTTCACCGCACGGTTCAGGGAGAAGACGCAGGCCGAGTGGGTCGAGCTCTTCGAGGGCACCGACGCCTGCGTCGCCGGCATCATCACTCTCTCCGAGGCGGCGACGCATCCGCACCTCGCGGCCCGTGGCACGTTCGTCGAGGCAGACGGGCTGACCCAGCCGGCCCCGGCTCCGCGCTTCTCGCGCACGAAGGCCGAGCTCGGCCAACCGCCCGCCCCGGCCCCCGGCGCCCACACCCGCGAAGCGCTGGCCGCCTGGGGCATCGACGACATCGACCACCTGCTCGACAACGGAACGGCGGTCCAGGCATGACTGACATCGACCACGTCGACGTACTCCTCATCGGTGCCGGCCTCTCCGGCATCGGCGCGGCCTGCCAGCTCGGCCGGGAGCACCCGGGGCGCTCCTACACGATCCTCGAACGGCGCGACGCGAGCGGCGGCACGTGGGACCTGTTCCGCTACCCGGGCGTGCGGTCGGACTCCGACATGTTCACCCTCGGCTACCGGTTCAAGCCGTGGCGCGGCGACAAGGCGCTCGCCGACGGGCCGTCGATCCTGGAGTACGTCCGCGAGACCGCGCAGGAGTACGGCGTCGACGAGCACATCCAGTACGCCACGCACGTCACGGGCGCGTCCTGGGACACCGACACCGGGCGCTGGGCCGTCACCGGCACCCGCGACGGCGCGCCGTTCGCGATGACCTGCGACTTCCTGTGGTGCACCAGTGGCTACTACAACTACGACCAGGGCTTCACGCCGCACTTCGAGGGCATCGACGACTTCGGTGGCCAGGTGATCCACCCGCAGCTCTGGCCCGAGGACATCGACTACGCAGGCAAGAAGGTCGTCGTCATCGGCTCCGGCGCGACCGCCGTGACGCTGGTGCCGGCACTGGCTGACTCGGGCGCCGCCCACGTGACGATGCTGCAGCGCTCGCCGACGTACATCCTGTCCCTGCCGGCGATCGACAAGATCGCGCGAGGGCTGCGCAGGGTGCTGCCCGAGAAGGCGTCGTACTCCGCGACCCGGTGGAAGAACGTCGGCGTCGCCACCGGCATCTACCAGCTCTCGCAGCGGCGGCCGGAGTTCATGCGCGGGCTGATCCGCAAGGCGACGGTCAAGGCGCTTCCCGAGGGGTACGACGTAGACACCCACTTCAAGCCGGTCTACGACCCGTGGGACCAGCGGTTGTGCCTGGTGCCCGACGGCGACCTCTTTGCGTCGATCTCGCGCGGCGACGCGTCGGTGGTGACCGACACGATCGTGCGGTTCACCGAGACGGGCGTGCTGCTCGGGTCAGGTGAGGAGCTCGAGGCCGACATCGTGGTCACCGCCACCGGCCTCAACCTGGTGGCGTTCGGTGGGCTCGACCTGGTCGTCGACGGCGAGCCGGTCGCGCTGCCCGACACGATGGCCTACAAGGCGCTGATGCTCTCGGGCGTGCCCAACTTCGCCTACACGATCGGCTACACCAACGCCTCGTGGACGCTGAAGGCCGACCTGGTCGCGGAGTTCGTCTGCCGGGTGCTCGCGCACCTCGACGAGCACGGCCAGCGCATCGTCGTACCCGTCGACGACCCCGACGTCGCGCGGCTGCCGTTCATGGACTTCATGGCCGGCTACGTCCTGCGCGCCATCGACCAGCTGCCCAAGCAGGGTGACGTGGAGCCGTGGAAGCTGCGCCAGAACTACCTGTACGACGTCCGCTCGATCCGGCGCGCGCCGATCGACGACGGGGTGCTGGCGTTCAGCTGAACTCAGCCCAACAACCCGTCCCGCAACGCAGCCGCGAGCGTCGGCGCCAGCGGCAGCCGCGGAATGAGCGTGGCCTGGAACGCGTGGTAGGTGTCGGGCTTGCCGCTCCACACCACCGCGCTGGGCCGGTTCTGCGCATCGAGCTCGTGCCGCCAGGAGCCGAGATCGCGGTCGATGAAGAACTCCGCGAGGTGGTCCCACCAGGTGGAGTACCACTCGGCGTACGACGCGTCGCCGGTCGCCGTGTGTAGGACGGCGGCGGTGGCGGTGGCTTCCGCGGCGACCCAGTGCATGCGCTCGCGTACGACGGGTGCGCCGGCCCAGTCGACGGTGTAGACGAACCCGTCGGCGCCGTCGACCGCCCAGCCCTCCCGCACTGACGCGTCGAAGAGCGCGACGGCGTCGTCGAGCAGCCACTCGGGTGCCGAAGGTCCGAGGGCGGCCCGCAGGTGCAGGGCCAGCCGCGCCCACTCGAGCCAGTGGCCGATCGTGGCGCCGTACGGGCGGAACGGGTCGGCTGGGGCGTCGATGTTGTAGTCCAGCAGCGGCGTCCACTGCTCGTCGAAGTGCTCCGGCAGCCGCCACTCGTGGGCAGGCCCCAGCTCGTGCACGACCCGCGTCACGATGCGCAGCGCCCGGTCGAGCAGGGTCCGGTCGCCGGTGGCGTCGGCCGCGGCGAGCAGTGCCTCGACGGTGTGCATGTTGGCGTTCACGCCGCGGTAGGGGTCGAGCGTCGAGAACGACTCGTCCCACTCCTCGACGACCATGCCGTGCTCGTCGTCCCAGAAGCGTGTGAGCAGGACAGACAGTGCCTCGTCCAGCAGCTCGCGCGCACCAGGTCGCCCGGCACAGGTCGCACTGGCCGCAGCTAGTACGACGAACGCGTGCGGGTAGGCGCTCTTCTCGCGACCGGTCGGGCCGTCGGGCGTCACCGCGGCGTACCACCCACCGTTGTCGGCGTCCCGGAAGCGGCCGGCGAGCGCAGCAAGCCCGTGGTCGGCCAGGGCTCCGCTCCCCGGGCGGCCCAGCAGGTGCCCGAGGGAGAAGACGTGCGTCATCCGGCAGGTGATCCACAGCTCGACCGGCCGGTCGAGCTGTGGCCGCCCCGACTCATCGAGCCAGGCGAAACCTCCCGACGGGTGGCGCGAGCCCCGGCTGAAGTCGAGCAGCCGGTCGCCCTCGCCCTCGAGCCACCGGGCGTGTGCGGGGGAGATCACTCGCCGAGCTTGGAGTAGCGGGTCCCGACCTCGTAGGTGGCCACACCGAGAGTCGAGTCGCTCTGGCCGTAGTAGGCGAACCAGGTGCCCTTGAAGTGCACCAGCCCCTCGACGAAGGTCACGTTCGAGACCAGCCCGTGCGTGTCCTCGTACGTCGACGGCTCGAGCCACGGCTTGTTCATCTGCGCCAGGATCTCGGTGGGCGCCGCAGGGTCGAACAACAGCTGCCCGCACGAGTAGCGGACCGAGCCGTCCGGGTTCTTCACCGCTGCGTTGTGCACCAGCAGGATCAACCCGTTGTCGGTGATGATCGGCGGCGGCCCGACCTCGACCAGGAACTCGCCGAAGGTGCCCGGTGCGGTCGGCACCATGATCGGGTCGTCGTTGGGGCCGGGCGTCCAGTGGAGCAGGTCGTCGGACCACGCGTGATAGATCGAGCCCTCGCCGAAGTACATGAGGTAGCGACCGTCGATCGGAACCGGCAGGATCCCGCCAGCCTTGCTCCACGGTGCGTCCTGCCCGTTGCCCTGCGGCAGGAACGTGTTGAAGTCGGGGAACATCGGTCCGTGCTTGGTCCAGCTGACCAGGTCGGTGGACGTGGCCAGGCAGAGCTGGGCCGACGTCCGGTCCCAGCCGGTGTAGGTCAGGTAGTAGGTGCCGTCGACCTCGCTGACCCGCGGGTCCTCGGCGCCGAACTCCTCGTAGGGCTCGGTCGGCGAGAGCACCGGATCCGGGTGCCGCTCGAAGTTGATGCCGTCGTCGCTGGTGGCCAGCCCGACGTACGACACGATGTCGTCGGCGTGCGCCCGGTAGAGCAGCACGATCTTGTCGTCCTTGACGATGGCGGCCGGGTTGTAGACGTTCGCGGACTCCCAGCCGTCGCCCCGGGGGCTCAGGATCGGGTTCTGCGCGTACGGCGTGAAGGGTCCCAGCGGGAAGCTGGCTGGTGCGGTCGGTGAAGGCATGGTTCCTCAGATCTGCTCGTGTCGAACGGCGCGTTCAGCGGGTCGGGCTGTCATCGACGGACCAGGACGAATCCTCCGGCCGGTACGGCGACGGACACCGTGGTCGCGGGGGAGCGTCGGCTCTCCACGAGCCTGCCTCGGCCGTCGTACGCCCGGATGAGGGCCTGGCGGCTCCCGGGCAGCCGCACCTGCGTGCGCTCGGTCGAGTCCGAAGCGCTCCGCAGCAGCGCGGTGGTGTGGCCGTTGCCCTGGAGGACGAGGCGGGAGACCAGGGGCTCCAGCATCACGCCGTCCAGGGCGGCGGGGTCGCCCGGCGCGGTCGACGTCGTCGCGGTGAGTGTGCCGGCGCTGGCCTTCAGGGTCCGCGGCAGCGTCACGGGGAGAAGTGCGCCGGGGGCGGGCGAGTCGCCCTGTGCGCCGATGTCTCCGGAGTCGACGGTGCCGAGCACCTTCTTGCCAGCGCGGAACGTGGTGACGGCATCGCTCCCCGGCCGAAGGTCCGTGACCGGGAGGACGAGGGAGCGGGTGTGGTCGGGCAGGGTGATGGTGGCGGAACCGCCCGAGCCGAGTGCGGCGTAGCCGGTGCCGGAGAACAACGACTCACCCGTCCACAGCGACGTCGGTACGACGGCAGTGGCGTCGCCGGCGAGCGCGCCGTCCTCGGCCTGCACGGTGACAGTTCCCTGTCGCTCCACGATGGAAGCGGTCTGGGCAAGCTCCGCCACGTCGGGCGCCTGGTCGAGGGCGATCATCGCGAGCAGCCCGTGGATCGTCGACTCCGCGCCGGAGTTGCGGTTGATCACGCCTGCCGCGGAGATCCCGTCGAAGGTCCGCCCGGTGGCTGGGTTGTACATCGCCTCACCGGCCGGGTTCGCTCCGAAGAACCAGGCGGCGACGATGCCCGCGAGCTGGCGGGCGGAGTCCTTGCCGGTGGCCTGGCCGGTGGCCAGCAGCGACTGCAGCCTCGCGTCGGCGCCGTACGCGATCTGCGAGGCGTCGCCACGGGTGGGCAGCCGGCCGTTGTCGGGCCCGCCGGACGTCAGCATCCACGGGTCGAACGTGAACGAGTCCCTGATGGCGGGCCTGGCCAGCCCGGGGTCACCGAGGGTGACCGACGCGCGGGCGAGTGCGGCCGGCATCTGCGAACCCCAGGCGTGCCACAGCGAGCGGGACAGTGCCCACGGGCGGACGGACCCCATCGGCCAGGTCTGTGCATCGCCGCCGGAGAGGGCGGCGATGCCCTCGCTCAGCTTCGCCAGGGTGGCGCGGGCCTTGTCGGAGCCGCCCGCGTCGACGTACGCCGCCAGCCCGAGCACGGCCTCGGCCGACGCGTCTGCGCCGTCGGCGATCAGCCAGGCGGGCGCTAGCTCGCCGTCGATGTCCAGGTGCTCGCCGTAGGCGTCGAGGACCTGCCGATCGATGGCGTCGATCGAGAGCTCGAGCCGGTCGCGCAGGAAGGCCGCGAAATCGGGGTCCGACTCGGCGAACGCGGCGTAGCCCTCGCCGAGGGCCCAGATGGTGCGGGCCACCCAGTAGGACGCATCGCTGTCGGAGGGGTCGGGCAGCTCGACCGGCTCGGCACTGGGGTTCAGCGTGCCGTCGGGCTGCATCCAGAGCACCACGTTGCCGGCGTTGGGGCCGGTCGCGGTCTGCAGGTAGGTGAGCCCGCGCAACATCTCGTACGCCGCGTCACGACTGGCGGTCGCACCGGTGGCCTGCCAGTGGCGCAGGTAGACGACGGCCGCACGGGCCATGTCGTCGGCGTTGAACGCGCCCTGGCCCCAGGTGTCGGTGGCCGCGTCGTAGCTGCCGCCGCCGACGTGCCTGTAGCTGCCGTCGGGGTTCGGCTCCGCGTAGGTCCACAGGGTGCCGATCGACGGCTCCTCCGCCAGCCGGTACGTCGTGTGGTCGTCCTGGGCGGGTGGCGTGACGGGCACGCTCAGCCAGTCGAGGTGGTCGAGGTTCGTCAGTGCCGACGAGGCAGCACCGGGCGCGGTCTGAGCGGAGACGGCTGGCGTCGAGCCGGCTGACAGGGCGACGCCGAGTACGACGGTCGCCGCGGCCGCAGTCAGGCGCGTCCAGCGGCGTACGGGCTGGCTGTTCATGGGGTTCCCCATTCGGTGGAGGTGGCTGGCTCGCGGAGTCCAGGTCATCCCTTGACTCCCGACCCGATGTCGGAGGTGGTGAAGTGCTTCTGGAAGACGACGAACAGCGCGACCGCGGGCGCAGCCAGCACGACAGCGCCGGCGAGGATCGCGCCATACGGGTTGGCGGCACGGCCGGCGATGTTGCTGATGTAGTTCGCCAGCGATACCGCGAGCGGCTGCATGTCGGCGTCCTTGGTGACCAGGAACGGCCACAGGAACTCGTTCCACGGTCCGATGAAGGTGAACAGGATCGCGGTGAGCATGGCCGGGCGGACCAGAGGCAGGGCCACCGACCACAGGATTCGCAGCTCACCGGCGCCGTCGAGACGAGCGGCAGAGAAGAGGTCCTCGGGCAACTGCAGGAAGAACTGCCGGAACAGGAACACCGCAGTGGAGTTGATCGCGAACGGCAAGATCATGCCGAGGTAGGAGTCCGAGAGCCCGTAGGTGCGCACGATCATCACGTAGATCGGGATGATCAGCAGCTGGAACGGGACGATCTGGACGAGCAGCATGACCGAGAACAGGGTCCCCCGGCCACGGAAGCGCAGCCGGGCCAGGGCGTAGCCGGCCAGCACACCGAACACGACAGTGCCAAGGAGCACGCCGCCGGTGAAGATCCCGGAGTTGGCCAGCGACTGGAGCAGGTTGATCCGCTCGTTGATCTGCACGTAGTTGTGGAAGGTGAAGCCACCGGTGGGGAACACCCCGGCCAGGGACGTGTCGGGTTCCCTCTGCACCGACGTGACGAACATGTAGTAGAAGGGGAACAGGAACAACAGGGCACCGATGAAGAGCACCAGGTGTCGAAGGATCCGGGTCATGTCACTCCCTCTCCAGCAAGAACTTGTTGACCAGCGCGATCAACAGGACGCCGATCACGAGGAGTACGCCGATCGCCGCGGCGGTGTCGGGACTGCCCTGCTCGATGCCCTTCTGGTACATCACGAGGACCGGTGAGGCCGAGGCGCCGTTGGGGCCGCCGCCGTTGGTGAGCAGGTAGGGCTCGGTGAAGAGGTTGGCGCCGGTGATGATCGCCAGGATGAGGACCAGCGTCGTGGCCGGCCGCACGCCCGGGACGGTCACGTGCCAGAACGACTTCGCCTGGCCGGCGCCGTCGACCGAGGCCGACTCGTAGAGCTCCTTGGGCACGTTCTGCAACGCGGCCAGGTAGATCAGGACGGAGAAGCCGAGCTGCTTCCAGGTCACGAACATCGCGATCACCGGCATGGCCAGGCCCTTGTTGACCAGCCACGAGGGTTTCGGCGCCAGGTCACCGAGCAGCTGGTTGACCATGCCGCCCTGACTGAACAGGAAGAGCCACACCGACACCAGCGCCACGCTGGCGGTGACGTAGGGGACGAAGTAGGCGATCCGCAGGAACGAACGGCCGCGGATGGCCCCGTTGAGCGCGGCGGCCAGGACCAGGGAGAGCGCCACGGTCAGCGGCACGTTGATCACGAGGAACTCGAGGACGTTGAGGAACGACCGGCGTACGGCGGGGTCCCCCAGCACCTCCTTGTAGTTGTCGAGCCCCACGAACGGCCGGTCCACCTGTGCCCCGGGCGCGCTGAAGAAGTAGTCGTGGAAGCTGATCCACACCGCGAGCCCCAGGGGGTACGCGAACACCGCGGCGAGGAAGATCGCGTACGGAGCCGCGAGCACGATCCCGAGGGGCTGGCGGCCCAGGAGGGCCGCCAGCTTGCTGGAACGCGGGCGAGTGCCCGGAGGGGCACCTGTCCCCGAGGTCGCGCTGTGCGTTGTCATCGCGCCCGGGCTCAGGACTCGCCGGCGAGCTTCGTGGCCTCGTCGGAGGCGCCGGTCAGCGCCTCGTCCACAGTGCCCTCGCCGAAGATGACCGACTTGGAATACTGGTCACGGAAGGCCTGCCAGATCGCGATCGAGTTCGGCACGTTGGGCACCTCGACGGTGCGCGATGCCTGGTCGGCGAAGGTCTCGTACTCGGGCTTCTCCGCGAAGTAGTCCGGGTAGGTGGCCTGCAGGTCGGTGCGCAGCGGCATCTGGCCGGTCAGCTCCAGGAGCTGGCCGTCCTGCTCCTCGCTGGTGGCGAACTTGAGCACCTCGAAGGCGGTCTTCTGGTTCTTGCAGGCCGAGTAGAGCCCGATGTTCTTCGCGTCGGAGAAGGTGTAGGTCTCCTCCGGGCTGGTGCCGGCCGAGGTGGGCACCGGAGCGACACCCCAGTTGATCTTGTCGCCGTAGACCGCGACGGCCCACGGGCCGACGATCGCCATCCCTGCCTTCTGGTCGGCGAAGGAGTCGGCGTTGTACTTCTCCTGCTGCGACAACCCTTCGGAGTACATCGTGGCCCAGAAGTCCGCGACGGCCTTGCCCTGCTCGGAGTCGAAGGTGGCGTTGCCGTCCTCGACCAGCTGCGTGCCACCGGTCTCGGCGGCGTACAGCGGGTAGAAGTCGAACCAGGACTGGAAGAACTCGCTGCTGGGGGCCGGCCAGATGGCTGCGTCGGCGGCGCCACTGTCGACGATCTTGCGCGAGGTGGCGAGGAACTCGTCGTACGTCGCGAGCGGCGGGTTCTCGGGGTCGACACCGGCCTTCTTCATGATGTCCTTGTTGTAGAAGATCATCACGGGGTTCGACTTCCAGGGGATCTGGAAGTACTGGCCGTCCGGCGACTGGTACTGCTCGGCGACGTCGCCGCTGCGGGACTCGACGTACTCGGTGCCGCCCTCGAAGCTGTCGAGGGCGACGAGGCCGCCCTGCTTCTCGAACTGGGGTACGGCGGCCGGCGAGGTGTTGAACACCAGACAGGGTGCGTTGCCGGCCGTGATGGCCGCGCCGATGACCTCCTCGGAGGTCTTGCCGGCCGGGATCTCCTGAGCGGTGACCTTCTCGTCCGGGTTCTCGGAGTTCCAGGCGTCCACCATCTGCTTGCCCCAGGCGATCTCCTCCGGGTTGTTGGAGAGCCAGACCTTGATCGGGCCGACGGAGGAGGCGGCGTCGGAGTCTCCCGAGCCACCCCCGCACGACACGGCGGTGATGCTGAGCGCCAGCATCGTGAGTGTGGCGGTGGCAACCTTCGATCTCATGTGCGTCTCCATTCGTGTGCTGCCGGGAAGGTGCGGTGCTCGTGCTGCTCGCCGGACGGTCAGGTGGGCGCGGGTCCGGTTGACCCACGCACCACCAGTTGGGGTGGTTGGAGCGGGAAATCAGTGGGGTCCCTGCGTTCGACCAGCTCGAGGAGGCGACGCGCGGCGGCTCGGCCCCACCCGATGACGTCGGTGCTGACCGTGGTCAGAGGAGGCTGGACGTGGGCCGCGAGCTCGGTGTCCTCGTAGCCGGTGATCGACAGGTCGCGCGGCACGTGCAGACCGCGGGCCAGGGCGACGGACAGCCCGGCGATGGCCATCAGGTCGTTGGCGTAGACCACCGCGGTCGGCGGGTCGACCAGATCGAGCAGGTGACGGGTTGCGGAAGCGCCTGCCTCGGCGGAGAAGTCGGCGTCGACCGATGGGGCCTCGGGCAGGCCGGCGCGGATCAGGGCGTTGGCCCAGGCCTCGCGGCGCGACTTGCCGTGCACCATCTCGGGCGGTCCGGCGACGTGGGCGATCCGGGTGTGCCCCAGAGCGACGAGGTGCTCGACCGCGGCTGTGATGCCGGGCTGGTCGTCGACGCCGACTGAGGCCCAGTGGGTCTCGAACAGACCTGGCCCGACGATGACCGCCGGCAACCCGAGCTCAGCCAGCAGGGCCGGGCGCTCGTCGTCGACGTACAGGTCGGTGACGAAGACGCCGTCGACGCGCCCCTCGTCGCTGAGCCGGCGGTAGGTGTGGTGCTCGGCCTCGTGCTCCGGCACCACCTGGAGGAGCAGCGCGTAGCCGTGTTGGGAGAGCTCACTCTCGATGCCGGCGATGAACGAGGGGAAGAACGGGTCGGCCCGCAGGGTCTCCGGGGGCCGGGCCATCACCAGTCCGACGGCGAGAGCCCGGGAGACGGACAGGGCGCGAGCGCGGGCGCTGGGCCGCCAGCCGAGCTGCTCGGCGGTCTCGAGGATGCGCGCCCGGGTGTCGTCGGCGAGGCCGGGACGGTTGTTGAACGCCAGCGACACGGCGCCCTTCGACACCCCCGCCAGGCGGGCGACATCGTTGATGGTGGTGGGCGTCACACTTTGACTAAACCGGTTTAGTCGACTGGTGTCAATGGTTAGGTGTCGGCCGGTCTTTCCGCGATGCAACGCTTCGCGGGCCAAGCCACTACAGTTGTAGACAGCAGCCCGTGAAGTCTTGCCTCGGGCCGCAGCGCAGCTCTCGACACGCTCGAGACGGCGCCCTCCGCTCTTGGAGGCACACGTTTCCGCCTGATGGCGTGATGTGTTGGCGAGACGCCAACCGAAAGCTACTTCCTTGTCTGCCCAGACCTTCGCCGATCTCGGCGTGCCCACTGTCCTGTCCGCGCTCCTCGCCGAGCAGGGCATCACGATCCCCACTCCCATCCAGACCGCGACGCTGCCCGACTCGCTGGCCGGCCGCGACGTCCTCGGCCGCGGCCGCACCGGCTCCGGCAAGACCTACGCGTTCCTGCTCCCGCTGGTCGCCCGGCTCGACGCCGCGAAGCTGCCGGCGATGCCGCGCAAGCCGCGCGCCCTGATCCTGGCGCCGACCCGTGAGCTCGTCGGCCAGATCGCCCAGGCCCTCCAGCCGCTGGCCAAGGCCGCCGGCCTCAGCACCCAGACCGTCTTCGGCGGTGTCGGCCAGAACCCGCAGGTGACCGGCCTCAAGAAGGGCGCCGACATCGTCATCGCCTGTCCCGGCCGCCTCGAAGACCTCATCGGCCAGGGTCACTGCGACCTGTCGGCCATCGAGATCACCATCCTCGACGAGGCCGACCACATGGCCGACCTCGGCTTCCTGCCGTCCGTACGCCGCCTGCTTGACCGCACCCCGCAGTCGGGCCAGCGCATGCTCTTCTCCGCCACGCTCGACAACGCGATCGACAGCCTGGTCAAGCGCTTCCTGACCAACGCGGTCACCCACCAGGCCGACTCGGCCCAGTCGCCGATCTCGACGATGGCCCACCATGTGCTGCACCTCGGTGGCCGCGAGCAGAAGCTGCCCGTGCTGGTCGACCTCACCAGTGGCCCCGGCCGCACGGTGATCTTCACCCGCACCAAGCACGGGGCCAAGGCGCTCGCCCGCCAGCTCAACAAGCTCGGCGTGCCGTCGGTCGAGCTGCACGGCAACCTGTCGCAGAACGCCCGCACCCGCAACATGGACGCGTTCCACGCCGGCCTGGCGAGCACGCTCGTCGCGACCGACGTCGCGGCCCGCGGCATCCACGTCGACGACGTGTCGCTCGTCGTCCACGCCGACCCGCCGTCGGAGCACAAGGCCTACCTGCACCGCTCCGGTCGTACGGCGCGTGCCGGCGCCGAGGGCACCGTGGTCACGATGATGACCAACGAGCAGGTGCGCGAGGTCCGCGACCTCACCCGCGCGGCCGGCATCAAGCCGACCATCACCAAGGTCAACGGTGTCGGTCACCCGATCCTCGTCGAGCTGGTGCCGGGCGACCGCACCCTGGTGCCCGGCGGCTACATCGTCGAGGTGCCGGCCGGTTCCGGTGGCGGCTCGTCGCCGACCGGCCAGGGCCGTGCCCGTCGCTCCGGCGGCGGTCGCAACCGGGCCCGTGGCGGTGGTGCCGGTGCCGGTGCTGGCGCCGGCGGCCGGGGCCGTGGCGCGCAGGGTGGTTCGAAGTCGTCGGGTCAGAAGCAGGGTGCTCCCAAGGCCCAGGGCCAGGGTGGCCAGCGCTCGCGTCGGGGTGGCAGCCCTGCCGCCGCCGCAAGTGGCGGCTCGCACAGCGCCGCGTCGTTCAGCTCGCGCAACCGCTGACCTCACCCCTTCGGACGGTTGCCCGCAGCCGGTTCCGTGCTTGGCTGGAGAGATCCAGCCCCGATGAAAGGACTCCTCATGGGTCTCGCGGACAAGGCACAGAACAAGGCCGAAGACGTCAAGGGCCACGCCAAGGAAGGCGCAGGCAAGGCCACCGACAACGAACGACTCGAAGCCGAGGGCCGGGCCGACCAGACCAAGGCGCACGCCAAGGACGCCGGCGAGAAGGTCAAGGACGCCGGCAAGGACGTCAAGGACGCTTTCAAGTCCTGATCGAGCAGCGCAGCAAACCCCGTCACACGTCTCGTGTGGCGGGGTTCGTGCGTTTCAGCGGGTGCGACGGGCGATGCTCTCGCGCTTGGTCTCGTCCATCGCGGACTCGTAGGCCGAGACGAGCGACGCGATCGACAGCGGCTTGAGCTTCTCGACGACCTCGCGGAGCCGCTCGGGGCTGGTGCCCGACTCCTTGTACGCCGGCCAGACGGTCGTCAGGAACAGCTCCTGGAGCTCGTTGGCCAGTGAGCGGCCGTGCGCGGCGTAGATGTCGGCGGCGGCCACGGCCGCCTCCGTCGGGAAGCCGAGGTCGAGCAGCCCGACGCCGACCGAGAGCTGGGAGACCGCCACCTCGTAGCGGCCGCGCTTGACCGGGAAGATGATCCCGAGCGCGTTGAGGGTGGTCAGCTCCTCGTCGCTGAGCCCTCTGCCCGCACGGGCGGTGACCTCCTTGCGGCTCATCTCGACGGCCCGCTCGGCCTCCCACGGCGCCAGCATCGCCCGGTGGAGGGCGATGTCCTCGGGGGTGGCGGAGACGGGGATGTTGGCGACGTACTTCTCGATCGCCGACAGCGTGAACCCGTGACCCTGGAGCTCCCGCACCAGCTCGAGCCGGGCGACGTGGTCGGGGGAGTAGTAGCCCGAGCGGCCGCGCCGGATGGGCGGCGGCACCAGGCCTCGGGTCGTGTAGAACCGCACGTTGCGCACGCTCATGCTGACCCGCTTGGTCAGCTCGTCGAGGGTCAGCAGACCGCGTAGCGCTTCGACACCGTCGACGACACTCTCGGACTCCGATGCCTCGGACACGGCGTACTCCTCGATCGTTCGGGTAGGTCGGGTGACAGGCAACACACAGCTGCTCTTGACCACAGTGACAGTGATGATGTCACAATCGAGTCACGCATCTCTCCCTTAGGACGGTCATGGCAGAAGCATTCGTGTACGACCACATCCGTACGCCGCGTGGCAAGGGCAAGGCGGTCGGCTCCCTCCACGAGGTGAAGCCCGTCGACCTGATGGTCGGCCTGCTCGACGAGGTCCAGCGTCGCAACCCCACGCTCGACACCAACCGCGTCGACGACATCGTGCTCGGCGTCGTGACCCCGATCGGTGAGCAGGGCGGCGACATCGCCAAGACGGCTGCACTGGCCGCGGGCTACCCCGAGACCGTGGCTGGCGTGCAGCTCAACCGCTTCTGCGCCTCTGGCCTCGAGGCCGTCAACCAGGCCGCGCAGCGCGTGCGCAGCGGCTTCGAGGACCTCATCCTCGCGGGTGGCGTCGAGTCGATGAGCCGCGTGCCGATGGGCTCCGACGGTGGCGCCTGGGCGATGGACCCGGCGACCGCGCTCACCACCGGCTTCGTGCCGCAGGGCATCGGCGCCGACCTGATCGCCACCATCGGTGGCTGGGACCGGGGCGCCGTCGACGCGTTCGCTGCCGAGTCGCACCACCGGGCGGCCAAGGCGTGGGCCAACGGCTACTTCGCGGGCTCCGTCGTACCCGTCAAGGACTTCAACGGCCTGACCGTGCTAGACCACGACGAGACGATCCGCCCCGACACCTCGCCCGAGGGCCTGGCCGGCCTCAAGCCGAGCTTCGCGCAGATGGGTGCCGACGCCGGCTTCGACGACGTGGCGTTGGAGAAGTACCACTGGGTCGAGAAGATCGACCACGTCCACCACGCCGGCAACAGCTCCGGCATCGTCGACGGTGCGGCCATCATGGCCATCGGCAGCGAGCAGGTGGGCGCCGACCTCGGCCTCACCCCGCGGGCCCGCATCATCGCCACCGCGGTGTCCGGCGCGGACCCGACGATCATGCTCACCGGTCCTGCGCCGGCGGCCCGCAAGGCGCTGGCCAAGGCCGGTCTCGAGGTCGACGACATCGACCTGTTCGAGATCAACGAGGCGTTCGCGGCCGTGGCCATGCGCTTCATGCAGGACCTCGACATCAGCCACGAGATCACCAACGTCAACGGTGGCGCGATCGCGATGGGTCACCCCCTCGGCGCGACCGGCGCGATGATCCTCGGCACCCTCATCGACGAGCTCGCGCGCCGCGACCTGAAGCGCGGCCTCGCCACGCTCTGTGTCGGTGGCGGAATGGGGATCGCGACGGTGGTGGAACTGGTCTGAGCGCGTAGCGCTCCACCAGTCTCCACCACCGGGCGATCGATGCTGGTCGAGCGAGCGGCACGGCTGAGGAACGAAGCCGTGACCCGCGTGTCGAGACCCAGTGAGTCGACAAGCAGCCGCAACCGAATCCCACGGATGAACAGGACTTCCATGACCACCACCACCACCGAGACCCAGACCGCGGTCCGCTACGACCGCGACGCCGACGGCATCGTCACCCTGACCCTCGACGACCCGACCGCCAGCGCCAACACCATGAACGAGCTCTACCAGCGCTCGATGCAGGACGCCGTCGAGCGCCTGTACGACGAGCAGGACGACGTCACCGGCGTCGTCGTCACCAGCGCGAAGAAGACCTTCTTCGCCGGCGGCAACCTCACCCTGCTCTCGTCGGCGAGCAAGGACGACGCGGCCGACGTGTTCGCCTCCGCCGAGCTGATCAAGTCGGCACTGCGCCAGCTCGAGAAGTTCCCGCGCCCGGTCGTGGCCGCCATCAACGGCGCCGCCCTCGGCGGTGGCCTCGAGATCGCGCTGGCCTGCAACCACCGGATCGCCGTCGACGACAACCGCACCGAGATCGGCCTGCCCGAGGCCAGCCTCGGCCTGCTGCCCGGCGGCGGCGGGGTCACCCGCGTCGTACGCATGCTCGGCATCCAGTCGGCGCTGATGGACGTGCTGCTCCAGGGCACCCGCTTCAAGCCCGCGCAGGCGAAGGAGAAGGGCTTGGTCGACGAGCTCGTCGGCAGCCAGGAGGAGCTGGTCCCGGCGGCGAAGGCGTGGCTGAAGGCGAATGCCGAGTCGGCTGCGAACCCGTGGGACGTGCCGGGCTACAAGATGCCCGGTGGCGCCCCGACCAACCCCAAGCTCGCGGCGTTCCTGCCGGCGTTCCCGGCGCTGCTGCGCAAGCAGACGAAGGGCGCGGTCTACCCGGCCCAGCGCGCGATCCTGTCGGCCGCGATCGAGGGTGCGTCGACCGACTTCGACACCGCGTCGCGCATCGAGAGCCGCTACCTCACCAAGCTGATCGTCAACCAGAACGCCAAGAACATGATCCAGGCGTTCTTCTTCGACCTCCAGGCCATCAACTCCGGATCGTTGCGGCCTGACGGCATCCCGCCGTACCAGGCCGTCAAGGTCGGCGTGCTCGGCGCCGGCATGATGGGCGCCGGCATCGCGTACTCGTGCGCGCGTGCGGGCATGCTGGTGGTGCTCAAGGACGTCGCGCAGGAGAGCGCCGACAAGGGCAAGGCCTACTCCGAGGCGCTGCTCGACAAGGCGATCTCCCGCGGCCGCTCCACCGAGGACAAGAAGGCCGAGCTGCTGGCGCGCATCACCGCGACCGCCGACCCGGCCGACCTGGCCGGCTGCGACCTGGTGATCGAGGCGGTGTTCGAGGACCCGTCGCTGAAACGACGCGTCTTCGCCGAGATCGCGCCGTACGTCAATGCCGACTCGCTGCTGTGCTCCAACACCTCGACGCTGCCGATCACGGAGCTGTCGGGCGGCGTGGACCGGCCGGCCGACTTCATCGGGCTGCACTTCTTCTCGCCCGTCGACAAGATGCCGCTGGTCGAGATCATCCGCGGCAAGGAGACCTCCGACGTCGCGCTGGCCAAGGCCTACGACGTGGTGCGCCAGATCAGGAAGACGCCGATCGTCGTCAGCGACAGCCGCGGATTCTACACCTCGCGTGTCATCGGCACCCAGATCAACGAGGGCCTGCGGATGCTCGGCGAGGGCGTGCACCCGGTCTCGCTGGAGCGGGCGGCCACCCAGGCGGGCTACCCGGTCGGTCCGCTGCAGATCAGCGACGAGCTCAACATGGAGCTGATGAAGAAGATCCGCCTCGCCAACGAGGAGGCCCTGCGCGTCGCGGGCCGCGAGATCGCGCCCGATCCCGCCACCGCCGTCATCGAGAAGATGATCGGGCTCGGCCGCCCGTCGCGTCTCAAGGGCGCCGGCTTCTACGAGTACGACGCCGGCAAGCGCGCCTCGCTGTGGTCCGGCCTGGCCGCGGAGTTCCCGGTCGCTGCCGACCAGATCCCGCTCCAGGACATGAAGGACCGGATGCTCTTCATCGAGGCGCTCGAGACGGCCAAGTGCTTCGAGGAGAACGTCCTCACGTCCGCCGCTGCCGCCAACATCGGCTCGATCATGGGCATCGGCTTCCCGCCCAACACCGGCGGCGCCGCCCAGTTCATGACCGGCTACGAGAGCGCCACCGGCGAGCTGGGCCTCGCGGCCTTCGTGGCCCGTGCCGACGAGCTGGCCGAGAAGTACGGCGAGCGGTTCCGGCCGACGGCGTACCTCGCCGACATGGTGGCGAAGGGGGCGGGCTTCCCGGCCTGACATTCTGCTGGTTGAGGCTGCGGCAAGCTCAGAACTCGATGGTGGCGGGCGGGCCTCAACCGGCGGCGGGACTCGAGGCGCCGAGGACGAGCTGGGGCTTGATCCGCTTCGAGACGGGTTCGCCGTTCGCGGTCTGTCCGCCACTCTCCACGAGCTCGCGGATGGCCTGCGACATGGACTCAACCGGTTGCCGGACGGTGGTCAGGGTCGGGCTGGCGAGGCGGACCATGCCGATCCCGTCGAACCCGATCACCCGGAAGTCGCCGGGAACGCTGAAGCCGGCGGCCTGCAGCCGACTCATCAGTCCGATCGCGATCACGTCGGCAGCGGTCACGATCGTGCCGCTCGTCCAGCCGTCAGCGATCAGCCTCGTCGCAGCCTCTTGGCCCCACGCTGCGTCGAAGGAGCCCAGCAGGCTCGGCTCGTCGGCCCCGAACCACCTGCGGAAACCGTCGAGACGCTCGTGCCCTGACGACGAGGTCGGCATGGCGCCGACGAACGCGACCGGCTGACGAGCCAGGTCGACCGCCGAGTGCACGTGCTCGTGCACGAGCCGCATCCCGCGCCGGTTGCTCACGCCGACGGAATGAGCCCCGGTGCCGGGTACGCGACGGTCGAGCTGGATCGTCGCGACCGAGGACGCGGCGAGGGAGATGCTCGCGGCACTCTCGACCTCGTCGACGGGAATGATCACCAGCGCGTCGACCTGACGTCCGATGAACGAGTGCACGCCGCGCAGCTCGCGGTCGATTGAGCTGTCAGCGCTGAAGACCAGCAGGTCGATGCCGGGTGCGGCGAACGCCTTCGTGAGGTGCTGGGCGAGTGAGGAGAAGAACGGGTTCTCGAAGTCCGGAACGATCAACCCGACGGTCGAGCTGCGGCGCTGGCGCAGGGCCCGCCCCACCAGGTTGACCCGGTAGCCCAGCGCGTCCGCAGCGGACAGCACCCGGCTCTGAAGATCCGGATCGACCGCTCGAATACCGCTGAGCGTGCGGGAAACCGTGGCTGTGGAGACCCCGGCCCGGCGAGCGACGTCAGCCATGGTCACGGCGTGTGGTCCCGCAGCAGCCACGCTTCTGCTCCTTCTCTGGACTCCAGAACTGCCCCGTCACGCCTGATCGAGCCGATCGGGAAATTGTGGCGGAACCCTTTACGACGCCGACCGGGAACGCTAACATCAGATTACTCGGCAATCGATTACCCACACTCTCGCTGGAGGCAATGATGAAGACCTCTACCCGCTCCCGGGTCCGTCTCGGGTCTGCAGTCGCCGCATCGGCCGTACTCGTCCTGGCCGGGTGCAGCACGGGCAATGAAGAGCCGTCGAGCACGGCGAACGATGCCGACTCGAGCGGCGACTGCGTGATCGGCATGACGCAGATCAACCAGACTGCCGCGTTCTTCACTCAGATGAACGAGGGCGCTCAGGAGGCGGCCGACGCTGCTGGCTGCGACCTCACGATCGCCAACGCGAACAACGACTCAGCCAAGCAGAACAGCGACATCGAGAACTTCGTCTCCCAGGGAGTCACCGCTCTGATCGTGGTCGCCATCGACGTGAACGGCGTCGTGCCCGCGGTCAACGCCGCGAAGGATGCCGGCATCAGGGTGGCGGCCATCGATGCCGAACTGGAGGAGGGCCTGGCAGACACGTTCGTCGGTGTCGACAACGACAAGGCGGGCGCCGAGGCCGGTCAATGGGTCGTCGACCAGGGCCTGGCCGACGGCAAGAGCTACGGCGTCGTGGACGCACGCAACTCGTTCATCCAGAACCAACGCGAGGACAGCTTCCGCAAGATCGTGGACGCGGCCGGTGCGACGTACACCCAGAGCGTGAACGGGGACAACGTGCAGGAGAAGGCCGCGACGGCGGCCCAGAACCTGGTCACGGCCCAGGAGAACCTCGACTTCGTCTACACGACCGGCGAGCCGGCCACGGTGGGCGCGGTCGCGGCTCTGGACCCCAGTGGCGCCACCAAGGTGATCGGCTGGGACCTCACCGCCGAGGTAATCGCCGGCATCGACGGCGGCCTCGTGACCGCCGTCATCCAGCAGAACCCGAAGCAGGAGGGCGTCGAGGCGGTCAACGAGCTCAAGGCGATCCTTGGCGGCGCCGAGGCGAAGGGCTTCGTCGATGTCCCGATCGCGATCGTGACCACCGACAACGTCGACGACTACCGCTCGATCTTCGAGTGAGCAGCGGTGCGCGGCCCGGGAACTAGGCCCCTCAGGAGACGACGGACGACGGAAGGGGGTCGGCGATGACGGTCGAACGGGTCGAAATGCTCGAAATCCGCAAGAGCTACGGTGCGCTCGACGTACTCAAGGGAGTCAACCTCCAGGTCGCGCCCGGTGAGGTGATCGGGCTGATCGGCGACAACGGCGCCGGGAAGTCCACCTTGATGAAGATGCTGGCCGGAGCCGTCATCCCGGACTCCGGCCGCATCCTCATCGACGGTGTCGAGCTGACCGGGACAGGTCCCCGAGCGGCCCGAGCGCACGGGATCGAGATGGTCTACCAGGACCTGGCGCTGTGCAACGACCTCGATGTGGCCAGCAACCTATTCCTGGGCCGGGAGAAGTACCACCCCCTCACCCGCCGCCTCGACCACAACCGCATGCACGCCGAGGCCGCCGACGACCTGGCCCGTCTGCATATCCGGATCACCAACACGCGCCAGACCGTTGGCAACATGTCCGGGGGGCAACGCCAGGCGATAGCGATCGCGCGGGCGGTGACCTTCGAGCCAAAGGTTCTCGTGCTCGACGAGCCGACCGCCGCACTTGCCGCTCGCGAGGTCGAGATGACTCTGCAGCTGATCCGCGACGTGTCCTCTCGCGGTGTCAGCGTCGTCCTCATCACGCACCGGTTGCAGGATCTCTTCGAGGTCGCCGACAGGTTCGTCGTGCTCTACGAAGGCGTCAACCACACGGAGATGGCGCCCTCCGAAACCGACCTCACCGGTCTCGTCCACGCGATGATGGGGAAGTGACGCCGTGAACGCGAATGCCACCGACAGCACTGCCGATCAGTCTGCCGACCGTAGCCGGATCAGGCGGGGGGCACGCCACGAGTTCATCGGCAAGCACTTCGGGGTGCTGTCGATCGGCGTCGTGTTCCTCGTCCTCTTCTCCTTCTTCAGCATCCAGGCCGATGCGTTCCTGACGACGAACAACCTGGTCAATGTGCTGCGTCAGATCGCGCCGACGGTCATCGTCGCGGTCGCGATGACCTTCGTGATCACGACCGGTGCCATCGATCTGTCCGTCGGCTCGATCGTCGGGCTCACGGCGGCGGCGCTGGCCATCTTCGCCGAGACCGGGAATGCGGTGCTCGCCCTCGTGATGACGATCGGCATCGGCCTCGGGATCGGCCTGATCAACGGCGCGCTCACCGCCTTCGGTCGGTTGCAGTCCTTCATCGTCACGCTGGCGGCGCTGACCGCGGTGCGCGGGATCGCGCTGCTGATCACCGACGGCTACAGCACTCCCATCACCTCGACATTCCTCCTGCCGTTGGGCCAGGGCAAGTTCCTCGGCCTCTACACGCCGACCTGGATCGCGGTCCTGACGGTCGTCGGCGGGTGGTACGTCTTCAGCCAGACCCGGTTCGGCCGCTACATCGTGGCGGTGGGCTCCAACGCCGAGTCGTTGCGTCGTTCCGGCGTCGACATCCGCAAGATCCAGCTCGCCGCCCTGGCCCTGACCGGGCTGTTCGCCGGACTCGCTGGCGTCATCACCGCCGCGCGCCTTGCGAGCGGCTCGTCGAACTCGGGTACGGCGTTCGAGCTCGAGGTCATCACGGCTGTCGTCCTCGGCGGCACCAGCCTGATGGGCGGTCGCGGCTCGATCCTCGGCTCGGCCATCGGCGCTCTCACCCTCGGCATCATCAGCAACGGCCTCGTGCTGCTGCGCGTCGACGTCTACTGGGTGCCGATCGTCCAGGGCACGATCCTGATCGTGGCGATCTTCCTCAACAGCAAGCTCTTCGGTCGCATCGTGAGCGGACACTCGTGACCGAGCCGAGTGCCTCCGGTCCCGAGGTCATCACCGTCCGTGGGCCGATGCCCGTCTCGGACATGGGGATCACGCTCACCCACGAGCACATCTTCAACGACGTGTCCTCGTGGTCGCACCGGACCGAGTCGCGCGGCTGGGACCCCGAAGAGCTCTCGGCGGTCCCGGTCACCGAGGAAATCCTGTGGGACCTGCGCCACGACCCGTTCGCGAACCTCGACAACTGCCGGCTCGACGACTTCGAGATGGCCCAGGCCGAGATCGGACGTTACGCCGCACTCGGAGGCCGGACGATCATGGACGCGACCGGGCTCGGGGTCGGTCGGGACCTGGCTCAGCTGGCCGCCGTCAGCGCGAGCACCGGTGTCGCCATCATCGCGGGAACGGGCTACTACCTCGACGCCGCCCAACCCGACGACGTGAAGTCCCTCTCCGCCGAACAGATCGCAGAGCGGATCCTGACCGACCTGACCGAGGGGGAAGACGGGGTCAGGCCCGGTTTCATCGGGGAGATCGGGGTCGGCTCCGCGTTCACGGCTGCCGAGCGGAACAGCCTCCGGGGCGCGTTGCTCGCTCAGCGGGAGACCGGTCTGCCCGTTCAGGTGCACCTCCCGGCGTGGTTCAGGCTCGGCGGTGCGGTGCTCGATGTCGCCGAGGGTCTCGGCGTCGATCCAGCGAAGGTGGTGCTCTGCCACCTGGGCCCGTCCGGTGAGGACCTGGCCTATCAGGAAATGCTGCTACGCCGAGGCGCCTGGGTTCAGTACGACATGATCGGCATGGAGGTCTTCTACGCCGACCAGGGCGTGCAGTGTCCCTCCGACGAGCAGAACGCGGCCTGGCTGGCCCGGCTCCACGAACGCGGCTTCGGCGACCAGCTGCTGCTGAGTCAGGACGTCTTCTTGAAGTCGCTCCTGCGCAGCCACGGCGGCCCGGGCTACGCCCACCTGCTGCAGTACTTCGTCCCCCGGCTGACCCGGCACGGCTTCGGGTCCGACGACATCGACCGACTTCTGATCGACAACCCACGACGCCTTTTCGTAGGCGACCAGTAGAAGGAGATAGACCATGGTCCGCGTCCTGCTCACAGGAGAGAGCTGGATCTCTCAAGCCACCCACTACAAGGGTTTCGACGAGTTCTCCAGCACCACGTTCCACACCGGGGCCGACGCCTTCATCGCCGCGGCTGCGTTGCAGGGGATCGAGATCGAGCAGTTGTACGCCCACGACGTTCCCCAGCGGTTCCCACGCACGGTCGAGGCGTTGTCGGCGTACGACGTGGTGATCCTCTCCGACATCGGGGCCAACAGCTTCGTACTCCCGCCCGAGGTCTGGCTGAGCGGCCAGCGGACGGACAATCCACTGGTGGCACTGGCCGAGTGGACCCGGGCGGGTGGCGGACTGATGATGGCGGGGGGCTACCTGAGCTTCCAGGGCTTCCAGGCCCGCGCCAACTTCGCGCGCTCGCCGATCGCCGACGTCCTGCCCGTCACGATGCACGACTTCGACGACCGGGCCGAAGTTCCGCAGGGCGCGCGACCTGCCGTGGTCGACGCCGACCACCCGGTGGGACAAGCCTGGCCCGGCGGCGCTCCGGAGCTGCTCGGCTACAACATCGTCGAGGCAAAGGAAGGCGCCGACGTCGTTGCCACGGTCGAGGACGACGTCCTGATTGCCACCATGAAGGTCGGCAGCGGCCGCTCCCTGGTGTGGACGTCGGACATCGGGCCGCACTGGTGCCCCGAGCCGTTCCTGGCGTGGGAAGGCTTCCCCGCTGTTGTCGGAGCCATGCTCCGCTGGCTGGGAACGGGCGGGGACGCCTGATGCCCAACCCCACCAGGATCGTGTTGGACTGTGATCCCGGCCATGACGACGCCGTGGCGATCCTGCTCGCACTCGGGTCGCCCAAGATCGAGCTGCTCGCCGTGACGACGACCTTCGGCAACTGTGCTGTGGAGGACGCCACCCGCAACGCCCAGCAGGTGCTGGCGCTGGCGCGCCGGGCCGACGTGCCCGTGGCCGTCGGTGCGGCCGGGCCGCTCCTGGGCGCGGCCCATCTCGGCAACTACGTGCATGGCGCCAGCGGCCTGGACGGACCCGAGCTGCCCGAGGTGGTGAGGCCGCCGGTCGAGGAGTCGGCCGTCGAGCTCCTGGCTCGCACGATCCGCGAGTCGGACGCTCCCGTCACGATCGTCGCGATCGGACCGATCACCAACGTCGCCCGGTTGTTGCAGGAGCACGGCGAGGTCGCCGACAACATCGGCGAGGTCATCTTCATGGGCGGCTCGTCCGAACGTGGCAACCACACGCCCACGGCCGAGTTCAACACCCACGCCGACCCGGAGGCCCTGGACGTCGTCCTGCGATCGGGGCTGCAGGTCCGGATGGTCGGCCTCAACCTCACCCATCAGGCGCTGGCCACGCGGGAGGTCGTGGCCCGGATGTCGGCGATGGACCACGAGGTGGGTCGCACCTGCGCCGCGTGGATGGGGTTCTTCGGGGGCTCCTACGAGCGGATCTGGGAGTTCGACGCGCCGCCGGTCCACGATCCGTGCACGATCGCCGCGCTCATCGACCCCGACGTCATCGAGTGGCGCGACGCGTTCGTCGCCGTGGAGCTCGATGGCACCTGGACCCGTGGCACGACGGTGGTCGACCTGTTCGACCGCTACCCCGACCGGGCGCCCAACGTCTCGGTGGCCATGCGGCTGGACGCGCCCAGGTACTGGGATCTGGTGCTGGCGAGCCTGGATGAGCTGGCGGAGGCTCGATGACGCCGCTGATCTGCATAGTCGGCTCGATCAACGAGGACACCACCTTGCGGGTCCCGGCCCTGCCCGTGGGTGGGGAGACCGTGATGGCGACCGGTCGGACCCGCTCGCCGGGCGGCAAGGGTGCAAACCAGGCGGCTGCGGCGGCCGCGCTGGGCGCCCGCGTGGCCTTCGTCGGGGCGGTCGGGGGCGACGACGCCGGCAGGGCGGCGTTGAAGTCCCTGGACTCACGAGGAATCGACGTGTCTCGTGTCGCGGTTGCCGACGAGTCGGCGACGGGTGCAGCGATCCTGCTCATCGGTGATGACGGGGAGAACCTCATCGTGGTCGACGCCGGTGCCAATGCCGGCCTGCGAGATGCCGACGTCGAGGCTGCGTTCGTCGGCCTCGCGCCCGCGGTCACTCTCGGACAGCTGGAGGTCCCCGTGTCCTGCCTGGTGGCCGCATCGCGCGCGTCGGGTTCGGCGCGGGGCGGGTTGTTTCTCCTCAACCCCGCACCCATGCCGGACGACCCGGAGGGCCTGGCCAGGCTTGCCGGCCTGCTGCCGATGGTCGACATCCTCGTTCCCAACCGCGGCGAGCTGGGCCGGCTCGCGGGGCGCCCGACGCCTTCCACGCCGGCCGAGGTCCAGGACTGCGTGGAGGCACTGGACTTCGCCGGTGCGTTGGTGGTGACACTCGGGTCGGAAGGCGTGCTGATCCGCGATCAGGGCGAGTACAGCTCGGTTCCCGCCGTACCCGTCGACGCCATCGACACCAGTGGTGCCGGGGATGTCTTCTGCGGCGTCCTGGCCTACCGGCTCGCCGAGGGCGACTCCCTGGCAGCTGGCGTACGCCGGGCGAACGAGGCTGCCGCGGTCAGCACCACGATGCCAGGCGCACAGGTGCCTCCAGCCTTCCGCGGCTGAACTTCCAGGACGCGTGCGGGACGGCTCAGAAGCCGTCTCCGGCCATCAGGTGCAGGGCTGCTCCGGTGGCCAGCACACTCTCGTCGAAGACGGCGTCGCCGGCGTGGTTGAACGCGGTATGTCCCTCGATGTTCGCGCCGAGGTAGACCATGGCTCCGGGCCAGCGTTGGAGGAAGTACGCGAAGTCCTCGATGACCATCGACGGCTGGGTCATCTCGGTCAGGCCCGTGCCCAGCTCGGTGGCCGTGAGGGTTGTGAGCATCTGGTCGACGTATGACCCGTCGTTGACGACCGCCGGGTAGCCCTCCATCAGCTCGAACGAGGCCTCGGTGTCAGTGTCCTTCGCGGCGCGCGCGGCGGCGTCGCGCAACCCGTTGATCAGGGCAGCCCGTTGTGCCGCGCTCAGGGTGCGGATGGTGCCGCGCAGCCTGCCCTCCCCGGGGATGACGTTGACGGTGTTGCCCATGAAGGACTCGGTGACCGTGGCCACCAGGTGCTCGGAAGCGGACAGCGTCTCGACGAGGGCTCGTGCGGCCAGCACGAAGCGGGCACCGGCTTCGATCGGGTTCCCGGCCAGATGGGGCTGGCTGGCGTGTCCGCCCGGCCCCCGGAAGTCGATGCGGAACCAGTCGCCGTACCCCATGAAGGTGCCGCGTGTGTAGCTGATCGAGTGCGGAGGCCAGGTCGCGTGGACATGGAGGGCGAACGCGGAGGCAGCCTCGAGCTGGAGGCTCTGGTGCCGCGCCAGCGTGGGCACGGCTCCCCGGTCGGTCTCCTCACCCGGCTGGAACACGAGCACCACGTCGCCCGCTGGTGGCTGGTCGGCGTAGGCCCTCGCCGCGCCCAGCAGCATGGCCATGTGCAGGTCGTGTCCGCACGCATGCATCGCTCCCTGGCGCTGGGAGGCGAACTCCGCGAACCTCGGGCCGGTCTGCTCGTCGACCGGGAGAGCGTCCATGTCCGCGCGTAGCACCGTGGGTGTGCGTGATCTGTCTCGTCCCGGAATCTGCGCGGTCACACCGGCGCCGGGGTGGACCTCGGGCTGGTAGCCGCACTCTTGGAGCACCTGTACGACGTACGCGGTGGTGTCGGGGAGCTCCAGGCCGACCTCGGGTTCGGCATGGAGCTGTCGCCGGTGCGTCACCATCCAGGACTGCAGCTCGCGCGCCTGGACCAACCGGGGATGCATCCGCTGAATCTAGCCTCGTCGGCTCGTCGGCTCGTCGGCTCGTCGGCTCGTCCGCTCATTCACCAGCCACGCACCCCCACCACCATGCACACTTGCCCGGTGACTGACTTCGCCGTCGACGTACGCGACCTCCACGTGCGCTTCGGCGAGGTGGAGGCCGTGTCCGGAGTCGACCTGCACGCCCGCGCCGGGCGGGCGACCGCGCTCCTGGGGCGCAACGGTGCGGGGAAGTCGACCACCATGCGCGTGCTCGCCGGCGTGGTGCCGCCGACTGCAGGTCAGGCGCTCGTGCTGGGCCACGACGTACGCACCGAGACGCTGACCGTGAAGCGGCTCATCGGCTACTGCCCCGACGTCGGCGGGCTCGTGCCGCGCGCGACGCCGTGGGAGCACCTCCAGCTGTCCGCCCGGCTGCGCAGGATGCCCGACTGGGAGGCCGAGGCGCGCGAGCTGCTCGAGCGCTTCGAGCTCGGCGACGCCGCGCACCGGGTCACTGCCGGCTTCAGCCACGGGATGGGTCGCCGGTTGTCGGTGATCCTCGCGGCGTTCCACCGCCCCGACGTACTCCTCCTCGACGAGCCCTTCGACGGCGTCGACCCGATCGGCGTCGAGGCCACCTTCGAGGTCATCGCCGACGCGCGGGCCCGCGGCGCGTGCGTGCTGCTGTCCACCCACCTGCGCGACCTCGCCGTCCAGGCCTGCGAGACCGCCATCGTGCTGCGCGGCGGCGCTCTCGTCGCCGAGCTCGGGGCCGGGGACCTCTCGGGGGAGGCCGGGGCCGATGCCTACCGCGCACTCCTGGACTGAGCCCGCCGAGCTGCGCCGTGCCGTCTCCGAGACGCGCGAGCTGGTCCGCTTCCGAGCCCGGACGGTACGACGACCGGGCGCTGCCGGCCGGTTCCTGGCCGTCCTCCTCGGGCTGAGCGCCGCTGCGGCGCTGACGCCGGCGTGGGTCCCGGGAGGGGGGGGCGACGATAAGGCGTTCGGCGTGCTCCTCGTTCTGCCCTCCATGCTCGCCGGCTTCCTCTCTCTGGCCATCGTGTCGGCCGTCGCGTCGGGTGGCGGCCGCGAGCTGCTTGCGCGCGACCACGCGGTGGCCTTCCCGGTCAGCCCGACCACCGACCACCTCGGCGCGCTGGTCATGGCGCCCCTCAACATCGCCTGGATCCTGCAGGCCTGGACGTTGCTCGGCGCGGGCGCCTACGCGTTGGGACCTGGCGGGCTGCCGTACCTGCTGCCCGCGATCCTGCTCTGGATCATCGCCGCGACCGCCCTGGCGCAAGTGGTGGCCTGGACCTCCGAGGCCGTACGCCGCGGGCCGCACGGAGCCTGGATCGTGCGAGGCATCACGACGGCCGCCCTCGTCGGCGCCGTGTGGCTGCAGCTCAGCGGCCGGCTCACCGACTTCTTCGACGCCATGCCCACCAAGCACCTCGTCGTCACCTCCGTCCGCATGATGGAAGGGTGGACGTGGACCTGGCCGGTCGCCTTGCTGGTCGAGGTCCTGCTGATCGTCGGTGCCGTCCTCGTCGGCATCGTGCCCGCGCATGCGGCGTCGAAGCGGGTGCCTCGTGACGAGCTGCGGATCGAGACGGGCGTGTACCCGTCGCGGCCCTCACTGCGCGGTGACATCCCGATGCTGGTGCGCATCGACCGCGGCTCGATCTGGCGATCGGTGCCGATGCGCCGCGGCCTGATCGTGCTGGCGATCGGTCCCGGCGCGATCGCGATGGCTGGCGGTCTCGACTGGACCCAGATCACCGTGCTCCCCGGCCTCGTGGCCAGCGGTGGCGCCCTCCTGTTCGGCGTCAACGCGTGGTGTCTCGACGGCCGCGGCGCCCTGTGGCGCGAGAGCCTCCCGGTAGAGCCGTCCGCGGTGTTCTCCGCCCGAAGCTGGGTGCTGGCCGAGTGGCTGCTGCTCGGTGCTGTCGTGACCGTCGTACTCGCTTCCCTGCGGGCCGGCACGCCCACCACCGCCGAGGCCACCGCCATCGCGTGCACGCTCGTCGCGGTGATCGCGCAGGTCGTCGCCGTGGCGATGGGTTGGGCAGGGCGCCGCCCGTTCTCGGTCGACATGCGCTCCGCCCGGGCCACCCCCGCGCCACCCCTGGTGATGGTGGGCTACTCGACCCGTCTCGCCATCAGTACGACGCTCACGGGCCTCGTCTTCTCGGCGCTCGCCCTGGTGCCCGACTGGCGCGTCTCGGTGCTGGTGGCCGTCCCGTTCCTGGCGTGGTCGACCTTCCGGCTGCTGCGCGCGCGGCGCCGGTGGCTGGATGCCCCGGAGCGGGCCCGGGTCGTGCTGACCGTCGCAGCCTGAGGTCTCGAAGTCGACCTCGTCGCGTGGTCTTCAGTGAGTCGTCGCTGCCCGACGTCGGCCGCTCACGCCTCTGTCCCTCCCGGGCGGGCAGGACTGCAGCCGTCTGTCGCGACGCCTTCGCCCGAGCTGGGTAGCGGTGGATCGGGGCGAAACTCTTGACAGTAATTTGTTAGTGCGGTGAACTAACAAATGTGACAACGGTCACAGCGCCTATCGGGAGGCGCCTCGCGCGCAGGCAATCTGCGCCTGGAGGACGCCCCGCGTCTTCACGGACTGATTGGAAGAAGGAGCGCATGAAGCGACTACACGTGGCGGCACTGGCCGTTGTCATGGCAGCAATGCTCATCCCGGTGCTGTTCGCATCCACCGCATCCACCGCATCCACCGCATCCACCGCATCCACCGCATCAGCTGCATCAGCTGCCGCCTGCCCGGCTGCCTGGAGTGCGAGCAAGGTCTACGTCAGCGGAGACGTGGCGGCGTACAACGGGCGCCAATATTCCGCGAAGTGGTGGACCCAGGGCGATACGCCTGGTTCGGCTGACGTCTGGGCGGACCAGGGTGTCTGCGGTGCCGACACTCCGACGCCCACGCCGCCCGCAAGCGGCACCTGCCCGGCCGCCTGGAGCCCGAGCAAGGTCTACGTCGGCGGAGATGCGGCGGCGTACAACGGGCGCAAGTACTCCGCGAAGTGGTGGACCCAAGGCGATACGCCCGGTTCGTCCGATGTGTGGGCGGACAGCGGTGCCTGCGGTGCCGGCACCCCGACACCGACTCCGACACCCACACCGACACCGACTCCGACTCCGACACCCACACCGACACCCACACCGACACCGACTCCGACGCCGACTCCGGGCACCGGGAGTTCCAAGGTGGTCGGATACTTCACGAACTGGGGCACCTACGGCCGCAACTACAACGTCAAGGACATCGAGACCTCCGGGTCGGCGGCGAAGATGACACACATCCTCTACGCGTTCGGCAACGTCCAGGGCGGCAAGTGCACGATCGGCGACGCCTATGCCGACTACGACAAGGCGTTCACCGCAGCCAACAGCGTGGATGGCGTCGCCGACACGTGGAACCAGCCGTTGCGCGGGAACTTCAACCAGCTCCGGAAGCTCAAGGCGATGCACCCGAACATCAAGGTGATCTGGTCGTTCGGCGGCTGGACCTGGTCCGGCGGCTTCGGTGAGGCGTCGCGGAACGCGGCTGCCTTCGCCAAGTCGTGCCACGACCTCGTCGAGGACCCCCGTTGGGCTGATGTGTTCGACGGCATCGACATCGACTGGGAGTACCCGAATGCTTGCGGCCTGACCTGCGACACGAGTGGTCGCAGCTCCTTCCCGACCATGATGAGGGCGCTCCGGACGGAGTTCGGAAACGACCTCGTCACCGCGGCCATCACCGCTGACGGAACGACGGGCGGGAAGATCGATGCTGCGGACTACGGTGGCGCCGCCCAGTACGTCAACTGGTACATGCCGATGACCTACGACTACTTCGGTGCCTGGGACAAGGACGGACCGACGGCTCCGCACTCTCCCCTGCGGTCCTACCCGGGCATGCCCCAGGCCGGTTTCGACTCCGACACCGCGATCCAGAAGCTGAAGAGTCTTGGGGTGCCGGCGAACAAGCTGCTGTCCGGCATCGGCTTCTACGGTCGGGGATGGACCGGCGTGACCCAGGCCGCCCCTGGCGGCTCGGCCACCGGACCGGCCCCCGGCACCTACGAGACCGGCATCGAGGACTACAAGGTCCTCAAGACCAGGTGCCCGGCCACCGCCACGATCGCCGGGACCGCCTACGGCTTCTGCAACGGTGAATGGTGGGGCTACGACACCCCGTCCACGATCCGCGCCAAGATGGACTATGCCAAGGGCCAGGGCCTCGGCGGAGCGTTCTTCTGGGAGCTGTCGGGTGACACCAGCAATGGTGAGCTCGTCGGTGCCATCCGCGGAGGTCTCGGCTGACCCGGCGTGCTGAAACGCGGGGGCGTGCGGTCAGCGCTGTCCGCACGACCTGGGATGAGGGCCTCCTTCGACCCGCGACACCGGAGGCCTTCATCCCATGGTCACACCCGTCCAGGCAGCAGCGGACCCGCCGCCGCGGAGTCACCCCCGCGGCTAGGGTCGCGGGCATGGACTTCTCCCCCTCGTCCCGCGCCGCCGAGCTCCGCGAACGGGTGGCGGCCTTCATGGCCGCCGAGATCGATCCGGTCGAGAGCGGCTACCACCACGACCTGGCCGAGCGGCGTCGTACGGGCGATCCGTGGCAGCCGCTGCCCGTCATCGAGGAGCTCAAGACCAAGGCCCGCGCGCAGGGGCTGTGGAACCTCTTCCTGCCCAAGGAGCACGCCGGCGAGTACGCCGCCCGGTTCGGCACCGACGGGGGAGAGGGCCTGAGCAACGTCGACTACGCGCCGCTGGCCGAGCTGATGGGCCGCTCCGCGATCGCGCCCACCGTCTTCAACTGCAACGCACCCGACACCGGCAACATGGAGGTGCTGCTGCGCTACGGCAGCCAGGCCCAGCGTGACGAGTGGCTCGAGCCCCTGCTGGACGGCCGGATCCGCAGTGCGTTCACCATGACCGAGCCCGACGTCGCCTCGTCCGACGCGACCAACATGGCCGCCACCGCCATCGTCGACGGCGACGAGATGGTCATCAACGGACGCAAGTGGTGGTCGACGGGGGTGGGTCACCCCGATTGCCAGGTCTTCGTGTTCATGGGGCTGACCGACCCGGCTGGCAACGGACAGAGCGTCGACCGCCACCACCGGCACACTATGGTGCTGGTGCCGCGCGACACCCCCGGTGTGAAGGTCGAGCGGCTGCTCAACACCATGGGCTACTACGACGAACCGGTCGGGCACGGCGAGGTCAGTTTCACCGACGTACGCGTGCCGATGACCAACGTGCTCTCCGGTCCCGGTGAGGCATTCGGCATCGCCCAGGGCCGCCTCGGCCCGGGCCGGGTGCACCACTGCATGCGGCTCATCGGGCTGTCCGAGATGGCCCTCGAACGGGCGATCAGGCGCGGCCTCGAACGTACGGCGTTCGGCAAGCCGCTCCTCGACCTCGGCGGCAACCGCGAGCGGATCGCCGATGCCCGGATCGCCATCGACCAGGCCCGGCTGCTGGTGTTGCACGCCGCCTGGAAGCTCGACGAGGGCGGACCGCTCAACGCGCTCAGCGAGGTCAGCCAGATCAAGGTGGCGGTGCCGCGGATGGCGCAGCAGGTCATCGACATGGCGATCCAGCTGCACGGAGGTGGCGGCATGTCCGACGACTTCCCGCTGGCGATGGCCTACGTCAACGCCCGGGCCCTGCGGCTGGCCGACGGCCCCGACGAGGTGCACCAGGGCATGGTCGCCCGCCTCGAGATCGGGAAACACTCCTGATGGCGCGCGTGCTGATCACCGGTGCGGCCGGCGGCCTCGGCCGCTCGCTCGTCGACGCCTTCGAGGCCCGCGGCGACGACGTAGTGGGGACGGACCTGAACGGTGCCGAGCTGACCCTCGACGTCACCTCCGAGGCCGACTGGGCGGCAGCCCGCGACCACGTCGAGCAGACCTGGGGTGGCCTCGACATCCTGGTCAACAACGCCGGCATCGCGGGCGGCGGACGCCTCGACCACGACACCATCGAGGAGTGGCAGCGCCTCGTCGACATCAACCTGATGGGCGCGGTGCGCGGCACCAAGGCGTTCGTGCCGGTGTTCAAGGCGCAAGGCAGCGGCCACATCGTCAACATCGCCTCGCTCGCCGGGCTCGTCCACCCGGCGGGCATGGGCTCCTACAACGCCACCAAGGCCGCCGTCGTCGCGCTCACCGAGACGACCGGCCATGAGCTGGCCGGGTTCGGCGTGCGCGCCAGCGTGGTGTGCCCGTCGTACTTCCGCACCGGTCTCGTCGACCACATGCAAGGCAGCGACCGCATGGTCGGTCAGGTGATCGGCCGGCTCGTGAAGGACTCCCCGTGGGGCCCCGACGACATCGCCCGGGCGGTGATCGAAGGCATCGAGCGTGGCGACGAGCTGATCCTTCCCGACGACGCCGCGCGGGCGGCGTACAAGCTCAAGACGACCGACCGACCGGCGTACGACGCGACGATGCGCGCGCAGGCCCGCAAGCTGGAGGAGAGCGCCCGTGACTGACGGCAACCCGGCCAAGCCGGTGCGCGACGAGGACGCCTTCGACGTGGAGGCGGTGGCCAGCTGGCTGCGCGAACACGCTTCGCCGGAGGTGCGTGACGACCTGGTGGGCACTCCGGAGGTGCAGCAGTTCCAGGGCGGTGCGTCCAACCTGACCTACCGGCTCTGCTACCGCACGCGCGACGTGATCCTGCGCCGGCCACCCCCGGGCGTGAAGGCGAAGGGCGCCCACGACATGGGCCGCGAGCACCGCATCCAGTCGGCCCTCGCGCCCGTCTTCCCGCTGGTCCCGGCGATGGTCGCGTCGTGCGACGACGAGTCGGTGATCGGCACCCCGTTCTACGTGATGGAGGCCGTCGCCGGTGTCATCCCGCGGCGCGAGCTGCCGCCCGGTATGACCGCCGAGGCGACCGCGACGCTCTGCAGCAACGCGTTCGACGTGCTCGTCGACCTGCACTCGGTCGACGTCGCGTCCGTGCCCGAGCTGGCCGCCATGAGCAAGGGCGAGGGGTACGTCGCGCGGCAGGTCGGCGGCTGGACGACCCGGCTCGCCAACGCCCGCACCGACGACATGGGTGACTGGTCCGACATCACCGGCTGGCTGGACGAACACCAGCCCGCTGATGTCGCGAACTGCCTGATCCACAACGACTTCCGGCTCGACAACCTGGTGCTCGACGGTGACGACATGTCGCGCATCGTCGGTGTGCTCGATTGGGAGATGGCCACCGTCGGCGACCCGCTCATGGACCTCGGCGGCGCGATGGGCTACTGGGTGCAGGACGACGACGACGAGTTCTTCCGCCAGTTCCGCCGCCAGCCGTCGAATGCGCCGGGCATGTGGACGCGCGACCAGATCGTGACGCGCTACTGCGAGCACATGGGCTTCTCGGTCACGCCGGACCAGTGGCGGTTCTACGAGGTCTTCGGGCTGTTCCGGCTCGCCGTGATCGCGCAGCAGATCTGGTACCGCTACTTCCACGGCCAGACCACCAATGAGACGTACGCCCGCTTCGGCCCGGCCGTCGGGTTCCTGGAGCGGCGCTGCCGCGGGCTGATCGGCTGATGGGTCTGCTCCTGCTGGTGCGGCACGGCCAGGCGTCGTTCGGCGCCGCCGACTACGACGTGCTCTCCGAGACCGGCTGGGAGCAGTCACGGGTGCTCGGTCGATGGCTGCGCGAGCACGGCGTCACGCCCGATGCCGTGATCGCCGGCGGCATGCGGCGGCACCGGGAGACGGTGGAGGCCATGCTGACCGGGCTGTCGAGCGAGGTGGAGCCCACCATCGACCCCGGATGGGACGAGTTCGACCACCTCGCCGTCGTCGCCGCCTACCCCGACCTACCTGCGGGTGAGCTCGACCGGCGCGGCTTCCAGCGCGTCTTCGAGGGCGCCACCGCTCGCTGGACCAGCGGCGCCCACGACGACGAGTACGCCGAGTCCTGGGGCGGCTTCGTGGGCCGGGTCGACGCCTCCCTGGTGGTGGCGGCCGCGGCGGCCGGGAAGGGGTCGACGGTCGTGGTGGTGAGCTCGGGCGGCCCGATCGCCGCCGCCTGTGCGGGTCTGGTGGACCCATCGGCCGACCCCGTCGGGCGCTCGCGGCTCTGGGCGCCCTTCAACACGACGTACGTCAACACCGGGGTGACCCGGGTCGTCGTCGGGGGCAGCGGCGCCAGGTTGCTGACGTTCAACGAGCACAGTCACCTCGCGGGAGATCTGCTCACCTACCGTTGAGTTGCGCCTCCGTCTCCGTCGAGTTGCGCCTCCGTCTTGTGCGACGCGCACTCAGGCGCAACTGAACGGGTACGCGGGCGCAACTCAACGAGTCAGATCAGCCGCTTGAACAGAGGCATCGGCGCGTACTTCATCACCACCGACAGCGGCGCCCACGGCAGTGGCGGCACGCACGCGGACTCCTTCTCCTTCTCGATGGCGGAGACCATCGCACGCACGCCTTTCTCGGTGGAGACCATCATCTTGTTCCCGGCGGCCGCGACGCCGTCGTTCATCTCGGAGGCGATGTAGCCGGGGTACAGCACGGTGACCTTGATCGGCTTGCCGTACATCTCGGCCCGAAGCCCCTCGGCGAGGTGCGCGACGGCGGCCTTCGTGGCGCCGTACGTCGTCATCGTCTTGGGCAGCCCGCGCATCGCCGACATCGACGACACCATCACGAGGTGGCCGGCGTTCTGCGCGCGGAAGATCTCCATCGCGGCCTCGCACTGCGCGAGCGCGGCGACGAAGTTGGTCATCGCGGTCTCGCGGTTGGCCTTGAAGTTGCCGGTGCCGAGCGGTGCGCCCTTGCCGATGCCGGCGTTGATGACGATCCGGTCGATGTGCCCGAAGTCCGCTCGGAACGCGCGGAACACCTCGAAGACCTGGTCGTCGTCGTTGACGTCGAGCGCGCGGATCTCGACCCGGCGGTCGGGGTGGGCCGCGAGGATGTCGCTCCTGACCGCGTCGAGCTTCTCGGTACGACGCGCGCACAGCGCCAGGTCGTAACCGAGGGTGGCGAACTGGCGGGCCATCTCGGCGCCGAGCCCCGAGGAGGCGCCGGTGATCAGGATCGTCCTCGTCATGCGGGCCAGTGTGTCAGCCTCGGGGGAGCCCTTCTGCGCTCCCCCATGGCCGTCTGTCGGGGCAGCTATGAGCGGAGTGGTCGGCCGTGACCGTCCACCGGGTCTCCCGTCAGCATGACGATCCCGTCGATCACCGACCAGAGCCAGACGGCCGGGACAACCAGCCAACCAATCACGACCAGCGCCAAGATCCAGCCGAACAAGTACAGCAGGAGCTGCGTCAGACCGATCCCGACGTGGCCCGAATAGAGACGACCGACGCCGCAGACGAAGACGAATGGCAGCAACATCTGCAGCAATCCCGCTGTGACCTTTGACTTGTCGGAGTACGGGATGCCCGTCATCGGGTGCACGCCGAACGGCGCAATGGCGCCCGGATGTGCTCCGAAGGGGGCTGGAACTGACGATGGGGCGTGGCCATGCCCGGGATGTCCGTACGGACCCTGGTTCGGCGGCGGCCAAGGGTCGTTCGGAACGGACATGGCCAGAGACTAAGCGCGAAACAGTTCGGCCGTCCACGGTTCTTCGCAATGCGTGCAGGCGCCGCGGGAGCGCCACGGCTGACCGCCGCGCCGCCCCCGCTCGTGTTGTTCCGGGTGAGCCCGCTGCTACGAGTTGAGCTTGTGATGGACCTCTTCACTGAGGCGGGTGACCGAGAGGTAGAACTCGAGCGTCATCCGGATGAAGCAGAGGTAGAGAAGTATCGCGAGGGGGCCCAGGATCAGCACTACGAGACCTGCCCCGACGCTGTTCGCGAAGCCGCTGACGAGGAAGACGAGCCAGCCGAGAACGAGGCCGAGGAGTGCCAGAACGTAGACGAACTTGACGATCATCGGGGTCACGAAGTGGTTGAACCCGAAGTCGAAGAGGGACCCGAAGAACCCCTTCGAGGACGTGTCCGGGGACGGGCTACCGCCGTACGGGAGGGTCCGTACGAACCCGGTGTCTGGGGCGGCGGCCCGCTTGCGCCGCCATAGCCGGGCTGCTGGCCGTAAGGATCCTGTGGTGGTGGGTTGCCGTAGTCAGACATGTGTTTCCCCTCGTAGATGTGTTCGTTGGCGGTTCACCGTACCGACGCGCGAAGGGCGCCGCAGCGTGTTGCTGCGGCGCCCCTGCGGGGATCTTCGCGCGTGGGTCAGCTCTTGGGCTGGTCGATCACCACGGTGCCCATCACCTTGTCGGCGAAGGTTTGACGCTTTGCGTCCCACAGTGGCCACAGGTACCCGATTCCGCAGGGCAGGGAGTCGAGGAAGTGTGCGATAGCCCTGACGAAGGCCAGGCCGACGCCGACAGGCTGGCCGGTCTCCTCCCGGATCAGCTTGATACCCAAGAGGCCCTTCCCGATGGAGTAGCCGGTGCGGCCCTGCTTGATGAGCAGGTTCCAGATCGCGAACGAAACGCTGACGAGCAAGCCGAGAAGTATGAGTACAACGGCAAGCCCGCTCGGGTCTCCGTTGGTCGTCACGACCCCGGTCTCCGGGTCCGTCACAGGGTCGAGGCTGACGATCAGCATGACGTAGCCGATGATCAAGGGGAGTGCGGCAAGTGCGCCCAGGAGGCCGTCGACGAGCAAGGCGCCAACTCGTTTTCCCCACGAGGCGTAGTTGCTTGGAGTGCCATACGCGGGCTGGCCGAGGCCCGGCTGTTGGCCGTACGGGTCAGCCGATGCGGGCTGCTGGCCGTATGGGTCCTGCGGCGGGTTGCCGTAGTTGGACATGTCTCTCCCTCGTGGGCGTTCAGTGGCGCGTCACACCGTAGGCGACGGGTCATCCCCCCGTGCCAAGGTGTCGAAACCAATCGGGATGAATCCGGTGGGTCGATCGTGTTGACCAGGGGTGAGCCATGACCTGCCTGCCCTGTCCGTCCTCGACCTCGTGCCCGTCCGCAGCGACCAGACCACGGGTGACGCGCTGGCCGCGACACGGTCGCTCGCGCAGGTGGCCGACGACCTCGGCTACCGGCGCTACTGGCTGGCCGAGCATCACAACATGCCTGCCGTCGCAGCGACCAACCCGCCGCTGCTGATCGCCATGGTGGCCGCGGCGACGTCGCGCATCCGCGTCGGGTCAGGCGGCGTGATGCTGCCCAACCACGCGCCGCTGGTGGTGGCCGAGCAGTTCGCGCTGCTGGAGGCCGCGCACCCGGGCCGCATCGACCTCGGCATCGGCCGCGCGCCCGGCACCGACCAGCTCACCCGCTACGCACTGCGTCACGGAACTCAGGGCCAGGGCGCCGGGGGCGACGACCCGGTCAACCTCTTCCCGCAGTACGTCGCCGACGTGATGTCGCTGATGAGCGCGGAGGGGGCATCGATGTCGGTCGCCGGCCGGGTGCACCCGATGCGGGCGACTCCGCGAGCCGCCTCAGTGCCGCCGGTGTGGCTGCTCGGTTCGTCCGACTACTCCGCTCGGCTCGCCGCCGAGAAGGGGCTGCCGTACGTGTTCGCGCACCACTTCGCCGGGCAGGGCACTGCCGAGGCGCTCGAGCTGTACCGGTCGTCGTACAAGTCGAGTGCGGCGCACCCGGAGCCGCAGACCTTCCTGACGGTCAACGTCGCGGCCGCCGCCACGCACGAGGAGGCCGAGCGCGCGGCGCTGCCGCAGCTGCTGTCGATGCTGGCGCTGCGCACGGGTCAGCCGCTGACGGCCCAGCGCCTCGTCGAGGAGGCAGAGGCGGTCGAGGTGCCGGCCGAGCACGCCGGCCTGCTGCGTGCGATGGCTGCGCGCTGGGTGATCGGAAACGCCGACTCGGCACGCAGTCGGATCGCCGAGCTGGCAGGGGAGTACGGCGTCGACGAGGTCATGGTGCATCCGGTCGCGGGCGCGCTGGCCGGCACGGCTGCCGACATCTCGCCGGCTCGCGAGGAGACCCTGCGCCTGCTGGCAAAGTGAGCGGGTGATCACAGACCTGCTGCTCGAGCACCCGTGGGCATCACCGACGGCGCTGGCGGTCTTGGTGGTCCTCGGACCGGTCGTGGGCTGGTGGTTGGTCGCGCGCCCGCGGCTCGCGTGGTGGCTGACGGGGGTCGCGTTGCTGCCGGTGGCGCTGCTGACCCTGGTGCCGGTCGACCGCGAGCTGTATGCGCGTTGCACGGTGCAGTGGTCACTGCCGACGCCGGGCCGGGTCGAGCTGATGGCCAACGTCGTGCTGCTCGTCGCCCCGGTGCTGCTCGCCGGGGTCGCGACCCGACGCCCGCTGCTGGTGCTGGCAGCCGGGAGCGCACTGTCGGCCGGCCTGGAGGCGCTCCAGGCCGTGGTGCCCGCCATCGGCCGCTCCTGCGACACCAACGACTGGTGGTGCAACACGATCGGTGCAGCCGTCGGCGCGGTGCTGGCCGGGTTCGCGCTGCGGCTGGATCGAGCGATGTGTCGAATAAAAAGTCAGGCTTGACTGTTTGTTCATCGACCAGCACGATGGCCGGGTGACGACCACCCGCGTGCCGCAGGAGGAACGCACCCGCGCCATGCGGGCGCGGCTGCTCGAGGCGACGGTGGAGTGCCTGGTCGACCACGGCTTCAGCAGTACGTCGACCACGCTGGTCAGCGAGCGCGCGGGTGTCTCCCGGGGTGCCCAACTCCACCACTTCCCGACGAAGAACGACCTGGTCCTCGCCGCGGTCGAGCACATCACCGCCCTGCGCGGCGCCGAGCTGGAGGCCGCGCTGACAAGCGTGCCGGCCGGGCCGCGGCGTACTCGTCAGGTCCTGCGGGTGCTCGCCGACCACTTCACGTCGCCGGTCTTCACCGCCGCGTTGGAGCTGTGGGTCGCGGCCCGCACCGACGAGCAGCTGCTCGCCGCGGTCGCGCCGCTCGAGCAGCGCGTCGGCCGCGAGGCGCACCGGCTGACCGTGCTGGCCCTCGGTGCCGACGAGTCGAAGCCGGGCGTGCGCGAGCTCGTGCAGGCCACCCTCGACCTGGTGCGCGGCCTCGGGCTGGCCACCACGATCACCGACGACACCCGGCGCCGCGGGCGCATCCTCGACCAGTGGGCGGTCACCCTCGATGCCGCCCTCAAGGAGACCCTGTGAAGTCAGTCCTCGACGGCGTGATCGCCGACCTCGCCATCGAGGGGCAGCGGCTGGACACCGTCGTCGCCGCGCTCGACGCCGACGGTTGGCGCACGCCCACTACGGCTGCCGGCTGGGACATCGCCGCGCAGATCTCGCACCTGGCCTGGACCGACGAGGTGGCGGTGGCCGCCGCCACCGACAAGGCTGCGTGGGACGAGGTCGTCACGGAGGCGATCGCGGACCCCGGCGGCTACATCGACGCCGAGGCGCTGGCCGGCACCCTGGTCGAGCCCGGCGAGCTGCTGCTGCGCTGGCGCGCCGCGCGGGGTGACCTGGTCGAGGCGCTGCGGGCCCAGCCCGACGGCCAGAAGATCCCGTGGTTCGGACCGCCGATGTCGGCCGCCTCGATGGCGACCGCGCGCTTCATGGAGACCTGGGCGCACTCGCTCGACGTGCACGAGGCGCTCGGCGTCGAGCCTGAGATCACCGACCGGATCCGCCACGTCGCCCACCTCGCCGTACGCACCCGCAACTTCTCGTTCGTCACCAACGGCCTCGACGCTCCGGCCGAGGAGTTCCGGATCGACCTGGTCTCGCCGTCGGAGGACGTGTGGAGCTACGGGCCGGAGGACGCCGCGCAAACTGTGACCGGCTCGGCGTACGACCTCTGCCTGCTCGCCACCCAGCGCATCCACCGCGACGACACCGACCTGGTGGCCAGCGGAGCCGACGCCGAGGCGTGGCTCGGGATCGCGCAGTGCTTCGCCGGGCAACCTGGTGAGGGTCGGGCGACGCGATGACGCTGCGGATCGGGAACTGCTCGGGCTTCTACGGCGACCGGCTGGGCGCCATGCGCGAGATGATCGAAGGCGGGCAGCTGGACGTGGTCACCGGTGACTACCTGGCCGAGCTGACCATGCTGATCCTCGGCAAGGACCAGCTCAAGGACCCCTCTCTCGGCTACGCGCGCACGTTCGTGCGGCAGGTCGAGGACTGTCTCGGGCTCGCGCTGGAGAGCGGAGTGCGCCTCGTCGCCAACGCCGGCGGCCTCAACCCGGCCGGCCTCGCCGACAAGCTGGGCGAGGTCGCCCGCGGGCTCGGGCTCGACCCGGCGATCTCCCATGTCGAAGGCGACGACGTGCGAGCCATCGGATTCGCCAACGCGCTGACCGCGAACGCCTACCTGGGCGGCTTCGGCATCGCCTCCGCCCTCACCGCGGGCGCCGACATCGTCGTCACCGGTCGCGTCACCGACGCCTCTCTGGTCGTCGGACCGGCGGTCGCGCACTTCGGCTGGACCCGCACGTCGTACGACGAGCTGGCCGGCGCCGTCGTCGCCGGGCACGTCCTCGAGTGCGGCGCGCAGGCCACCGGCGGCAACTTCTCCGGCTTCCTCAAGCTGAATCGCACTCGCCCGCTGGGCTTCCCGCTCGCCGAGATCGCGGCCGACGGCTCGAGCGTGATCACCAAGCACGACGGCACCGGCGGCGCGGTGACCGTCGACACCGTGACGGCGCAGCTGGTCTACGAGATCCAGTCGACGCACTACCTCGGGCCCGACGTGACGACTCACCTCGACACCGTCGAGCTCGCGCAGGAGGGCGCCGACCGCGTCGCGATCAGCGGCGTGCGCGGCTCCGCCCCGCCGTCGCGGCTGAAGGTCTGCGTCAACGAGCTCGGCGGCTATCGCAACCAGGCCGAGTTCGTGCTGACCGGACTGGACATCGACGCCAAGGCTGCCTGGGTGCGCGAGCAGCTCGGGCCGGTCCTCACCTGCGACACGGTGGCCTGGACGACGCCGTCCGCGCCGGCCGCCGACGCAGACACCGAGGAAGCCGCGTCGGTCGTGCTGCGGTGCACGGTCCAGGACCCGAAGCCCGGGCCGGTCGGCCGGGCGTTCACTGCCGCCACCGTCGAGATCGCGCTGGCGTCGTACCCCGGCTTCACGATGACGGCCCCGCCCGCCCAGCCCACGCCGTACGGCATCTATCGCGCCGAGTACGTCGACCGCGGCCGGGTCGAGCACACGGTCGTGCACGCCGACGGCACCCGCGAGGTGGTCGCCGATGCGACCGACTTCGGCACCGACGACCCGGGCCGGGGTCGCCGACCGTCGCCGTACCCCGCGCCCACCGACACGCGTACTCGCCGGCTGCCGCTCGGCACGTTCGTGCACGCTCGGTCGGGTGACAAGGGCGGCGACGCCAATCTGGGGCTGTGGGTTGCTCATGAATCCCCGGTCGACCGGGGATCCCTGAACATGACGGGGCGTGCACGGCCCGACAAGTTCAGGGAAGGGCCGACAAGTTCGCTGTACGACCGCCGCGTGACGTGGCTGACCAAGCTGATCACCCCGCAGAAGGTGCGCGAGCTGATCCCAGAAGCGGCCGACCTCGAGATCGACGTCTACAACCTGCCCAACCTCGGCGCCGTCAACGTGGTGATCCGCGGGCTGCTGGGTGCCGGCGTCGCCGCGTCGACCCGCTTCGACCCGCAGGCCAAGGGGCTGGGCGAGTGGGTGCGGTCGCGGTTGGTGCAGGTCGAGGAGGGATTGGCGTGACCGAGCAAGAGATCGCGAGGAACGAGCGAGCTGCGTCGCGAGGGCAGGTAGAGCAAGCCCCGCGGCCGAGGGACGAGGTCGCGACGGGCGCGTCGAAACCAGCGTCCGAGACCAGGGCTTTGCGTGACAGTGCCGCCGAGTTCGTCCGCCGCGAGATCACCCCGCACCTCCAAGAGTGGGAGGACGCCGGCGAGGTGCCGCGCGCCCTCCACCTGGCGGCCGCACGCCAGGGCCTGCTCGGCCTCGCCTTTCCCGAGGAGGTCGGCGGCCAGGGCGGCACGCTGGCCGACAGCGTCGCGATGCAGGAGGCCTTCTTCGAGGCCGGTGCGTCCAGCGGGCTGATGGCGGCGCTCTTCACCAGCGGCATCGCGCTGCCGCATATCGCAGCGTCGGGCAACGCCGACCTTGTCGACCGGTTCGTCCGGCCGACACTCGCCGGCGAGAAGATCGGGGCGCTGGCGGTCACCGAGCCGGGCGGCGGATCCGACGTCGCGTCGATCCGGACCAGCGCGGTCCTCGACGGTGATCTGTACGTCGTCAACGGCGCCAAGACCTTCATCACCTCCGGCGTCCGCGCCGACTTCGTCACCACCGCCGTGCGCACTGGCGGCCCGGGACACGCCGGCCTCAGCCTGCTCGTCGTCGAGAAGGGCACGCCCGGCTTCACCGTCGACCGCGGCCTGGCCAAGATGGGCTGGCACTGCAGCGACACCGCCGAGCTGTCGTACGTCGACGTGCGGGTGCCGGTCGCCAACGTGGTCGGTGCGCCGGACACCGGGTTCGCGCAGATCGCCCAGCAGTTCGTGGTCGAGCGCATCGCTCTGGCCGTGCACGCCTACGGCATTGCCGCTCGCTCACTCGAGCTCACCGCGGCGTACTGCCGGGACCGCGAGACGTTCGGCAAGCCGCTCATCGCGCGGCAGGTGGTGCGCCACACGCTCGTCGAGATGCACCGGCAGGTCGAGGTGGCGCGCTCCTACGCCCGGTCGATCGCCGCGCGGCACGACGCCGGCGAGGACGTCGTAGCCGAGGCGTGCCTGGCCAAGCAGACCGCGTGCGACGCCGCGACGTACGTCTGCAACGAAGCCGTGCAGCTGCACGGCGGGGCGGGATACATGCATGGGACCGAGGTCGAGCGGCACTACCGCGACGCCCGCATCCTGCCGATCGGAGGAGGTGCGACCGAGGTGCTGACCGACCTGGCCGCGAGGCTGTTGGGGTACGCCTCATGACCGCCAACAGGCAGGCGATGCTCACCAAGCTCGCCGATCTCGACACCGAGCACGCGAAGGCGGTGGCCGGTGGCGGTGACAAGTACGTCGCCCGCCACCACGCCCGCGGCAAGCTGCTGCCCCGCGAGCGGATCGAGCTGCTCGTCGACGAGGGTTCGGCGTTCCTCGAGCTCTCGCCGCTGGCCGGGTGGGGCTCCGACTTCGCCGTCGGCGCGAGCCTGGTCACCGGCATCGGCGTGGTCGAGGGCGTGGAGTGCATGATCACCGCCAACGACCCGACGGTGAAGGGTGGCGCGAGCAACCCGTGGACGGTCAAGAAGGGCTTCCGGGCCGCGCAGATCGCCGCCGAGAACGGACTGCCCACCATCTCGCTCGTCGAGTCCGGCGGCGCCGATCTGCCCACGCAGAGGGAGATCTTCATCCCCGGCGGCAAGGTCTTCCGCGACCTCACCCGGTCCAGCGCCGCGAAGGTGCCGACCGTCGCGCTGGTCTTCGGCAACTCCACCGCCGGCGGGGCGTACGTGCCGGGTATGAGCGACTACACGGTGATGGTCAAGGAGCAGGCCAAGGTCTTCCTCGGTGGCCCGCCGCTGGTGAAGATGGCGACCGGCGAGGAGTCCGACGACGAGTCGCTCGGTGGCGCCGAGATGCACGCTCGCATTTCTGGTCTCGCTGACTATCTGGCACAGGACGAGCGCGACGCGATCCGGATCGGCCGGCGGATCATCGCGCGGCTGAACTGGCGCAAGGCGGTGGTCTCGACCGCCGAGTTCTCCGAGCCGGACGCCGACCCCGACGGCCTCCTCGACCTCATCCCCGTCGACCTCAAGGAACCGTTCGACCCCCGCGAGGTGATCGCCCGGATCTGCGATGGCGTCGGCCCCGCCAACGGCGTGGTCCTCGACGAGTTCAAGCCGCTGTACGGCGCCTCGCTGGTCACCGGCTGGGCGAAGCTGCACGGGCATCAGATCGGCATCCTCGCCAACGCCCAGGGCGTGCTGTTCAGCGAGGAGGCCCAGAAGGCGACGCAGTTCATCCAGCTCGCCAACCAGATCGACGTGCCGCTCCTCTTTCTGCACAACACGACCGGCTACATGGTCGGCAAGGAGTACGAGCAGGGCGGCATCATCAAGCACGGCGCCCAGATGATCAATGCCGTCTCCAACAGCCGGGTGCCGCACCTCAGCGTGATCATGGGTGCGTCGTACGGCGCCGGCAACTACGGCATGAACGGCCGCGCCTACGACCCGCGCTTCCTCTTCACCTGGCCGAGCGCGAAATCGGCGGTGATGGGTCCGGCGCAGCTCGCGGGCGTGCTGTCACTGGTCGCGCGCGCGGCCGCGGAGGCCATACAGCTGCAGGGGGGGCCGGCGTACGACGAGGAGGCCGACGCCGGCATGCGCGTCTTCATCGAGCAGAGCATCGAGGAACAGAGCCTGCCGCTCTTCCTCTCCGGGATGTTGTACGACGACGGCGTGATCGATCCGCGGGACACCCGCACCGTGCTGGGCATCTGCCTGTCGGTGATCGACACCATGCCGTACGCCGGCACCGACCGATTCGGGGTGTTCCGGACATGATCACCCGCCTCCTCGTCGCCAACCGCGCCGAGATCGCCAGCCGCGTCTTCCGCACCTGTCGCCGTCTCGGCATCGAGACCGTGGCCGTGCACTCCGACGCCGATGCGGCGTTGCCGTACGTGCGCGAGGCCGACCACGCCGCGCAACTGCCCGGCAACGCCCCTGCCGACACCTACCTGCGCATCGACCTGGTGCTCGACGCCGCGCGCAGAAGTGGGGCCGACGCGATCCACCCGGGCTACGGCTTCCTGTCCGAGAACGCCGACTTCGCGCGCGCCGTGATCGACGCCGGGCTGACGTGGATAGGGCCCCACCCCGACGCGATCGAGCAGATGGGTTCGAAGATCGAGTCGAAGAAGCTCATGGACGCAGCGGGTGTGCCGGTCCTCACCAACCACGCGGTCGACACCGCCACCGAGGCCGACCTGCCGCTGATCGTGAAGGCCTCCGCGGGTGGAGGTGGTCGCGGCATGCGGATCGTGCGGGCGCTGGCGGACCTGCCTGGCGAGATCGCGAGGGCATCCGACGAGGCTGCCTCCGCGTTCGGCGACGGCACCGTCTTCGTCGAGACCTACGTCGAGCGCGGGCGCCACGTCGAGGTGCAGGTCCTCGGGCACCGCGACGGCGTCCTGGTCCTGGGCGAGCGGGACTGCTCGATCCAGCGGCGCCACCAGAAGGTCGTCGAGGAGGCGCCTGCGCCCAGCCTGCCCGAGCCCACCCGGGCAGCGCTCCACGAAGCGGCGCGAGCTGCTGCTGCGGCGATCGACTACCGCGGCGCCGGCACCGTCGAGTTCCTGTACGACGCCGCGACCGACCGCTTCTTCTTCCTCGAGATGAACACCCGCCTGCAGGTCGAGCACCCGGTCACCGAGCTGGTGCACGGCGTCGACCTGGTCGATCTCCAGATCGCTGTGGCTGAAGACCGGGCGTTCGACCCACGTGTCTTAGGCGAAACCGACGGCCACGCCATCGAGGTCAGGCTGTACGCCGAGGACCCGGCCGCCGGCTACCAGCCGCAGAGCGGCGTGCTGACGACCTTCGAGATCCCCGGGGGCGACGGCATCCGGGTCGACACGGGCTTCGAGTCCGGGTCGGAGGTGTCCACCCACTACGACGCGATGCTGGCCAAGGTGATCGCGCACGCGCCCGACCGGCGTACGGCGACGCGGAAGCTGGCCGGAGTGCTGCGGCGGGCCCGCATCCACGGCCTGGTCACCAACCGCGACCAGCTCGTGCAGATCCTCACGTCACCGGAGTTCATCGACGAACAGATCAGCACGGCGTTCCTCGACGAGTGCCCGATCGTCCCTCCCGCGCGCGACCCGGGGGCGGCCGTGGCTGCGACGGTCGCGCTCGCCGAACTGGCCGGAGAGGCCAGGGCGGTCCAGCGCGGCATCCCGGTGGCCTGGCGCAGCGTCGTGTCGCAGCCGCAGCGCACCGAGTTCGAGGGTGACCTCGTCGTCGAGTGGCTCGGCGGCCGTGGCTACACCGTCGACGGGTTCTCGGTGGTGGCGGCGAGCACCACGTCGGTGACGCTCGAGGCCGACGGTGTCGCCACGACGTACGACGTGGCGGTCAGCGGTCTGGCCGTTGATGTGGACTCGCCCGGCGGGCACGTGCGGCTCATCCGGGTGCCGAGATTCACCGACCCGGCCGACGCGATCGCGAGCGGGTCACTGCTCGCGCCGATGCCGGGCACCGTCGTGAAGGTGGCGGTCGAGCGGGGGGCGAGCGTGGCCGCGGGCGACGTCGTACTCGTGCTCGAAGCCATGAAGATGCAGCACACCGTGAGCGCGCCGACCGAAGGCACGGTCACCGAAGTCAACGTCCAGCAGGGATCCCAGGTCGCCGCGGGCGACGTACTGGCTGTGGTCTCGACAGGCTCGACCGACGAAATGGAGAACCCATGAGCACGTTCACCGAGTCCGACGAGCGCCGCGAGCTGCGCAAGCAGGTCGCCAAGCTGGCCGGCAAGTACGGCCGCGAGTGGTTCACCGAGAAGGCCCGCGCCGGCGAGAAGACGACCGAGCTGTGGATGGAGATCGCGCGCAACGGCTACCTCGGCATCAACATCCCCGAGGAGTACGGCGGCGGCGGTGGTGGCATCGGCGACGTGGCCGCGGTGTGCGAGGAGCTGGCTGCGCAGGGCTGCCCGCTGCTGCTGATGGTCGTCAGCCCGGCGATCTGCGGCACGATCATCACCCGCTACGGGTCGACTGGGCAGAAGCAGAAGTGGCTGCCGGGCATCGCCGACGGCACCGGCACGATGGCGTTCGCGATCACCGAGCCCGACGCCGGCACCAACACCCACAACATCACCACCACCGCGCGCCGCGACGGCGACGAGTGGCTGCTGTCGGGCCGGAAGATCTACATCTCCGGTGTCGACGAGGCCGACAACGTGCTCGTCGTGGCCCGCACCGAGGACGCCAAGACGGGCAAGCTCAAGCCGTGCCTGTTCGTGGTGCCGACCGACGCCGAGGGTTTCGAGGCGAGATCGATCCCGATGGAGATCGTGTCGCCGGAGCTGCAGTTCCAGGTGTTCCTCGACGACGTCCGGCTGCCCGCCGACTCTCTCGTCGGTGACGAGAACGCCGGGCTCGTTCAGCTCTTCGCCGGGCTCAACCCCGAACGGATCATGGCGGCGTCCTTCTCGACCGGCCTGGCGCGCTTCGCGCTCGACCGGGCCGCGGCGTACGCCAAGGAGCGCGTGGTCTTCCAGGTGCCGATCGGCTCCCACCAGGCCATCGCGCACCCGCTCGCGCAGTCGCACATCGAGATCGAGCTGGCCCGGCTGATGACGCAGAAGGCGGCCGCGCTGTACGACGCCGGCGACGACATGGCGGCGGGCGAGGCGGCCAACATGGCGAAGTACGCCGCCGCCGAGGCCGCCTGCGACGCCGCCGACCGTGCGGTGCAGGCGCACGGCGGCAACGGCATCACGCAGGAGTACGGCATGGCCGGCCTGCTGGTCGCCACCCGCGCGGGCCGGATCGCGCCGGTGAGCCGCGAGATGATCCTGAACTTCGTGGCCATGCACTCGCTGGGGCTGCCGAAGTCCTACTGAGCCGCTCCCATTCGTTGGTCGGGTAGCCGCGAGGAACGAGCGGCGTATCGAGACCCGTCCGTCCGTTGGTCCGATGGTCGACTACTGGATGGGACGCGACCGGGCCTCGACCGCCGGGTGTGCGCGAGAAGGCGCAGCCTCAGTCAGGAGATGCAGCGGGCAGCAGTGCAGGACTTTCAGCGGCGTTGTGCTCAACTGCCGGTCCATCGAACACACCATCGGTGGCAGGTAGGGCGAGACGGCTGCTGTCGCAGGAACCCGTCCCACTGGAGGCACTGCCTGCCACTCCAGCCACGGCGTGGTCCCGATCGACGCCGAACAGCAGGCGACCGGTCACAGGGTTCGCCTGTGTGCCTTCCACGGAACCTGTGGAGCGGTCTGACGATGTCGTCTCCGGCCGGTCAGCGGGTGCCAGAATCGCTCCGGTCGTCGATACTGATGCGGAGCGGGCCGTGTGCTGCCTCTTTGCAGCTGCCCGGCCCTCGGCTACGGCGCCCTCAGGCGCGCGCGAGTTGCGGTGCCACGTGGGTGCGGCGTCCTGCTCGACGGTCACAGTCGCCGAGATCTGCTGCGCCGAGTCGCTCGTGGCGGCGGCGGTCTGCCCGGCCTCGATGTCGTCCATGGCGTCGGTTGTCGGGACCACAACCTCCTTGGCCTGGCCGGGGAGAGCATGACCCACAGTGCCTCGACCGCCTTCGGCGATCGGCCCGACCAGCGAGATCGTGCCGAGATGTTCGTCGGTGGTCACGACCACGCTCTGCGTCGTCTCGGCGACGGTTGTCTTCGCATCGCTCGGCACATCGGCGATCGCCGTGGCCCTCTCGGTCACGTCGGCGACGACATCGCCGACCAGTGACACCCCACCGCCGAGCGGCGATGAGTCGTCAGTGTGCGATGGCGCGGCCGTGGCCAGCAACCAGAGCAGGAGGCCGGCACCCAGCAGCAGGACATAACCCAGGACGCGTGGTCCCGGGATCGTCGCCGCTCGCCGGTCCATGTCGCCCACCCTCGTTCGGGTTCATCGCGATGGCTGGAAACCTCCAGTCAGATCCATAACGACTGCGGACGTGGAGCGACACGAAGTGTGATGTAGATCACACGTGTCCGTTCTCAAATGTTTGGCCGACAAGTGCTAGGGCAACCACTCGCAGCGGCGTCGCGCCGCCGCTCAGGCCAATGTGTCGGTGCCACGTGGCAGGCTGATGCCGTGGCTGAGCGAGCGTTGGTGCCGAGCGAGACGGTGCGCCGCCTCGACGCGATCATGACTGGCTTCCCCGAGTGCCGCCAGGAGGATGCCTGGGTCGGTGTTCGATGGCGGGTGGGCTCGGCGACGGTCGCCCATGTCTTCGGTGGTGAGGACCAGCTGTTCCGGATCACGTTCCGGGCAGAGGCCGACGAGGTGATGGCCTTCGAGCACCTCGGGCCGCCGTACTTCCGCGGCCAGTGGGGGAGCCAACGTGGTCGGCCTCCTGCTCGACGACACCACCGACTGGGTGGAGCTGAAGGAGCTGCTGACCGATTCCTACTGCCTCCTTGCACCCGCGAAGCTGGTCAACCAGGTGCCGCGGCCCGGCTAGTCGCTCACGGGCGAGTCGAGCCGCCTGCTCGAGCACGGCCATCACCTCGGGCGCGGCCTGCCACATGGCGTCGGGGTCACTACGGGAGTGCGTCGGTGTGCGGGGTGGATAGAAGTGGCTGCACTGGCCCGAGAGCTGGATGTGGTCACCCCATGCGTTATGGCCGCGGATCATCGTGGCCGAAAGCAGGGGCGGACAGTCCACCCCCGGCATCGACCCGGTGTCCGCGTAGTCGGAGTTGATCGCGGCCACCACGGAGGCGTCGAGCCGCACCTCGCGCCAGTGGGAGACGCCCTCGTGCAGGCCGTCGAAGACGCACAAGACAGCGGTGACCAGCCCCGGAGGCCGGGAGAGTCGAAGGGGCGAGGCAGGCGGCACTGGATTGATGTCGCAGTCTGGCGCCTCGCCGACTGACGGCGGGGTTGTGGCGGCGCGTTGGGCCGCAAGCGCCGCCTCGAACGCGACGGCAACGGGAGTCCCGGCTCCGCGCGTGTCCGAGGGCCCCAGTGAGAGCTCCCGGCAGCCGCCCAGGTTGAAGGATGCGGCCCGCGCATCTCCGTCGGGATAGGTGAACCAGTAGACGATGGTGTAGCCGCCGTCGGCCGGGCAGACGCTGTTGAAGGGGTCCCACTCAGGCAGCGAGTTGACCACGTCGACCACGTCCTCTACCCCGTCAGTCAACGCATCGACCGGTGGCACGAAGCCGACGCGCGTACCCATCAGCGTGCCCGGACACAGCCGGACGCTGACGGCTCCGGCAGGTAGGGGGCCGTCGGCGTACCGCAGTGGGGCGTTCGCGGGCGGGCAACCGGCCTCGATTCCGGCAGGGATCGGAGGCTGGTCGGGCAGCGCCTGTGGCGCCGGCGACTCGCTGCCGCACCCCGCGAGCAGCACCACCGCCAGGAGTCCCGGCACTCCGCGAGTCCACGTCATGACGACATGGTGCTCATCGGTCGACCTGCCTGCCAGCGACCTCGCGACAACGAGTCCCAATCGTTGCCGCGTGGTGCCTACGACGACCGCAGCGGCACGAACCGGTAGCGCCCGTGCTCGCTCACCTCGACGTCAGGACCGGCGCGTCGTACGCGCAGCATCACGCCGGCCACCGGGATCACCAGCACTCCGTCGTCTGCGAGCTGGCCGACGAGCTCGTCCGGCAGCGAGTCGGGCTCGGCCGACACCAGCACCCGGTCGTACGGCGCCCGGTCCGGCACGCCGAGGACCCCCGGCGCAGCCGGCGAGATGGACGCCCACGGCTGACCCGTGGCGGCCAGGTTGGCGGCTCCGAATGTCACGAGGGTCGGCTCCAGCTCGACGCCGATGACCGACCCGGTGGGGCCGACCAGATGCGCGAGCAGGGCGGTGGTCCACCCCGAGCCGGACCCCACGTCGAGCACCCTCTGGCCGGGCTGCACGTCAAGCAGCCGCACCATCGCCTCGACGGTGCGCGGCTGGGAGTTGGTCTGGCCGCAGCCGATCGCGAGCGGGCCGTCGTACTCGACGCGATGCCGCGCCGCCGGCGGCAGGAAGCTCACGCGTGGCACGGCCGCGAAAGCTGCCCGGACGGCGTCCATGTCGCCGAGTCAACCACGCACTTAACCGAAACCGCGGCGGCGCAGGCCCGCGATGCCACACACTGTCGCCATGTTGAAGGTCGAGCTGCTCATCAGCCTTGGCGGGTTTGCCCTCTGGCTGTTCTGCCTGATCGACGTCGTCGGCACCGACACCGGCCGGGTACGCAACCTGCCGAAGCTCTGGTGGCTGCTCATCGTGCTGTTCTTCCCGTTCATCGGCTCGATCGCGTGGCTGGTCGCCGGCCGTCCGGAGGGCCGGGCCGCCGGTCACCACGGTCGCCCGGCCTTCCCGGAGTACGACCGGCCGGGCCGGTTCGCCGCGACCGACGACAGCTTGGACGAGGAGTTCCTGCGCGGGGTGCGCGAGCGCGCCGAGGAGCAGCGTCGCCGCTACGACGCCGAGCGCCGCAAGAAGCAGCAGCCGGACGACGACTCCGCCTGACGTGCGCTGACGTCCGGCGGTTCGGTCGCCAGCGAATGAGGACGCGAGGTTTTGGGCACCGGGCGACATGACCGACACACCCGATATCGACAGCGGACCCATCGAACCGTCGAGCAGCGCCGCGCGGGCGACCGCGTCGGTGCCCGACGCGTCCGACGCCACCACCGGCCAGCTGGTCTCCCGCCTGTCCCAGGAGGTCTCGGAGCTCGTGCGCGGCGAGCTCCAGCTCGCCAAGGTCGAGATGACAGGTAAGGCCAAGGCAGCCGGCATCGGCGCCGGCCTGTTCGGCGGCGCCGGCGTCATCGCGCTGTACGGCCTCGGCGTACTCATCGCGACCGTGATCCTGGCGCTCTCCCTCGTGCTCGATGCGTGGCTGGCGGCGCTCATCGTCGCCGTCGTGCTGTTCGCCGTGGCCGGCGTGACCGCCCTGATGGGAAAGAAGCGGGTGCAGGAGGCCGCTCCGGTCACGCCGACCGAGACGGTCGACAGCGTCAAGAAGGACGTCCGAGCCGTGAAGGGAGCCCGCAAGCGATGAGCCAGCCCACAGACCAGACACCCGGTGTCGACGAGATCGAGGCCGACATCGCCCGCACGCGTGAGCAGCTGGCCACCACGGTCGACGAGCTCACGGGCCGCCTCGATGTGAAGTCACGCGTCAAGGGCCGGGTCGAGCAGACGAAGCAGGACGCGGCGCGCCGCGTGCACGTGGCGCGCGACAAGGCCACGGACCCAGATGGCCGGCCGACTCCGCCGGCCATCGCCGGAGCCGTGGCAGCCGTGGCCCTGGTGGCCCTCGTCGTCTGGTGGCGCAGGCGCCGATGAAGCTGCCGTTCGGCTCGCGCCGGCCCCACGACGAGGCACCGAGCGAGGAGCAGCCCACCTCTGCCGCCACCGTCACTGAGGAGAAGGAGCACACCGCCCCGGATCCGGAGGCGCCGTACAAGCCGGACTCGCCCGCGGATCTGAAGAAGCCGTCGTGGGTCTACGTGCTCCGCAAGACGGTGCGCGAGTTCTCCGACGACCAGTGCACCGACCTGGCGGCAGCGCTGACCTACTACGCCGTGCTCGCCCTGTTCCCGGCAGCGATCGCGTTGCTCTCGCTCGTCGGCTTGGTGGGACAGGGTCAGCAGACGGTCGACACCTTGCTGCAGATCCTGCGCGACGTCGGCGCCTCCTCGGCCGCGGACACCCTAGAGCCGACGCTCAGCCAGCTCGCGACCACACAGAGCGCCGGTCTCGCGCTGGTGATCGGCCTGGCGACCGCGCTCTGGTCGGCGTCGGGGTACGTCGGCGCGTTCGGGCGCGGCATGAACCGCATCTACGAGGTCGGCGAGGGTCGGCCGATCTGGAAGCTTCGCCCGGCCATGCTCCTGGTCACCCTCGTCACCGTGCTCCTGGTCGCGGTGGTCGCGCTGGGGCTGGTGGTCACCGGACCGGCTGCCGACGCGGTGGGCAACGCGATCGGACTCGACTCGACCGTCGTGACGGTGTGGAACATCGCGAAGTGGCCGGTGCTGATGGCTGTCGTCGTACTCATCGTCGCGCTGCTCTACTACGCGACGCCCAACGTCCAGCAGCCGAAGTTCCGCTGGATCAGCGTCGGCGCCTTCGTCGCCATCCTCGTATGGGTGGTGGCGTCCGCGGCGTTCGGCTTCTACGTCGCGAACTTCTCCAGCTACGACAAGACCTACGGCTCGTTGGCCGGGGTCATCGCGTTCCTGCTGTGGCTGTGGATCACCAACCTCGCGCTGCTCTTCGGTGCCGAGCTCGACGCCGAGCTCGAGCGTGGTCGCCAGCTTCAGGCCGGCATCGCCGCCGAGGAGACGATCCAGCTTCCTCCGCGCGACACGCGCAAGACCGAGAAGACCGCGGCCAAGGAGCGTGACGACATCGAGCGTGGGCGTCGACTGCGCCTGTCCCGCGGTCGGCGCCAGTAGAAGAAGTCAGCGCTTGCTCGGAGGCAGCGGGAAGAACATCGACGTGCGCCCGGCGTACTCGGGATAGCCAGGACGCTGCATCATCGAGCGCTCGAGCAGCCGCGCGCCGGTGGCGTACATCAGGAAGTACGTCATCGCGAGCGGCGAGACCACCGCGAGCAGGCCGGGCAGCAAGCCGGAAGCCAGCGCGCCGGTGAGCCACAGCCCCCACCACACGCACGCGTCGCCGAAGTAGTTGGGGTGACGGGTCCAGCCCCACAGGCCGCGGTCCATGACGGGCGGTCGGTCGGGGTCCTTCTTGTACCCCGCGAGCTGGGCGTCGCCCACTGACTCGAAGACCAGGCCGATCGCCCAGACGGCGACACCGACCCACACCAGCGGAGACCACTCGACATCGAGGGCGGCACCGATGGCGACCGGCACCGAGATGAGGGCCATCGCGACGCCCTGCACGACGAAGACCTTGCGTACGACGAGGGCCATGCCGACCTCGGCGAGCGAGCCGCCGAGCAGCTTCTCGTAGCGGGGGTCCTCGCCCTCACCGACGGCGCGCTTGCGGATGTGCCAGGCCAGGCGCAGGCCCCACGCGGCGACCATCGCGACGAGCAGCCAGCGGCGTCCGGTGTCACCCGAGTCGAGCAGCTGGCCGACGACGCCCGTGACGAGGGCGACGAGCACGAAACCCGCGCCCCACGCGACATCCACGACCGCGACCCGGCCCTGAGCCTTCGCGGCGAGGGCGGCGAGCACCATGACGAGGGCGGCGGTCAGCAGACCGGCCAGCAGGGTCCAGACGACACTCACCGCGTGCGCACCGGCGCGAGCGTGTGCGCGGCGCCGGGGCGGACCATCAGGATCTGGTCGACGCCCATGCGGCCGTCGCGGAACGCCATGGCACCACCCACGAGGTAGAGCCGCCAGACGCGCACCTGCTCCTCGCCGACCATCGCGGTCAGCCGGGGCGCGGCGGCCTCGAAGCGCTCCAGCCAGCCCGCGACCGTGGCGACGTAGTGCTCGCGCAGCGCGTGCACGTCGCGCACCTCGAGGCCACCGGCCTCGAGGAACGCCACGGTCTCGCCGACCGGTCGCATATGCATGTCGGGGGCGATGAAGCTCTCGATGAACGGACCACCACCGGGGTAGCGGCCGCCACCCCTTCCGTGCCGCGACATCTGCTGGATCAGCACGCGACCGCCGGGCTTGACGCGGTCGTGCAGCACCGACGCGTAGGTCGGATAGTTGGCCTCGCCGACGTGCTCGCCCATCTCGAGCGAGGCGACGGCGTCGAACGTGCCCGGCACGTCGCGGTAGTCCTGCAGCCGAATCTCGACCCGGTCGCCCAGCCCGCGCTCGGCGATGCGGGCGTCGATGAACGCCTTCTGCTCCTTGGCGATCGTGACGCCGGTGACCTTTGCGCCGAAGTGCTCGGCGGCGTGCAGAGAGAGTGAGCCCCAGCCGCAGCCGACGTCGAGGAGCGTCATGCCGGCTTCGAGACCGATCTTTCGGCAGACCAGGTCGAGCTTGTCGCGCTGCGCGTCCTGAAGTGTGTACGACGCCTCGTCGGAGGTGAAGTAGGCACACGAGTAGGCCATCTGCTCGTCGAGGATGGCGGCGTAGAACTCGTTGGAGAAGTCGTAGTGGTGGCTGATCGCCGCCCGGTCGCGCAGCTTGCTGTGCAACCGGCCCCGCACCCGTGCCTGGCTGGCCGGCGGTGCCGGGGGCCGGCCGAGTGCGCCGACGCCGTACGCCGCGCGGGCCGCGGCAGCAAGGGTGGACGGCGTGGGGCGGATGCCGCTGAGGTCGCGCTCGGCGATGACGTCCCACACGTGGGTCAGCGCCGCGTCCAGGTCCCAGCCATCTTCTTCAGCGACGTCGATCTCGCCGCTGACGTAGGCCTGCGCGGCACCGAGCTCGCCCGGGTGCCACAGGAGACGTCGTACGGCGTCGCGGGAGCGCAGCCGCACCACGGGTGCGTCGACCGGGCCGGCGGCCGAGCCGTCCCAGGCCTCCAGCCGGACCGGCAGGTCGCTGCCGACGAAGGGCGCGAGCGCGTCGGCGAGCCGCTGCGCGACGCCGCCGCCTGCGCGGTGGGTCGAGGTCGTCTGGCCGGTGAGCGTCACGACTGCTCCTCGGGTCGGGTGAGGATCAGCTGGGCCACGTCGAGGTAGCCCGAGGCGAACCCGGCGCGGGAGTACTCGAGGTAGAAGTGCCACATCCGGACGAACGTCTCGTCGAAGCCGAGCGCGTGCACCTTCTCCACAGCCCCCATGAAGCTGTCGTCCCACTGTCGGAGGGTCTCGGCATAGTGCTTCCCGAAGGACAGCCGGTCGGTGACCCGCAGCGAGGTGTGCGTGCGGGTGACGTCCTCGATCGCATCGACAGAAGGGAGGAACCCGCCAGGGAAGATGTACTTGTTGATCCACGTGTAGGAGCCCTGGGTGGCCAGCATCCGGTCGTGGGGCATCGTGATCGCCTGGATCCCGACCCGTCCGCCGGGCGCGAGCACCTGGTCGATGGTGGAGAAGTACGACGGCCAGAACTCCGCGCCGACGGCCTCGATCATCTCCACCGAGACCACCGCGTCGAACTGCTCGGGGCTCTGGCCCAGGGTGCGGTAGTCACGTAGCTCCACCGAGACCTGGTCGCTGAAACCGGCTGCGGTGACGCGGTCGCGGGCAAGCTGCTGCTGCTCCACCGACAGCGTGATCGAGGTGACGTGCGCGCCCCGGCGGGCCGCGCGGATCGCGAGCTCGCCCCAGCCGGTGCCGATCTCGAGGACCCTGCTGCCCGCGGTGACGCCGGTGCAGTCGAGCAACCGCTCGATCTTGCGTTCCTGCGCCTCGGCGAGGTCGAGGGGTGCCCGTAGACCGGGCTCGAACAGGCCGGACGAGTAGCTCATCGTCGGGTCCAAGAAGAGCGCGAACAGCTCGTTGGAAAGGTCGTAGTGGTGCGCGATGTTGTCCTGCGAGTTGTCCTCGGTCGGGCGGTGCTTCGAGGGTGGGCGCAGGCTGACGAGCTTGCGCAGCTTCTGCAGCGGCTCGGGCACGAGCGTGGCCATCCGCTCCGCGAGCACCGTCAGGAAGCCAGCCAGGTCGGGTGCGTCCCAGGCGCCGGTGAGGAAGGCCTCGCCGAAGCCGATGAGTCCGTCGCGCCCGATGCGCGCGAACATCTCGTCGGGGCGGTGCACGGTCATCTCGGGGCCGCCGCGACCGAGCGCGGGGCCACCGTCGCCGATGTGCACCGTGACGTCGAGGCGCTTGACGGCGGCAGTGAACAGCGCGCGGGCGACGGGGGCGGCCACGACGTTGCGGGTGCCGGACGGCACCAGCGTGAGTCCGGGCCAGGTGTCGGCTGCGGGTGGAGCGGTGGGACGAGCGGGAGTCAGGGTCATCGCGTGACTCCTTCTTGATGGTGTGCGGGGCGAGTTCGGATGGGCAGGCGTCGCGCCCAGAGCACGATGCCGTGGGCCCGGATCAGCGCCGACCCGGTGAGCGCGGCCGAGGCCGCCCGCCACGGCCTGGTGTGAGTACGACGTCCGTCGAGGCGCGCGCTGAACACGGCATCGCCTTCAGGGCCGGAGTCTGAGTGCAGCGTGACCGAGATGTTCAGCCGCTCGCCGGGCAGCGGCACGGCGAGCTCGTAGTGGCCGTCGGTGCCGTGGAACGGCGAGACGTACATCTGCTTGTCGGTGGTGGCGCGACCGTGGGCGTCCGGGTGGACGACGTACGCGTGCCGGTCGCCGTAGGTGTTGTGCACCTCGACGACGGTGGCCAGCGGCTTGCCGTCGGCGCCGTGGCACCAGTGGACGGAGATCGGGTTGAAGCAGTAGCCGAACGCTCGCGGCAGCGCGGCCATCAGGATCCGGCCGCCGGTGGCGTCGATGCCTTCGCGTTCGAGCAGCCGCTCGACGTTGGCACGGATCGACAGGTCGGGCTCGCCGAGGTGGTCGCGCGCCTCGAACCGCGCCAGGACACCGTGGTCGGGCAGCGCGTCGAGGTCGACCAGCCACATGTGCGAGCGGTTGGTGAAGACGCGCTTCCACGGCTTGCGACGGGTGTGGGTGATCGTGGTCGCGTAGACCGCGTTGCCCACCGGGGGAGTGGGCTCGTCCCCCCAGCTGAAGCCGAGGCGCTCGGCCGCAGCCAGGCCGGATCGCGCGCCGTCCTCGTGGAATCCCCAGCCGTGGTAGGCGCCGGCGAAGGCCAGCCGGTCGGTGGCGATCTCGGGCAGTCGCTCGCGCGCGGCCACCGAGGTCGGGGTGTAGAGCGGGTGGGAGTACTCGCGCCGGGCGATCACGGTCTCGGGGTCGACCAGGTCGTCCCCACCGAGCGTGACGAGGTAGTGGGTGTCGGTCGCGAGCCGCTGCAGGCGGGTCAGGTCGTAGGTCACCGTCACGAGGCCGTTCGACGTGGTCGGCCGGCGGAAGTTCCACGACGCGCGCGCACCCTCGGCACGGGGGAGCAGCGACTGGTCGGTGTGCAGCAGCGCGGTGTTGGCGCTGTAGGGCAGCGCCCCGAGCACGTCGCGTTGCTCGGCGGTCGGGTCGGCCAGCATCGCCAGCGCCTGGTCGGGATGGGTGGCGATCACGCACGCGTCGTACGTCGTGAGCTCGCCGTTGCCGTCGACCACCTCGACACCCGTGGCGGTCTCGGCGACCGAGGTGATCTTGGTGCCGGGGCGGACGTCGGTCAGCCCGGCGACGACCTTGTCGACGTACGCGCGAGAGCCGCCGGTGACGGTGCGCCAGGTCGGCGACCCGAAGACGCCGAGCATGCCGTGGTGCTCGAGGAACGTGAAGAAGTAGCGAGCTGGGTAGTCGAGTGCGACGTCGGGGTCGCACGACCACACGGCGGCGACGACCGGCTCCATGAAGTGGCGGCGGAAGTACGGCGAGAAGCAGCCGTCGTCGAGGAACGCCCCGAGGGTCTGCTCGCCACCAGCCCCGTCGGCGGCGAGCAGAGACTTCGCCCGGCGGTGGAACCGGGGAATCTCGGTGAGCATGCGCAGGTACGACGGCCGGCGTAGGTTTGCGGCGCTCGGGAACAACCCACGACGACCGAGCGCGCCGGCCCATTCGAGGCCGGTCGCGTCGTCACCGACCGACAGCGACATCTCCGACGGCTGGGTGGCGACGCCGAGCTCGCGGAAGAGACGGAGCAGCGTGGGGTAGGTGCGCTCGTTGTGCACGATGAAGCCCGTGTCGATCGAGAGACCGTCCACGTCGTGGGTGTCGGCGTGGCCACCGATCCGCTCATCGGCCTCGTAGAGCGTGACCTCAGCCGTACGCGACGCGACGTGCGCGGCCAGCAAGCCCGCAACTCCGGACCCGACGACCGCTACGCGGCGCCGGGATGGGGCGGTGTTCACGCCGAGGTCTCGCTGAACTCGAACATGGCGAGCGCGGGCTGGGTCGGCACCTTGGAGCCGCCAGCCGGCTCGAGCGTGATGCCGACACCGGTCGCCTGGGTGGCGTCACCCTCGAGGACCACCGTGTTGTCGCTGCCCGGGGGCATCAGCCCGGCCGGGAAGAGCCGGCCCTTGTCGTTGCGGAGCCACAGCTCGTAGACCTTGCCGGTCGGCGGCGCTGCCATGCCCTGGGTGACCACGACCGCGCGGCCCTGGCTCTTGGAGCGGACGACGGTGGCCTTGGCCTGGTCGATCTTGAGGGAGACCTGCTCGGCGTCGGGCGCCTGGAGCACCCGGTCGGCCGCACTCAGGGTCACCGACGGGTTGTCGGCGGGGTCGTTCCAGGGCTGCCACGTCGCGCCGACACCGGCGACGATCACGACCGCCGCGGCGGCCGCCAGAAAGGGAGCCCACCGCCGACGTCGTTCGTGCGAGGTGGAGACGAGGGGCGGCAGCGGCCGCACGGTCGCGATGTCGGACAGCACGAAGTCGCGCAGTGACGCGGGCGGGACGACGGGGGTCGCGGACGCGAGCATGGAGGCGGTGGCACGGAGGCCGTCGACCTCGGCGCGACAGTCATCGCAGGCGGTGAGGTGCTCCTCGAAGCGAGCCCGCTCCAGGTCATCGACTGCGTCGACGGCGTAGGCGCCCACGAGGGCGTGGATGTCACTCATGTCCCACTCCCATGGTGTCGCGCAGCCGGATGAGTCCGTCTCGGATGCGGGTCTTGGCGGTGCCCACAGGCAGATCGAGCATCGTGGCCACCTCCGTGTGTGTGTATCCGCCGAAGTAGGCAAGCTCGATGGCGGTGCGCTGTGCTGTTGTCAGGTCGGCCATGGCCTGCCTGACGCGCTGGCCTTCGATCACTGCCGCCGCCGACTCGGCGGTGGTGTCGTGGGCGACAGTGTGGTTGGTCTGGTGGTACGAGGTGTCTCTGCGACTTGCGGCTTCTGCGGACCTGACCCGATCGACTCCCTTGCGGTGAGAGATCGTGAGGAGCCACGAGATCGCGCTGCCCCTCGCGGCGTCGAACCGGGAGGCCGTGCGCCAGGTCTCGAGGAAGACTTCTTGCGTGACTTCCTGGGCCTGAGCCGGATCGCGGACCACCCGGAGCACGAGTCCGTAGACCCGGGCCGAGGTGGCGTCGTACAGCTCTGCGAACGCTGCTTGGTCCCCGCGAGAGGAGCGGCGCAGCAGCTCGCCGAGGTCTGGCGCGTCCGTGCCGTCCGATGACGTGCCACCGGAGGGCACGGACGCGAGACCAGACATGCGAGTCATTCTGCCTGAAGGATCAGGAAGGCATGAGCACGGAGTCGACGATGTACACCGTGGCGTTCGCAGTCGGGACGTTGCCGCAGATGACGTTGGCCATGTTGCCGCCGCCAGCGTCGACGGTGAACGCGTCGCCGCTGCCTTCAACCGTGACGGTGTCCTTGTTGAGGGTGTCGTGGTCGCCGGCCAGGGTCTCCGGGGTGAGCGCGCCACCGACGACGTGGTGGGTCAGGATCTGCGTGAGCAGGGCCTTGTCCGCCAGCACGGCCTTCAGGTCCTTCTTCGGGAGCTTGGCGAAGGCGTCGTCGGTCGGAGCGAAGACGGTGATGTCCTCGGCCGAGTTCAGGGTGTCGACGAGGCCGGCCTTGGTGACGGCCGCGACGAGCGTCTTGAGGAGCGGGTTGGCCGAGGCCGCGTTGGCGACAGGCTCGGTGGCCATGCCATCGAACGAACCGTCACCGTCGGGGGGAACGGCTGCGCAGCCTTCACCGAAGACCTGAGCAGCAGCGCCTTCTGCTGCGGGCTCGCTCGAGGGCTCCTCGGGCGTCGGCTCGGCCGGGGCCGAGCTCTCGGCGTCGGTGCCGGAGTCGGCAGCGGTGTCGTCGCCGCCGCAGGCGCTGAGGCCCAGCGACAGGGTCAGAGCGAGGGTGGCGAGGGAGCCACCCGTACGGAGAGTGGTGCGCTTCATGATGAAACCTTTCGATGAGTTGTGCCTTGCTGCGGTGACGACAGGGATTCGGTGCAGTCTTCGTAACGGATTGGATCTACTCGACGAAGATCGTGACCTCCTGGATGCCGCTGGCTCCCGAGGGGAACGGCGTCGCCCGGGCAGCCGTCTGGACCTCGCCGTCCTGGGTGGTCGCGCGGACCGAGAGCATGTGCGTGCCATTGGGGGCGTCCCACGGCAGGTACCATTGGCGCCAGTAGTCGAGGTTGACCTCCGGGCCGAGCTCGGCCGGCTGCCAGGCGCCGCCGTCGATGCGGACCTCGACGGTCTTGATGCCACGCGTTTGCGCCCACGCCACGCCACCGATCGCCGTCTTGCCGGGCTTGAGGCGCGCCAGCGGCTTGGGGGTGTCGATGCGGCTGGACACCTTGATCGGTGCGTCGGTGGCCCAGTCACGCTCGGTCCAGTACGCCGTCTGCTCGGCGTACGTCGTCAGCGTGAGCTTGGTGAGCCACTTGGTGGCGCCGACGAAGCCGTAGATGCCGGGGGTGATCAGCCGGCACGGGAGGCCGTGCTCGCGGGGGAGCGGCTCGCCGTTCATGCCGATGACGACCATCATGTTGCGGCCGTCGGTGGCCAGCTCGAGCGGCGTGGAGATGGTGAAGCCGTCGACATCGGTCGAGAGGATCTGGTCGGCCTTGCTTCCGACACCCGCCTGGTCGAGCAGCGTGGTGATCGGGACGCCCAGCCAGCGCGCGGCGCCGATGTACTTGCCGCCGACGTCGTTGCTGACGCACGTCATGGTGATGTCGTGCTCCTCGAGCGACATCTTCATCAGGTCGTCGAAGCTGAACGTGAGCTCCTTGTCGACGTCACCGTCGATAGTGAGCGACCAGGAGTCGACGTCGACGATCGGCACGGTGAGCCGGGTGTCGACGCGGTAGAACTTGCTGTTCGAGGTGCTCAGCGGGGTGATCTCGGCGTACTGGTCCTCGAGGCCAACGGGCAGCGCCTTGGCCCTCTTTGCCGCCAGGGGCAGCTTGATGTCGCCGATCCTGCTGCGCGCGCGGGTGATCCACTCGCCTGCTCCGCCGATGACACCGACCGCGACCGCGACCGCGGCCATGCCGAGAATGCCACGGCGCGAGAGGCGCGGGCCGGTCTTGGCCTCGGCGGACGCAGTCCTGGTTCGGAAGATCAGCGCAAGCGTCAGCACTCCGACGATCGCGGCGACCACGGCGGGGATGACATCGGTGATGGTCGCGGTCGGGCGGGCCAGTGCAGCGGCGCCGGCGAGAGCGGTGAGTACGACGAGCAGCGCCGCGCCGAGCGGGAACCTGCGGCGGGCGAGGATGCCGGCGATGCCGGCCAGAACCAGGGTGCCCGCGAACACCGAGCCGATCAGGATCGGCTTGTCGGCGGTGCCGAAGTTGCTGACCGCCCATTCCTTGACCGGGGTCGGCGTCAGGTCGATGACGGTGGACCCGATGGAGACCACCGGGCTCGTCGCCGGGTCGGTGAGGGCCGCGGTGAGGTGCGCGGCTGCCAGCCCGGCCAGCGTGGCGAGGACGCCACCAGCGGCGCCAGGGATGCCCGTTCTCAGGGCGGTGCGCAGTCGATCGGCCATGCAGGTTGTTCGTCGCGGAGGGCCTCTCGGATTGCGGCTTGTAACGCGGAGTTAGGGCGTCTGGGCGCCCGGTCTGCGGGTATCCCAGTCGCCCTAACTCCGCGTTACATGAAATTTCGGCGGCAGCCCGAACAACGCCAAGGAGTGTTGGGTCAGCCGGCGACGCGGTACGCCGCGAGGTCGGAGATGTCGGTGCCGAACAGGCGGCACGTGGCGGCGTACTCACGTGCGAGCCGGGCCCTCGTGGCGTCCCAGCGCGGCGGCATCAGCTCCGACCAGACGACGCGCGAGACGCCGAGCCGGTGGGCTGCGATCCAGTCCTGACGCAGCTTCTCCTGCCAGACCACGCCCGACGCGTCGTCGTCGGCCAGGCCACCGCGCTCGGGCGGTTCGTACTTCACCTGACCGTCGAACTCGAAGATGTGGCGACCGAGCCTCACGTCGCAGAAGACCGTGCGGGCGCTGCCGGTGAGGCCGAACTGGGCTTGCGGTCTGCCTTGGCCGAGCTCGTGGACCATCAGCCGCACCAGGGACTCGCCCGCGCCGTCGGCCTTGGCGTCCGCCAGACCGATCGCGTGTCGCGCGGTCCTGACGCCTGGCCAGCAGGTCATCGGCTCGATCGCCCGGCGCAGGTCGGCGTGGCTGGCGCCGAGCCGGAGCGCCGCGTCGCATGCCACCAAGCCCGCGCGCACGCCGGAGTAGCGGGCGACGTCGGCCGCCGTACGAGCCGGGTCGAGCACCGCGAACCCGTTGCGCTCGACCACCTGGTTGTCATGGAAGACGGCCTTGTGGTGCACGACGCCGTTGCGGCGCCGGCTACCCAGGACACCGGGCCGGGTGACGTGCGGCAGGAATGGCTCGCGCAGCAGCACCGGCATCCCGTGTTCGAGTGCGGCCGACTCGTGCGAGAGGACATGGTCGGTCCACATGTTGAGGCTCGCCGCCCGGGAGAGCTGGCGGCAACGGTCGCTGCGGTGGCGCAGGGTGGACCAGTCGGCAGCCCTGGCATAGACGCCGCGGCGTACGCGCACCCACTCGCCACTGCGCACCAGCGCATTCACGTCGGCTGGATCGAGCCCAGCCGACATCGCGGCGGTATGCGTGATGAGTCCGTGATGGCCGGGCAGCACGGCCGGCAACATGTCGAGGCGCATGCCTCACCCTGCGTCGTACGGCGGACCCGCTGCTGGGAGACGGACGGTCCCTGTGGACGACGGCCGGATCGGGCTTCCTGTGGATGCCTATCGGTCCGTCAAGCTTCCATGTAACGCGGAGTTAGGACGACTGGGCGCCCGGTCTGCGGGGGTCCCAGTTGACTTAACTCCGCGTTACATGGGTGTGGCGGGGCTGACAAGATGGCCACCATGACCGCGCTCGTGCAGTACGACGTCACCGGGCCCCGCGCCACGATCACCCTCGACTCCCCGCACAACCGCAACGCGTTGTCGCGGCAGCTGGTGAGCGAGCTCTTCGGCTTCCTCGAGCAGGCGGCCGCGGACGACGAGGTGCGGGTGGTGCTGGTCCGCAGCGGCGGGAAGGTGTTCTGCTCGGGCGCCGACCTGTCGGAGGCGACCGCCGACGGCATGGAGGAAGGGGCGCGGCGCATCGTCGAGCTCCAGCGGCTCGTCGTCACCATGGACAAGCCGGTCGTCACGGCCAACCTGGGCGCGGTCCGCGCCGGCGGCATCGGCATCGTCGCGGCCGCCGACATCGCGATCAGCGCCGAGGAGGCGACGTTCGCGCTCACCGAGGTCAAGCTCGGGCTGGCCGCCGCGATCATCAGCCTGACCGTGCACCACCGCATGCACCCGCGGGCCGCCGCGCTGACCACGCTGGGCGGTGAGATCTTCAGCGGCACCGAGGCCGCGGTGTACGGGCTGGTCACGAAGGCCGTGCCTGCCGACGACCTCGAAGCTGAGGTCGACCGGGTCTGCGAGAGCCTCGCCACTGGGGCGGCGCAGGGGCTGCGCGAGTCCAAGCGCATCCTCAACGCCGACCTCGTCGCCCGCATCGACGAGCGGGGCGCCGAGATGGCCACACTCAGCGCCAGGCTGTTCGCGTCCGACGAGGCTCGCGAGGCGATGACGGCGTTCTTGTCCCGGAAGCGATAGACGAAAGCCGTGACGGGTAGAGTTCTTCTCTTGCCAGTTCTCGTCAAGTGTTGGGGGAAGCGGAGTTGGCCGATCAGCTCGAGCAGCGTGAGATCGCTGCCGAACAGGCATTCGTCGACCGGGTCTACGTCCAGCTGGAGCGCTCCGCCGTCGCGGCTGCCCAGCTCGCGACGGAGGGTCACGGTCGCGCCCACCTCGGGCACGAGGGCGGGCTCGTCGAGCGCGACGCGATGGTGTTCCAGGCTGCGCGCCGGATCGCCCAGCTCGACGCCGCCCACGAGGGGCTGGTCTTCGGCCGCCTCGACCTCGACCCGGGTTTCGACCCCGAGCCCCGCTACATCGGCCGCATCGGGCTGCGCGACGACCAGCGCGACTCGATCCTGATCGACTGGCGCGCCCCGGCCGCCGCGGTGTTCTACCAGGCCACCGCCGCCGAGCCGCAGCAAGTCGTCCGACGCCGCGTGCTGCGGTCCGACCACCGCACCGTCGTCGGGGTCGAGGACGAGCTGCTCGACGCCGAGCACCCCGCCGCCGCCGACCTGCCCGTGGTCGGCGAGGGCGCGCTGATGGCCCAGCTCTCCCGGGCTCGCGACCGCTCGATGCACTCCATCGTGGCCACCATCCAGGCCGAGCAGGACAAGGCGATCCGCGCACCGGGCCGGGGCGTGACCTCGATCTCCGGTGGTCCCGGCACCGGCAAGACAGTCGTCGCGCTGCACCGGGCGGCGTACCTCCTCTACTCCGACCGGCGCCGCTACGAAGGCGGCGGCGTGCTCGTCGTCGGCCCCAGCGGCGTCTTCATGCGCTACATCGAGCGGGTGCTGCCCAGCCTCGGCGAGACCGCCGTAGCACTGCGCAGCCTCGGCGAGGTCGTCAACGGCGTGCGCGCCACCCGCCACGACGAGCCGGCCGTCGCCGACGTCAAGGGCTCCGCTCGCATGGCCGAGCTGCTGCGTCGTACGGCGCGGCAACAGGCCCCCAACAGCCCGCGCGAGTTCTCGGTGTTCTGGCGCGACGACCGCATCAGGCTCGACCAGGCCAGCCTCGGCCGGGTCCGTCGCAAGCTGATGACGCAGGGCCGGCGCAACCGCCAGCTCTCCCGCGTGGCGCCCAGCCTCCTCGACGCGATGTGGCGCCAGGTGCGCGGCGAGCGCGGGCGTGAGCGCGGTCGCGAGTACTTCGACGACGAGATGCTCTCCAACCAGGCGTTCGTCGACTTCGCCGTCTCCTGGTGGCCGCCGCTCGATGCGATGACGGTGCTCGGCTGGCTCCGCGACCCCGAGGTCCTGGCGCGCGTCGGCGACGGCGTCGTCAGCGACGAGGACCAGCGCTTGCTCTCGAAGTCGTGGGCGACTGATGGCCTCAGCGTCGAGGACGTGCCGTTGCTCGACGAGCTGCGCTACGCCATCGGCGACGTGCCCCAGCAGCAGAACGAGGACGAGGACACCCTCACCGCAGCCCAGGGTGGCGTCGACCTGCAGGAGCTCACCACGGCAGCCGACCGCGAGTACGCCCCGAGCGGCCGGTCGTGGGCTCCGCCCACCCACCGCATCGAGGACGACGGCTACGCCCACGTGCTCATCGACGAGGCGCAGGACCTCACGCCGATGCAGTGGCGGATGCTCGGCCGTCGCGGCCGCGGCGCCAGCTGGACCATCGTCGGCGACCCCGCGCAGTCGTCGTGGCCGGTGCCCGAGGAGTCCGCACAGGCCCGCGCCGAGGCGCTCGAGGGCAAGGCGCTCCACGAGTTCCACCTCTCCACCAACTACCGCAACTCCGCCGAGATCTACGAGTACGCCGCGGCGTACGCCCGTCGAGTCGGGCTCGACGCCGACCTGCCGACCGCGGTCCGCTCGACCGGGGTGGCGCCACGCGAGGTGTCCGGTGCCGACGACCTCGAAGGGGTCGCTCGCGAGGCAGTGGCCGACGTCGCGGGCCGGGTCGCCGGCACCGTCGCGGTCGTCGTACCCGTCGCCCGGCGCAGCGAGGTCAACGCCTGGCTGGCCGGCTGGTCCGAGTTCGCCGACGACGCGGCCGGTGCTCGTGCCGCGGTCGACTCGTCGGTCACGCCCAGCGGCGACGACCGCATCGTCGTGCTGACCGGCGTCGACACGAAGGGACTCGAGTTCGACGGCATCGTGGTCGTGCGGCCTGCGGAGATCGAGGCAGAGTCCGCGACCGGGCGCGCCACCCTGTACGTCGCACTCACGCGCGCCACGCAGCTGCTGACGACGGTCACCTGACGAATCGGACTTGGAGGGCCGCAACCGCGGTGGCATACAGTGGTTGGGTGCCGTGCGCACGACTCCCCGGAGCCGGCCACGGCGTTGCCATGCCCGCACTCTTCCGGAGCCCACATGCCTCAGCAGGATCCCCGCCGGGATGCCATGACGGACCGCGAGCTGCTCGCCGCATCCGAGCTGTTCGACGAGGAGTTCTACCTCGCCACCTACCCCGACGTGGCAGCCGCCGGCATCGACCCCACCGGGCACTACCTGCAGTCGGGAGCCCGTGAGGGACGCGACCCGTCGGCCGAGTTCTCGACGACCGCCTACTGGAAGCGTTACCCCGACGTCCAGGCCACTGGCTGGAACCCGCTGGTTCATTTCCTGCGGGAGGGGGAGGCCGAAGGGCGCCTGCTGAATCCCTTCCTCGACGACGTCCGGATCATCCGGGAGTCCGGACTCTTCGACGACGCCTACTACCGCCACTTCCGCCCCGACGTGCCCGACGACGTCGAGCCGCTGCACCACTTCCTTGCGCACGGCGCCGACGAGGGTTTCGACCCGGGCGAGGGATTCTCGACCTCCGATTACGTGCGACAGCACCCCGACATCATCACGACGGGGTTGAACCCGCTCATCCACTACCTGCGCCACGGTCGTGCCGAGGGACGGTCGACCACGGGTGGCCGGCCCCTGTATCCCGAGTTCCGCACCCTGTACGACGAGCGCTGGAGCGACATTGGCGCCTTCCCGGTGCTGCGCGTCACCGGCGTCGGACCCCGGGTCACGGTGCTGACCGACAGCGTGGCGGCCTCCAGCCTCTTCGGTGGTGTCGGCACCGCGCTCATCTTGGGCATGCTCCTCGCCAACCGGTATGACGCGTCGTTGCGACTGGTCACCCGGCACGACTCGCCTGACCCCGGCGTGATCGCGTCGCTGGAGCGTGCCGCCGGGATCACGCTCCTCGGCGATGTCGAGATCGCTCACCTACCCCTCACCGGGCCGAAGCAGCCGCTGCTGATGGGCGAGCGCGAACTCGTGCTGACGACCTCGTGGTGGAGCACCCGCGCCGCGCTCGACAGCACGCTGTCGAAGGACGAGATCGTCTACCTTCTCCAGGAGGACGAGCGCATGTTCTACCCCTTCGGGGACGAGCGGCTGCTCTGCACGGAGACCCTCGACGACCCGGGCCTGACGACCGTCGTCAACACGCAACGACTGATGGACCACATGGTCGGCGACTTCCCGCGCCTGGACCGGGACGGGGTGTCGTTCGAGCCGGCCTTTCCAGCGCACGCGGCGTCGGCGCAGCCTCCGGCACGGGAGGGCAAGCGACGCTTCTTCTTCTACTCACGCCCACAGAACTCCCGCAATCTCTTCTGGCGCGGCGGTCTGGCGCTGTCCCGCGCGATCGAGGAGAACGTCCTCGACCCCGACGAGTGGGAGCTGCACTTCGTCGGCAGAGCCACACCTGACCTCTCTCTGCCCCGCGGGGTGCGTCCAGAGCTGCATGAGGGGCTGAGCTGGGCGGCCTATCAGGCGCTCGTCGGCTCCATGGATGCCGCGCTCGTGCTGATGGACACCCCCCACCCGTCGTACCCGCCGCTCGACCTGGCCGCCGCCGGCGCCGCCGTGCTGACCAATCGGCACCCCGGCAAGGAGGACCTGTCGGACGTCTCGGAGAACATCCTCGTCGCCGACCTCGGGCTGGAGACGCTCGTCGAGGGAGTGGCGCGGGCGGTGGCGCTGGGCCTGGACGACAATCAGCGCGCGGCCAACCGCGAGCGGGACTCGATCGGCCGCGACTGGACGGCGGCCATGGGTGCGGTTCTTGCTGAACTCGACGATCGCCTTCGAGGCCGACTCGGCGTCGGCGGCCATGTTCACTGATCTTCCCGAACTCCCTCCGCCCGCTCCTGCGCTTTGGTCGCACTCGATGAGCGAGCGGGTCGGCTGGATGATGCGCCGGCCTCGTCGCGTCGCTTGGATCTACCGGTCGCCGGACACCAGCACGTTTCGCTACCGCGTTTCCAACATCGTCGATGCGCTCAACAACGACCCCGACTGCGACATCGGGGCGGGCTGGTTCAGCGAGCTCGAGCTCGACTCCATGCACCACCTCATCGAGCGACTCGACGCCGTCGTGATCGTTCGCTACCCATGCAGTGGACCCCTGCTGCGACTGATGGACCGCGCCAGGCACTGTCGGGTCCCCTTGATCTTCGACAGCGACGACCTCGTGTTCGACCCCAAGTTCGCGCCGTTCGTCATGGACGCTATCGGTGTCGACGGGGAGGACTTCCGCAACTGGTCCCTGTGGCTGGCCTACATGGGGCAGCTCCAGCAGACCGTAAGCCGCTGCGATGCGGGCCTGACGACGGGCGTACCGCTCCAAGAGCGCATGGCGCCGTACTTCGACGAAGGTCGGGTGGCGCTGATCCCCAACTTCCTCAACCGCGACCAGGAGCGCTACTCGCGGGAGCTGCTCGACGCCAAGCGTGACAGCGGCTGGAAGCGCGACGGTGCCGTCACCGTGGGCTACTTCAGCGGCACCCCGACGCACGCGCGGGACTTTGCCGTGGTGTCTCCGGCGCTGCACCGTCTGCTGGTCGACGACCCGGAGGTCCGGCTGCGCGTTGTGGGTCGGCTGGACGTGCTCGGCGAGCTGGCCGATCTGCCCAGCGAGCGGGTCGACGTGATGCCCTTCATGGACTACGTGGCCCTTCAGCGGGCTATCGCGGGCGTCGAGGTCAACCTGGCGCCGTTGCAGCACCACGCGTTCACCGCGTGCAAGTCGGAGCTGAAGTACTTCGAGTCGGCGGCCGTCGGCAGCTGGACCATCGCCAGCTCGACGCCCGCGTTCACCGGAGCGATCGCCGACGGTCGGACCGGCCGGGTCGTCCGGGCACACGAGTGGGACGATGCGCTGCGCGAGTCCGTCGACCTGGCCCGAGACACCGCCGGCTACCAACAGCGGGCCGAAGAGTCGGCCGACGAGGTCTATCAGCGTTACGGCTGGGACCGTCAAGTCCAGACCATCGTCGAGGCGCTGACGACCACCGGTCTGGCAGAGGTCGGAAAGGGACGCCGATGACCCCCCTGCCGCAACATCCCGAGAGCATTGGGACACGTGCCGACGACTACATGGGCGCCTACTACGCCAGCCACTTGGGGGGAGACGAGTATGACTGGTCCTCGGAGTCCTGGCGTAGCTTCTTCACCCGCGCTGCGACACGGTTGGTGGCGCTGACAAGCGCTACCAACGTCCTGGACGTCGGGTGTGCCAAGGGGCTGCTGGTCCAGGCATTCGCAACGGTCGGAGCTGACGCCTCCGGGTTCGACCACTCCGCGCACGCGATCGAGTCGGCCCACCCCGACGTGCGCGCGAAGTTGTACGTCGCCTCAGCCACGGCGCCGATCGAGGGGCGATTCGACCTCGTCACGTGCGTCGAAGTCCTGGAGCACATGTCGCCGACCGATGCCGAGCTCGCCATCGACAGCATGTGTGCCGCCACGGACCTCATCCTATTCTCATCGACTCCCACAGACTTCGAAGAGCCCAGTCACGTCAATGTGCGGCCAACACCCGACTGGGCGGCATCCTTCGCCGAACGGGGGTTCTTCCGGCGCACCGACGTGAGCGTGGACTTCCTGACGGGATGGGCGCTCCTTCTCGAGCGCCACGACCTCACGCGGCGCGACGTCGTTCACCGCTACGAGTCCCAGTACGTCTCGTTGCACACCGAGGTGCTGGAGAAGCGGCTGGCCCTGCTGGAGTCCCACCGCCTGCTCGCGCAGAGCATGGTGGAAACCGATGGGTCCGAGGCCGATGCGGAGGTTCGGCTGCGTCACGATCTGGCTGATGCCACCGGGGAGAACGCTCGGCTGGATGGCGAGCTCGCCTACGAGCGGGAGCAGGCGGAGCTGCTGCGCGAGGACCTGGCCGCTCGAGAGGCGGACGTCGAGCGCCTGCAGCAGCAGCTCTCCAACACCGTCACGCGACTCAGGTCGAGGGCCCGACGAGTCCGCCAACTTCAGCGACGGCTACAGCGGCAACGTCGTCGTACTGTCTCGCTGCGTCGCCGGCTGAGGGCCGTGACGTCGTCGCGAACCTGGCGACTCCATGCCAGGGTCGCCCGCCTACTGCGCCGTTGAATCGTGCGCGTGTGCCAGGTCATCCCGATCGGCTACTGACGTGGCGTCCGCCTCTTCGAGTCGATCGCAGTCCGCTGAGTACCACGCCCACAACGTCAATACACACACCGCGGAGAACGCCAGGGACCCAATGAGCCACACACCGGTCGCAGGCAACGGGACGCCGGACCACCACCATTCGCGGTCGGCGTCCAGGTTGAGCCCTGTCACATCGAGCCCGGTCACGTAGCGGCGGATCTGGCGAGCAAGCGCCAAGGTGTGGCTGATGACCAGTGCCACCAGCAGGATTCCGGTCTGGGCCCTGGTGAGCCGCCACGAGTGTCCCGTCACCGGGCGAAGCAGGCACAGCCCTGTGAGAATGACCAGCAGGGGCAGGGCGTAGCGAGGCTGAAAGGCGCCGCCGACTGCCACCCCGGTGCTCCCCAGAACCACCAGTGGATACAGCACCAGGGCCGTCGCAACGGCACCTACCGCTATGGCCTTCGCGCGGGTGAGATGGCCCAAGGAGTCGAAGACCAGAGCCGCCCAAACGCTCACCCCGAGTGCGCCGACGGCGGCGGGGAAAGTTGTGTCCAGCCAGCCGGTCGCGCCCATCGGCCCGTATCCGAAGCCGCCAAAGAGCAGCACGGGAAGTTCGCGAGCATTCAGGAGAGCCAGATCAGTCCAAGGGACCGCCAAGGAATCAAGCGTGTCAACGCCATTGACCACAGTGGAGGCCTGCCCGGTGCCCAGGAAGAAGTAGCCCGAGAGCGCCAGGCACGCCAGGCCCACGCTGACGAGGGCGCGGTTGTGGCGCAACTCCGTGAACCGGAGGATGAACGCGACTGCCACCGCCACGACCGAGAAGAGGCATGCGTCGCTGCGGGCTCCAGAGCCGAGCAGCGCGGACAGGACAGCAAGACCTAGAAGCATTGCTCGGCGTCTGCCGGTGACCTCGACCGAGGCGTAGAGGGTCAGCCACAGCGTGGCCGCACTGACGATGGCCCAGCTGCTCGGATTGGTCGAGGCGAAGAGCGAGAGGCCAAGGGGGACGGACGTGATGACAATCGGGACCACCGCCACCACACGAAGGCGGGCTGGCACCAGCAGACCTACCAGACCGACCATTCCCACCGTCACCAACGAGTTGACCAAGCGCATCAGGACAACGGAGACCTCGTAGTCAGGGGTGAGGAAAAGATTCATGACCATGTAGAAGACCGGCGGATAGCCGCCGTTCCAGTTGCCGTGTGACGTGGGGACCTCTGCCACGAGTTCATCGTCGAATGACGTCTGGCAGCTCGCGCTCGCGGCGGCGTCGGGCGCGTAGCAGGAGCCTGCCAGAACCGGCAGTGGGACAAGCCGGCTCTCCGCGTCTCCAGCGACCGGAGCGCAGGTGGCGGTGGGCCCCTGGGCACACCAGATCGACGGAAGATGGTAGTCGTCGTCTGGCGACGAACTCGGTGGTGAGGCGAAACTCCAGGCGAACAGCGTGAGCAAGGACGCCGCGACCAGCGCCGCACCGAGCGCGAACGCGGGGACCCCCCTCGGTCGACGTGTTCGTGGCATGCGAGTTCCTCTGTGTGGTGTGCTGGGGCGCAGACAGGGTAATGGTGAGAGGTCTCTCGACCCGCTGTCGACCTCACCAGAATCGGATCGGGCTCAGTCCATGCCGACCCCTCTGCCGTCCCCGACTATCGTGACTGCGAACGCATCGCTGGTCGTTTCCCAGATGCTAGCCAGATCACCATGCAGTTCATCCCGACCCTACGAATCGCCCCTTCACCCCTCAAGGTCCGACTTGTCCCCAGCAATCACGTTCGCCATCCCCTACTACCGGGGCCGCGATTACCTGGTCGAGGCCATCGAGAGTGTCCGGGCGCAGTCTGCGGACGACTGGGAGCTCGTGGTGGTCGACGACGCAGGACCTGAACAGGCGGACGATCTCATCTCCGTCTATGACGACCCCAGGATGCGCTACGTGCGGCACGCCCAGAACGTCGGCATGACCAGGAACTGGAACGCCTGTCTCTCCCTTGCCCGCAGCCCTTTGGTCACGCTGCTCCACCAGGACGATCGATTGCTGCCGAGGTACGCCGAGCGGGTGCTGGAGGCCGCGCGGCGGTACCCGGGTGCCGCCGCGTACTTCACGGACGTGCGGGTCATCGGGGCAGCGGGAGACGCCGGTACAAGTGCGGCGGACCTGGCCAAGAAGCTTGCGCGCCGCCCGCGGCACGACTACGCGCTCGCAGGTGACGCGGGGCTGTCAGCGATCCTGGCCAACAACTACATCTACTGCCCGGCCCTGTGCCTGAATCGGGCCGTGGTCGGGCCCGACCCCTTCGACCCTCGATGGCTCATGGTGCAGGATCTCGATTTCACCACCCGTCAGATTCTGGCGGACCGCGCCTTGGTGAGCGTGCGTGAGGTGCTCTTCGAGTATCGCCGGCACGTCGGCAACCAGACGGAGGCATACACCCTCGACTCATCGCGATTCCGCGAGGAGGTCGAGCTCTATCGCTCTCTCGCGTTCGCTGCGCACGAGCGTGGCTGGAACAGGTCGGAGCGCTCCGCGCGTCGACGGTGGATGCTGCGTGGCCACCTGGTCCAGAAGGCGCTCGTGGATCTGGTCGAACGCCGGGGTCGCGGGGCACGACACAAGTTGGCGCTCCTCATCGCTGACTTGCGCGGGCGTCCAATCGCGGAGGGTGCCTCCCGGCGCGAGGGTTAGGCCGTGCGCTCTGCTCGCTGGCGTCCGGCCGAGCGCCGCAACAAGGTCAACCAATAGGGCATGACGATCCGCTGGTAGCGGTCCTCGTCGTGGACCAGTGCAGCGACGAGATATAGCGGGGCACGGATCACTCGGTGGGCCAATGGCAGAAATCGCCGGATCGCCTTCACGTCAGCGTCGCTGGGGAACTGTGCCGCGCTCGGCGCTCCGGCCCGAAAGCCGACGAAGTACAGGTCGAAGGTCGTCGGCATCGTCCACAACCGCCACTCGCTGAACCATGACGACAGAGGCAAGGTCTCGAAATCGGCGGCAACGAGATTTCGGTAGTAGTCCAGGCCCTCGGCCTGAGTGCCGGGAGAGTCAGTCAGGTCGCTTCTGCGAGTGCCGTGCTCTGGTCTTCCGTGGGATGCACACGTGAATGCCACCAGACCGCCCGGCTTGGTCATCCTGGACATGTTCTCGAAGGTGGCCCGCCAGTGCGGGTCGTGCTCGAAGCACTCGCCCGAAACGGCGATGTCGAAGGCGCCGTCCGGCTCGCTCAGTTCGTGCCCGAATCCGATGACGTCGACCCCGGGGCCAGGGGTCAGGTCGACGCCTACGTACTCACCCGCCGCCGCGAAGCCCTCGCGCATGGACCCATTGACGTCGTACGACCCGATCTCGAGGATCCTGGCGCCGGTGACGAGCCCCGTGTTGCGGCGAACGACGGCCTCAAAGAACGCGAGTTGCTCCGCGTGGCTCACAAGGCACCACCGACATCGTCAGGCCTGGCCCAGACTTCCATGACCTGCAGGCGAGGCGCGCGACATCTGGTTCGTGTGAGCATCGCGGCAGCATACGTCAAGATGCGGTCCTCAACTGGCGACCCGTCAGGGGCCTGACGAGCAGGCAAGAGCGTGTGGAACATATGATGCACCAGATGCCCAGCCTCTCATTCAATCTGTCTGACGTCCTCGTCATCGTGCCGGCGTGGAACGAGGAAGCCGCTCTCGCGGGGACTCTGAATGAGCTATGCCGCGCCCATCCGCATCTGCACATCCTGGTCATCGACGACGGCTCCACCGACGCAACGGCATCGGTCGGAATCGCCGCCGGTGTTCCCGTCGTTCGTCTTCCCTTCAACCTCGGTGTGGGTGGAGCCATGCGGGCCGGTTATCGCTATGCCGTGCGTCACGGCTATCAGGTCGCAGTGCAGATCGATGCAGACGGGCAGCACGATCCGGCTTACCTGGTGCCACTTCTGGCGGGGCTGGAGCATGCCGACATCGTGGTCGGTGCCCGGTTCGCCGGCGAGGGGGACTATTCGGTCCGCGGCCCTCGTCGCTGGGCTATGAAAATGCTGGCCGCCGTCCTGTCTCGGATGGCGGGCACACGTCTCACGGACGTCACGAGCGGGTTCCGTGCGGCAAACCTGCGAGCGACCACGGTCTTCGCGGCCCACTATCCCGCTGAGTACCTGGGCGACACTGTGGAGTCTCTGGTGATTGCCATGCGAGTCGGCTGTTCCGTGACCCAGGTGCCCGTCCGCATGCGCCCGCGCCAGGGAGGACAGGCAAGCCAGAGCCCGTTTCGTGCCGGTCTCTACCTCGTGCGTGCGGTGATGGCGCTCGGACTCGCCCTGGTGCGTCGGTGGCCCGCTGCCATCGAGGCAACGCCCCGAGGATTCCCTGCAGAACAACGCGCAGCCCCCTCGTATTCTGAGCTGGCGCCGTGACGGCGAACGTGGCGCTCGGCCTGTTCGGAGCCGCGGTCACGATCGTGGTGGTCTTCGAGATGCTGCGGCGGCGCCGCTTGCGAGAGAAGTACGCCGCCCTGTGGATTCTCGTGGCGATCGCCACGGTAGTTCTTGCTGTGGCACCTGGCCTGTTGGCATGGGTTGCCCAGCTCTTCGGCATTGCCGTTCCAGCCAACCTGCTCTTCTTTGGTGCGTGCATGTTGCTCCTGATCGTGAGCATGCAGCACAGCTACGAGATCGGACGGCTGGAGGAGCGCACCCAGACCCTGGCTGAAGAACTCGCGCTCCTACAGTTGGAGCAGGACGCCCAGCCCCGAGCGGCCCGCGAGCAGCAGGGAACGCTCGACGTTCCTTCGGAACGCCATGAGGACGACCAGCAGCCAGACGAGTGACCGCCGGGCCCTGCCCTCCTACCGGGACCGTTGAGACGCCTTGATCGGTTCGCGGACAGCCTGGCGGAGCCCAGGCTCTGACGGCCTAGGGTTTCGGGCATGACCGAGCCGCTCACTGCCCGTGCCGCGATCGAGGCGATCCAGGCGCACGAGGCGTGGGCGATCATCCGGCGCTCGACCCGCGCCGGTGATCGCGACACCGTCGGTGTCGTGGGCGGCGCCCGCCGGGTGGTCGAGTCGATCCTCGACGTACCCCTCGAGGAGGGTGTGCCTGCAGACGGGCACATCGCCGACCGGTTGCTGGCCGTGCCGTTCCGGCAGGTCCGCGAGCGGGGCTTCGAGGCTCACGACGACGGCACCCCGCTGGTCGTCGTCGACATCGAGTCGGAGCTGGAATTCTCGGTCGCCGAGGTGATCGACGCGATCGACGACGCCGGCGTGGAGTTCGCCGACCGGGGTGGCTTCGAGACCGACGACGACGAGTACGCCGAGCTCGTCGGCGCGATCATCCGCGACGAGATCGGGCAGGGTGAGGGCGCCAACCTCGTCATCGGACGGCACTACCGGGCCACCGTCGCCGACTGGGACGCCGGCAAGGCGCTCACGGTCTTCCGTCGGCTCCTCGAGCGCGAGCGCGGCGCCTACTGGACCTACGTCTTCTTCACCGGCGACCGCTACCTCATCGGCGCCAGCCCCGAGCGGCACGTGAGCATCCACGGCGGCGACGTCCGGATGAACCCCATCAGCGGCACGTTCCGGGTCTCGACAGGCTCGACCGGCGGACAGACCGGAGACCTCAGGACCCGACTGCTCGACTTCCTCCGCGACGAGAAGGAGATCTACGAGCTCTTCATGGTCGTCGACGAAGAGCTCAAGATGATGTGCGACATCTGCACCGAGGGCGGCCAGGTGCTCGGCCCGTTCCTCAAGCCGATGACCCACCTCGTGCACACCGAGTACCTCCTCGCCGGCCACACCACCCGTGACCCGCGCGAGGTGCTGCGCGACACGATGTACGCCGCCACCGTGACGGGCTCGCCGGTGGAGAACGCGTGTCGGCTGATCAAGCAGTACGAGTCGGTCGGCCGCGGCTACTACGGCGCCGCGCTCGCGATCCTCGGCCGTGACTCTGCCGGCGGGCCTGTGGTCGACAGCCCGATCGTGATCCGCACGGCCGACGTCGGACTCGACGGCAGCCTCACCGTCACCGCAGGAGCGACGCTTGTGCGCGACTCCGTCGCGGCGTACGAGGTCGCGGAGACCCATGCCAAGGCCGGCGGCATCCTCAGCGCGTTCGGGCTGGTGCCCGCGGCGCCCACCCCGAGCGTGAACATCGCGGAGCTCGTCAACGACGAGGATGTGCTGCTCGCGCTGAACGCCCGCAACCGGCGGCTCAGCAGGTTCTGGCTGACCGACCAGGCCGGCGCCCCGCCCGACCCGTCGCTCGCCGGCCAGCGGGTGGGCATCCTCGACGGCGAGGATGACTTCGTGAACATGCTGCGCCACGTCCTCGGCGTGCTCGGACTCACCAGCGAGGTGATCCGGCACGACGCGTACGTCGACGGCGCGCTCGACGACTTCGACCTGGTCGTGGTCGGACCCGGGCCGGGAGACCCGCGCGACGACGCCGACCCGAAGATGCAGCGGATGCGGGCGGCCGTCGACCGGCTGCTCGAGCGCGGCCAGCCGTTCCTCGCGGTATGCCTGGGTCATCAGGCGCTCTGCCACCGGCTCGGCATCCCGCTCGACTTCAAGGACATCGTGTTCCAGGGCACCCAGTCACCGGTCGGGATCGACGGCCGGGTCGAGCGGGTCGGCTTCTACAACACGTTCGTCGCCAAGACGGGTGGGCCGCTGCCCGAGGGGGTCAGCGTCGAGGCCGACGAGGCGACCGGCGACATCCACCTGGTGCGGGGGCCGCACTACCGAGGCATCCAGTTCCACGCCGAGTCGATCCTCACCGAGCACGGTCGCGACCTCATCCACGACCTGGTCCGGGACCTCGTCGGCGCGCCCATCGCGCCTCCCTCTCGAAACTGATCCAAAATAGTTCGGGTTCGGTGGCAACCTCTTCGGGGTTCGCCGCGTCTACTTGTGTGGAGACCGGTTTCGAGGGGGACACCGCAACATGCGACGTCACGGGGGCATCGCAGCGCTGATCGGCCTGACGGCCGGCTCGGCGTTGCTTGCGGGTTGCGGCATGGTCGGGGTTCGCCCCGAATCGGCCGTTGATCCCTCTCGACCGGTCTCCGACCAGTCCCATGCGCAGGCTGTCGCTGCCAGGACGGAGCAGGCTCCGCGCGCGCAAGCCCTCGCCGAGCGCCCCAGCATCGTGTTCGTGCTGATGGACGACTTCTCCATGGACCTGCTCCAGACGATGAAGGGTGCACGCCGGCTGGCGCGCAAGGGCGCGTCGTACCCCGACTCCTACGTCGTCGACTCGCTGTGCTGCGTCTCGCGCAGCAGCATCTTCACCGGGCAGTACCCCCACCAGACCGGTGTGCGCACCAACACCGCCGCCGGCCCCACGACGTCGGGGCCGACGGGTGGCTGGGAGGCGTTCGACACCTACGGCAACGGCGAGCGCAGCTTCAACGTCGGGCTTCAGGACGCCGGCTACGCCACCGGCTTCGTCGGCAAGTACCTCAACGAGTACGAGTACGTGCCCGGCCGCAAGCCCGTGCCGCCGGTGCCGCCGGGCTGGTCGCAGTTCAACGTCGTCTTCGGGTCTGCCTACGACGGGTGGGGCTTCGACAGCACGACGATCACCGAGGGACAGCTGCGGCTGGTTTCCCACCCTGCCCCGCCGATCGGGTCGACGGCCGAGGTGCTCGACGACGCGTACGCCGGCGAGATCGTCGAGGACTACGCGCTCGACTTCATCCGCGCCCACCGCGACGAGTCGTCGCCGTACTTCCTCGAGGTGGCGCCGTACGCCACCCACAGCCGAGTCAACGCCGAGGGCGCCTACCCGGGCGACCCGCTCTTCCCGCCGATGTTCCGCGACCGCGCGGGCGGCGGCAAGGCCGACGGCAACTGTGGCGTCCCGTGCGGCAAGCTGACCACCGCCGACCTGTCCGGCTTCGGCGACAACCGCGCCGACAACCGGCCGCGGCGCCGCAACGGCAAGCCCGCGACCGCATGGAACACCCTGCCCGACCGGCTGTCGACCGCGGCGTACGTCGACTCGTTGCGCTCGCGGGCGCAGATGGCGCAGTCGGTCGACCGCACCTTGCGCAAGATCATCAAGGCCGTGGGCGACGACACCTACGTCGTGCTCACCTCCGACAACGGCTTCCACCTCGGTCAGCTCGGCCTCGGTCGCGGCAAGGGCACGGCCTACGACACCGACGTGCGCGTGCCGTTGATCATCTCCGGGCCCGGCGTCGACCCCGGCAAGCGCGATGAGCTGACCAACAACATCGACCTGGCGCCGACGTTCGAGGACCTTGCGGGGGTGAAGTCGCCGCGCTACCGCTCCGGCAGCTCGCTGGTGCCGTCGCTGAAGAACTCGGGCTCCGTCGAGCGCAACTTCGTGTTCTTCGAGCACACCTCGGCCACGAACGGCAGCGACCCCGACCAGGCGTTCACAGGCGACGAGCTGAGCCGCATCCCGTCGTACGTCGCGGTGCGCAGCCGCACCGGCCTGCTGATCAGCTATGACCTCGACCCCAGCGCCGGCGGCATCGAGCGCGGCTTCGAGTTCTACTCCTACAAGAAGCGGTCGTGGGAGAAGAAGAACGACTTCGCCACGCCGCGCTTCCAGCCCGAGGTCGACGTGTTGATGGGCAAGCTGAAGGCGTTCGATCGGTGTGCCACAGCGACCCGGGGTGCGGCTGTCAGCTCGTCCTGCCGCGACCTGACCCGCTGACGTCCGCTGGTCGAGGCTCGTCCCTTCGAGGCTCGCAAGCTCGCACCTCAGGACAAGCGCTGGCGCTCCTCGCACCTCAACCAGCGGCTACGTTGAGCCCGTGCCAGAAGTCGTCGTCGTCGACCACCACGACTCCTACACCTGGAACCTGGTGCACTTGGTCGCCGGCGTCACCGGTCGCCTTCCCGACGTGGTGCAGCACGACGAGACGACGGTCCAGGCGCTGAGCGGGTTCACTCACATCGTGCTCTCGCCTGGCCCGGGCCACCCCGGCACCGCGGCCGACTTCTCGGTCGGCGCCGACCTGCTGCGGCAGGCGAACCGGCCGGTGCTCGGCGTGTGCCTCGGCATGCAGGGACTCGTCACGACGTACGGCGGGAAGGTCGAGCGGGTGGAGCCGGCCCACGGTGAGGTGGCGCGGATCCGGCACGACGGGGCGGGCGTGTTCGCGGGGCTGCCGCAGGACTTCGAGGCGGTGCGCTACCACTCGCTGGCCGCGGTCCACCTGCCCAACGACCTGGTCGCGACCGCGTGGTCCGAGGACGGTGTGGTGATGGGCGTGCGGCACCGCGAGCTGCCACTGGAGGGCGTGCAGTTCCACCCCGAGTCGATCCTGTCTACGTACGGCGCCGAGCTGGTCGCCAACTTCCTGGGGCTGCGATGACGGGCCCGGAGGAGTTCTTCACCGGCATCGCGGCCCGGAATCCGCGCTGCTTCTGGCTCGACGGCGGCGGCGCCCGGGAGTGGTCGGGTCGCCGTTCGATCGTCGGCTGGCTCGACGACGACGACGTCTCGCTGACGTACGACGCCGGCCGCGGCACGGTCTCGCGGCACGCTCGTGGGCAGTCGTTGGTCGTCGGCGACGACGTCTTCGAGGTGCTCGAGCACGAGCTGGCGACCGGGGGCGCCGACGACCAGTGGTTCGGCTACCTCGGCTACGCCGCCCGCCCAGACCTGCCCGCAAGCACCGGGCCGGGGCTGCCCGACGCGGTGTGGATGCGGGCCCGGCACGTGCGCCTCTTCGACCACGACCCCAGCCCGGCCGCCGGCAGCCGGCCGCCGCAGGGCGACGAGCCTCCAGTGCCCGACGAGTACGACGCGGCGTACTCGGTGGTGCAGGAGGCGCTGCACGCCGGCAACTCCTACGAGGTCAACCTGACCTACCGCCGCGAGCGCCGATCGACGGCCGAGCCCGTCGACGTCTACCGCAGGCTCCGCCAGGCCAGCCCCGCGCCGTACGCCGGGTTTCTCCAGCACGACCTGCCCGGCCATCGGGCGTGGCTGCTGAGCTCCTCGCCGGAGAGGTACGCGCTGATCGGCGCCGGCCGGACCATCGAGACCAAGCCGATCAAGGGCACCACGCCGCGTGGTCGCACGCCCGTCGAGGACGAGCAGCAGCGGGACCTGTTGGCGGCGGACCCTAAGTTCCGTGCCGAGAACCTGATGATCGTCGACCTGCTGCGCAACGACCTGTCGATGGTGTGCGAACCCGGCAGCGTGGAGGTGCCGGCGCTGATGCAGGTGGAGTCGTACGCGTCGGTGCACCAGCTCGTCTCGACGGTCCGGGGGCAGCTGCGCGACGACGTGTCGAGCATGGGCGCGCTGCGTGCGCTCTTCCCGGCCGGCTCCATGACCGGGGCGCCGAAGCTGCGCACGATGGAGATCATCCGCGACGTCGAGTCGACTCCCCGCGGTGTCTACGCCGGCGCGTTCGGCTGGGTCAGCGCCGACGGCCGCGCCGACCTCGGTGTGGTGATCCGGTCACTCATGACCGCCGGCGACGGTCGCTGGCTGCTCGGCACGGGTGGAGGCATCACCGTGCGCTCCGACGTACGCGAGGAGTGGGCCGAGTCGTGGTGGAAGGCGCACGCCCTCGAGGCCGCGCTGCGTCTGGATCCTGGGAGGTCAGGCTGAGGCGGCCGGCAGCCACATCGAGACCCGGGCACCACCGGTCGGTGAGGCGTCGGCGCGGACGGCCCCGGAGTGCCGTTCGACCACCTGGCGCACGATCGAGAGCCCCAGGCCGGAGCCGGGCATCGAGCGCGACTCCTCGGAGCGGTAGAACCTTTCGAAGACGTGCGGCAGATCGTTGTCGGAGATGCCCGAGCCCTGGTCGTCGACGGTGAGCACACCGTCGTCGAGCCGCACCGTGATGGTGCCGTCGGGCGGGCTCCACTTGGCGGCGTTGTCGAGCAGGTTGGTCACCGCGCGCTCGAGGGCCGCGGACTCGCCGCGCACCGGCCACGGCTCGAGTACGACGTCGAAGGTGGCCGCCGGCGCGCGGCGTCGCACCCGGGCGACCGCCCGCTCGGTGACCTCAGCGAGGTCGATGCGTTCCACGACGTGGTCGATCGGCTCGTCACGGGCGAGCTCGACCAGGTCGCCGACGAGGGTGGTGAGCTCCTCGGTCTGGGCGCGTACGTCGGACATCAGCTCGGTGCGGGCGGCGGCTGGTAGGCCGTCGCCGGCCTGGGTGAGCAGGTCGATGTTGGTGCGCAGGCTGGTGAGCGGCGTGCGCAGCTCGTGTCCGGCGTCGGCGACCAGCTGTCGCTGCCGATCGCGGGAGGCCGACAGCGCCATCAGCATCTGGTTGAAGCTCGTCGCCAGTCGCGCCACCTCGTCGTCTCCCTCGACCGCCAGGGGAGTGAGCTGCTCGGTGCGGGCGATGTCCTCGACGGCGTCGGTCAGGCGGCGTACGGGACGCAGGCCGTTGCGGGCCACGCCCCAGCCCGCGAACCCGGCGGCGACCACGCCGGCGATCCCGAAGAAGGTGAGGACGAGGCCGAGCTTGCGAAGCACGAGGATCTGCGGCTGGAGGGACTGGGCGACGACGATCGCCTGACCGGGCTCGGTGGGCACGGTCACGACCCGCCACCGGTCACCGGCCGCGCTGATGGTGCGGATCGAGTGGGCCGTCTTGCCGGCCGCGACGTCGACCTCCGACCGGCCCAGGGCCAGGGGCGGCAGGTCGTCGGCCGACCGGAAGTTGCCCTGCTCGTTGATGAAGATGATCCGGATGTCCGCTGCGCCGAGAGCCTCGGACGGGATCGGAACCGTCTGGGTGATCCGCGAGAGAGCCCCGCTCGAGGCCACCGCCTCGGCTCGCCCCAGCAGGGACTCGTCGAGGGTCGACTGCATCTGCATGCGGACGGTGAGGTAGCCGACCAGGGCCACCGCGGCGACCGACAGGCCGACTGCGAGCGTCGTCAGGAGCGCGACGCGGCTGGCGAGGGATCGGCGGTAGTGCCAGCGGCCGTCCTGGAGGCTGTGCAAGGTTCACGCGTCCTTGAGGACGTAGCCCACGCCGCGCACGGTGTGCAGCAGCCGGGGCTCGCCCTCGGCCTCGGTCTTGCGGCGCAGGTAGCCGACGTACACCTCGAGCGAGTTGGCGGTCGTCGGGAAGTCGTAGCCCCACACCTCCTCGAGGATGAACGAGCGCTCCAGCACCCGCCGCGGCCGTCGCAGGAACATCTCCAGCAGGGTGAACTCGGTGCGGGTCAGCTCGATCGAGCGCTCCCCGCGGCGTACGACGCGGGTGGCGACGTCCATGCTGAGGTCTCCGAACTTCAGCGCCTCGTCGGGGTCGTCGTCGTGGGGTACGACGCGGCGTAGCAGCGCCCGCAGCCGCGCGAGCAGCTCGTCGAGGGCGAACGGCTTGGTGAGGTAGTCGTCGGCGCCGGCGTCGAGCCCCTCGACCCGGTCGCCCACGGCGTCGCGGGCGGTCAGCACAAGGATCGGCACGTCGTTGCCGGCGGCCCGCAGCGCACGCGTGGCCTCGAGCCCGTCGAGCCGCGGCATCATCACGTCCATGATCACGACGTCGGGCGCGGCGGCGGCGATGCCGGCCAGCGCCTCGGCCCCGTCGGCGGCCAGCGCCACGGCGTACCCGTTGAACTCCAGGCTGCGGCGCAGGGACTCGCGTACCGCCCGGTCGTCGTCGACGACGAGGACGCGCGGGGCTGGGCTCGTGGGGGTGGCAGGGCTGGGCACGACTCCATGCTGCCAGTCGCGCCTGAACCATGCCTGAGAGATAGTCCAGTCGGAGCTTGTCGCCATCCGGCATCCGAGGCGACAAGTTGCGACTGGACTACCCGGAGGGTCAGCCGAAACGACGGGCGAGATCGGCAGCGCGGGAGCCGTAGGACCCACCGAAGTGGCACGCGTGCACGAGGAGCGGGTGCAGCTGGTGGATCGCGAGGCGGTCCTCCCAGCCTGCGACGAGCGGCGTCGCCTCGTCGTACGCCGCCATCACGCGCGGCAGGTGCGGCAGCCCGAAGAGCGCGAGCATGGCCAGGTCGAGCTCGCGGTGGCCGCCGTACGCCGCGGGGTCGATGACGTGGACGCGCCCGTCGAGGCCCCAGAGGCAGTTGCCGTTCCAGAGGTCGCCGTGCACGCGGGCGGGCGCTTCTTCGGGCAGAAGCGCGGCCAGCTTGCCGATGATCGCCTCGACCGCCGCGGCGTCGACGTCGGTGACGGCGCCCCGGTCGCGGGCGATCTTGAGGTAGGGCAGCACCCGCCGGGTGGCATAGAACTCCGGCCACGACGGCGCCGTGCGGTTGGGCAGCGGCAGCTTGCCGATGAACCCGTCACGTTCGCCGCCGTACGACGAGGCGCCGGCCAGGTGTGTCACCGCCAGCCGCTGCCCGAAGTCGGCGGCCGCGTCGAGCGTGGTCTTGCCGGGCTCTACCCAGCGGAGCACCACGCACTCTTGGTCGACCCCCAGCACCTCGGGCACGGGCACGCCGTCGGGCACGGCGCCGAGCCAGCGCAGGCCGGCGGCCTCGGCCTCGAAGAAGCCGTCGGGGGCGTGCGGCAAGGTCTTCATCAGCGCCGTGGTGCCGTCGTTGAGCCGCAGCCGGGTGGCGGTGGCGATGTCGCCGCCGGCCACCGGGGCGGTGCTGACGACCGAGACGCCGATCAGGTCCTCGGCCCGGCGGGCGACGAGCGGCTGTCGGGTCATGAGCCCGCGCCGATGCGGGCAGCCTGGAGGGCGGCGACGAGCGCCGCACTCGTGCGTTCAACCATGGCCAGCACCTCCCTGAAGCGGTCCTCACCACCGTAGTACGGGTCCGGAACTTCGCTCCCCGGGTCGACCGGGTCGAAGTCGCGGAACAGCCGCACCCGGTCGGCCCCACCGCCCAGCGCGAGCACGTCACGCAGGTTGTCCTCGTCCATCACGAGCAGGAGGTCGTGGTCGAACCAGCTCGCGTCGAAGTGCCGCGCGCGGTGCGCCGATCCGTCGTACCCGCCGCCGATCAGGGCGGCCGCGGCTCGGTCGTCCATCGGCTGGCCGACGTGCCAGTCGCCGGTGCCGGAGCTCGTGACCTCGACGTGACCGGCCAGTCCGGCCGACTCCAGCGTCGCATCGAGCACGACGTGCGCCATCGGTGAGCGGCAGATGTTGCCGAGGCAGACCAGGGCGATCCGGTAGGGACCGGACCCGGTCGGCGGGGGTACGTCGGCCATCTCGAGCCTCAGTCGTCCTCGAGGACGGCGATGTCGATGAAGCCGTTGACGACCGTGATGACGATCGACCCCAGCAGGGCGGCCCAGAACCCCTTGACGTGGAAGCCGATGTCGAGCTGGTCGGCGATCCAGGCGGTCAGCATCAGCATCAGCGCGTTGATGACGAGCAGGAACAGGCCGATGGTCAGCACGATGAACGGCAGCGACAGGAACTTCACCACCGGCTCCACGAACACCGTGACGGCGCCGAGGATCAGCGAGACCAGGAGCAGCGGGACGATCTTCCCCCGGACCTCGTCCATGCCCATGGTGGGCCCGTCGAGCCAGATGTCGTCGAGCAGCCAGGACGCCATCGCGACGGCCGCGGCTGTCGACAGCAGCCAGGTCACGAAGCGCATGCGCGCAACCCTAGTGGGGACCGTCGATCCAGCCGCCTCGGCTTCGAGACAGGCGCTAGCGCGCCTTCCTCAACCAGCGGCTTTCGGCCGTGGCCTTGCTGAGGCTGCCGACCAGGGTCTCCAGCGGCCCGCGATGTCGGGCGAGCGCGTACGCCGCCCCGGTGAGGAGTACGACGACCACCTGGGGCAGGTAGCTCGACGGGATCTCCTTCGGCGGGATCTCGGGGGTGAGCAGCACGATGTGGAGCGAGTAGAGCGTCAGCGTCATCGCGCCGGCCCCGAACAGCACCGACCAGGCCCGGGGGGCCACCCGCGCGGCCAGCACGGCGACGCCCAGCACCGCCATCGAGCAACCGATCGTGTGGAGCAGCGTGAACGACGTGCCGGAGTGCGGGCCGATCGGCACCAGCCACCACCACGAGCCGGTGGGCGTGGTGCCGTAGGACCCCTGGTCGAGCTGCATCCGCAGCTGCGACCATGTGGTGGCCCCGCCCTCGTCGGTGGTCAGCAGCGCGCGGCGTACGGCAGCGTCGCGAGTGAGGTCGGCCGACACCAGCCACGTGACGGCGGCCACCGCGACCCCGACGACCGCCAGCCGCGCGGCGATCGCGAGCCGGCGCAGGTCGAGGCGGCCGATCGCGAGCCCGGCCAGCAGGTAGGCGAACCAGCCCATCGCCGGGTAGTAGCCGGTCAGCAGCAGGCTCTGGGCCAGGTCACCCGGCGCAACCAGGTGCTCGAAGGACGGCACGATCCGGGTGGGTGACTCGATGCCGTCCCGCAGCACGAGGCTGACCGCCGGACCGGCGACGGCCCAGACGAGAGCGAGTACGCCGAGCGGCCGCCACCCCAGCCCGAGGAACGGCAGCGCCATCACGAACAGCACCGCGTAATAGACGAGGATGATCGCGATGTTGGTCGGTAGGGCGCCGAGCAGCAGCCCGATGAAGCCGATCAGCAGGGCGCGTACGACGATGCCGGCGCGCTCGCCCATCAGCCGACGCCCGTGGTGCGGCGTCGAACCGCCGGTCACGAGCGCGAGCGACACCCCGGCGAGCAGCGCGAAGAGGCCGGAGGCCCGCCCCGACGCGATGACGTGGCTGGTGCTCGACTCGCCGCCGGCGGTGACCGTGGCGAGGATGTGGGTCGCCATCATGCCGAGCAGTGCGAGGCAGCGGGCGACGTCGACACCGACGATGCGGCTGGCGGGAGCGGTCACCGGGGCGGCGCTGCGCCCAGTGCCGCGATGATCGCGACCTCCGCGGCGGCGAGGTGGTGCGCCAGGTCGTCGGCTGCGGCGTCGACGTCGCCGCGCTCGAGCATCATCACGAGGTGGGTGTGGGTGCCGGCCTGATCGTGGGCGTTGCGGCGGATCCGGTCGATCTGGGCGAGCGCGAGCCTGAGCTCGGCACTGAGGCTCTCGGCCACGGCGACGAGCCGGGTCGAGCCGAGCAGCCCGACGAACGACGCGTGCACGGCCAGGTGTCGCTCGTTGAGCTGCTGGTACGACGCCCCTGCAGCTACCGCTCCGGTGTAGGCGACCAGCGCCGCGCGCACCCGCTCGCGGGCCTCCTCGCCTGCCTCGTGCCAGTGGCGTACGCCGGCCACCTCGAGCACCGCGCGGGCGCGGCACACGTCGTGCACCGACTCCGGGTCGGGCTCGGCGACGGCCACGCCGCGGTTGGGCTCCCGGGTGGCCAGGCCCTCGGCGACCAGCATGCCCAGCGCCTCCCTGACCGTGGGCCGGGAGACCCCGAGCGACTCCGCGATGGCGACCTCGCGCAGCGGCGTACCGCTCTCGAGCTCGCCGTCGAAGACCGCCCGGCGCAGCTCGTCGGCGACCCGGTCGACGGTCGAGCTCTGCTCGATGCCGAGGGACGCGAACTGGTCTGCCATGCGCACATCATTCCCCAGCGGTGCGAGTTTGCTCCTTCGGCTTGCTTCGTCCCGCGGAGTCGGTCACACTTCACGATGTTGTCAGATTGTCTGACAATCCAACGCCACGAGGAGGCGAATTCAATGACCGAGCTGACGTGGGGCAAGCACTACGCGATGGTGCGTCCCGACCACTTCCGGGTCGACTACCGGATCAACCCGTTCATGGATCTCGCCGACCAGCCCGATCCGTTGCTCGCCCGCGACCAGTGGGATCACCTGGTTGCCGCCATCGAGGACAACGGCGGCGCCGTCGAGGTGCTCGAGCAGCGCGACGACGCCCCCGACATGGTCTACGCGATGAACCTCGGCCTGGCCATGGTCCGCCCCGACGGTGGCCCTTCGATGGTGATGTCGCACATGCGGCACGCCGAGCGCCGCATGGAGACCGGCAGCGCCCAGCCGTTCTTCGCCGACCTCGGCTATGCGACGTCGTACGTCGGCCGCGAAGGCGTCGGCGCGCACTTCGAGGCCGGCGACGCGTTCGCCTGGGGCGACGCGCTGGTCGTGGGCTACGGCCCGCGCAGCGACGAGCTCGCGCTCAAGCACCTCGCGACCGACCTCGACGTCCGGGTGCGCGGATTCCGCATCACCCACCCGGGGATGTACCACCTGGATCTCGCGTTCTGCCCCCTCGACGAGCGCCGCGCGATCGTCTGCCCGGCCGCCTTCGACGAGGCCTCCGCTGCTGCGCTGCTCGAGCTGGTGCCCGAGCCGCTGATCCTCTCGGAGACCGACGCCCTGGAGACGTTCGCCGCCAACTCGATCGTTCTCGGCAAGACGATCCTGATGCCGGCCTGCCCCGACTCCACGCGCGCGCAGCTCGAGGAGTGGGGTTTCGAGATCCTGCTCCTCGAGCTCGGTGAGTTCCACAAGGGCGGCGGCTCCATCCGCTGCCTGACCAACCCGCTCGACGTCACCATCGGCCGCGATCTGCCCGTCGTGGTCGGCGGAGAGGTCGTCATCCCGTAGCGGTCGGCGCCCAGTTGCCGTGGAACCCGGCCGGCACCCGGCCGGGCAGCTCGACGCCGGCCACGTCCTCGAGCGTGGCCGCGTCGAGCACGGTGAGGCTGCTGCGCCCGGTCGCGAGGTCGTGCACGTAGCCCATCAGCACGCCGTCGTCCTCGGCCGCGCTGCCCGGCCGAGGGACGAAGCAGAACTCGCTGGCCTGCCTGCCCGACCCCAGGTTCCGCACCTGGTGGGTGCCCGCGGCGAGGTCGTGTCGGATGACGGCATCGCCGGTGACGCCGTCCTCGAAGCCCACGGCGTAGCCGTAGCGGTGCCGCCGCCCGGTCAGCCGCTCGTCGTGCCGCGGGAACTCCTGCGCTCGCTGGTCGAAGCGCTGCTCGGTGGCCCGCCCGGATGTCAGGTCGAGGACGAATCGGGTCAGGGTCGCCGGGCCCTCGTTGGGCCCGTCGAGCACGGTCGCGAACATCTTGGCGTGCCGGATCACGTCGACGACGACGCTGTCGCCGTCGTCGTACGCGTTGAGGGTGTGGAAGATGTAGCAGGGGTCGATCTCGAACCAGCGCACGTCCGAGCCATCGCCGTCGCGCGACAGCAGCCCGATGCGAGCCGGGTAGTCGGGGTTCCACGAGTACGGCAGCGTGGCCGGACCGCTGCCTCCGCGGGCGACCCGCGCGATGACCGGCTCCGGAAGCGGGTTGCGGCCGATGACCCGGTTCAGCGCCGCCCGGACCACGGGCTGCGCCAGCCGCGGGACGTCGGCGGTCGCGCGTCGTACGTCGAAGGTGACGGGCAGGTCGTAGATCACGACGTGTCGCTCGGTCAGCGCGAAGTCGTGCATCATCGGGCTGCCGTGCACCTCGATCTCGACGCTGCGCCGGATCCGCCCGGAGGTGTCGAGCACCGAGTAGTCCACCCGGTTGCCGCGCGTCCAGCGGTAGGAGACCGCGTGCAGCTCGCCGGTCTCGGGGTCCTCGTGCGGGTGCGCGGTGTAGCCCGAGCCGCCCGCAGTCTGCGGCAGGGTGCCGCCGAAGTCGCACGGCCCGACCGTGTCGAGCTCGGCCGTCAGCTCGTACGGCGGGGAGCCGCCCTCGACGAGCGCGAGCGTGCGTCCGGCGTGCTCGAGGACGTTGGTGTTGGCCGCGAAGTCGCTGGCGCCGGGCGTGCCGCGCACCGGCTCGCCGAGCTCGGTGGCGACGTCGTGGGAGCGCACCCAGCGGTTGCGGTACCAGTCGGCGCGGCCGTCGCGCAGCCGCACGCCGTGCACCATGCCGGCCCCGAGGAACCAGTGGTAGTTCTCTCCCGGGTCGTGCACGGGGTTCGGGCCGATCCGCAGGTAGCGGCCGTCGAGGAAGTCTGGCAGCACCCCGGTCACGGCGAGCGCGGTGGTGGTGTGCTCCTCGTGCACCGGGGCGAAGTCGTCCTGGAGGTAGCGGCTGGTGGTTGTCCGGGTGGTGGTGATGGTCATGACGTCTCCCTATAACGCTGTTATCAATGGACGATAACGATGTTATGGCAGGATGTCGAGGGTGACTTCCACGGACCAGCCCGACGTGCGGCAGCGCCTTATCGAGGAGGCCGCGCGAACCCTGGGCGAGGAAGGCCCGTCTGCTCTCTCGACGCGGCGGCTGGCGGCCGATGCCCACACCTCGACGATGGCGGTCTACACGCACTTCGGCGGGATGGCCGGCCTGGTGGCCGAGGTCTCCGCCGAGGGGTTCCGGAGGCTGATCGACCACGTGGCGGCGGTCGAAGCCACCGACGACCCGGTCGACGACCTGCGCCGGATGGCCGCGGCGTACAGGGCGAACGCGATGGAGAACCGGCACCTGTACGGCGTGATGTTCGGCTCCACCAGTGTGGCCGGCTTCCCGCGTGAGGACTCCGATGTCAGCCACCAGGCGTTCGAGCAGCTGGTGGCAGGGGTGGCCAGGGCGATCGATGCCCGCGCGCTGCGCGCCGATGCGCCGGAGGTGGTGGCCGCCCAGTTCTGGAGTGCGCTGCACGGCTTCGTGATGCTCGAGCTGACCGGCTTCGCCGGGGTGGTGGATCGCCCGGAGGAGCAGGTGCTCTGGCCGATGCTCGCGCACCTGCTGGAGGGGCTCGCTCCCTGACGCTCGGTAGCCTCTGCGCCGTGGCGGAGTTCGAGGGCACCAGCAGCATGGTGGTGGGAGCGTTGGTGTCCGCGCTCGTGCTGGCCCTGATCGCCTTGGTCGCCCAGCGCCGCGTCGGCTGGGTCACCGCCTGGTCGGCCGCTGGGTTCGCGTGGTCGGTCGTCGTGATCGGACTGGTCACCCTGCTGCCCACCGAGGCCGCGATCGGCGTCGTGCCCATCGAGTCCCGGCTGCCCGAGTGCTCGATGGACTACGGCGGCCCGGCGCCCGACGGTTTCTGGATCCTCCAGGGCGGCCAGCGCACCCTCAACACCTTGCTCTTCATACCGGCCGGCGCCTTCCTCGTGCTGGCGGTCTCGCGGTGGCGGGCCGGGCTTGTGCTCGCCCCGCTCGGGCTGGTCTGCCTCGGGGGCTACTCCCTGCTGATCGAGAAGACCCAGTTCGAGCTGGCCCGCATCGACCGGGCCTGCGACATCACCGACGTGGTCGACAACGTCTCCGGTTCGGTGATGGGGTTCGCTGTCGGGCTGGCGCTGATGCTGGTCCTGCGTCCGTGGCGGCACCGCGCGCAGCACTAGGGTGACGCGCATGTCGCAGACGCCCACCTCCCCGTCGCCGCGCCGCAACGTGCTCGAGATCCCGACGTACGTCGCGGGCAAGCCGCCCGCCCCGCGGCCGGGTCTCACGTCGTACAAGCTGTCGTCGAACGAGAACCCGTACCCGCCGCTGCCCGGAGTGATCGAGGCAGCGCTGGCCGCGGTCGAGCAGATGAACCGCTACCCCGACATGGGCAACTCCGCCCTGTACGACGCCCTCGCGGCGAAGCTAGGCGTGCCGGTGAGCGACCTCGCGGCTGCCACCGGGTCGGTGGCGCTGATCTACCAGCTGCTGCAGACGTTCTGCGACCCCGGTGACGAGGTCGTCTACGCCTGGCGGTCGTTCGAGGCCTACCCGATCGCGGTGGCCGCTGCTGCGGCCACCTCGGTGCGGGTGCCGCTCCGCGACGACGGTCACCACGACCTGTCCGCGATGTCGGCGGCGGTCACCGAGCGCACGAGGGTCGTCATCGTCTGCACCCCCAACAACCCGACGGGGCCGTCGGTGACGCAGGGCGAGCTCGACGCCTTCATCGCCACGATTCCCTCGCATGTGGTGGTCGTGCTGGACGAGGCCTACCTCGAGTTCGTGCGCATGGACGACGCGGTAGACGGCGTCGCGACGTACCGGGCTCACGAAAATGTCATCGTGACGAGAACCTTCTCGAAGGCCTACGGGCTGGCCGGCTTCCGGGTCGGCTACGCCATCGCGCCGGCTCCGCTGGCCGGGGCACTGCGCGCCGTGTCGCTGCCCTTCGGCGTCTCCGGTGTCGCGCAGGCGGCCGCCATCGCGTCACTCAAGGCCGAGCCCGAGCTGCTCGCCCGCGTCGACAACCTGGTCGCCCGACGGGCCGAGCTCGTCGGGGGCCTGCGCGACGTCGGTTGGCAGGTGCCTGATGCGCAGGGCAACTTCGTGTGGTTCGCCCTGGGGGAGCGCACGGGTGAGTTCGCCGCGGCTGCCGAGGAGATCGGCATCACCGTGCGCCCGTTCGCCGGTGAAGGCGCCCGCGTCACCATCGGCGAGCCCGAGAGCATCGAGCGCGTCATCGAGCTGGCGAGGCGCTTCGGTCATTGACCGGTTCGGGTCTGCGGTCGAACTCCCGGAAGCTCGGTACGACGAGCGGCGTGAGCGTTGCGAGCAGGTAGGCCACGCCGACGACGAGCAGCGCGGCGTTGAGGCCCACACCGGTGACCAGCAGGCCGCCGAGGAGTCCGCCGAACGGCATCAGCGACCAGCACAGGGCGGTGCCGAGCGACGTGACCCTGCCGACGAGGTGGGGTGGGATGCGCTCGTAGTTCACGGCGCCGAGGATCGGGTTGAGGAAGCCGGAGGCGAACCCGCCCACGGCGAAGATCCCGACCAGCAGCCACAGCGGCGCCCCCAGAGCCAACGCCACGAAGCGCGGCAGCCCGGTCACGAGGAACGCCACGACGTACGTCGCGAAGCGCGGGATCCGGTGCCCCCACTTCGCCGCGGCCAGGGCGCTCAACGCGGAGGCTCCCGACCAGACCGCGAACAGCAGTCCGATCGCAGCGACACCTGCCCCGGTCTCCCTGGCCCACACAGGCATCAGCACGGCGCTCCAGGCGAGGTCGAGCAGGTTCGTCGTCGCGACCATCAGGGCCATCCCGAGCAGCACCGCGTCGTGGCGCAGGTAGTCCCAGCCGGCGCGTAGCTGGACGAGGTAGGGCGCTGGGTCGCGCGCTTCGGGCGTGACCCGCGGCAGCGACGCGGTGCTCACCAGCAGCACGAGCGCGGACACGGCGAACGACGCCGCATCGACGTACAGCGCGTTGGCCGCGCTGACCCAGGCCACCAGGCCGCCGGCGGCTGCGACGCCGAGCATGGACGCCGCGCGCTCGACGGCCCCGTGCAGACCGGTCGCGCGTTCGAGCGGGACGTGCGCCTCCGCCACGATCGCCGGGACCAGCGCGCCCTTCGCGCCGTGGCCCGGACCTCTGAGTCCACCGGCAACAGCCACCAGTGCCAGCAGCAGCGGGAACGTCAGCATCCCGAGGTGGTGCAGCAACGGGATGGCGGCCACGACAGGGAACGACAGGGCGTCACAGCCGACCGCCACGCGGCGGGCGCCGAGCCGGTCGACGACCGGCCCGCCGAGTGCCTTGAACAGCACCAGCGGCGCCACCTCGACCGCGGCGACGAGACCGGTCTGGGCGGCCGAACCCGTGGTGGTCAGGACGAACCACGGGATGGCGATCATGGAGATCCGGGTGCCGGTGAGCGAGATCGCGTCGGCCAGCAGCCAGCCGTGGAGCGGGCGGCGGATCATGTTGTACGGCTCCGGAACGTGCCGGGCTGGACGTAGGCGTTGATGTTGACGGTGAAGGCCTCGGCGCCCTCGGTGTCGCGGTCGACCTCCTCGACCTCGGCCATCACGGCGGCGAGCCGCCGCTTGAGAGCACGCGCCCCCGCCGCCGTGAGGCGCACGTTCCAGTCGCTCATCGTGGAGGCCTCGTCCCACTCCTTGGGCAGCAGCGGGCGCTCCTCGAGTGACTGCTGGAGCTGGTTGGTGTAGATGATCGCGACGGCCTGGAGGAAGCCGTCGACGGTGTCCTGCTCCTCCGGCGTCGTGGCCTCCGCCGGGTTGGTCTGCGTGGACTGGTGCGAAGCACGCCACCAGCGGTCGCGGGCGTTGCCGCGTGTCTCGTCCTCCTCGATGAAGCCGTGCTGCGCGAGCTGCCGCAGGTGGTACGACGTCGCGCCGGTGTTCAGCCCCAGGCGTCCGGCCAGCGTCGTGGCGGTGGCCGGCCCGTCGATGCGGAGCAGCGCGAGCATCCGCAACCGGGTGGGGTGGCTGAGGGCGCGCAGTCCGGCCGGCCCGGGGGTGATCGAGGAGAGGTCCACCCGGCCACGGTACGACGACAAAGGAGTCTTTGCAAACAGTTCTTTGGAAACGTCAGGGGAGAGGCGGGAGCAGGCAGGGTCCCGAACATCATCGGCGGGCTGCTGTCGATCTACGGCGTCATCCTGCTCGCCGTCGGTCTCTTCGGCGATGACGAGACCGACAAGACCGGCGGCGTGAACGCCAACCTGTGGGCCGGGCTCGCCCTGCTGGCCGTCGGCATCGGCTTCCTCGCCTGGGCGCGATTTCGACCGATCGTGGTGCGCTAGACAGGCGCTACCGCATTTGGGGGACGTCGCGCCCGGCGCGGTGACGCCTGCCGATCGCTGGCGCACGCTCGTGGCGTCCGCTGGTTCGGGGCCGGACGTCCGGGGGCACAAGGGGCGCCCCGTGCCATCGTTGTGGGGGTCATCATGCGGAACATCAAGCTACTGCTCATCGGGCGCTCCAAGCGCACCACGTCGCGCCACAGGGCCAGCCGGCAGGCGATCCGGGCCGCGCGGGCAGCGCAGGCCGAGCGTCGCGCCGCCGCACCTTCGCGTCCGCAGCTGCACCGCGCCTGAGTCGCGGCTCCCCGCTGCGCGGCGGATGGTTGAAGCTTCGACCGTCGCCGTTTCGTCTGGGACAGTGGGTGCATGGGCGCCCGCGACGATGACCTGACTCAGACGTACGTCGAGACCGGCGGGTTCGACCGAGACATGAGCTACCTCCCGGACCGGATCACCCGCGACGGCGCCGGCGGCTGGCCCGTCGAGCCCGGCCGCTACCGGCTGGTGGCTGCCCGCGCCTGTCCGTGGGCGAGCCGCGCGATCGTCGTACGCGAGCTGCTCGGCCTCGAGGACGTCATCTCGCTCGGCACACCCGGGCCGACGCACGACAAGAACAGCTGGACCTTCGACCTCGACCCCGGCGGACGCGACCCGGTGCTCGGCATCGAGCGGCTGCAGGAGGCGTACTTCGCCCGGGTGCCCGACTATCCGCGCGGCATCACGGTCCCGGCGATGGTCGACGTACCGACCGGCAAGGTCGTCACCAACGACTTCCCGCAGATCACCGAGGACCTCTTCTTCGAGTGGCGCGAGCACCACAGGCCCGACGCCCCCGACCTCTGGCCCGCCGACCAGCGCGACGAGATGGAGCGGGTGATGCGGCGGATCTTCGACGACGTCAACAACGGCGTCTACCGCTGCGGCTTCGCCGGCTCCCAGGACTCGTACGACGCGGCGTACTCCACCCTCTTCGACGCACTCGACTGGCTCGAGGAGCGCCTGGCCGACCGCCGCTACCTGATGGGTGAGGCGATCACCGAGGCCGACGTGCGGCTGTTCACCACGCTGGTGCGCTTCGACCCCGTCTACCACGGGCACTTCAAGTGCAACCGCAACAAACTCACCGAGATGCCGGTGCTGTGGGCCTACGCGCGCGACCTCTTCCAGACGCCCGGCTTCGGGAGCACCGTCGACTTCGAGCAGATCAAGCAGCACTACTACGTCGTGCACAAGGACGTGAACCCCACCGGCATCGTGCCCGGGGGCCCGGACCTCTCCGGGTGGGAGACCCCGCACGGCCGAGGCTGACTACCGGCGCTCAACTCGGCTTGAGCCAGCCCCTGATCCGGGGGAGGCCGTCGTCCCAGCGCAACCGGGCGGCGTACATCGATCGGACGGCCTTCTGCTTCTCGCGCTTGGACCAGTCGAGGCCGTCCCGGCACGGACGGGGGTTGTTGTGGCAGGTCCAGCCGTGCAGGAATATCCGCTGGTGGCCGCCGGGTCCGTCGGCGACATCGGCACCGCCAGGACCGCAGAGGCGGGTGCCTGCGGTGTCGAGGAGGGTGCCGTACTCGACGACAGTCCAGTCGAGCAGCGAGGGCGATCGATACCACAGCGTGCGGTAGCTGCACCGGGTGTAGTCACCCTCCGACAGCAGCATCACCCAGCCCTGCGGCCGGTGGACGAGCGCCGGGTTCTCGATGACACCTGGCGAGCGCATCAGCTCCTGGCTGACCGCGCCGGTGCGCACGCGGCGCCCGTTGGCGCTGAGCTCGACCATCCGGATCGTCGAGGGGATCCGGTCGGTCTTGTAGACGAGGTACCGCGAGCCCGACGGGTCGGCGTACACCGAAGGGTCGATGGTGCCGGCGCGCGGCAGGGTGGGGTCGCGGGGGAGCAGCTGGTCCTGGGCGGCGGGCACCTTGGCGTACGCCGGACACACCAGCGGGGTGCTGCCCACCGGCACGAAGCCGCGCTGCGGGGAGCGCGACCGGGCCACGCCGGTGCAGCGGCCGTACTCGCCGAGACCGTCCACCGGCGCGGAGAAGTAGAGCAACCACCAGCCGCCCACGCGCTGGATGTCGGCGGCCCAGATGTCACCCGAGCGCGCCCAGCCGGGCAGCCGGCGCAGAGCCGGGCCGGTGCGGGTCCAGGTGCCTTGCGCGGAACGCGTCCAGGCACGCGGTGCGCGTACGCCGGTGGCGATGCCGACGTAGCCCTTGCCGTAGGCCTCGACGGCCGGGTCGGCGAAGTTGCCGCGCAGGATCGGGCGCGGAGCGCCGCGGCCGGCGGCCGACGACGCTGCGGTGGGCAGGACGACGAGGAGAGCCATCAGGACGAGTACGCCGAGTGCGCCGGCCACGAGTCGCTTCGGCGGGTGGTCTCGGTGCTCGGGCATGGCGGTCACCCTAAGGGGACTGGACAGGCGCACCCGGATTGGCGGCACAGGGAGGCTCGCCGGTAGGTTTGTCGCCGGACATGTGGTGGCGGTCACACCCCGACTGGCACCCTGTCCGATGCAGGTGCAAGGTGGCGGAGCGGCGACCCCGCGACGCCCCGGTGACACGAAGGAGCCCCACGTTGAGCCACCACGGATTCGGCCCCGACCTTGCGGAGGTCTTCGGACCTTCCCAGCAAGACGGCGGTCCAGAGCTCGTCCAGCTGCTGACCCCAGAGGGTGAGCGCGTCCACCACCCGGAGTTCGACCGGGACTTCAGCGCCGAGGAGCTGCGCGGCTTCTACCGCGACATGGTCCTCACCCGCCGCATCGACACCGAGGCCACCGCGCTCCAGCGCCACGGCGAGCTCGGCATCTGGGCCCAGCTGCTCGGCCAGGAGGCCGCCCAGATCGGCGCCGGCCGCGCGCTGCGCCCGCAGGACTACGTCTTCCCGACCTACCGCGAGCACGGCGTCGCCTACTGCCGCGGCGTCGACCCGCTCAACCTGCTCGGCCTCTTCCGCGGGGTCGACCACGGTGCGTGGAACCCCAACGACAACAACTTCGGGCTCTACACGATCGTCATCGGCGCGCAGGCCCTGCACGCCACCGGCTACGCGATGGGCATCCAGCGCGACGGCGACGTCGGCACCGGTGACCCCGACCGCGACGCCGCAGTGATCGCGCACTTCGGTGACGGAGCCAGCAGTCAGGGCGACGTCAACGAGGCCTTCATCTTCGCCGCGTCGTACAACGCTCCGGTCGTGTTCTTCTGCCAGAACAACCAGTGGGCCATCTCCGAGCCGATCGAGCGCCAGAGCCGGATCCCGCTCTACCAGCGCGCGCTGGGCTTCGGCTTCCCGGGCGTGCGCGTCGACGGCAACGACGTGCTCGCGACGTACGCCGTCACGCAGGCCGCGCTTCAGCGTGCCCGCGACGGCCAGGGCCCGACGTTCGTGGAGGCCTACACCTACCGGATGGGCGCCCACACCACGACCGACGACCCGACCCGCTACCGGCTCTCCGACGACGTCGAGAACTGGAAGCTCAAGGACCCGATCGCCCGGCTCGCGGCCTACCTGCGGCGCAACGGGCTGGCCGAGGACGCGTTCATCGACGCGCTGAAGGTCGAGGCCGACGAGCTCGGCCACTACCTACGCGAGGGCTGCAAGGCGCTCAAGGACCCGGAGGCGCTGAGCATGTTCGACCACGTGTACGCCGAGGAGACCGACGAGATCGCGGCCCAGCGCGAGGGCTACGCGAAGTACCTCGCCTCGTTCGAGGGGAGCCACGCATGAGCACCACCAAGATCACCCTCGCCAAGGGTCTCAACATGGGCCTGCGCAAGGCGATGGAGGACGACCCGAAGGTCCTCATCATGGGTGAGGACGTCGGCAAGCTCGGCGGCGTCTTCCGCATCACCGACGGCCTCCAGAAGGACTTCGGCGAGGACCGCGTCATCGACTCCCCGCTGGCCGAGTCCGGCATCGTCGGCACCGCGGTCGGCATGGCGCTGCGTGGCTACCGCCCGGTGGTCGAGATCCAGTTCGACGGCTTCGTCTACCCGGCCTACGACCAGATCGTCTGCCAGGTCGCCAAGATGAGCTACCGCTCCAAGGGTCGCTCGAAGATGCCGATGGTCATCCGCATCCCGTTCGGCGGCGGCATCGGCGCGGTCGAGCACCACTCCGAGTCGCCCGAGGCGCAGTTCGCGCACACCCCCGGCCTCAAGGTCGTGGCGTGCTCCAACCCCGTCGACGGCTACTGGATGATCCAGCAGGCCATCGCGAGCGACGACCCCGTGATCTTCCTCGAGCCCAAGCGGCAGTACCACGCCGACAAGGCCGAGCTCGACGAGTCGGCCACCCCCGACCCGCTGTTCACCAGCCGCGTCGTCCGCGCCGGCACCGACGCGACCGTGCTGGCCTACGGCCCGACGGTCAAGACGGCGCTCAAGGCCGCCGAGGCTGCCGCGACCGAGGGCAAGTCGCTCGAGGTCATCGACCTGCGCACGCTCTCGCCGCTCGACATGGGCCCGGTCTTCGAGTCCGTACGCCGCACCGGCCACGCGATCATCACCCACGAGGCGCACGTCAACCTCGGCATGGGCGCCGAGGTCTCGGCCCGGATCGCCGAGGAGTGCTTCTACTCCCTGGAGGCCCCGGTGCTGCGTGTCGGTGGCTTCGACATCCCTTACCCGGCGTCACGGATCGAGGAGGACTACCTCCCCGACCTCGACCGGGTGCTCGACGCCGTCGACCGCTCGCTCGACTTCTGAGGCTTGGGTTGAGGTGCGAAGGCGCCCCGCGCCTGAGCCTCGAAACCCGGTGACCTGAAAGGAAACCGTACGAATGTCTGAGTTCAAGCTCCCCGACGTCGGCGAAGGCCTCACCGAGGCCGAGATCGTCACCTGGAAGATCAAGGTGGGCGACGTGATCGAGATCAACGACGTCATCGTCGAGATCGAGACCGCGAAGTCCCTGGTCGAGCTGCCGTCGCCGTACGCCGGCACGGTGCTCGCGCTGATGGTCGCCGAGGGCGAGATGGTGCCCGTGGGCACCCCGATCATCTCGATCGGCGACCCGTCCGAGGCCACCGCTCCGGTAGCTGCCACCCCGGCGCCGGACATGGTGATCGACCTGTCCAACCCCGCTGCGAGTGGCAGTGGGGAGGGCGAGTCGCTCGTCGGCCGGATGAAGGCCGACCGTGGCCCGCTGCGCCGGCCCCGCAAGGGCTCGGCCTCGCCATCCAGCGAGTCGGCTGCCGCGACTCAGATGCAGGTGCAGGGTGCCTTCGCGCCCGGCGGCGCCCAGAGCGAGCCGGTCATCGAGTCCGACGAGCCGGCGGTCCCCGCGACCTCCGCGCGCCATGCGGCCGCGGAGCCCGCTCCGGCTCTGGTCCCCTCGCGCGTCCAGTCGCCCTCCGAGGTGCGCGCACTGGCCAAGCCGCCCGTGCGCAAGCTCGCCAAGGACCTCGGCATCGACCTCGCCACCCTCGCCGGCTCCGGTGCGGATGGGGTGATCACGCGGGCCGATGTCGAAGGTGCCCAGAGTGGTGGCTCCGCGGATATCGAGGCTCAGGCACCAGAGCGCCTTCGCACCCCAACCAGCGGAGAGCGCGAGACGCGCGAACCGATCAAGGGCGTGCGCAAGATGATGGCGAGCGCGATGGTGGGCTCGGCCTTCACCGCACCCCACGTCACCGAGTGGATCACGGTCGACGTCACGCGCACCATGGAGTTCGTCGACCGGCTGAAGAAGCGCCGCGAGTTCAAGGACGTCAAGGTCAGCCCGCTACTGGTGCTGAGCCGGGCCGTCATGCTCGCCATGCGTCGTACTCCGGAGATCAACTCCTTCTGGGACGAGCAGGCGCAGGAAGTCGTCCTCAAGCGCTACGTCAACCTCGGCATCGCCGCCGCGACGCCGCGTGGCCTCGTCGTACCCAACGTCAAGGACGCCGACACGCTCGACCTGCACGGCCTGGCCAGTGCGCTCAACCAGCTCACCGCGACGGCTCGCGACGGCAAGACGCAGCCGGCCGAGATGAGCGGCGGCACGTTCACGATCACCAATGTCGGCGTCTTCGGCGTCGACGCGGGCACCCCGATCATCAACCCGGGTGAGTCCGCGATCATGTGCTTCGGCGCGGTGCGCAAGCAGCCGTGGGTCGTGGGTGACGACATCGTGGCGCGCCAGATCACCACTCTGGCCCTGTCGTTCGACCACCGGCACATCGACGGCGAGAAGGGCTCGCGCTTCCTCTCCGACGTGGCCGGAATCCTCGAGGACCCCGCCTCGGCCCTACTGTTCTGAGGCAGCTCTTCGGACGCCGTACGGCACCGGGCTCAGGTCGAGCCCGGGCGTCGGCGGCTGCCGTAGGCCGGGTGCGCCTCGGGGTTGAGCCCCTGCTCGGCCGCCACCTTGCCGAGGAGGGTGAGCAGGGTCTTCCGCTCCGCCGCGGTCAGACCCTGCGTGATCTCCGCGTCGTGCTCGCCGACCGCGGCCATGACAGCACCGAGCCGCTCCCGAGCCGAGGTGGCCATGTGCAGCTCGTAGTTGCGACGGTCGGTCGTGCTGCGCCGTCGCTCGACCAGACCTCGGTCCTCGAGCTCGTCGACGAGGCGGACCACGCGCGAGGGCAGTGCGCCGAGCCGCTCGGACAGCGCCTGCTGGCTCAGCCCGGGATTCTGGCCGACGATCCGCAGCACCCCCACATGGGCGGGCATGAGGTCCAGCTCGGCGAGCCGGGCCCCGAAACGGTCGGCGGTGTGCGCGCCGAGCTGAGCGAGCAGGAAGGCGATTCCGGAGGGTCGGGCCACGGTCGGATTGTGCCAGACGTCATGAATGTTTGCTATAACAAATCGTTCGTGCATAGAATCATTGGCATGACGATCAATCGGTCGAGTCTCGCCAGTGAACTGCTGATCGGTGCCACGGCGCCGCCGTGGCCGTGGGCCAGGTCGAGCTCGTGGGGTGTCGCGGTGGTCGCGGTGGTCGGCACCGCACTGCTGGTGTCGCCGTGACTGGCCGCACCGCCCGCGCCTGTCTCGCGGTCAGTGTCGCGCTTGTCGTCGCCGGTCTCTTCCACCTGGGAGTGTTCGCGGTCGACGACCGGCCCTGGGGCGGGCCGGTCTCCTGGCGGAAGCCCTTCACGTTCGGCATCTCGTTCGGGCTGACGCTGGCCACAGTGGTCTGGGTGACGTCGTACCTCCGGTTGGCGCCACGCACGCGAAACATCCTCCTCGGCGTCTTCGCGGCAGACTGCGTCGTCGAGGTCGCGGGGATCAGCCTCCAGGCCTGGCGCGGCGTGCCCTCGCATCTCAACCGGTCCACGCCGTTCGACTCCGTGGTGGCTGTGGTGCTCGCCCTGGGTGGAGCGGTGCTGATCGTGGTGCTCGGGGCGTTTGCGGTCACCGCGACCCGCGGCCGGATCGACGCGCCGCCGAGCATGCGGCTGGCCCTGCGCGCGGGCTTCGCCCTCCTGGTCGCCGGGCTGCTGTCGGGCGCGGCGATGATCGCCGTCGGCACGGTGGCGATGAGAACCGGCACGGCCGCACACGCCTACGAGGTGACCGGGTTCCTCAAGCACTTCCACGGCGTCACCCTGCATGCGGTGCTGGTGCTGCCGGCGCTCTCAAGGTGATTTCGCCGTACCTGGCAGACAACCGCGACTTCCGGGTCCGGTTCGCGCGGGAGGCCCGGGCGATGACGGCTCTCGAGTCGGGCAACGTCGTGCACGTCTACACGTTCGGCGAGGATCGCGGTCGCCTCTACATCGCCAGCCAGCTGATCCCCGACGGCGACCTCGACAGCGTGCTACGCGCCCAGGGCGGTGCGCCGCTCGGCCTGGCCCTCGATCTGATGGCGCAGGTGGCCGCCGGTCTGGCCGACGCGCACCTGTCGGGTCTCGTGCACCGTGACATCAAGCCGGCCAACGTGCTGCTGCGCCAGCGGCCCGACGGTTTCGACGCCTATCTGGGCGGCTTCGGCACCCCGCCGGCTGGCACGGCACTCGGCGCCGCGTCCGACATCTCGACCATGGGCTGGTTGCTGTGGACCACTGCCACCGGCTGGCCGCCGTACGCCGGAGCGTTGCCGCAGCTGGCCGGCGACTCTCCGCAGGTGCAGAACGTCAACCGGATCCTGCGGACGGCCCTGGCTGCGGACCCCATGGCTCGCTACCCCTCGGCTGAGGCGCTGCGCGACGACCTTCGCTTCGCGGTGTCGCTGCCCGGGCCGTCATGGCTCGTGGCGGCCCCGGCCCCCCTTTCGCGGCGTCGCCGTGGTGCCGCGTTGGGCCTCGGTGCCGGCCTGGTGGCCGCGCTCGTGCTGGGGGCAGGCGGGGCTGTGTGGGCGGGCGTCGCCATGCGCAACCACCAGCCCGTCGAGGTGGCACGCGTGTCACTCACCGAACCCCGACCGTCGGCGGCCGACGAGCGCCGGGCCGTCTCCAACATCGCCAACGCGTTCGGCACCCAGCTGTTCGTCGGCCCGGCGAAGGCGCAGTGCATCGCCGAGAGCTGGGTCGACGCTGTCGGCATCGACTCCCTGGCCGCGGCGGGCTTCCTCGACGACGACATGTTCTTCTACGACCAGGACCTCGAGACCGTCGACCCGGAGCTCAAGGCCGCTCTCGGGGATGCCACGGCGAAGTGCCTGGCCGGCTAGCGCGCGTGCCAGGCGGCGAGGACCCTGGCCTCGGCCTCGGGGGAGAGGCCGGTGCGTACGGCGTCGGGGGTCTCCCGCAGCCAGGCCAGCGTGTCGCGGGTGGTGTCGGCGATCGGGCGCACCCTCAGCCCGGCGTCGAACGAGGGCGTGGGGTCGTGCGCCAGCATGCCGTCGTACTCCGGGCGGGGAAGCCACAGCGGCAGCCCGCTGTCGCCGGCCCAGGGCTCGACCTCCTGTGCGGCGAGGAACTCCTGGTCGACCCAGGTGAACGTGCAGTCGGTCCCGGCGCCAATGGCTGCCTGCGCGAGGAGGTCGCCGAGGCGGTGGATGTCGCCGACGCCGTCGTAGGTGCCGGTACGACGCGACTCGGCGCTGTCGACGATCCACCCAGTGAGGTCGCGCACGTCGATGATCTGCACGGTGTCGTCGGGTGACCCCGGCGCCAACACCTCACCACCGAGGTCGAGCCGCCACGGCCAGTAGGTGAACCGGCCGGTGCCGTCGTCCGGACCGGCGATGAGCCCGGGGCGAATCGACATGCTCGACGCCGCACCCACGGCCACGATCTGCTCGCAGGCGACCTTCATGGCGCCGTACGCCTCGGGGCTCGTCTTCGGGTCGATGTCGTCGGTGATCGGCTCGTGCAGCCGCAACGTCGCGGGCGTGCCTGCGATGTCGTTGTCGGGATAGACGTTGATCGTGGAGACGAACACCCAGTGCGCATCGGGCACGGCGGCCACGGCGCGCCGCACGTGGGAGGGCAGCCGGCTGACGTCGACCACGGCATCCCAGGCGGCCTCGGTGATCGCGGCGGGCGGCTCGTCGTCGCGGTCCCACACGAGCAGCTCGGCGCCGTCGGGCACCGTCCCGGAGACGCCGCGACAGGCGCAGGTCACGTCGTGTCCGCGCGCCACCGCCTCGGCTGCCACGGCGCGGGAAAGGAACTGGGTGCCACCGAGCACGAGGAGTCGCATGCCCGCAACCTTCGCCGCCGATGCCTGGAGCAGCAAGGGATTTCGCTACGGGCGGACGGCACTCAGGGGTCGATGATCTCGGGCATCTTCTCGCGCATGATCCAGCTGTCGAAGAACGACGAGAGCTCGAGGCCGGTCGCCTTCTCCCAGTGGTCGTAGAGCTGCTCGCGGCTGGCGGAGGTGCCGGCGTTGTCGTCGAGCCAGCTGCGGGCGATCTTCCAGAACTCGTCGTCGCCGACGCGCTTGCGCAGCTCGTCCCACATCAAGGCCGGGCAGTAGTAGATGTTGCCCGCACCGAAGCTAGCCGCGTCGTAGGCGCCCGCCGGCCCGTCCTCGGCGAGCGAGGAACGGCAGGACTCGGCGTACTGCGCCAGCTGCTCGGCCACCGGGATGCCGTTGGTGTCGGCCTCGTAGCGACCCTGGAGGTACATCGTCATGCCTTCGTTGAGCCAGACGTCGCGCCAGTCGGACGGGCTGACGAGGTCGCCGTACCACTGGTGGGCGATCTCGTGCATGATCACCGGCTCGGACAGCACGTAGTCGCTGGTGCCGAGGGTGACCATCGTCTGGGTCTCCATGGCGCTCTGCGAAGGGGTGACGACCAAGCCGAGCGTCGAGAACGGGTAGGGCCCGAGCTTCTGCTCGAGCCAGTCGATGGCGCGCGGGGCCCTCCGCAGCGACTTCAGGATCTTCGGGGCGCCGCGGGAGTACCAGTAGTCGACGGTCAGTCCGCCGCTGGTGCGCCCGTTCGAGTGCTGGTAGTCGCCGATCGCCAGCGTGGTGAGGTACGACGACGCGGGGGAGTCCAGGTGCCACTGCGTGGTGGTGCGGCCGTCCTTTGTATCGGTGCTGACGAGCTCGCCGTTGGCCACCCCGGTGTACGGCGCGTCGGTGGTGATCGTGAAGTCGTAGAGCGCCTTGTCGGCGGGCTGGTCGTTGACGGGGTACCACGAGAAGGCGCCGTACGGCTCCTGCATCGTCCACAGCCCGCCGCTGTTGGTGACGGTGAGCCCGACGGTCGTGAAGTCGCCGCGACGCGTGGGCGCGGGCACGGGTCCGGGCCGGCCGCGGTAGGTCACGACCAGCTCGTACTCCTGGTCGGCGGTGACCGAGGCGCCGACCACGAGGTTCTTGCCGGGATGCTCGAACGGGACCTCCGCGCCGTCGAGCGTGACGCTGCGCGGCTTCAGGCGCGGGCCCAGGTCGAGTTGGAGATGGTCGGCATCGCCGGTGGCGCGCAGGCTGATGGTGGCGGTGCCGTCGAGGCGGCGCTTCGTGGGCTGCCAGGCCAGGTCGAGGCCGTAGTGCAGGGCGTCGACGCCGGGGTCGCCGATGTCGGGGTAGACGCTGTCCTCGACGGGGGTGCTGACGGGGGAGAGCTCGGCCTTCTCCTCTTCTGACGGTCGAGCGGAGTCGAGACCACCATCGGTTGGTCGAGCGGACGCGACCCCTTCGTCACCGTTACCCGAGCACCCCGTCGCCAGCAGCAGTACGACGGCCAGCGCCGCGGTCCCAGTCTTCATGTCGGCCTTCATGTCGGCTCCCCCGCCAGCTGCGTTGCATGCCCCTCGAACGTAGCCACCAGCCGGTCACCGGCGCGCACCTCGACGTCGTACACGCCGCGGCGGCCCTCGCGCGACCGCTCGACCGCCACCGAGGTCAGCACGTCGCCGAGCCGCACCGGCGCATGGAAGCGGACCGACGCGCTGTGCGCCACCGTGGCCGGGCCGTGGGAGTTGCAGGCGAAGGCGAACGTCGAGTCGGCCAGGGTGAAGGTGAGCCCGCCGTGGCCGATGCCGTGGCCGTTGACCATGTCGTCGCGCACCGGCATCGACATCTCGGCGCGACCGGGGGAGACCGACGTGAGCTTCATGCCGAGAGCCTGGGAGGCGCGGTCCTCGTCCCACATCCGGCGGATGTGGTCAGGTAACGCTCGGTCGTTCAAAGTCATGCGTCGCCCCGCAGCAGCGCCCGCGCGAGCTTGCGGCCGGTGTGGATCTGCGCCTTGACGGTGCCCAGCGGCAGGTCGAGCAACGTCGCGATCTCGTCGTACGCGAGTCCGTAGACGTCGCGCAGCAGCAGCGGCTCGACCAGCTGGGGGCTGGTCCCCTCGATGGTCTCCATCGCGTCGAGCAGGTCGAGGCGGGTGCCGGCGATGACGCTGGTGGTGCGCGGGTCGGGACGCTCGAGCGGCAGCACGTCGGACGGTGTGGCCTGGTTCTTGAGCTTGCGGTACGTCGTCCGGGCGCTGTTGACCGCCACGACGTGCAGCCACGTGGTGAACCGGCCGCGCCGGTGCCACGAGCCGATCTTCGTCGCGACGCTCAGCAGCGCCTCCTGGCAGGCGTCCTCGGCGTCGGAGGAGTAGGGCAGAACACCCCGACAGACGTTGAGCGTGCGGGGCCGGATCGCGCCCAGCAGGGCGTCGAGCGCGTCGCGGTCACCGCCCTGCGCCCGGTGCGCGAGGTCGTCGATCTCGTCAGGCGTTGCCGCCGTTGCCTGCATGCCGCACCACATCCCGTCGTCCCGTGCAAGATAATGCAGAGGTGTCCACTCCCTCGCGTCTCGGTCGCTACCCGGTGCGTCGCCGCATCGGCGCCGGCGGTTTCGCCACGGTGTGGCTCGCCCACGACGAGCAGCTCGACAGCGACGTCGCGATCAAGGTGCTGGCCGACAACTGGGCCGCCGACCACCACGTGCGGCAGCGGTTCATCGACGAGGGGCGCTTCCTGCGCAAGGTCGAGTCGCCGCACGTCGTGTCGGTCTACGACGCCGGCGAGCTCGACGACGGCCGGCCCTACCTGGTGATGACCTACGCCGACCAGGGCACGCTCGCCGACCGGCTCGAGATCGCCCCCCAGAGTCCGGTCGCCGCGCTGGGCGTGGTCCGCCAGGTGGGCGACGGGCTGCACGCGCTGCACGTGCGCGGCATCCTCCACCGCGACGTGAAGCCGGCCAACGTGCTCTTCCGAACCGGCTCCGACGGCGAGGTGCGGGCGATGGTGGCCGACCTGGGCCTCGGCAAGACCCTCGACATGTCGTCGCGACTGACGATGATCGCCGGCACCCCGTCGTACGTCGCGCCCGAACAGGCCCGCGGCGAGGGACTCGATGCCCGCGCCGACCTCTACTCCCTGGCCTCCCTGACCTACCTCCTGCTCACCGGCCGGGCGCCGTACTCCCACGCGACGATCGCCGCCGCCGCCGAGCCCGGGCCGCCGGCGCCGATGGGCGAGGTCGTACCGGCCGACGTCGATGCCGTCGTGCGACGCGCCTTGGCGCCGCAGCGGGACGACCGCTACCCCGACGTGCCGTCGTACACGCGGGCGCTGCGGGAGGCCTACGGCGACGAGCTGTCGACGACGCCGCCCGTCTGGCTGGCCAGCGACCGCGAGCGGACCCAGGTGGTGCCCGTCTCGCTCGAACCCGACTCGCCTCGCCGTCGCCGGGTGCCGGCGTGGGCGGTGGGCGTGCTGGCCGTGGTCATCGGCCTGGGTGGTGGCTACGTGGTGCACCGCGCTGTGAACCGGACCGTGGAGATCACCGACGACGAGGGCACGTTGTCGGTGAGCGTGCCGGGGTCGTGGACCACCGTCGAGGCACGCGACGGCTGGATCCCGCCAGGCACGACGGACGACCAGCCGGCGGTGGCGGCCGGCAGCCGCTCGGCCTGGCGCAGCTCGGGGGAAGGTGTGTTCGTTGGCCTGCTCGAGGGACGCGCCCTGCCCACGACAATGCCTCAGCACCCCGAGTGCGACAAGGCGGGGCAGCCGTACAACGACAGGCAGGGCGGCGACGATCTGCGCACCGTGGTCTACACCGACTGCCCGGGCGTCATCGTCGAACGCGTGGTGCAGGTGAACACCGACCGGCTGCTGTGGGTGCAGGTGCGCAGCGACGACCGGGCCACGGCCAACCGGGTGCTCGACTCGGTCAGCACCAGCGGCCTGTAGACAGGTCCCATGGACCCACGTGTCGCCGGCCGCACCGCGCGCCTGCTCGAGCCCCTCCACTCCCTCGGCTACTTCGCCGACGAGGTCGCATCGGAGCTGACGGCCGTCGGGCTGCGGCCGGGCCGGATGACGTACTTCGCCTCCCGGTCGGCGCCGATGGGCCGGGTCGGGGCGGGCCCGGTCGCGGCGACGTTCTACGTGTTCAACCCCAGCCTGGTCGCCCACTTCGTCCCTGCCTGCTGGGCGGCGGCCAGCCCGGAGCAGGTCACCGAGGCGAGGTACCGGGGCATCAGCGCCGTCTACGAGCGACTCCTCGGCGCCGACACGCTCGGCTCTGCCGAGTTGGCGGAGGCCGCCGACCTGGCGCGTACGGCGGCGGAGGGCTGCACGGTGCCGGGGCGAACGTTGTACGCCGCTCATGCCGACCTTGAGTGGCCCACGGAGCCGCACCTGGTGCTCTTCCACGCCCTCACGCTGTTGCGCGAGCACCGGGGCGACGGGCACGTGGCCACCCTGCTGTCGGAAGGGTTGAGCGGTCTCGAGGCTCAGATCACCCACTGCGCTACGGGTCACGGCTTCACCGTGCCCTCCGCCCAGGCCACCCGCGGCTGGTCACCCGAGCAGTGGGACGACGGCGTGCGCGGCCTCGCGGCCCGAGGGCTGATGACCGAGGGCGGCGAGCTCAGCGACGAGGGTCGTGCGCTGCGTTCGTCGGTGGAACGGGCCACCGAGGCGCTCGCCGTCGGGCCGTGGGACGTGCTGGGCGAGAGCGGCACCGAACGGCTCCGCGAGCTGTGCCAGCCGCTGGTCGAGCGCGCGCTGGCCGCCGGCGCCTTTCCGGCAGGCGTCTTCGCCGACCGTTAGAGCCGGGCCTCGACGCTGTTGCCGACCCGGGTGATCAGGTCGAGGAGACCGGGCTGGTCGCGTTCGCGGCCGTTGGCAGCGATCTCGACGACGGCCTGGTCTGAGTCGGGATCGGGGTCGTCGATCCAGCGCACGTTGCCGTATTTGGTCAGTCCGTTGTCGTCGACGTAGATGATCTGGATGCTCGTTTCGGTCTCCTGCACCAACCGGAAGTTTTTGGTGAGTCGACGCAGGTCTTCGATGCGCTCGGACTTGATGCGCTCGACCGACTGGCGCTGGCTCTCCACCGACTCGACTCGCAGCAAGAAGGTGTTGAGGCGGTTGCCCTGCACCACCCACTTGGCCTCCGCGGCCCCGATGATGACCTTGGTCCAGCCCTCCGGCGAGCGGAGCTTCACCTCGAACCCGTTGGCGCCGATCATGTCGTCGACGTAGGTGAGGCCGGGCTGGAGGGCGGGCGTGTCGGCGTCGGGCCTTGCCAGCGGCGCTGGATCGACCGGCAACGACGGCGACATCGCCGGCACCGGCGCGGCCACGTCGTCCGCGGGCTCGGCCTGCGCCATCGAGAGGAGTACGCCGGCCACTGCCCCGCATGCGAGCGCGGCAACGCTCACGACCCCGACAACCGCACCCCGCATGCGCACACCCTAATTGGCCGCTCGATCTGTGACGGAGTTCAGCCCGTGTTGCGCGCCGCTGTCACACGCGGGAGGCTGGGGGCATGACGTCTGCTGCCGACCTGTTCGCCACCCACCGCCCCCGCCTCGACGAGGCGGTCGAGGCTTGCGCCACGCGGGGCTACTACTCCGCGTTCGACGAGTCCCCGTCACCCCGCGTCTACGGCGACGACGCGGCGGCGCAGGGCAAGGCGGCGTACGACGCGTTGCTCGGCAGCGACTTCCCGATCGAGACGCCGGGCAGTGCTGGCACCGTGGCGACCGAGCGGTCGCCGTACGGCATCGATCTCGACGTGCGCTACCCGCACGCCGCCGACCTCGACGCGCTGATGGCTGCGGCGCAGTCCGGCATGAGGGACTGGCGCGACGCCGGCCCCGACGGCCGCACCGGCGTCTGCCTCGAGATCCTGCATCGGCTGCACGGACGCATCTTCGAACTCGCCAACGCGGTGCAGCACACCAGCGGCCAGGCGTTCGTGATGGCGTTCCAGGCCGGTGGCGCGCACGCGCTCGACCGCGCCCTCGAGGCGGTCGCCTACGCGTGGACCGAGATGACCCGGACCCCCGCCACCGCGCGCTGGGAGAAGCCGGGCAAGCACCCCATCACCATGGAGAAGACGTTCACCGTGGTGCCCCGCGGAGTTGCGCTGGTCATCGGCTGCAACACCTTCCCGACGTGGAACTCCTGGCCCGGCCTCTTCGCCAGCCTGGTCACCGGCAACCCGGTCGTCATCAAGCCGCACCCGGGCGCCGTGCTGCCGCTCGCGATCACCGCACAGGTGTGCCGCGAGGTGCTGGCCGAGGCCGGCTTCGACGCCGACCTCGTCACGCTCGCCGTCGAGGACCCTGCCGACAAGCTGGCCGCCGCGCTCGCCACCCGGCCCGAGGTGCGCCTGGTCGACTTCACCGGTGGCAACACCTTCGGTGACTGGCTCGAGGCCAACGCCCGCCAGGCCGTCGTCTTCGCCGAGAAGGCGGGTGTCAACACCGTCGTCGTCGACTCCACCGACAGCTTCAAGGCGATGTGCCAGAACCTCGCGTTCTCGTTCGCCCTCTACTCCGGTCAGATGTGCACCGCGCCGCAGAACGTCTACCTGCCGGCTGACGGCATCGAGACCGACGAGGGCCGCAAGACGGTCGCCGAGGTCGGCGCCGGGATCGACGCGGCGTTCGGCAAGCTGCTTGGCGACGACGCCCGCGCCGTCGAGCTGCTCGGTGGCATCGTCAACACCGGCGTCCTCGACCGCCTCGCCGACGCGCCCAGCAAGGGCGAGGTGCTGGTGGCGTCCCGCGAGGTCACCCACCCGGCGTACGCCGACGCGACGGTGCGCACGCCCACCTTGATCGCCCTCGACGCGACCAAGGACAGCGACGTCTACGAGGCTGAGTGCTTCGGACCGGTCGCCTACCTCATCGGCACCGACGGCACCGACGCGTCGATCGCGCTCTTCCGCGACACCGTGCAGCGGCACGGCGCGATGACGTCGGCCGTCTACTCCACCGATGCGGGTGTCATCGACCAGATGCGTGAGGCCGCGCTCGACGCCGGCGTGGCGCTGAGCGAGAACCTGCTCGGTGCGGTGTTCGTCAACCAGTCCGCGGCCTTCTCCGACTTCCACGGCACCGGCGCCAACCCGGCCGCCAACGCGTCGTACACGGATGGCGCCTACGTCGCCTCGCGCTTCCGCATCATCCAGTCGCGCCGCCACGTCTGAGCTGACCCTCGGGTCGCGTGCTGCGGTCGACGTACGGCGCGCGGAGGTGCGCACGCGACTGGACAGCAGACGTCCCCGTAACGGTTGATTGTGCATTGGGTGTCATGCATTATGAATGCATGGGTGTCCTGGTGCAGATCCGTGACGTGGACGAGGCCGTGCGCGACGAGCTGAAAGCACGGGCGGCGACCCAGGGACAGTCCCTCAACGCCTACTTGCGTTCGTTGCTCACCGAGTCGGTGCGACGACCTTCTCGTGGCCAGGTGCTTTCGCGCATCGACCGTCGGCTGGAGACCTCCGAGGTCTCCTCGGTCGAGGCGATCAGGGCAGTCCGAGAGTCTCGATGAGGGACGTCGTCCTGGATGCATCAGTGGTCACGGACATGCTGGTCGCGGCCGACGGCGCTCGGCTCCGCTCGACCCTGGCCCAAGACGCCTGGCATGCTCCCGCCCACCTTGAGATCGAAGTCGTCTCGGCCCTGCGGGGTCTGGTGCTGGGCGGTCATCTCGGCCGCACCCGCGCCCAGGAGGCGCTGCTCGACCTGTGCGACCTCGACGTGTCCGTGACGTTTCCGCACGACGACGCGCTTCTCCAGGCGTTCGAGCTGATGGACCGGATGACTGCGTACGACGCGGCCTACGTCGTCCTCGCCGTGGAACTCTCTGCAGTGCTCGTCACCAGGGACGCACGTCTTGCCCGGGCGTGCCTGGGAGTGGTTGACGTCGAGGAGCTGTGAGGTATCGCCCCGCGACTCATGCCGCTGGCCGTGGCGCGTTACATGCTCGGTGCTGGAAGGCGGCGCGGTCAGGCAGTCAGCAGGCCGATCCCAAGGCTCGACAGGCCGACGGCCAGCAGGGCGGCGCCCGCGAACACCATCACGATCAGCCGGTTCGGCGACGTGCGCCCAGCGCCCATGGATGCGAAGAAGAACCCGGCGGGCATGAGCAGCGCGGCGACCGCGACGGCGCTGCGCGAGAGCCAGTCGACGACACCGGTCTGCGTGGTCGCGTCGGCGAACAGCTGGCAGATCAGCGCGAGGAGGAGGAGAACGCCTGCGTGGGCGTGGCCGGCACGGGCGAACTTCTCCTGGAACGGTGTGACCTCGGCCCTGCCGCGCACGATCTTCAGTAGGTAGAGGCCGCCGGTCTCGACGGTCACCAGCGCCAGCATCAAGATGCCGGCCAGGATCCGGCTCTCGTCGGACAACATGTGAACTCCTTTGGATAGTGGGCTTTCCAATATTGGATAGTGAACTGTCCAATATGTCAAGATGGCTCCATGTGGATGTCGGAGCTGTCGCGGCGCAGCGGCGTACCCGTCGCGACAGTCAAGTTCTACCTGCGCGAGGGACTGCTGGCCCCCGGGGAGGCGGCCGGCGCGACCCGGGCGCACTACAACGTCGGGCACGTCGATCGGCTGCGGCTCGTCCGCGCGCTGGTCGAGGTGGCCGGCATGTCGCTCGAGCGGGTCCGGGCCGTCCTCGTGGCGGTCGACGACGACCGGCTGCCCCTAGGTGAGGCGGTCGGAGGGGCACATGTGGCGTTGTCCCCCGAGCCCGCCAATGCGCCCAGTGAGCACTCGACCCGGCGCGTCGCCGATCTCGCGGAGCGCGTCGGCTGGTCGGCAGAAGCACGCCACGCCACTGCGCTCGCGGCGGCACTCGACGCCATGGATGCCGCTGGGCAGCCACTCTCCGACGACCGGCTCGACACCTACGCCCGCGCCGCCGCCACGGTGGCTGGGGCGGACCTCGAGGGCATGGACGTCATGGGCCGCGACAACGCGACGACGTACGCCGTGCTGGGCACGCTGCTGTCCGAGCCGGTGCTGGTCTACCTGCGCCGGATGGCGCAGGCCGACCTGGCGCAGCGGCGCCTCGGTGGATGACCGCTCTCACCAGGGCGGCCGGCGGAGCCCGCGCCGGAGTCAGACGGCCAGCGCGACCGTCAGCGCGAGCACGGTGTCGGGATCGTCGAGCGCGTCGCCGTACGCCTCGCGCAGCTGACCCATGCGATAGCGCACGGTCTGCGGGTGCACGAACAGCACGGCCGCGATCTCCTCGCGCCGACCGTGGTGGAGCAGCCAGGCGCGCAAGGTCTCGGTCAGCTTCTCCCGGGTCGACGGGCGTAGGTCGTCGAGCGGCGCGAGCGCCCGGCGACGCAGGTCGGCCAGCGCGTCGGCGTCGGCGCTGACGACCAGGTCGACCAGCCTGGCCTCGGTGTCGATGGCCTCCAGGCCGGTCGAGCTCAGCTCGAGTGCCCGGACCGCCCGGAGGTACGACGTACGCACGTCCTGCCACGGCCGCTCCGGCCCGGCGACGGCGTGCCGGCCGTTGAGGATCTCGAGCAACCGGGTGCGCGAGGGGCCGCCCAGCTCGGCCACCAGTAGCGCGGCCAGGCCGTCGGGCAGGCCCGGGGCCTCGGAGGGATGCAGGGTGCGGCTGTCGACCAGACCGAGCACCTGGCGCACCTGGGCCTGCGGCAGGAGTACGGCGGTCAGCGTGCGCGGCGGCTTCCAGTCGGCGCGGTCGGCGGACTGGTCGAGGGCTTCGGGCTTGTCGCCGCGCAGCAGCGCCTGGCCGAGCTGGTCGAGCCGCTGGTGCAGCACCCGGCCGGTGGTCTCGAGCTCGTCGGCGTGGCCCGCGACGCTGGCCGCCGAGAGCTCGTCGATGTAGGCGAAGACGAGCTCGGCGAACGACGCCACCACATCGGCCTCGACACCCGACTCCACCGCGATCGCCGACAGCTCGCGCCACGCGACCCGGGCGCCGACCCGATAGGCGGCGAGCAACGCGTCGGCCGAGCGGCCGCTGCGGGCCTCGCCGCGGCCGAGTGCGTAGGCGCCGTCGAGTGCGGGGGTGAGCGGGGTGCCGGGATCGCTGGTCGCGCCCCGGCCGGCCAGCCGGAGGAAGCCGGCCAGCGCCATCTGCACGGCGTTCTCGATGTTGGCGGCGAGCGGGCCGCCGAAGTCGCGCGTGTAGGCCGGCACCTCGTCGCGTACGGCGTCGATGGTGTGAGTGGCCACCTCGGGCAGCTGGGTGCGCAAAACCTCGATCAGGCGGACGTCGAGGCGAGGGGCAGCGTCCATTCTTTGTCCTTTGCGAACAATAATCGGCGACAGGTTCACGCCGGGAGGTCAGGGATTCATCTTAGGAGTCAGACACGATGGATGTCATGAGTCCGAAGCTGCGCGATCGCGTGACCCGCGTCGTCGAGGCTGCCACCACCCCGCTGGTGCCGGCCGACTTCCTCGACCTCTTCGCCCCCCTCCGAGCCGGTGCCGACCTGCGCGGACGCATCGTCTCCGTCGAGCCCGAGACCCCCGATGCGGCCACCATCGTCATCCGTCCGGGTGCCGACTGGGCCGGTCACCTGCCCGGTCAGTACGTCCGGATCGGCATCGACGTCGACGGCGTGCGCCTCTGGCGCGCCTACTCCCTGACCCACGGCCCCCGCGCCGACGGCCTGATCTCGATCACGGTCAAGGCCGTGCCCGACGGCCTGGTCAGCAACCACCTCGTGCACCGCTCCGAGAAGGGCACCCTGGTGCACCTCGAGCAGGCGGCCGGTGAGTTCGTGCTCCCGACCGACGGCGGCAAGCTGCTCTTCGTTACCGCCGGGTCCGGCATCACGCCGGTCATCGGCATGCTGCGCAACCTGTTCCCGTCCACCGACGACGGCGTGCTGCGCCTCCCGCGCAGCGCCGACTACGACATCGTCGTGGTGCACGTAGCGCCGAGCCGCCCCGACTCGATCTTCATCCGCGACCTCGAGGCCCTCGACGCGGCCGGGGCGATCTCGCTCGTCGCGCGCTACGACGACGTGCACGGTGTGCTCGACGTCGAGCGGCTGACCGACCTGTTCCCCGACCTCGGCGCCCGTACGACGTTCGCGTGCGGACCCGGCGGCCTGCTCGACGCACTCGCCGAGCACCACGACCGGGCCGGCCTGGCGCTCTTCACCGAGCAGTTCCGCACGGCCCGCGTCGCCGCCGGCCAGGGCGGCACCGTCTCGTTCCTGCGCGGCGAACAGCAGGTCGAGGCCGACGGCGCGACCCCGATACTCGACGCGGCCGAGGCCGCCGGCGTACTCATGCCGAGCGGTTGCCGGATGGGCATCTGCTTCGGCTGCGTGTTGCCGCTGCGCGAGGGCAGCGTGCGCGATCTGCGCAACGGCGAGATCACCACCGCTGTCCCGGGCGAGAGCAACGACATCAAGATCCAGCCCTGCATCAGCGCCGCCGCCGGCGCCTGCCACATCGACCACTGACCGGTATGGATACACGGCCTCGTTCCTCGGCCGCACTCGACCAACGATCAAGGAGACGCACATGACTGTCATCCAGAAGAAGGCCGACAACCCCATCGCGCACCTGACGCGTGCCGACATCGAGCAGATCGGCGTCGAGCTCGACGCCATCCGCCAGGACGTCATCGACTCGCGCGGCGCTGGCGACGCGGCGTACATCCGCCGGATGATCACGACCCAGCGCTCGCTCGAGCTCGGCTCGCGCGCGGTCCTGCTCTTCAGCATCTTCCCGCCCGCGTGGGTCGTGGGCACCGCCGGCCTCAGTGCGGCCAAGATCCTCGACAACATGGAGATCGGCCACAACATCCTCCACGGCCAGTGGGACTGGATGCGCGACCCGAAGATCCACTCGACCACCTGGGAGTGGGACTCCGCGACCCCGGCCGCGCAGTGGAAGCACAGCCACAACGAGATCCACCACACCTACACGAACGTCGTCGGCAAGGACAACGACCTCGGCTACGGCATCATGCGCGTCGACGAGGACCAGCCGTGGGTGCCGTTCCACCTGGCGCAGCCGCTGTGGAACTTCATCAACGCCATGTTCTTCGAGTACGGCATCGCGGCCTACGACCTCGAGCTCGGCGCGGCCACCAAGAAGGGCACGACCAAGACCCCCGAGTTCAAGAAGAACCTCAAGGGTGTGCTCGCCAAGATCCGCCGCCAGGTCACCAAGGACTACGTCGTCCACCCGGCCCTGTCGGTGGCGACCGGCTCGTTCCTCTCGACGATCGCGGCAAACTTCACGGCCAACACGATCCGCAACCTGTGGAGCCACTCCATCATCATGTGCGGCCACTTCCCCGAGGGTGTCGAGACGTTCGAGCGCCGCTCGATCGAAGGCGAGACCAAGGGTGACTGGTACGTCCGCCAGATGCTCGGCTCGGCCAACATCTCCGGCTCGAAGTTCATGCACATCATGTCGGGCAACCTCTCGCACCAGATCGAGCACCACCTGTTCCCGGACCTGCCGTCCAACCGGTACGGCGAGATCGCGCCCAGGGTGCAGGCGCTCTTCGAGAAGTACGGCCTCAACTACTGCTCGCGCCCGCTGGTGCCGCAGGTCTACTCCGCGTGGCACAAGGTCGTGCGCCTCTCGCTGCCCAACGGCTGGCTGGCCACCACGAAGGTGTCGAACGCCCCGGAGCAGCTGACCAAGCTATACAAGATGTCGACCGGCACCCCGAAGGTACGTCGCGCCATCCAGGCCCGGCTCACCCAGGAGGCCCGCCGCGCCCAGGAATCTGCCGCTGCCTGAGCCCCGTCCGTACCACCCGAGACGCCGCCCCTTCGCTCGAAGGGGCGGCGTTCTCGCGTTCCGCGCGGCGGACTCATGACGTTGTGGGACCGCGCTGCTCGTGCTGCTGGCGCCGACGCCTGATCTCGGGCCGGGCCACCGCGTAGGCCACGATCACCGGGACGACGTACTTCGCGTGGTCGAGCACCCATCGCACCCACCCGGGCAGCTGCCAGCCGGGCAGGTCGACGTCGGGCCAGAGGATCGACGGTAGGTCGAGCCGGGGGATCAGGCCGAGCAGCGGGATCAGGATGGCTGCCCCGACCAGGGGTAACGACGACCACCGCCACACCGCCCAGCGTGGCGAGCAGCGTGTGCCGTCGAGGGTGGTCGTCGTACAGGCTGGCGCGGCGCGGTGACCCCAGCCCCGAGTGGCGGACGGTGACCAGTCCTCCATGGACTTCTTCTCGACGGCCAGGTCGTCGTCGACGTACCAGCGCAGCGTGCGGCCGACGTCACTCGTCACCTCGACGCGGTGGTGCACTCCCGCGTCGGTGAGCTCCCAGATCTGCCGCTTCATGGCCCGACCGTAGGTCGCGCGGCGCGCGGCGCATCGAGCAAAGGTCGACGCCGGTGCGACTTTGGTAGGGCCGCGGGCTTGACCTACTCGCCTCACGCTGCGCAATATATTGCATGCCCATTCCGCAGGACGCTCCCTCTATCAGCCGTTCGCTGCTGCGCGATGACGTCCACCGCCGCCTTCAGGACGCCATCGTCGAGGGCACGCTCGCGCCCGGTGAGCAGCTGCGCGACCTCGAGCTCGCCGACTGGCTCGGTGTCAGCCGGACCCCGGTGCGCGAGGCGCTCCAGCGTCTCGGCGAGGCCGGGCTCGTCGTCGCAAGCCCCGGCCGGTCGACCGTCGTGACCACCCTCGACGTGCGCGCCGTGCGCGAGGCCCGCGACGTCGTGGCCGCCATGCACGAGGTGGCGGTGCGCGAGTCCGTCGCCGCCCTGACCGCGAAGGACATCAAGGCGATGCGTGCCGCCAATCGCAGGTTCCGCGCTGCCCTGCGCAGTGGCGACATCGCCGCGGCGCTGGAGGCCGACGACGAGCTCCACGGTGTGCCGGTCGGGGTGGCCGACAACCGCGCCATCGTCGCCGTACTCGCGCAGTTCACTCCCGTCGTACGACGCGCGGAGCTGCTGCGCTTCGCGGGCCTGACCGGCCGCGACTCGGTCGCGCTGCATGAGCAGCTCATCTCCCACTGCGAGGCCGGCGACGCCGAGGCAGCCGCACGGGTCGCCTTCGACACCTGGCACTCCCTCGAGACCGAAGACTGACGAAAGAAGGCACGACATGTCCATCCACGACTTCCCCCGCCAGCCGCTGACCTTCGGGCCGAGTCCGGTGCACCGGCTCGAACGGCTGACCGCGCACCTCGGCGGCCCGCAGGTCTGGGCCAAGCGCGAGGACTGCAATTCCGGTCTCGCGTACGGCGGCAACAAGACGCGCAAACTGGAGTACCTCGTGCCCGACGCGATCGCGCAGGGCGCCGACACGCTGGTGAGCATCGGCGGCTACCAGTCCAACCACACGCGGCAGGTGGCCGCGGTCGCTGCCAGGACCGGCATGAAGGCCGTGCTGGTGCAGGAGAACTGGGTCGACTGGCCCGACTGCGTCAACGACCGCGTCGGCAACATCATGCTGAGCCGGATCATGGGCGCGGAGGTGCGCCTTGACCCAGCCGGCTTCGGCATCGGCTTCAAGGACTCGTGGAGCCAGGCGATCGAGGACGTCCAGCGCCGCGGCGGGACGCCGTACGCGATCCCGGCCGGCGCGTCCGACCACCGGCTCGGCGGGCTCGGCTTCGTCAACTGGGCCTACGAGGTCGAGGAGCAGGAGCGGGAGCTGGGCGTCTTCTTCGACACCATCGTGGTCTGCTCGGTCACCGGCTCGACGCATGCCGGGATGATCGCCGGGTTCGCTGCGCTCGAGGAGGCCGGCGGCCGGCCGCGCCGCGTCATCGGCATCGACGCCAGCGCCAAGCTGAGGGAGACCCATGACCAGGTCGAGCGGATCGCCCGCAACACGGCCGAGCTGATCGGGCTCGGCCGCGACCTGCGTGACGACGAGATCACCGTGCTGGGCGGCTGGGCAGGCGACCTGTACGGCATCCCCGTGCAGTCGACCCTCGATGCGATCCGGCTGACCGGCCAGCTCGAGGGCATGATCATCGACCCGGTTTACGAGGGGAAGTCGATGGCCGGCCTGATCGACCTCGTCGGCCGCGGCGACATCGACCAGGACTCGCACGTCCTCTACGCGCACCTCGGCGGCCAGCCGGCGCTCAACGCCTACAGCGGGCTGTTCACCCACACCCAGGCTCTGGAAGTCTGACCCCATGCCTCACGCACCCGATCACGCCCTTCTCGACGAGATCGCCCAGCGGGTGCTGTGGCTGTCGACCCGCATCGTCGACGCCGCCAACCGCGAACGCGACACCGGCGACGGCGTGAAGGTCGGCGGACACCAGGCATCCAGCGCCTCGCTGGTGACCACGATGACGGCGCTCTACTTCGCCCACCTCGAGGCGCCGGACCGGGTCAGCGTGAAGCCGCACGCGAGCCCGGTCTTCCATGCGATCCAGTACCTGCTGGGCAACCTCGACCGGTCCTACCTCACGCGCCTGCGCGAGTACGGCGGCCTGCAGTCGTACCCCAGCCGCACCAAGGACCCCGACCCCGTGGACTTCTCCACCGGCTCGGTGGGTCTCGGGCCGGCCGCGCCGCTGTTCGCCGCCGCCGCCCGCCGCTACGTCGACGCGCACTTCGGACCGCGTCCGGCCAGCCGTTTCGTCGCGATGCTCGGCGACGCCGAGCTCGACGAGGGCAACATCTGGGAGGCGCTCGCCGACGACGCCACCACCGGCCTCGGCAACGTGATGTGGATCGTGGACTTCAACCGTCAGTCGCTCGACCGCGTGATCCCGGGCATCCGCATCGAGCAGTGGCGCTCCCAGTTCCAGGCAGCCGGCTGGCACGTCGTCGAGGTGAAGTACGGCCCGCGCCTCCAGAAGGCGTACGTCGCGTGCCCGGAGCTCGAGACCTGGATCGACGTGATGCCCAACGAGCGCTACCAGGCGCTCTTCGGCCTCCCGCCCGCCGAGATCCGCACCCGTTTCGTCAACGGTGCGCCCGCGGCCGTGGCCGACTTCCTCGCCGACGTGCCCGACGACGAGCTCGCCCTGCTGGTCACCGACCTCGGCGGCCACGACATGGGCGCGATGCTCGAGGCGTTCGCCCAGTGCGACGCCGAGACCTCCCGGCCGAGCGTCGTCTTCGCCTACACGGTGAAGGGCTGGGGCCTTCCGATCGCGGGCAACCCGCGCAACCACAGCGCCCTGCTCTCCGGCGACCAGATCGACGCGCTGCGCGCCGAGACCGGGCTCACCACGCCTGACGAGTGGGACCGGCTCGACCCGACCACACCCGCGGGTCAGTGGGCCGGGGTGCGTGCCGAGGCCCTGCAGAAGCCGGTGCGCACGTCGCGCCCGGCGGTCGTCGTACCGTCCTCGACGGACTTCCGCTCCGGAAAGCCGATCTCGACGCAGGAGGCGTTCGGCCGGATCTTGGTCGGGCTCTCGCGCGACGAGTCGGTCGGCAAGCACCTAGTGACGACCGCGCCCGACGTCGCGACGAGCACCAACCTGGCGGGATTCATCAACCGTGCCGGGGTGTTCGCGCCGACCGACCGGCCGCGCTGGTCCGAGGATCCGATGGTCAAGTGGCACGAAGGCCCCACCGGGCAGCACATCGAGCTCGGCATCTCAGAGATGAACCTGTTCCTCCTGCTCGGCCAGCTCGGCCTCACGTGGGACCTCTCCGACCAGGTGCTGCTGCCGGTCGGCACGCTCTACGACCCGTTCGTGCTCCGCGGGCTCGATGCGTTCATCTACTCGGTCTACTCCGGCGCGCGGTTCGTCGTCGCCGGCACGCCGAGCGGCGTCACGCTCGCGCCCGAGGGTGGCGCGCACCAGTCGACGATCACCGCCAGCGTCGGCATGGAGCTGCCCAACGTCACCCTGCTCGAGCCGGCGTACGGCGTCGCGCTCGACTGGCTGCTCTGCGCGGCCCTCGGCGACATTGCCGCCGCCGCGGCGCCGGGTGGCGCGAAGGCCGACGCGGTCGGCAAGGTCGAGGACGGCTCCTACTACTTCCGGCTGACCACGCGCCCGCTCGACCAGGCGCCGTTCGAGGCGGCCCGGTCGCGGATCGGCGACGCGACCCTGCGCCGTCAGGTGCTGTCGGGCGCCTACCGCCTCGTCGAGTCCCCGCGCGGCGACAGCGACGGGCCCGTCGTACAGATTGCTGCTTGCGGCGCGACCGTGCCCGAAGCCCTGCTCGCCGCCGCCGAGCTCGAAAGTGAAGGCGTGCGTGCCCACGTCGTCGACGTCACCTCCGTCGACCGCCTGTACGCCGCGTGGCAGCGCACCCTGCGACAGGGCATCCGCACCGCCACCACGCCCTCGATTGCGGGCGCCGTGCGGCAGGCGTTCGACATGAACGCACCCGTGGTGACCGTGCACGACGCCTCGTCCCACACCATGTCGTGGCTCGGCAGTGCGCTTGCTGCCCCGTGCGTCTCGCTGGGTGTCGACAGCTTCGGGCAGTCGGGCACGGTGGCTGATCTGTATCGCGCCCACGACCTGGACTCTGGGTCGGTCGTCAACGCCGCGCTGGCGGCGCTGGCGCTGCGCTGATGTGTGAAGGAATCCCCGGTCGACCGGGTATTCCTGAACTTGGCGGGGTTTGCACGGCCTGACAAGTTCAGCTGTCCCCGGTCGACCGGGGATCCCGAACGCGACAAGTTACCGACGAGTCACATACGATGAGCCAATGTCTTCCGTGACCTGCACCATCAACGACGGCGTCGCCGATGTGCTGCTCGACCGTCCCGACAAGCTCAACGCGCTGACCCTCCAGACCCTGCGCGACCTGGTCTCGACGGCGCACATGCTGCGCCGCGACAAGCACCTGCGTGCGGTGGTGATCTCCGGCGCGGGCGACTCGTTCTGCACCGGGCTCGATTTCGGCACAGTCATGAAGGACCCGAAGGGCATCGCGGCGGCGTTCGTGCCGCGGCCGTGGCGGGGCACCAACACCTTCCAGGAGGCCTGCTGGGCGTGGCGCCGGTTGCCGGTGCCGGTGATCGCTGCGGTGCACGGGCACTGCCTCGGCGGCGGTCTGCAGATCGCGCTCGCGGCCGACTTCCGCTTCGCCACCCCCGACTCGACGTGGTCGGTGCTCGAGGGCAAGTGGGGGATCATCCCCGACATGTCGGGCGTTCGGAGCCTCGGCGAGCTCGTCGGCATCGACACCGCCAAGCGGCTCACCATGACCGCCGAGACGATCGACGGCGCCGAGGCGTTCGAGCTCGGCCTGGTCACCGGCGTCTCCGACGATCCGTACGCCGCGGCGTACGACCTCGTCACACGACTGCGCACCCGGTCACCCGACCAGCTGTCCGCCACCAAGCGGCTCTTCGAGGACACCTGGCACAGCAGCAAGCGCCACACCTTCAGCCGCGAGCGGATCGAGCAGCTGCGTCTATTGGCCGCGCGCAACACGAAGATCGCCCGCGAGGCGGCGTACAAGAAGGTCGTCCCGCAGTTCGGTCCCCGACAGAAGTAGGTTCAGGGCCAGCGCAGCCCGACCGCTTCCTCGCTGATCTCCCACAGCCGCCGCTGCTGCTCGACGTCGCGCGCCAGCGAGCTGCAGCCGACCAGCTGCGGCCGGCCGCGGGTCTCGCGGATGCCACCGGGACCGCAGTACGTCGAGCCGGGAAGGTCCGCGGTCGCCGCCATCAGCGACGGCCACGCTCCGGCGGCCGCCGACTGCGAGACGGCCTTCACGCCGGCGTCGAGGATCGTCGCGACGCCGCCACGCGACCGGCCGAACTGGCCGTTGGCCGCGAGGTGCGTGCCCGCCAGGCCGGGGTGCGCCGCCAACGCCTTGACCGGGAGCCCAGCCGCGGCCAGCCGCCGGTCTGCCTCGAACGTGAAGAGCAGGTTGGCCAGCTTCGTCTGGCCGTACGCCGGCCAGCGCCGGTAGCGACCCTGCGAGCTGCGCGGGTCCTCGACCGGCGCCGTCCGCGCCATCCGGTGCGCCATCGACGACACCGTCACGATCCGGGCGTCGCCGGAGTCGACGAGCTGCGGCAGCAGCAGCCCGGTGAAGAGGAACGGCCCGAAGTGGTTGGTCGCCATCTGCGACTCGAAGCCGTCGAGAGTGCGGTGATAGGGCGGCGCCATCACGCCGACGTTGTTGACGAGTACGTCGATCGCACCGATCGCCGAGGCGCGACCCGCCGCCGAACGGACCGAGTCGAGGCTGGACAGGTCGACGACGAGCTGCTCGAGCTGCGCGTCGGGTACCTCCTCGCGGATGGTCGCCACGGTCTCGTCGAGCTTCCCCTGGCCGCGCCCGGCAAGCACGACGCGAGCGCCACGCCGGGCGAGCTCGAGGGCCGTGTGGTGGCCGAGCCCGCCGCGCGTCGTACCGGTCACGAGCACCGTGCGCCCATCCTGGTCAGGGATCTGCGCCGGCGACCACGAGCCACTCACGGCGTCACCGCCATCATGTCGAGCACGCGCCGGCCGAGGTCGGCGTCGCCGGTGACAGTGACCCGCCCCGCCTCAGGTGTACGACGACCGCCTGCGAGCACGATGAACGACTCGCGGTCGGTGCTGATCGACACGGTCGGGTCGCTGGGCGCCTCGGCGAGCTGCTCCCCACGGCCCGCGTCGTTGACCGTCACCGCCGTCGTCGGTTGGCCCGTGACGTCGAGGACGACCGTGGTGCCCGGCTCGGCGCCGACCCGCTTGGCGACGACGATGCCGAGGCTCTCGGCCAGGTAGACGGCGGTGTGCTCAGCCGGCCTGGAGTCGAGGTTGCCGGGCTGGCCGACGGCGCGACGGATGTCCTGCTCGTGCATCCAGATATCGAGCGGGCGGTTGCGGAGCAGGGTCGCCCAGCTCCAGCCCAGCGCGCCGAAGACGTTGTCGGGCTTGCCGGTGCCGTCGCTCGGCGGGCTCTCGAGCAGGGCAGTGTGCCGTTTGGTGGCCGACTCGCGGATCTCGTTGATGAGGTCGTCGGGCGCCGCGTCGGCCCGGGCCACCACGCCCTGCTCGGTGTAGGCGCCGATGAGGCCATTGACGTGGTCGCGCTCGCCGACGTCGACGGTCTCGTCGGGAGCGCCGGCCAGGATCGCCTCGAGGTGCGCCGTGTGGGCGGCGATGGCCCGCACATCCCAACCGGGCAGGTCGGTCTCGCGATCCCAGTCGTCGGGCGCGAGTCCTTCGAGCAGGTGGGTGAAGTCGTCGACGGCCTGCCACCACACGTCGACGTAGCCACGCAGAGTGTCCTCATCGGTCATGGGGCGAAGCCTATGCACCCCGCGCGAGCGTGGCCGCGATGGCCAGCATGGTGATCGCGATGAGCACGTCGAGCACCTGCCAGGCGCGCGGCCGCGCAAACAGCCGTGAGGCCGCCCGGGCGCCGTACCCCAGCCCGGTGAACCACGTCACGCTCGCCACCGACGCCCCGAGGGCGAACCACCAGCGCCCGGTGCTGCCCTGGTGGGCGGCGATGGAGCCGAGCAGCAGCACGGTGTCGAGATAGACGTGCGGGTTGAGCAGGGTCAGCGCCAGGGTGCGTACGGCGATGCGTGAGCGCGACGTCGTGGCGGCCGTGGCAGCGTGCAGCGACTCGGTCCGGCGGGCCCGCAGCAGCGCGCTCACGCCGTACCAGATCAGGAACGCGACGCCGACCCAGCGCACCACGGTCACCGCCCAGCCGGCGTTCTCGATGATCGCGCCGATGCCGGCGACCCCGCCGGCGATCAGGACGATGTCGGCGACCGCGCAGATCGCGACGACCAGGCCGACGTGCTCGCGGGCCAGGCCCTGGCGCAGCACGAAAGCGTTCTGCACGCCGATCGCGATGATCAGAGTGAGCCCGGTGAGCAGGCCGGCGGTGGTGGAGGAGAGCACGGTACGAACCTAGGCATGCAGGATGGATCAGACCAGCGAATGTTTCTGCGCAGTCATTAGCATTGCTTCATGCGTCCCAACCCGCAGCATCTGGAAGCACTTGTCGCTGTGGTCGAACACGGCACCTTCGACGCCGCGGCCGCCAGCCTCCACGTCACGCCGAGTGCGGTGAGCCAGCGGATCCGGGCGCTCGAGTCCGAGGTCGGTCAGGTGCTGGTGCGCCGTGCCAGCCCGTGCACGGCCACCGCCGTGGCCGAGCCGCTGCTGCGGCTGGCCCGCCAGACCAGGCTGCTGCAGGACGAGGCGACGAGTGCTCTCGGGGCCGTCACCGGCACCACGCTTGCCGTCGCGGTCAACGCGGACTCGCTGGCCACCTGGTTTCGCGACGTCCTCGACACCGTGGCCGGCTGGGACGGTGTCGCGCTCCGCCTGTACGTCGAGGACCAGGCGTGGTCGGCCGACCTGCTGCGCCGCGGCGAGGCGCTGGCCGCGGTGACCTCCGACCCGGCGCCGGTGCAGGGCTGCTCGGTGACCCGGCTGGGCACGCTGCGCTACATCGCGGCCGCCACCCCTGCACTGGTCGAGCGACACCGGCGCGGCGGCCGCATCGACTGGGCGACGTTGCCGATGGTCGACTTCAACGAGAAGGACAGCCTTCAACTGGCCACGCTGCGCCGTCGCGGCCGCGCGCTTCCGAGGGTGGTGCACCGGGTGCCGACCTCGGCTGACTTCCTTGAGGCAGTACGTCGCGGGCTGGGCTGGGGGATGCTGCCTGAGCCGCAGTACGCCGACGTCGCGCGCGACGTCGTACCCCTGACCTCGCTCGGCACGCTCGACGTACACCTGCACTGGCAGCGGTGGCGACTGGAGTCAGCGCTGCTCGACGAGCTCAGCGACGCGGTGCGCGCCGCCGCTGACGTGCTGCGGCCCTGAGCGGGCCGCTCAGAGGCCGTCGGTGCGGCGTTCCTCGACGTGCGTGGTGCGGGAGCGCTGCTGGTTCATGACCAGCGCCAGCACGATGGCCAGCCCGCCCACGATCACGAGGATCCAGCCGAGAGTGGTGGAGGCGACGACGTCGTCGACGCTGGCCGGCAGGTCGACGGCGCCCGTCACGAGCACGAGGCCGAGGACGAGGAGGATGATGCCGAGACCGATACCCATGATGACTCCCGGGGGGTGAGTGATGGATGTTGCTCGAACGCTGCAACGATACGTGTCCCTCGCCCGAAAACCGGACAACAGCGCCCGATCTGCGGGGTAGGGGTTTCATGGCAGGCTGGGCGGCACGACACCGGTTTCGACGCAGGGGGACTGCACCATGAATCGACTAGCCACCACCACGGTTGCCGCGCTCGCGGTCTTCGCGCTCGCCGCTCCGGCCCGCGCCGACACCAGCGTCATCGTCGACGGCCCCGACGAGGGGCTGACGCCGAACCTCGACATCAGGCTGCTCAAGATCAACAACGGCGAGAGCAGCGTCAGCCTGCGCCTCGAGTTCGAGGAGCTCGACCCCGAGAAGCGCGCCCGCGCGAAGATCCTGATCGACCCTGCGCCGAAGGACGCCACCCAGTACATCGTCGAGTCGGTCAAGCGGCCCGGCGCGGCAGGGGACACTTGGTTGCTGCTGGCCCTCGGCATGGAGTTCGACGGCACGCCCATCGAGTGCGATGGCATCCATGGAGCTTGGGACTACGACCGCGCGCTGGTCAAGGTGCGCGTCCCGCAGTCGTGCATGCCCGAGAACGGCCGGTTCGCCAAGTTCAAGGCGACCACCACCTACGGCAACCGTCTCGGCGACTGGACCGACTTCGCCCGGATCCGCAAGGGATCGTCCCTTCCCGCCTGATGTGTCGATTGCCGGCTGGTCCATCCGTCACTGAGATGGGGCCGCGTCCGTGAACCCCGACGACACCGAGGAGAAGTCGATGAGCCGCTACCTGGTCCTGCTGCCCGCACCTGAGGCCGAGTGGGCGAAGCTGCCCGCGTCCGAGCACGAGAAGGGCATGGCGTCGCACGGGCAGTTCCACGAGGACCTCGCGCGGGCCAGCCACCGGATGGTGGTCGGCAGCCCGCTCGAGCCCTCGGCCGACGCGACGTCCATGCGCCCGGACGGCTCCGGCGGGTCGCTGGTCACCGCCGGGCCGTTCTCCGAGTCCGTCGAGCAGATCGTCGGCTTCTACCTGATCGAGACAGAGGACGAGGCCGACCTGCGCGCCGCCTGTGAGCGGTTCGCTGCGCGCGGCGAGCACATCGAGCTTCGCAAGCTGGCCGAGTAGGTATGACGAAGGGCCGCCCCATCGGGAGCGGCCCTTCGGCGTGGTCAGCGGATCAGAAGGACGCCTCGTCGAGGTCCATCAGGGCCAGGTCGGTCGACTCGGCGATGGCGCGCTCGGCGGTGAGGCGGGGCAGATTGGTCTGCGCGAAGAACTGCGCGGCCGCGATCTTGCCCTCGTAGAACGCCTTGTCCTTGGTGCTCACATCGCCCGACAGCTTGTCCAGTGCGACCTCGGCCTGACGCAGCAGCAGCCACGCGCAGACCACGTCGCCGAGTCCCATCAGCAGGCGGGTGGTGTTGAGGCCCACCTTGTAGATGTTGCGCAGGTCGCCTCCCTCTGCCGACGCGTCGGCCGACATCAGGTCGTTGATCATGTGGCCGACGATTGCGTTGGCGTCCTCCAGGCCGGTGGCGAGGAGGCCGCGCTCGACCTTGAGGCGACCGTTGCCGGCCTCGGAGGCGATGAAGCCCTCGATCTCCTTCGCCAGGTGACCCAGCGCGCGGCCCTGGTCCTTGACGATCTTGCGGAAGAAGAAGTCCTGGCCCTGGATCGCGGTCGTGCCCTCATAGAGGGTGTCGATCTTGGCGTCACGGACGTACTGCTCGAGCGGGTACTCCTGGAGGAAGCCCGATCCGCCGAACGTCTGCAGCGACTCGGTGCCGAGCAGCACCCACGAGCGCTCCGAGCCGTAGCCCTTCACGATCGGCAGCAGCAGGTCGTTGACTGCAGCAGCGAGGTCGTCCTTGTCGCCCCCCTGGTTGTCAGAGTGCTCGGCCATTTGAATCTGGTCCTGCCACGTGGCGGTGTAGAGCACCAGCGCCCGCATGGCTTCCGCGAACGACTTCTGCGTCATCAGCGAACGGCGTACGTCGGGGTGGTGGGTGATCGTGACGCGCGGCGCCGTCTTGTCGGCGGCCTGGGTCAGGTCGGCACCCTGGACGCGCTCCTTGGCGTAGTCGAGCGCGTTGAGGTAGCCCGTCGAGAGGGTGGCGATGGCCTTCGTGCCCACCATCATCCGGGCGTTCTCGATGACCTGGAACATCTGCGCGATGCCCTCGTGGACCTCGCCCAGCAGCCAGCCCCTGGCGGGCTCGCCGCCACCGACGGAGGTGTCGCCGAAGGTGAGCTCGCAGGTGTTGGACACCTTGATGCCCATCTTGTGCTCGACATTGGTGACGTAGACGCCGTTGCGCTCACCAGTCAGCTCGCCTGTCTCCTGGTCGAAGTGATACTTCGGCACGAGGAAGAGGCTCAGACCCTTGGTGCCCGGGCCGCCGACGCCGTCGACGCCCTCGGGGCGAGCCAGCACCATGTGCAGGACGTTGTCGGAGATGTCGGCCTCGGCCGAGGTGATGAAGCGCTTGACGCCGGTGATGTTCCACGAGCCGTCTTCGTTGGCGACGGCTTTGGTGCGGCCGGCCCCGACGTCGGAGCCCGCGTCGGGCTCGGTGAGCACCATCGAGGTGAGCCACCGGTGGTCGACGACGTGCTGCGCGATCCGCTTGTCGCGGTCGTTGCCGTTGCGGTGGATGACGGCGGCGAACGCCGGTCCGGCGCCGTACATCCAGATCGGCGCGTTGGCGCCGAGCACCAGCTCACCGATGGCCCAGTTGAGGCTGGAGGGAGCGGGGGTGCCACCGAGCTCGGTGGGCATCGAGAGGCGCCAGTATTCGGAGTCCATCCAGGCCTGGTAGCTCTTCTTGAACGACTCCGGCAGCGGAGCGGTGTTGGTCTTCGGGTCGAAGACCGGCGGGTTGCGGTCGCTGTCGACGTACGACTCGGCGAGGTCCTCACGCGCGAGCCGGTCGACCTCCGCGAGGATCTCGCGGGCGGTCTCTCCGTCCACCTCGGCGAAGGGGCCCTGGCCCAGGACGCCGTCCAGGCCGAGCACCTCGAAGAGGTTGAACTCGATGTCGCGAAGGTTGCTCTTGTAGTGGCTCACTGACCCACCCATTCCGTCTCGGTTTCACGTGTTGGCGCGGTCGACAGCAGGTGCGCTACTGACCGGTAACAAAATCATGCCTCGGGATCCGCGACGACGCAACACGAACGCGGGAACTGTGACTGACGAGACGTCGAATGGGCGAGATTTCGTCGTAGGGCAAAGAATGGTTACTTAGTAAAGTTAAGAAGATAATGCAGCTCGCACGGGAATCTCGAGTTATCTGACAAACTGGCTGCATGCGAGTCTCCGCCAAGTCCGATTACGCGCTGCGAGCCCTCATCGAGATGGCCGGGCGCACCGACGGGCACCCCGTGAGCGCCGAGGAGCTCGGTCGCCAGCAGAACATCCCGCACGGCTTTCTGCAGTCGATCCTGGCCGATCTGCGTCGCGCCAGCGTCGTGGTCTCCCAGCGCGGGCAGTCGGGTGGCTGGCGGATGGCCCGCCCGGCCTCCGACGTTTCGGTGGCCGACGTGATCCGCGCCGTGGACGGGCCCTTGGTCTCGGTCTACGGCGTACGTCCCGAGGCGGTCGAGTACAACGACTCCGCCGAGGTGCTCCAGCACGTCTGGATCGCCGCGCGGCGCTCGCTGCGCGACGTCTTCGAGAACGTGTCCATCCAGCAGCTGGCCGATGGCAAGCTGCCCGCGGCCGTCACGTCGCGGACTGCTGATGAGGATGCCTGGCAGCCGCACTGACCCTCAGCTGGTCTCGTCCGGGTAGGGCTGCAGGAACGCCGTGTAGAGATACGTACGACGCGCGTCGTCGCGCCCTCGGGTGCGCTGCTGCCACGCCTGCATGACCTTCTCGAGGTCGGCGGAGAGCTCGACCGCCTCGGCCCGGGTCAGCCGCATCGCCTGGTGGGTGATCGAGCGCAGGGTCTCGGGGTCCTTCTCCGCGGAGTAGGCCACGTCAACGACGTGGTGCGCCCACGCGCTCGCGCTCTTGCGGAACACTGCGACGGCCGCCTTGCCGCCCGGTGCCTTCTCTAGCTCCCCGGTGTCGATGGTGAGCCCGTCCTCGTTGACCAGCCGCCACACCCGGTCGCGCCGGTCACGAGCCTCGCCGGGCGCCTCCTCGATCAGGCCGTACTTCGCGAGCTGGCGTAGGTGGAAGCTCGCAGTGTTGGCCGGGATGCCGAGGTCGCGGGCCAGGTCGGCCGCCCTGCTGGGCCCAACCGCGGCGATCTCGCTGAGAATCCGGTTGCGGATCGGGTGCGCGATCGCGCGCAGCGCGGTGGCGTCGTGGACGGCGCGGGACTCGTCGGTCATGGGGGCAGCATATCCGCACGAACCATTGCGCAACACTTATTGCGCAAGTTATGGTGCGCATGTGACCGGCTATCGCACCCTTGTCCGCAACCGCGACTTCACGATCCTCTGGACCGGCGAGGTCGTCAGCCAGCTCGGCACTGCCACGAGCATGTTCGTCTTCCCGCTGATCGCCTTCGCGCTCACCGGGTCGGCGGTCCAGGCCGGCCTTCCCGACGCCGCACTGATGCTCGGCATGACCGCGGCGCTGCTCGGCGGCGGCGTACTCGCCGATCGCTGCGACCGCCGCCGGGTGATGCGCGCCGCCAGTGCGTGCGGCGCCCTGCTCTACGGATCGCTCGCCGCCGCGGCGGTGCTCGACTCACTCACGCTGACCCATCTGATCGCGGTCGCGTTCGGCACCGGCGTGGCCACGGGGGTCTTCGGGCCGGCCGAGGCCTCGGCAGTGCGCAGCGTTGTCACTCGTGAGGAGCTGCCCACCGCGATCAGCCAGAACCAGGCTCGCCACCACATCGCGTCACTGCTCGGGGGCCCGCTCGGTGGCCTCCTGTACGGCGCCTCCAGGGCGCTGCCATTCGTCTTCGACACCGTCACCTTCGCCGTGTCGTACGTGATGCTCGGTCGGCTCCGCACCGACCTCTCGCCCGTCGTACGCACCGATCGCGTCGGGTGGACGGGGCTCGGGCGTGAGCTCCGCAGCGACCTGACCGAAGGCATGCGCTACGTGTTCGCCCGGCCCTACTTCCGGACCATGGTCGCCTTCAGCGCCTGCTCGAACCTCGTGGTCAACGCGGTCTTCTTCGTAGCGATCCTGCGGCTCGTGCAACAGGGCGTTCATCCCGCCGCGATCGGCGTCATCAGCGCGCTGGCCGGAGTGGGCGGGATCCTCGGCGCTCTCTCCGCGCCGTACATCATCGACCGGATGCGCACCGGCCACCTGACCGTGCTCGTCGCCTGGAGCTGGGTGCCGCTGATCGTGCCGCTGGTCTTCTGGGGCTCGCCCGTGCTGATCGGCGCGATGCTCTTCGTCGGCGTCTTCTTCAACCCGGCCGGCAACGCCGGCGCGCAGTCCTACCGGGTTGCCATCACGCCCGCGCGGCTACAGGGCCGCATCTCGTCGGCCACCCAGTTCGTCGGCCTGACCACGATGCCGCTGGCGCCGATCCTGGGCGGCTTCCTGCTGGAACAGTACGGCGCCCGCACGGGCACTGCCGTCCTGCTCGTCGCCACCGTACTCGCCGCTCTCATCCCGACGCTGAGCCGCACTGTCCGCAGGGTTCCTCGCCCGCGGGACTGGCCGGTGCTCGACGAGGAGCTGGTGAATCAGCGGGTGGCCGTCTGAGTCGAATCAGGCGCTGATGGGGGATCGGACGTCGACGAGCGGGAGTGGGTCGGCGCCGAGGCCGACCGCCGCGACGTACTCCTGCCAGGCTTGCCGCCAGTCACCCGGTGCGACGGGGACGGTCGTCACCCGGCCCCTGGCCAGTTGGGACCGCCAGTGGGCAAGCGTGTGGTCGACCGTCTCGGCCGCCTCGGGGCTGGCCACGCTGGGCACCGTCGCGACGAGGTGCACGCGCAGTCCGGCCAGGCTGTCGAGGAGCAGGTCGACCTGGGTCGGCGTGCAGGTGCCGAAGCCGGGCACGCTCACCAACGGCGTCTTGCGACCTTGGTGCGCGCGCCGGCAGATCTCGGCCCAGGCGCCCTCGACCTGGCTGCGTTTGAGGTCGTGTGTCTTGTGGTCGCGCCGCATCTCGATCGCCGCCAGGAAGGGCTGATCGCTCTCCTTTACCGGCACCTTGAAGCCGCATCCCTTGAGGTGTTCTCGATGGGCCATCAGTGAGTCGGTGATGACGTCACCGTCGAGGCTGGAGAAGTCGACGTGGAGGTGGATCGTTCGTCGTGCCATGCCTCCACCGTGTCGTGCCCAGGCATCCGAACCGTGAATCCGGTGCGACCATCCTGTGACGGGACGGGTGGCGGATGCGTCGTACGGGTGAGACCGTTCCGCACCGACAAGGGGTGTCATGTCAACCGAAGCCGAATTCGAGGAGTTCGCCCGGGCGAGGGCCCGGCACCTCCATCGATCCGCGTGGCTGATGTGTGGCGACGTCCACCAGTCCGAGGACCTCATGCAGGAGAACTGGCGCGCGTCTACGTGCGGTGGACGCGCCGGTTCGGTGCGCGCATCGAGAACCCCGCGGCATACGCCCAGACCACTTTGACGCGGGTGTTCATCGACAGCCGGCGCCGGCGCAGCGCCCATGAGAAACCGACGGACACGCTGCCCGACCGGGGCGTCGACGACTCACCGGTGGTGCGGCTCGCGCTGGCCGAGGCGCTGGCCGGTCTCGACGAGCTCGACCGGGTCGTGCTCGTGCGCCGCTACCTCGACGACGCGCCCGTGGCCGTCGTCGCCAACGAGCTCGGGATCAGCGAGGGCGCGGTGCGCAACCGCAGCCTGCGAGCCCTCGATCGACTGCGAGCGCGGTTCGGAGCCGACCTCTCCGACCTGCGTGCGCCATGACCACTTCCCCGAAGGACCTGCCAAGACACAACGCCAAGCGCTCGACCTGCTGGAGCGAGCAACGTCCGACCTGCCGCTCGACCTCCACAGCATTGTGGCCGGGAGCGTACGCCGCGGGCGCATCCGCCGCCGCCACCGCCGCATCCGTACGACGGTCGCCGCGGCCGCCGTCGTCGCCTCTTTGGGGGTCGGCGGGAACGTGCTCGCGGGTGGCATCGCGCCCATGGCCATGGACGCTCCCTCGAGTGGTGCGAGCGAGGGTGCCCCCGCGATCTTCGCGGTGTCCGAGGAAGTGTTCCCCCTCATCGTGGCGCGGGCTGCCGGCATCGACGACGTCACCGAACGGTTGCACGGCGAGCGCTACGACAGCTTCGACGGAACCGACGGCACCTGGGTGCGGCCTTCCGTCTGGACGGGACGCTGACGACGGTGATGGTGATGGTGACCGACCTCTATGCCAGCGGCGACTTCGAGGGACTCTGCGGCCTCTGGTACCAGAACTGTCGCAAGGTCGGCGATGCCTGGACCGGGTCGCTGACGTTCGAGGAAGGCGATGTCGTCTACAACTCAGCGGCGGCGTGGCGGGGTCGGTACTCGATCATGGTCCTGTCCTACAACGCCGCCGACGATGACAGCACCACCGTCGTCGCTGGCCAGCCGCTGCTCTCGCCCGCGCAGTTGGAGGAGATCGCGATGAGCGACGCCTGGTTCAGCCCAACACCCTGACCAGGTGCTGCTCCAGCCGTGACAGCTCGGTCGGATCGGTGAACAACCCTTCGACACCGGGCGGCGGCAGGAAGCCGACGACGTCCATCACGTCCCAGTAGGTGTCAGGTTCGCGGCCCGTCTTCGCGACGTACGACGCAGCGAAGCGGTCGGCGACCGCGCTGCCGTGCCGGATCGCCAGGTTGGTGCGGCAGTGCGCGACGTCGAGCCAGGCCGGGCCCCACGAGGTCTCGACCCAGTCGACGACGCCGCTGATCTCACCGTCGACCCACAGCACGTTGCGGAGGTGGAAGTCGCGGTGCAGGAAGGTCGGATCGAAGGCCGGCGGATCCCCGGCCAGGACCGCGAACGCCGCCTGCCACACGTCGGGTTCGGTGGCCCAGGAGGGCACGACCCGCTTCGCCGGCCAGGCCCATGACTGGTAGTCGCGAGGCGACTCGGGCGGCCGGGTCGCGTGGATGTCGACGAGCAGGGCGGCGAGCCGGTTGAGGCCCCCGTCGTCGATGCGGTCCTCCTCGACAGCACCGGGCAGGAGGCTCATCAGGTGGGCCGGGTGTCCGGCCAGATCTCCTGTCGCATCAAGCGCGAGCGACGTCGGCACCGGCACCGGCGAGTCCGTCAGCAGGGTCTGCACCTCGCTCTCGCGGGTGGTGAGTGCGGCGCCGTGCGTGAGCCAGGGCTCGTTGGTCATCAGCCGCAGCACGCTGCTGGCGCCGGACTCGTCGTCGAGTCGCAGCATGGTCGAGGTCCAGCCGCCGGTCAGCGGAATCGCCTGGATCACCCGGCACCCGAGCCGCGACTCGGCCCAGGCAACGCCCCGCCCGGTCACCGCTCCGAGCGTCCGGCCAGCCATTCGACCAGCGGCCGCAGTGCCCGCCAGTCGGCCCGCACCCGGTCGACGAGCCCGGGTCCGATTGCGTCGTCGCCGAAGCCGTAGGGGCGCCCGACGAACAGTTGCTTGCGCCGCAGCAGGTCGATGCGGGGGTGCGTGACGTCGTACCCGCGCGGGGCGGTCTTGAGCTGGTCGCCGCCGATCTCCCACCCGTCCGTGTCGTAGGACTTCAGCAGGCGGGCGAGCTTGCGGCCCTCCTTCTCGTCGGCCATCGCATCGCGGATCGCCGCCAGCCGCGGACCACTCGCTTCGTAGAAGCCACCACCCACCCGCACCCCGCGTGGCGACAGCTCGAGGTAGTAGCCGGTCGACGGGGCGACACCGACGAACGCGCCCTGGTGGGTCTTGTACGGCGTCTTGTCCTTGGCGAAGCGGACGTCGCGGAAGGGCCGGAAGATCTTCGGCGCGCCGAACTCGGCGGTCAGCTCGGCGCACAGTGCCTTCATCGGCGCGGCCACCGCCTCGGCGTACACGGCCTTGTGTGCCTCCCAGAACGACTTGGTGTTGTCGACCTCGAGGTCGTCGTAGAAGTCGAGGGCAGCAGTCGGGAAGCCGGTGAACGTCACGCGTTCGAGCCTACGGCGCGACCGCCGAGACCTGCTCGTCCCCGCCGGCGCCGAACGCGCTGACGGTGAGGACGTTGCCAGCGCAGGCAGGCTTGCCGAGGAAGCCCGGCCCGTTGCCGGGAGCGGCATAGGCGATCTCGAGCGTGGCATCGGGAGTCCAGTGCAACAGCTGGGCGGGCTCGTCGCCGGCCCCGTTGCGTGCGAAGTAGACCGAGTCGCCGCAGGGAGTCAGCGTGCCTGTCGCGCCCATGCCGAGGTGGTACGTCGCCCCGTCGGCGCTCGCGGAGAAGTCGCCGGCCTCGACCTGCTTCTCGTCGGGCAGCACCGACCAGACGGCGCCGGTGTCGGTGGCGGCGATGTCCCAGCCGGTGCACTCGGGCACGTCCGCGACGGGCTCGGCGACGCCGTCGGTGAGGGTGGCGAGGGTGCGGCACGAGACCGGGCGGGTGTCGTCGAAGGTCATCAGCGCGGTCGTCGTACTGCTCGCGACGACATTGGAGAAGCCGTGCTTCGGTGGGGCGCAGTAATCGACTTCGCCCTCGCCCGATGCGAGGTCGAAAGCCGCAAGACAGTAGGTGTTCTGGGGTCCGGTCGTCGGGTAGTGCAGGGTGCCGCCGTACATCGCCCACTGCCCACCGGGCGCGGGCTCGGGTGTCACGTCGCGCGAGTCGCCGGTCGCCAGCTCGAGCACGGTGGCCTGTGCGGGACGGGTCTCCTGCTTGTCCTGGGCGACGACGACCAGCCACTCGTCGTCGAGGAGTACGTCGTCGATGCGGCGTCCCTTGCCGGCCTCGATCGTGCGGCTCTCGCCGGGACCGGTGAGCTCGGCGCCAGCACCGTTGCCGGTCACCTCTGCGCTCCACTCGGCCCCCTGGACCACCTCGTCCTCGGGGTTGCTGCCAGTGCTCGTCCAGTCGAGCAGCGCGGTGGTGGGGATGACGTCGCCGGCCGGTGACACGATCGTCGACGGGCTCTCGGTCGGGCTGGCGTTCGAGCTGAGGGAGGGCTCGACCGGCGGCACTGCGTCCGGCTCGTCGTCAGCGCAGCCGGCGAGCAGCCCCGCCAGCAGGGCCACCGCCGCGCCGTACGCCGCGAGGGCCCGCATCAGACGCCGATGTTGTGCTGGAAGTGGGCCTGGTTGGCGCGGAACTGCTGGTAGGCCGACTGCCACTGGACCCGCTCGATGTACGGCTCGCTCGGGTCGAACGCCTGCTGGTTCCATGGCTCGAAGTAGCTCAGGAGCGGCTCGCCGGTGGGGTTCTGGTCGTAGCCGCGACCGACCTGGAAGTGCCCGGAGGCGTTGTCGTCGAGGTAGGGGTAGTACTTCTTCTCCAGCACCGGGTGCAGCAGCACGGGGGCGGTGTAGTCGGTGACGTGGCGCATCATCACCAGGTACCACTCGTCGAAGGTGAAGTCGCCGATGTCGAGCGTGACGAAGGTGCCGGCGTGCTCGGCGCGGTCCCAGCCGGTGTTGTTGTTGATGACGCGGACGACGTCGGTGATCGACGAGCCGGCGGTCGAGGTGCCGATCTTGCGCGCCCACTTCTTCTGTGGCTGCCGCTTCTGGCGCCAGCCCCACGCCACCATCTGCATCGCGGTCGGGCCGCACCAGTAGCTGCGGCTCTGCTGCGCAACCTGGGTCTCGTCGAGCACGGTCGCGAGCTGTGGGTACTCGGCGGCGGTCTTGCTCGCCGTCGTGGCCTCGTTGACGGCGACGGTCGGGGGAGCCGAGGGGGTCGTGGTCGTGGTTGCGGTCGAGTCGCCCCGGCGGGCAGCGATGGCTTCAGGGTGTGCAGTGGCGAAGCCCTCTGGCAGCGGAGCGCCCTGGATCTCGTGACGCAGCAACCACACCTTCGCGACGGAGCGGGCGGCGTCGGTGAGCTCGGCCCGCTCGCGACGGGTGCGGCCGGTGGGGCTCAGCTTCGCGGTGCGCGTGAGAGCGGCCGCGGCGTCGAGGTCTCCGGTGGTCTCGACCGCGGTGGGACGGCGCGCGGCGATCGCCTGGGCGGCGTACGACACCCGGGCCTGCACCTGGGCCTGCGACTGCGTCGTCCAGCCAACGCCGAGGCAGTAGCGCTGGCCGTCGAAGGTCGCGCAGCGCGCGGATCCGGCTGGGGTCGGTCGCGCGCCCGGGCGTACGGCGCCGGCAGCGACCACGCGATCGATCTCGGCCTGCATGGCCGGCGTGACCTGGCCGCGTCCGGCTGTGGTGCTCGTGCGGAAGGCGGCGTCGCGGCCGGACGGGGCGATGCCCGGCCCGGAGTCGGCGTCGGGGAGGAACGGCGCGACCGCGACGACGAGCGCAAGGGCTCCGAGCGCGATGGCCGCGGGCCTCGACAGGGTGGGCCGGGACAGGGTGCGGCGGAGCATCTGGGGAAGACCTCGATCGGGATGGCGGCGGTGGCTGACGCCTCACTGTCCCCGACAGTCCCAAAAGGCGCAAGTGTCCCATCAGTCACATCTGTACCAGGGCAGCGACACGCCGCTGAATGACAGTGTTGTAATTCGAGGAGGTTTCGAGCCGGGGACTTGTGGCGCGGGTGACGAGATTCGAACTCGCGACATCGACGGGTGGGCAGAGTGTCGCGCTCGGCGCGACATCGGGTCTTGGAGCGGGTGACGAGATTCGAACTCGCGACATCGACGGGTGGGCAGAGTGTCGCGCTCGGCGCGACATCGGGTCTTGGAGCGGATGACGAGATTCGAACTCGCGACATCGACGGGTGGGCAGAGTGTCGCGCTCGGCGCGACATCGGGTCTTGGAGCGGATGACGAGATTCGAACTCGCGACATCGACCTTGGGAAGGTCGCGCTCTACCAACTGAGCTACATCCGCAGGATGCGCGCCGATCGTATCAACGAGCCGGCGCGATGGGCTCCAGGGTCGGTCGCTTGGGCAGGACGCCGTCTCCCGACGAGCGGCCAGTCACCCGGCGGTGCACCCACGGTCCGAGGAACTCGCGGGTCCACTTCACGTTTGCGGCGACCTGCGCGCGGCGCGCCAGGGTCGGGATCAGCCGGGTCGGATGCGGCTCCAGCGGGTGCTCGACGCCGAGGGCGTCGAGGACCGCCATCGCCATGTGCTGGTGGCCTGCGGCGTTGAGGTGCATGCGGTCGGTGTCCATGATCTGCGCCAGGTCGGCGCTGCGCATCCGCCACATGTCGACCAGGGTGGCGCCGTGGGTGTCGGCGATCTCGCGGACCCACTCGTTGAAGATCGCCATCCGTCCGCGCACTGGTGCGTAGATGCCCGAGCCGCCCGGGTCGAAGATGGTGAAGATGACCACGCGCGCCCCTGACGCGGTCAGCCGACTCACGGCATCGTCGTACGCCGCGGAGAGTGCGTCGAGGTCGACCTTCGGGCGGAGCACGTCGTTGCCGCCGGCGTGGATCGTGACGAGATCGGGGCCGAGTGCGAGCGCTGGCTCGAGCTGCTCGGCGACGATCGGGCGCAACTTGCGGCCGCGGATCGCGAGGTTGGCGTAACCGAAGTCGTCGGTCTCGGTCGCGAGCACCTCGGCGACGCGGTCGGCCCAGCCGCGTAGGCCGTTGGGGCGGTCGGGATCGGGGTCGCCGACGCCTTCGGTGAAGGAGTCCCCGATGGCGACGTAGCGATGGATTGCCATGGCCCCATTCTGTCCGTCGCCGCGCGACGAGCACCGAGTAGGGTGCCGTCGTGCTCCTCAGTGACCGCGACATCCTCGCCCAGATCGACGCCGGCCGAGTCGCCATGGAGCCGTGGGATCCGGAGATGCTGCAGCCGTCGAGCATCGACGTACGGCTCGACCGCTTCTTCCGCGTCTTCGAGAACCACAAGTACCCGCACATCGACCCGGCCGCCGACCAGGAGGACCTCACGCGTGAGGTCGAGCCGGAGGGCGACGACCCGTTCATCCTGCACCCGGGGGAGTTCGTGCTGGGCTCGACGTACGAGGTGGTGTCGCTGCCCGACGACATCGCAGCCCGCGTCGAGGGCAAGTCGTCGCTGGGCCGGTTGGGCCTGCTGACCCACGCCACCGCCGGCTTCGTCGACCCTGGCTTCTCGGGCCACGTGACGCTCGAGCTGGCCAACGTCGCGACCCTACCGATCAAGCTCTACCCGGGCATGAAGATCGGCCAGTTCTGCTTCTTCCGGCTGACCTCGCCGAGCGAGCACCCGTACGGCTCGGAGAAGTACGGCTCGCGTTACCAGGGCCAGCGCGGCCCGACGCCGTCACGTTCGTTCAAGAACTTCCACCGGACCAGCATCTGATCCCAGCTCAATCCGGCCTGCGACGCGAAGTTAGGGTACCCTAAGTAACGACAGCCTACTTCGAAGGATCCGCCATGTCGAGTACGACGACCCAGCTGCCCATGATCCTCGACGCCGTCGAGGTGACCGCTGTCGAACGGCTCTCGCCGAGCTTCGTCCGCGTCGAGCTCGGTGGCGCCTGCCTGGCGGACTTCGGTGTCGACGGGCCGCTGCTGGACCAGCGCTTCAAGCTGGTGTTCCCGGGGTCGAGCGGCAAGCTGCCGGACTACACCGGCGCGGACGAGTCGTGGTTCGACACCTGGCTCGACCGGCCCGAGGGCGAGCGCGGCCACATGCGCACCTACACGATTCGTGACGTGAACGGCACCGGCGCGGAGACCCGGATCCTGGTCGACATCGTGCTGCACGTCGAGCCCGGCCCGACCGGTCCCGGCGCCGCCTGGGCCGACGCTGTGCAGGTCGGCGACCGTCTGGTGACGTTGGCGCCGCGAGCGGGCGCGGCCTACGGCGGCATCGAGTTCGACTCGAGCTCCGCGGGGCACGACCCGCGGCTGCTGATCGTGGGCGACGAGACCGCGGTGCCGGCGATCAGCGGGATCCTGCGCGACCTGCCGGCTGACGCTCGTGGGGCCGCGTTTCTCGAGGTGCCGGTCGCCGGCGACGTACTGGATCTCGGGTCCCCCGAGGGCGTGCAGGTCGTCTGGGTGCCCCGCGACGGGGCTCCGCTCGGCGAGAAGCTGCACGCCGCCGTACTCGCTCATCTCGGTGCCGGGGACGCCGTCATCTCGACGAACCCGGACGAGGTGGACGTCGACCTGTGGGAGACGCCGACCTACTCCAGCTCGGGTGAGGAGCTGCCGGAGTCGGGGGCGAGCCCCGACGCCGATCTCTATGCCTGGATCGCCGGCGAGTCCGGCGTGGTCACCGGGCTGCGCCGCCACCTGGTGCGGGACCGTGGCATCGATCGCCGCCAGGTGGCCTTCATGGGCTACTGGCGACGTGGTGTCGCCATGCGTTCGTGATGAGGCGTTCCTGACCCTGTTCAGTTGTCGAGCAGGTCGGCCGCGCGGCGCAGGCTGCGCGCGATCGACGTACGACGCTTGGGCCGGGCGGTCCGGGTGCGGACCGGGGCGCCGGCGATCCGCTCGTTGATCTGGCTGCGGGCGATGAGCTCGACTTCGGATGCGCTCTCGTGCATGAGGTTTTCCCTGTCTGTGAATGGGTCTGTGAATTGTGTGGGGGTCAGACCTGGCGCAGCACGATGTTGCCGCTGGCGGTCTTGGCGCGGACCTCGACGTGGTCCTGGCCGTCGGCGGGTTCGCCGGTGCCCTCGAGGTTGGAGTCGATCCGGCCGCTGAGGGTGTTGATGTCGGTCCAGACGGGCGTGCCGGCGGGGATGCCGAGGCGTACGTCGCCGGACGCGCCCTTGATCGTGAACTTGCCGCGCCGGGCGGTGCTGACGACCAGGTCGCCGCTGCCCGTCGAAAGGGCGACGTCGGCGTCGGCCTCTGTGACGGTCACGTCGCCCGAGCCGCTCTTGACGGCGACCGGGGCGCCGGTCGTGCCGATCGAGACGTCGCCCGAGCCGGTAGAGATGGCTGCGGTGGCTTCAGCGTGGTCGACCTGGATGTCGCCCGAGCCGCTCTTGATGCGGAGCTCGGCCGACGCGGTGGCGATGCGTACGTCGCCCGAGCCGGTCTCGATGACGCCCGGTCCGGCGAGGTCCTCGACCTGGATGTCGCCGGATCCGGTCCGGAACTGGCAGGCGGCCAGCTCGCCGTGGCAGGTGATGTCAGCGCTACCGGTCTTGACGTTCGCGCGGCTCTGGTGGGGGACGGTGATCTCGACGTCCAGCGAGTGGTCGGTGCCGCCCAGGAAGCCCGTCCGGGACTTCGGGCCGATCACGCGGACGGCCCTGCCCTCGTGGGAGACGACGACGTCGTCGGCGTACTGGCCGTCGATGATGACGGTGGTCTCGGTGGTGTCGGCGGTGCGGATCGCGACGTTGCCCTTGCTGATCTCGACGTACAGGTCGACGGGGGTCTCGGTGGTGAACGTGTGGTCGGTCATCGGGTCTCCTTCGGGCGTGCTCGGCAGACGTGACCAGCCTGGGTGCTGGCCCGCGGTGGGGGCTTGACGTGGGTTGCGCTGGTGTCGTTACACCCAGCCGGACATCCGACGGCTGTTCTTGCCGCGGGTGCTGAAGGGGTCGTTGCCCCCGAAGAACGGGATGCTCGAGAGGTCGACGTCGACCCGGATCGCCGAGTCGCTGGTGGCTGCCCGCACCACGCCGACCAGCCAGGTGTTGAGGCTGTGGCCCGACTGTGCGGCCTTCTCCTCGGCCCGGGTCTTGACCGACTCGGGAATGCGGAGCGTGACCCGGGCCAGCCCGCCCTCGTCGGACTCCTCGGGAGCCGGTGGCGCGGGGGGCGGCGGCGGGACCGGGGCCGACGACGACGGTGCGGTCTGGACGACGAAGTCGAGCTCGCGGCCGTTGAGCCGGACGTCGACGCTGCCCGAGGGCAGCTCGGTGGTGATCTCGGCGGCGGCCTGGCTGATGGCTTCCATCAGGGCGAGCCGGGTGGCCGGGTCCAGCGCGAACGCCAGACGCTCGGCGGCGTTGCGGAGCTCCTCGCCCCCCGAGTCGGCCGCGGCCATGAGGTCCCGGCGGAGGCTGTCGACGTACGGCGTGATGTCCATGTGCATCACTCTGACATCAACATGACGTCAATGTCAAGCAGTTGTGACGCCAAGTGATGTCAACGTGGCGTCAGAGCCGTCCACTGCGACGTGCGGACAGGGCGGCCTCGACCTTGTTGCGTGTCCCGGTCTTGCCGATCGCGGCCGAGAGGTAGTTGCGCACGGTCGACTCCGAGAGGTGCAGGCGAGCGGCGATGTCACCAATCGTGACGCCGTCCTCCGCTGCCGCGAGTACGTCGCGCTCGCGAGCGGTCAGCGGGGAGTGCGCGGCGCGCAGGGCCGCCCCGGCGAGCTCCGGGTCGATCACGGTCTCGCCGGCAACCACTCGCCGGATCGCGTCGGCGAGGCCGTCGGCCGGACCGTCCTTGACGAGGAATCCTCGTGCTCCAGCGGCCATCGCCCGCTGCAGGTAGCCGGTGCGGCTGAACGTCGTCACGATCACCACCTTGCACTCGGGCAGCCGGGTCGCCAGCTCGGCTGCGGCGTCGAGCCCGCTGACGTGCGGCATCTCGATGTCGAGCAGCGCGACGTCGGGGTGAGTGGCCAGCGCGCGCGGCACGACGTCGGCCCCGTCGGACACCTCGGCCACGATCTCGAGGTCCTCCTCCAGACCGAGGAGTACGGCGAGCGCGCCGCGCATCATGGCCTGGTCCTCGGCCAGCAGTACCCGGATCATCGGGCCGCCTTCGGGATCCGGGCGGTGAGCCGGAAGCCATCTGTCGTCGGCTCGACGTCGAGGCGACCGCCGGCAGCGACGAGGCGCCGGCTCAGCCCGTCGAGACCGCCCTCGCGTCCCGAGCCGGAAGCCGGACCCCCGACGCCGTCATCGGCGACGGTCAGCACCAGCTGGCCATCCGTGCCGCTGAGCTCGAAGCGGCAGTGGCCGGCGCCCGAGTGCCGCAACACGTTGGTCGCCCCTTCGCGCACCACCCAGGCGAACGCGTCCTCCGCCTGCGCGGGCAGCGGTCCGTCGTACGTCGAGACCTCGGTGCGGATGCCGGCGGCATCGAGCGCCATCCGGGCGCCGTCGAGCTCGTCGCCCAGGCTCAGTGCGCGTGTCGCATCGACGGCCTCGCGCACCTGGACGAGCGCCTCGCGGCCGACCCGTTCGATGTCTGCGGCGTGCAGGGCTGCGGCTTCCGGGTCCGCGATCGGCCAGGCGGCGTACTGCTTCTGCCTTCACGACCATCACCGACAGCGTGTGACCGAGGAGGTCGTGCAGGTCGCGCGAGAAGCGCTCCCGCTCCTCGGCGACGGCGCGCCGGGTCAGCTCCTGGCGGGTACGACGCAGCTCCTCGATCGTGTCGATGAGCCGCAGCACCGCGGTGTTGGCCAGCCCTGCGAGCAGGACGACGAAGCCCTCGCTCCACATCCGATCGGTGGAGTGTGGCTCGACCAGCCAGGCGGCCCACATCGAGGCCGCGGCCACCACGGGGAGAGCGCCGGCCAGCCACCGGCCGCGCAGCACCGACGGCACGGTGAGCGCGAGCAGGATCCAGGTGGGCAGCCACTCGCTGCCGTGCTGGGCGCCGGCGAAGGTCGCCGCTGCCAGGGTCGAGAGTGCGACGTACGGAGTCGGGTCGCGGCGGCTTCTTCCGCTCGTGAGTACGGCGGTCACCGCACTGGCGGCCATCACCGCAACGAGGCCGAGCTGGAACGCCACCATCGTGGCGCCACCGCCCGCGTCGAGGACGGGACCGAGCAGAAGCACGGGCGTCCAGAGCAGCACGGACGCGTTGCGCTGCCAGCCACAACCGAACGAGATCCGCACGGCCGTCACGCTACGCGCTGGCGTTCGGCGCCGTGGGCCCATCGCAGGCCGAACAGCACGATCGCGCCGACCACCAGGTGCAGCGACGTGAGGGCCAGCCACGCCGATGTGTCGCGGGCGCCGAGTGGCCCGAGCAGGGAAAGCAGCCAGACGGCGGCTGCGACCACGGTCCACCAGGTGCGCCCGCGCTTGCTCATGGCCTCGAATGCTCGCAGTGCAAGGGCGCCCGCGACGGCCACGACCAGGGCGGTCGTGACGGCTGCTCCCACGCCGACGTGGCGCACGTCAGCGCCGCTCCCGGCGGTCAGCTCCACGTCACCGACCGACGACCACAGGGACCATGCGACGAGCGCCGCCAGCATCGCCTCGAGCACTATGGCCCCTTCCTTGAGCCAGGTCTGCGTTCTCATCGTTCCTCCTCTTGGCCGCCCTCCCTGGGCGACGTACCCACGTTAGGAAGCGCGCGTCGCGTCGGGCAGGGGACCATGTCGTGGATCCGGGAGGACAAATGTCCTGCCGCGAAACCCGGTTGCTGACGGCTGCCGGGTGAGGGAACGTGCCCGTATGGATGGATTCGATCCGGCCACCAGCTTCGTGGGCGAGACGGCCGAGCGGTACGACGACGAGCTACGCGGTGACGAGGACGAGACGGTCGACTTCCTGGCCGGCCTCGCCGGGTCACGTCCGGCACTCGAGCTCGCCATCGGCACCGGCCGGGTCGCCGTACCCCTGTCGGAGCGGGGCGTCGAGGTGCACGGCATCGAGCTCTCGGTCGAAATGTTGGCGCAGCTGCGCGCGAAGCCTTCGGGCGCTGGCCTTCCGGTGACGGTCGGTGACATGTCCGCGGCTGATGCGCCGGGCAGCGACTACGGGCTCGTCTACCTGGTCTTCAACACGATCCACAACCTGCTGACGCAGGACGACCAGGTGCGGTGCTACGAGAACGCCGCGCGCCACCTCGCCCCGGACGGTGTCTTCGTCGTCGAGACCGGCGTGCCGGAGGCGTGGCTGAAAGGGCGACGGCAGTTCGTCGACGCGGAGTACGTCGCGGCAGGCGAGGTCGTCCTCGACGTCGTCAGCTACGACCCGGTGAGCCAGGTGGCAGACGAGAACCACGTGCACCTCAGCGCCTCGGGTGTGCGGATGGGCCCGATCTCGCAGCGGCTGTCGTACCCGAGTGAGCACGACCTGATGGCCCGGATCGCGGGCCTTCGACTCGTCGACCGGTGGGGTGGGTGGAAGGGTGAGGACTTCGCGGCCGACAGTCCGCGCCACATCAGCGTCTACTCGCGCTGCCCGTCGGCCTAACTCAGTCGTTGATTGCCTCGATGCCAAGGCTTGGCCTCCTCGAGGTGGTCTCGCATGTGCTGGAGCACCTCGGGAGGGTGTGGCTCCCGGTCCAGGACTTCGCCGACCGTATCCGCGCCACCGAAGTCGACGGTCCCGTTCGTCTCATGTCGGAGTTCGCGGAGCCGATCGTAGACATGTTCGTTCATCTACTCGCACAGCCGGGCCGGACGGTTCAGGCAAGAGAAGAGGCACAATGTTGTCGACTGTGAACCGTATGCGGATCGGAGTCCGTCTCGGTGCGGCCTTCGGTCTCATCGTGCTGCTGATTTTCGGTCTGGCCGCTGCGGCGACCACGTCGATGGGGCGGCTGGAGAACGCGTCCGCGCGAATGGCGGCCAGCCAACGGTTTACCGAGGCGGTGATGCAGGTGAAGTACCGTGCCGCAGACTTCAACGGTTGGCAGACCGCCTACGCCTTGGACGTCTCGTTGGGGACCAGTGACGCGACCGAGGACGACGGCGCCTCGCGCAAGGCCTTCCTCGCCTCCGCCGACAGCTTCCGGGCCGAGCTCGCGACCGCGCGCAACCGAAGCACCGTCGAAGCTGCGACGACGGCACTGAACGAAGCCGGCGACCAGTTCGAGGAATTCATGGCGCTCGACGCGACGATCATCGCCGACTACCGCGACGGTGGCGCGAACGCCAAAGCGGAGGCCGACTCGCTGATCCTCAACGAGGAGATCGAGCTGTTCAATGCGGTCGCGGCCGGCGCCGACCGCGCGGTGGCCGTGGCGAAGGCCGACTTCGCCGACGCCCGCGCCGGCGCCGTATCGGCCAAGCACACCGCTACCCTGCTGATGTGGGCCGGTGGCGCGCTGGCCGCAGTCCTGGCGGCCGTGCTCGGGACCGTCGTCACCCTGTCGCTGACCCGTCCGACCAGGGCGCTGCGCGACCGGCTGCAACTGCTCGCCGACGGTGACCTGGCCTCACCCGTGCCCAGCACCGGTCGCGACGAGGTCGCACAGATGGCCGAGGCCCTCGAGACCGCCGTCGCGGCGATGCGCGAGTCGATGAAGTCCATGGGCGCGAACGCCCAGACGCTGGCCTCGGCTGCCGAAGAGCTCTCTGCGTCCTCCCAGCAGATCGCCGCCGGTGCCGAGGAGACCTCCGTGCAGTCAGGCGTGGTCGCCTCCTCCGCCGACGAGGTGTCGCGCAACGTGCAGACGGTCGCAGCCGGTGCCGAACAGATGGGGGCCTCGATCCGCGAGATCGCCCACTCTGCCAACGAGGCGGCCCGGGTGGCCTCGCAGGCCGTCTCCATGGTCGACAGCACCAACGAGACGGTGGCCAAGCTCGGAGTCTCCAGCCAGGAGATCGGCAACGTCGTCAAGGTGATCACCTCGATCGCCGAGCAGACCAACCTGCTCGCGCTGAACGCCACCATCGAGGCCGCCCGCGCCGGCGAGTCCGGCAAGGGCTTCGCAGTGGTCGCCAACGAGGTCAAGGAACTCGCCCGCGAGACCGCCAACGCCACTGATGACATCGCACGCCGCGTCGAGGCGATTCAGGGTGACACCAGCGGCGCGGTCGACGCTATCGGGCAGATCGCCACGATCATCACCTCGATCAACGACTACCAACTCACCATCGCCTCGGCCGTCGAGGAGCAGACCGCGACCACCAATGAGATGAGCCGCAACGTCACCCACGCCTCGAGCGGCTCTGGCCAGATCGCCACCAACATCAACGGCGTCGCCACCGCCGCGGCCACCACCACACAAGCTGTCAACCAAACCCTCGCGGCCGTCCACGAGCTCGCGAGGATGGCCGCGGACATGGAACGTCGCGTGGCAGCCTTCCGCTACTGAATCGGCGGGCACCTGATCGGGGTGTCAGTCGTCGGGCGCGACATGAATCGCTCTTTGGCCACGCCGATAGCCTCTCACCGGCACACATGCCGGCACACATGCCGGTCAGTCTGGAGAGAGCTGTCACCGACAACGCAAATATCAGTGGCCGTTCTACTTATCGGTGATCACGGTGCGACTCGTGATGGCGCACATGGTTGCCGCGGCTATCGGAAAGGATCAAGAGAGTGAAAAAGTACATACTCTTCGATCATGATGGTGTTCTGGTGGATACCGAATTCTGGTATTACAAAGCTGGAGAGCGCGCCCTGGCGGACATTGGTTTGACTTTGCACAAGGATCAATACCTCCGGGACATGAACCAGGGATTGGGCACTTGGGCCCAAGCCAGGGCGGCAGGTATTGATGAACAGATCATCAGCAGGCAGCGTGAGGTTCGTAATGATTATTATCAGGAATCTCTTAGAACGGAAGCCATTGAGATTGAAGGCGTCGTTGAAACTCTTGCTGAACTGTCAAAATACGTCCGCATGGCCATCGTGACGACTGCAAAACGTGTGGATTTTGAAATTATCCATGAAATGCGCCAAGTTGAACAATTCATGGATTTCGTCCTTGTTCGCGAAGACTACAAGTTCACCAAGCCGCACCCGGAACCATACCTGACCGGCTTAAGGCGCCTCGGAGTCACCAAAGAAGAGACACTGGTTGTAGAGGATTCATCCAGAGGGTTGAACTCAGCCGTGGCGGCCGGTATTGACTGTGTCGTTGTCTATAACGACTTTACAAAAGCACAAGACTTTTCACAGGCTAGCTATCGAATCGAAGCTCTGATTGAATTGAAGGACATCATCCTTGATGTAACCTGAAAGAGCATTTACCAGTGTGTTCCATTTTCCTTTGAAGAGCGAAAGAGCATGGCTATGTCGGCCGCGAAGCGTTCGTATAGGTAGATCCATATGCATTGTGGCGGTAGATTGTCATAGTATTGCGGTACCCTGGTCGCGAATGGCATCAATAGATACCTGATCTGATTCCAGATGCGCGGTTCTTCAGCACGAATTCCAGGGATCAACAGCCCGACCGTGATCTGGGGCTCCAGCCTGCGTTCTTTGGGGAACCCCGGCTCCGGAACCCGTCACCCTCGTGGGTCTCGATGTACAGGGTCGTGACGTCGTAGAGGACCAGGCTGGCTGGCCCCAGCGAGCGCGTGCCGCGCACGCCGCGGCCAGCCCCTGGCGCCATGACTGCTCACCGTAGGAAGCTAGTGGTGCGCGTCGTTAATTGCTAGATGGTTTGGGATCTGAAATCATCTGGGTGTGGCGAATCGACCTGCACCGGCGTTGACCCTTCGTGCTGGTGACCGTGACGAACTTGAGCGATGGACGCGATCCGACAGGTTCGGTGCCTCGGCGGCGAAGCGAGCACGGATCGTGTTGCTGGCCGCGGACGGTGTGGCGAACACGCGGATCGCTGAGCTGACTGACGCGACGGTGACGACGGTGCTGAACTGGCGTGGCCGGTATCAGGACCGCGGCATCGCGGGACTGCGTGATGCTCCTCGTCCGGGTCGTCCGCGGTCGTTGGATCACCGCCAGATCGTGGCCGAGACGTTGAAGTCGCCGCCGAAGAAGTTGGGGGTGACACACTGGTCGTCTCGGCTGTTGGCGGCCCGACTCAGGGTGAGCCCATCGGCGATCCAGCGGGCTTGGCGGGCCTACGGGATCAAGCCCTGGAAGGCCGAGTCGTTCCGGTTCTCCACCGACCCCGAGCTGGTCGGCAAGGTCACCGACATCTGCGGCCTGTATCTCGCGCCGCCGGAGAACGCGATCGTGCTGTGTGTGGATGAGAAGTCCCAGATCCAGGCGCTGGACCGGACGGTGCCGATCTTGCCGATGCAGGAAGGAAGGATCGAACGCCGCTCGCACGACTACTACCGACACGGCACCACGACCCTGTTCGCTGCTCTCGATATCGCGACCGGGCAGGTCACCGCGGCACTCAAGCCGCGGCACCGACACCAAGAGTTCTTGGCATTCCTCAAGCAGATCGAACGGGCCTACCGCGAAGTCGTCGACGAGGCCGGCGACCTGGTCGAGCTGCACCTGGTGATGGACAACTACGCCGCCCACAAGCACAAGAACGTCCGCGAGTGGCTGGCAGCCAACCCGAGGTTCGTCGTGCACTTCACCCCGACCCACGCCTCCTGGATGAACCTCGTGGAGGTCTGGTTCGGCATCGTCGAGCGCCAGGCCATCCGCCGAGGCGTGTTCAAGTCCGTCAAGGACCTCAACACCAAGATCCGCACCTTCATCGATGGCTGGAACGAACGCTCCCACCCCTTCGTCTGGACCAAGACCGCCGAGGAGATCCTCAAGAAGGCCAACCGTCCAACAACTTCAAATCCGCGCCACTAGCCGGCGCTTGATCGTGGGGTAAGACACCGCCGCCAGGCCGGTCTCTTGCACGACCCGGACGCTGTCTTATTTACTGGTGGGCTCCGTAATCCTGGCCAGCACGAGCTGGCGGAACACCTCATCACCGCCAGTGGCCTCGTCGAACCCGAGCGCGTCGTAGGCACCACAGAGCGCATCGATCAGATGGGCCATCCCCAACGAGACGATCTCCAACGGCCCGCCCGAGCCAGTCGCCGCAGCGATCTCCAGACCCAGGTCGAGCTCTGCCTGGCCCTGGGCCAACCGTTGCGCAGCAACGATCGAGGGCCTCTACTTCCTCGGGGGTGGCCGAGCCGAGGTGCTCGATCTTGCGTGAGCCTTTCCGCGAGGCGTGCACGATCTGCACCGCGGTGCCCCCGAGGAGGTCCTCACGGTCCGCACATAGGCCACGGCAGCACCCTATGGACCCCCAACTAGTGCGCAAATCGGTCATCGCCCAGAGACAAGCCCACAGGTTAGCCGAGCGTGTGCCCACTCAACCCGAAATATTGAGCCGAGTCAGGTCGGTGCCGGTGGCTCCGACCTCACGGCCTATGAGACGCACAAATTCCGCTCGCTGGCGGGGTGCGTCGCGGGATTGATCTCTTGACGGACGCATCCATCTGCGCCTACAATCGAACACAAGTTCGAGCCAACATGTCGACGCTGATGGGCTCGGCCCGGACCACCGGTGGGTGGTTCGCCCCTCACAGGCGCGCTGTGTCGAGACACGTGAAATGCCGGTGGCAGTCGCTGCCGGTCACGTTCTCTGACGCGCGATGGGGGTGGCTTCGATGACGCTGTGGCAGACGCCGACGCGACCACTGGTGTCCGGGCTGGCGGGTGTGCACGCGGCCCTCGATGAGCTAGCCGCGGTGCCGTTGTCGACGTTGGGTGATGTCGAGGTCGCGGCGGCACTTGCTGACCTGTCCCGGCTGAATTCCCGGGTCCGGGAGCTCGAGCTCCGGGTGGCGGCCGAGGCCGACCGCCGGCGGCTGGGCGACGCCACCGGTGCCGCATCGACCGCGGTGTGATTTCGAGACGGTCGCTGCGCGACCTCCTCAATCCGGCGGGTGGGCGGTGACGACCCGGCAGACCAGCGCAGGTGCCCGCCGCGCCATGGTCTTGGCCCACGCCCTGGAGACCGACCGGCACGCCCCGGTCCGCAAGGCCCTGGCCGCCGGTGACGTGTTGGCCGACCAGGCGCAGGTGCTCGTCGACGCTATCGAGGCGCTGCCCGACACCGCCGACCCTGTGGTAGTCGACCGGGCTCAGACCCGGTTGCTGGCCCTGGCCGCCGATCACGACGCGGCCGCGTTGCGGGTCCTGGGCCGGCGCATCCTCGACGTCGTCGCGCCCGAGGTCGCCGATGCCGAGGAGGCCCGCCAGCTTGAGGCCGAAGAGGCCCACGCCGACGCGACCACCCGGTTCACGATGACCGATGACGGCCAAGGGCGTTGCCACGGCCGGTTCACCCTGCCGTCGGCTGTGGGGCAGATGCTCCGCAAACAACTCCTCGCCCTGGCCGCACCCAAACACCGCGCCAACCGCCCCGCCGAGCCGATCCCGGTCCCGACGGCCCTGCGGCTGGGGCATGCGTTCGGCGAATGGGTCGAGACCTACCCCGCGCAGCACCTACCGACCAGCGGCGGGGTCTCGGCCACCGTGGTCGTCACGATGACCCTCGAGACCCTGCTCGGTGGGCTGACCGCGGCGACCCTGGACACCGGCGGCCGGCTCTCCGCCGGCGAAGCCCGACGCCTCGCCTGCGAGGCCGGAATAGTCCCGGCGGTGCTGGATGGCGAGTCCCGGGTACTCGACCTCGGCCGCACCCGCCGCCTGCACGACCGACCCCAGAGATTGGCGATGGCCTTGCGCGATGGTGGTTGCACCGCCGACGGCTGCGACATGCCACCGGGCCTCTGCCACGCCCACCACGACGTCCCGTGGTCACACGGTGGTCCCACCACCCTCGACAACGGCCGCCTGCTCTGCTACCGACATCACCGGCTGGCCCACGACCAGCGCTACACCACCACCCACACCCCCACCGGCAAGATCACCTTCCACCGACGAGAGTGAGCTGGGCGGTCAGAGGTCGAACAGTGACCCGGACTCGTTGATGTCCACGTCCGTACGTGGTGCGTGGGCGTTGCCCGACGACTTCGGCTGCTCGGCCGCTGCGGGCTCTGCTTCCTCGGCGTCGTCCTCCGGAACCGATGTCGACTCGGCTTCTTCTTCCGTGTCGTCGGGCTCCTGCTCCGCGTCGGACTCGGGCTCGACCTTGTCCTCAGCCTGGGGCTCGCTCGTGTCGGCAAAACCGAACGTCGCGGCTTGGCTCAACGCCGCGCCCGCTGACAGCGAGTCATCAGACGCGGTCGTCGCTGGCTCAGCTTCGGGCTCGTCGTCATTGGCCGCGGGCTCAGGTTCGGGCTCAACGGCCGGCGCAGCAGAAGGTGGCGTCGGCTCCGGGGCGGTGATGTCGAACAGGGAACCACCTTCGGGGATGCTCGTCTGCGGTGCTGCCGCCGGCGCGGAAGCAGGCTTCTGGAGGGCCTCGACGCGCGGCTCTGGCTCGGGCTTCTCGTCCTTTGCCTCGGGCGTGGGCTCCGGTTCCGGTTCGGGGTCCGCGCTCGCGACCGGCTCGTTCTCAGGCTCGTCCGTGGCCTCGGCCTCGGGGGCGGCGTCCTTGGTCTCGGCCCCGTGTTCCGGCTCGGCCTTGGCTGCTGGTGCGGCCGGCTCGGGGGCGGTGATGTCGAAGAGTGAGCCCCCCTCCGGGATGGAGGTCTGGGGCTCGGCGGCGGGGGTCGCCTCGGCCTTCGGCTCCTCCTTCGCAGGCTCGGGCCCGGGCTCAACTTCCGCCTTCGCCTGTTCCTCGGGCTCGTCCTTGATCTCAGCCGCGGACTCCTTGGCTGCAGCTGCAGCGGCACCGACCGGCTCGGGCGCCGCGATGTCGAACAGCGAGCCAGAGGCCGCTGCGGGCGTGGGCTCGGGCTCCGGAGCGGTCGTGGCTTCGGGCTCGGACTTGGCCTCAGGCTCCGTGGCCTTCGGTGCAGCCGGGGCATCGGTCGCGGCGGCGTCGAACAGCGAGCCACCAGCAGCGGGCGCTGCGGGCTCGGGCTCCTTAGCGGGCTCGGCTTCGGCCTTGGCCGTCGGCTGCGCGGCCTTCTCCTCAGCGGCAGGAGACTCGTCGCCGACATCGAAGAGGGAGCCACCAGCAGCGGGCGCTGCGGGCTCGGGCTCCTTCGCGGGCTCGGCTTCGGCCTTGGCCGTCGGCTGCGCGGCCTTCGACGCCGTCTTCTCCCCAGCAGCCGGAGACTCATCTCCGACGTCGAAGAGCGACGAACCACCACTCGCCTTGGCAGCGGGGCCGACATCGGCAGGCTCGGTGACGGTCTCCTCCGTCTGGGTGACGTCGCCGGCCTCGGGCTCGGCCTGCGTGGCCTCGTCCGGTTTCGAGACAGGCGCTTGCGCGCCTTCCTCGACCTGCGGCTCAGTGGCGCCGGCGGCAGCTGGTGCCTTGGCGGGACGGTCGGACTTCTTCGTACGCGTCGCCGACTCGCCCTTGACCGACGCCAGCAGCATCTGCGCGACGTCGAGGACCTCGACCTCTTCGCGGGCGTTGCCGCTGGCCTGCTCGGAGGTGAGCCCGTCGGAGAGCATCACCCGGCAGAAGGGGCAACCGACGGCGATCTGGTCGGCACCGGTGCCGACTGCCTCCTTGGTGCGGTTGAGGTTGATCCGCTCGCCGATCTTCTCCTCCATCCACATGCGGGCGCCGCCGGCGCCGCAGCAGAAGGACTTCTCGGAGTTTCGCTCCATCTCGGCGTACTCCGCACCGGGCAGCACCTGCAGGAGGTCGCGCGGCGGGCTGTAGACCTGGTTGTGCCGGCCCAGGAAGCACGGGTCGTGGTAGGTGATCTTGCGAGGCGATGCGCCCGCGCCGTCCTTGACGGGAGTGAGCTTGCCCTCGCGGACGAGCCGGTTCAGCAGCTGCGTGTGGTGCACGACCTCGAGCTCGACGCCAAAGTCCTTGTACTCGTTCTTCAACGTGTTGAAGCAGTGGGCGCAGGTCGAGACGACCTTCTTGACCTTGTACTCCTTGAAGGTCTCGGCGTTCTGCGCAGCGAGACCCTGGAACACGAACTCGTTGCCGGCCCGGCGTGCGGGGTCACCGGTGCAGGTCTCGCCGTTGCCGAGTACGCCGAAGCTCACGCCCGCCATGTCGAGGAGCTCCGCGACGGCGCGGGTCGTCTTCTTGGCGCGGTCCTCATAGGCGCCGGCGCAGCCGACCCAGAACAGCCAGTCGACCTCGTCGAGCGACTCTGGGTCACCGGGAGCGTCACCGCCGACGACCTTCACCTCGAACGGCAGGTCCTTGGCCCAGTCCATCCGGGCGGTGGTCGACATGTTCCAGGGGTTGCCCTTGTTCTCCAGGCCCTTGAAGAGCTGGTTGAGCTCGGCCGGGAAGTTCGACTCGACCAGCACCTGGTGCCGGCGCATGTCCATGATGTGGTCTACGTGCTCGATGTCGACCGGGCACTGCTGCACGCACGCGCCGCAGGACGTGCAGTTCCACAGCACCTCGGAGTCGATGACGGCCGAGCCGTCGTCGGGGTTGTAGAACCAGCCGTCGCCGGTGTCGCCGACCAGCGGGCGCTGTGCCTCGCGAGCGAGCACCTCGTCGTTCTCGAGCAGTGCGGTGGCGGCCGCGCTGCCCTCACCGCCGGCCTGCACGTACGGCGCCTTGGCGTACGCGTGATCGCGCAGCGCGGTGATCAGGAGCTTGGGCGAGAGCGGCTTCTCGGTGTTCCAGGCGGGGCACTGCGACTGGCAGCGCCCGCACTCGGTGCAGGTCGTGAAGTCGAGGATGCCCTTCCACGAGAACTCCTCGACCTGGCCGACGCCGAGCGTGGAGTCCTCGTCCAGCTCCTCGATGTCATCGAGGGTGATCGGCACGCCCGCGGAGGTGAGCGGCTTCATGGCGCCCAACGCCGTACTTCCGTCAGACTCGCGCTTGTAGAAGATGTTGAACCACGCGGTGAACCGGTGCCAGGCGATACCCATCGTGAGGTTGCGGGCGATCACCATCAGCCAGACCATCGCCAGCGCGATCTTGAACATCGCGATGAAGTAGATGAGGTTCTCGAGCGAGCCGGGCGAGACGGGGTAGACCGCGTCGCCGAGCCACGACGCGATCGGGTAGTGCGACCGGCCGCCCTCCTCGTCGAGCTTCCACTCCGCGGCGCGTACGAACAGGATCGCCGACCCTTCCAGAAGCGCCAGCGCCTCGACGAAGTACGCCTGCCACATCGTCGAGCCGAAGAACCGGCTCTTGCGCCCCTCGGTCCGCGGGTGGTGACGCTGCCGGTAGACGATGAGGAAGACGATGCCGACCGTGCTGAGGAGGCCGATGAGCTCGCTGAACCACTCGAACGGGTACCAGTGGCCGACGATCGGCCAGGCGAAGTCGGGCTTGAAGAGCTGGAAGTACGCCGCGAGCACCGCGGTGCTGAGGAAGATGAACGCCGCGAAGACGAACCAGTGCATGACGCCGACGACGGTCCACTGCAGCATCCGCGTGTGGAGCACCGTCTCCTTGAGCATCGTGACGGTGCGGCCCACCGGGTTGCCGCTGCGACCCGGCGCCGGCTGGCCGGTGCGGATGACACCGAGCATCGTGCGCACGGCCGGCACCAGCAACGCGAGCGCGGCAACCGTGAGCGCCAGCGAGACGACGATGGCAAAGATCTGCATGAAGGCAGTGCTCCTCGTTCAGGCGGTCTGACGCCCGGTCGCCGGACGTCAGGCGGAGCCTATTGCGACGTACGTCGCCATGGCAGGCCCCGCGCAGGTGAGAAGAATCCTACGCGTGGGTAACTTCAGCCTCGCGACGCCACAGCTCGTCCCGCCGGCAGTGCCGCCTGTCGAGGCGGGCGTCGATCAGGTCGCGTGCCTCGTCGTACCGCCCCGCACGCAGGAGTGCGGCGATCCGGGCCTCCTCGATCACCTCGCGCTGCGCGTCGGAGCCGCCCAGCCGCCACGTCTGGGGCCCGAGATCGCGCAGACCATCGGCCGCCTGGTCGCAGGCGCCGTCCAGCATCAGCCGCAGCGATCGGGCCAGCGGCGCGATCACGCCTGCCTGGGTCGGGTGCTCGTGCGCGGCCGCCCAGCGTTCGAGCGACACGAGCCCGCCCCGGTCCTCGGTCGCGAGCAGTGCGATGGCGGCGTGCATCGCGAGGAACGGGCTGGCCGGCCGGTGCAGCTTCTGCTGCTCGAGCTGCGCGATCACCTCTGTCATGGCGGGTACGTCGTCGGCGCCGGGCGTCAGTGCCCAGCGAAAGAGCAGCGAGGCGCTGTCGACCAGCGAACGACAGCCGATCGTCGTGTCGGGTCGCAGCTGGGTCTCGTAGCGGCGGCGTACGGCGTCGAGGTCGCCCATCGAGAGCTCGTGCAGGGCGGCGTGCCACGAGAAGTGGCTGAGGCTGTCGGTGCTGGCGCCGTCACCCGTCACCCAATCGGACATCCACGCCAGCCCTGCCTCGTGGTCGCCGGTCTCGTAGTGCGCGTGCGCCCGCGCGTGGGCCGAGTGCCCGGCCCGCGGCTCCTCCGCCAATGAGGTGCGGGAGAGATCCATGGCTTCGTCGAAGCGGCCCTGCTCCTGCCGCACGAACGCCAGCAGGCCGGCGTACCACCAGTCGTTGCCGTACCCCGGGGCTGCGCGCTCGACGATCCACCATGCCTGCTCGGGCACCTCGGTGACGCCAGCGAACGCGATTGTCGGCATCGCCGTCGACAGGAGCAGCGCGTCGACCGGCCACGTCTCGAGGTGCCGCACGAGGGGACCGGGGTCGCCGTGGAGGTGGCTGTCGATGGCGTGCACGTGGCTGCGCTCGCGCTCGGTCGCCGTTTCGGCCAGGTGCCGGGCATCTCGCAGCCGGGCTGCGATGTCGACCGGCGCGCACATCTCGTGACCCATCAGCGCCAGCGCCGCGTGGCCCAGCGCGAAGCCGGGTTCGAGCACTACCGAGCGCGCGAACGCCGCGGTCGCGCCCTGCCCCAGCCGGAGCACGACATGCAGCCCTTCGTCGTACGCCGCAGCCGCGTCCTGACCGCAGGACATGGCAAGGCCGTAGGTGTCACGCTGAGACATGTAATCAGAGTAACTAACTCCAGTTAAACGACAAGAATGCCCGGCGCCCGGGAGTGTCCGAGCTGAGTCAGAACTCGTCGCGCTTACGCAGCGGCCCCGGCCTGCCGTCCGGATCGTGCAGCACCAGGTACGCCGGAAGCGCGAGCGTGCGGGCTACTGGCCCGAGGTCCGGCGGATCGACCTTCCGCAGCCGCCCGGCCGGCTTCGGTCCGACCTGGCCACCGGCGTGCCACGCATCGAGGCGGGCGGCGGTGTCGCGGAACGCGGCGTACATGCCTTCGGGGTCGATGCAGTCATCCATGGCGTCGGCATCGCGGTCGAGGTGCTCGGCGGCGAGCGTGAGGCGCAGCCTTCGGGCGTACTCGCCCTCGGAGTCGACCACCACGGCCGAGAGCTCGGAGTCGTGGGTCCAGGAGCGCCGGTTGAAGTTGTCGGAGCCGATCGAGGCCCAGGTGTCGTCGATGAGACAGGCCTTCGCGTGCACGTAGATCGGCGTCCCGGCGGCGTTCTCGATGCCGTAGACCGCGACCCGGTCGGGTGCCGCCTCCATCATCTCCAGCATGGCTCGGCGGCGCCCGAGCTGCTCGGGAACCCGGCCCAGCTTGCCCGGAAGATCGGGGTAGATCGGGACCACGGCGATCACGTGCAGGTCTGGGTTGTCCTTCAGTGCCTGGGTGAACACGTCCCCCACATGGTGGCCCCAGAGGTACTGGTCCTCCACGTAGATCAGTCGTCGTGCCTTCGTCACCGCCTTCGTGTAGCCGCGGGCCACGCTGCGCTCGCCGCCGCGAGCGAAGGGGTAGTCCCGGCCGTGACGCAGGTTGGGGTAGGTCCGCAGCAGCTGCACGGCGTGCGTGCCGCCCTCGACCGGCGGGGGAGGTGGAGCCTGTGCAGGCAGCGGGTCGGGGCTCACGTCCATGCCGAACAACCGGTCCTTGGTGAACAGGATCGGGTTTCGGCTCAGCCGGGTGGGATCCTCCCAGCGCTCGCGGAAGACGGTCTCGACGTCGTGCACGGCCGGTCCGCTGATCGCGGCCATCACGTCGTGCCACGGAGGTGTGTCGCCGTACTCGTCGGCCATCGACGTCAGCGCCTGCGAGTCGCCGTCGTGGTCGATGTCGTCGCGGCGCGAGTGGCAGAGGTCGATGCCGCCGACGTACGCGACGTCACGAGACGGGTCGTCGCGATAGCGGATGACCACCAGCTTCTGGTGGTGCGAGCCGCCCAGCCGGATCCGCATGTCCAGCAGCGCCTCGGCGCCACGCTTCTGCAGCGACTTGCCCAGCAGGCGGTTCTCACCAGCGGTGAAGCCCAGGTGCGACCGCCAGACCAGGCCGCGTACGTCGACTCCCCTTTCGTCGGCCCGCCCGAGCACCTCGACGACCTCACTGCCCGGATCGCCGGTCAGCCTCTCGTCGGCGTCACCCTGCCAGTCGGTGAAGAGGAGCAGGTCTCCGTCGCGTGTCTCCTCGATGCGTTCGAAGAGCTCGGCGAAGTACGTCGTCCCGTGGATGAGCGGTCGCACGTGGTTGCCGTCCGACCAGGCCCGGTCGCCCGGGTGCTGGTCGTCGAGCGTCGTCTGGGCGTTTCCGCGCTCGTGTTTGCCGAGCAACCAGTCGTGCGGGTCGGGCGTCTCGTCGGTCACGACGCCCACCTTGCCTCAATGCGGCCGGGCGTGGGGAGCCGGACCTCAGCCGACGATGGCGACGTTCTCGATCTCGATCTCCTGCGCGTCCTCCCGATAGGTGGCGACGGCCGCCTTGATGCTGTCGAGCGCATCCGTGAGCCGGGTGATGCCGTCACGCAGTCTCTGCTCCTGCTCCTGCTGGGCGATCCTCGACGGAGTCTCATACGTCCAGGTGGGTGTCTGCGCGTTGACCGTGTCGAGGAGGCTGATGAGGTGGTTGGTGACCGCCTGCGTCGCTGTCGCCATGGCAGTCTCGATGTCGCTCAGCGACCCCTGGTGCACGACGAGCCCGCGCTCGCTCATCACTCGCCCCCGAGCCGGGCGGCCAGGTGGGAGTGCCGGTCGACCTGGTTGCCGTCGTTGGTGATGTGCTCGTTGGCGACGCCGACCAGGGCGCCGGCGTAGCCCTCGAGGATGGGCCCGAGCGTGCCGGCCACCTGGAACCACGACATGACCGCCTCGCCCATGCCGGCGGCGGCCTGGCCCTTGAACCCGGCCGACGCGGTCTCGATCGAGTCGCTGAGGTCGGTCAACAGGTCCCGGAGGGGGGCGACTCCCTCGGCCACGGTCTTGGCGGCGTCGCTGATCTCGCCGTACTCGAGCGAAATGGTCAACGGTCTCTCCTTGCGTCCCGCACATCGTCCCCCATGTTTGAAGCGCCAAAACATCCGAGTTTGGAATGCCTGTAGATGGGAAGCCTCCGGCCATGCCGTCGTACGACTTCGAGGTCGACCTCCAGAGCATGGGCAAGGCCGCCCAGGGCCTCAACGACACCCTCAAGCTTTTCAAGGACAAGGACGTCGAGGATCTGGTGCCGTCCGAGGACGACCTCGGCAGTGACGTCGTCTGGGACGCCGTCGACGAGTTCAAGAACCGGTGGGAGGAGGGCGTCAACAACCTCTGCCAGGACATCGAGGAGATGGCCGGCCGGCTCGGCAAGATCGCGATGAACTACTTCGAGACCGACAAGGCCGGGTACGACGCCCTCAAGGGCGTCGCGAGCACGGTCGCCGCGGTGAAGGTGCTCGACTGAGATGCCCGACTTCACCATCCGGGGCAACCCGGGCGCGATCCGGTCCCGGGCGCAGACCACCTCTGACAAGGGTCAGGTCTTCTACGACACCGGCGACGCGCTCTCGAAGATCGACACCGCGGGCTGGACCGGGCGGGCGGCCGACCACTTCCGCGACGCGCATGACCTGGAGCCGGAACGCTGGGTCAAGGCCGGCAACGGGTTCAAGAAGGCCGGTGCTGCCCTGCTGACCTATGCGGACGCCGTGCAGGACGCCCAGGTCACGGCCGACTGGGCCGAGGGTGAGTACGACCGCGGCGACCAGGTCACCGACAGTGCCAAGGCGGCGTACGACGCGGACGTGGCCGATGCCCAGCAGAAGCTGGCGGCGGGGGTCTATTCGTCGCTCACGATCATCCCGTTCGACGATCCGGGCCAGGCGATCCGTGACAACGCGGTCGCGGAGTTCAACGACGCGAAGTCGACGCTCGACAACGCAGCCCACACGTGTGCGGGTCAGGTCCGGGCCGGCTGCGCGGACGCACCCGAGGAGCCCAACTGGCTGGAGTCGGGCCTGAAGTTCGTCGGCGGCATCATCGAGGGTGCCGGCGAGGCGGTTTGGGACCTGCTGACGATGTTCCCGTTCAGCCCGGTCAACATGATCAGCGATGCCTGGAAGGTCGGCACCGGCGACCTCACGCCCCAGGAGCTGATGAAGAAGTACGAGCTGTCCTTCGAGACGGTGGAGGGCATGTGGAACGCCCTGCAGGAGGACCCGGTCGGGTTCGGCAAGAACGTCGGCAAGGCCCTGCTCGACTGGGACACCTGGGCCGACGACCCCGCCCGTGCCCTGGGCCACCTGGTGCCCGACGCGGTCGTCGCCGTGCTGACGGCAGGCACCGGCGCTGTCGCCACGCGGGGCACCAAGGGCACCCTCGATGCCTTCGACGCGCTGGCCGACATGAACAAGCTCGACAACCTGGGGGACCTGAGCAAGCTCGACAACCTCGGCGACCTGAACAAGCTCGACAACCTCGCTGACGTGGGCAAGTTTGACGACATCCCCCACGCGCCGGGCGACGGCCTGTCGCACGGCCATCCCGACATCGAGTCGTGGGTCGACGAGGTGCACGCCCAGCACCCCGAGCTCTCCACCGAGGGCATCCGCGGCCTGCACGACTACACCACCAACGACGGCTACACGCGGATGAACTCCGAGCTGCGCTTCCCCACGGGAGACCCGGCCGTGGAGGCCCGGATTAACGCCACCAACCAGGGCATCTCCGAGCTGCCGGCCCAGCCCGGCACGACCTACCGTGGCACCAACCTGCCCGACTCCGTCGTCGACGACATCGGCCGCACCGGTCAGTACAACGACCCGGCCTTCTCGAGCAGCTCGCACAGCCCGAGCGTCGCCGAAGGCTTCATCGACCCCTCGAAGGACAACCCGACCCGCATCACCGTGGAGGGGCAGAGCGGCGTGGACGTCAGCCCGTTCTCGGCCTACCGCGGCGAGGGTGAGATCCTGTTCCCGAGCAACACCGCGTTCGATGTGGTCGAGAACACCGTGGGAGCTGATGGCGTGCGACACCTCGTACTGAGGGAGCGTCCGTGACCCGTCGCTGGGACGGTCTCACTCCGGCAGAGATCGGCGCCCGCGAGAGCGAGGCGTGGCAGCAGGACGTCGCGGGCACCGGCGTCCAGCAGGGCCGGGTCCGAGGGCCGGTCAACCCGGCCCGACTGGTCGACGTCCCGCACACGCGCTTCGAGGGGCCGGTCTTCCAGGTGCGCCGCCGGACGCCCGCGCAGATGACTGCACCCGACGGCGCGCGTCACGACGTGATGGTCGAGGGGCTGCGGCCGGTCGCCGGCGGCGGCCGGGTGCTGGTGCTCAGCGGCCCGGGCGACCAGACCTGGGCTTGCGTGCGCGCCGACGGGCGGCCGTGGCCAGCCGAGGGCGACCACGCCGTCGAGGTGCGCGAGCCCGATCTCCGGCTCGCGGGCTGGCCGGTGCCGACCGACCTCGTCGACCGCGTCGACAACGACGTCCCCTTCGGCACCCCGACCGACGAGTGGGCGGTGCGCACCTCGGCCATCGGCGTGGACGACGCGGAAGAGGCCCGGCTGCGCGAGCAGGGGTACGCCGACCGGGCGCGCGAGCGGGAGGCCAGCCTCCGGCACAACGGCGACATCGCCGAGTACCACGGTAGGCTCTTCCCGGTCCTCTCTTCCGACGAGCGTGACGTGAGGGTGCCCCGGGGGCATGCCGACCACGAGGAGTTCCCCGACGCCGTCGAGTTCGGTCGCGGACCTCAGGGCCCGTGGGTGGACCTGCCTCGGCAGGCCCTCGGTCGGCTGTTCCACCGGACCGTCGCCGCGCGGTGGCGCGGAGAGCCGGTTTCGGTGCGTGGGCCGGTCCGGGACGGACACGTCTTCGTCGACTTCCACGGAACGCCCGAGCGGGCTCGGGAGCGGGAAGCCCAGGGCGACGCCGAACGCGGGTGGTACCTCCGCGTGCCGGCCTCCGAGCTCAGCGACCTGCATGACGAGGACACCCCGTGAGCGACGAACAGGCCCCTGCGCCGTCCCAGGCGGAGCAGTTCATCCGGACGCTCGAGCAGCTGCCGCCGTACGACGGCGTCGCATTCCGCGGCTGGGTGACCACCGACGTGTGGGAGAGCGGCGCTGCGTCGCTCGTCACGCACCAGTTCACCCCGGCTTCGCGGGACCCCCGGGTGGCCACCGAGAACTTCACCACCAGCGGTGTCTACGCCATCTTGAGCAGGAGCGGTCGCTCCATCGAGATGTTCTCCGCGCGACGCGAGGAGCGCGAGGTGGTCTTCATGCCTGCGACGCCTCTGGTCTGGGGTACGCGGATCGAGGTGGAGGGCGTCGCGGTGACCGTGATCGAGGAGATCGACGTCGCGGGCCACGACCCGTCGGCCGTCCGTGGACGCGAGGAGTGGGATGCGCTCATCGGCCAGGCCATCCGGGCGGCCCTCAGCCAACCGGAGCTCGTCCCGGCCAGCCCCGGCAAGTTCGTCGGTGCCATCGAATGACCACCCGATGACGTCCGCGGACCAGGAACCCGACGCTGAGCGGTGGTCGGTCGTCGACGTCTCGCGCCGGGCGGCGGAACTGGGTGCCGACCTCGGGCAGGTGGTCGTCGGTGTGCAGGTGGACCAGGTGCCTGCCGCCCCCAGCCACGTGTGGCTGCTTTTCCCGACGTCGTCGGGGGGTTTCGTCGTCGGTGGCATGGACCGTGGCGAGTTCGCACCCTTCGCTGCCTTCTCCGAGCCCGAAGACGCCGCTCGGGTGCTGGGACTCTGGGCGCGGCAGCGCGATGTCGCTGACATCCGCCGCACCCGCGCCGAGCTGACCGCGGCTGCCCTAGGTGCTCGCAACGCTGTCGCCGAAGCATCGGCGAACGGGCCGGTCACCGGCGCAGAGGTGCCGGTCGGTGCGCCGTTCGACCACATCGGCACCAGCAGCGGTCACTGCCTGTACCTCTACGACACCCCGATGTCCCAGCGGTCGTTGCCGCCCACCGATCTCAACGAGGTGCGCAGCGGCTACGTCGTCTCGCGGGCGCTGCCGGCAACATGCCGGGTGGGCGTCGTGCCCGAAGGCTTCGGACAGCCCGGGGGAGGACTGCTCGTGAAGCTCGACCGGGTGCTGGCCTATTACGTCGACATCGGGATGCTCACGCCGTTCGCTGTGCCCCGTGACTGACGGGCTGCAGTACGTAGTACGACCTCGGGCACAACCTCCAATTGCGTGGACAAATTGCGTGGACAACGGGTACGTCTCGGAAAGGCGGATGAGGAGTGAACGCTCACACCGAAGGGGCGGCTCAGCTGGCGCGTGCGCTCAGTGAGGCAGGCGCCGACCCCGCGACCGTGGTGTGGGGGTCGGCGCCTGAGCCGGGCGCACCGCCTCCTCCGGAGGGCCCTTGGGTCCTGTTGCCGTACGGCGCGCAGCTCATGGTGGGTGCGCTCGGTCGCGGGAAGCTCGTCCAGTACGAGTCGATGTGGACGGCGAAGGACGCGATCGACCTGGCAGTGCGGCTCGCGGTGACCCCGATCCCGCTTCGCACCGCGCCCCTGACGGAGTCCGAGCGGGAAGAAGGACCGGTGAGGCGATCGTGCGACGCACGAGGAGCCGTGGCGGTGCGCCCGGAACCAATGGGCTGGAGCCGGGGGACCTGCTGGACTCGATCGGATCGGAGACCGGTCATCACCTGTACGCACTGGGCACGTCGTTCCCGATGAGGTCTCAGCCTCCGAGCGATGTGGGGGCGCCGTACCTCACGCTTCGCGTCGCGTCGAACCTGCCGGAAAGCGTGCGCGAAGGCGTCGCTGCCCCCTGGTTCGAGCAGCCGGGTGGTGGCGCGATGATCGTTCTTGACCGTCCGACGCGTTGGTACGTCGATCGGGGCTTCCTCGAGCCCGTGGACATCAATTCGCCGGGCACGTTCGCGGGCGACTCTGCATGAGGTGGACCGGAAGGTGACGGTGCTGAGGAAGCCCTGCAGGCGATCGCCTGGAACTTCACCGCGTGGCGCTGACCTTGCCATTGTCGGTGAGCCGCACGGTCAGCTTCACGTCCTTGGCCCCGGTGCCGGCACAGTAGACGAAACGTGAGCCCAGCCGCTGCCACGGCTGGCCGACCCGGTGCATGAGCGTGCGGATCGTCGTACCGGGGCGGGCGGCCCTCTTGAACTTCTTCACGCCGACCTGGAGGTCGGGGTTGCGGCACGAGTCGGGGGCGATGCCCTGGGCGCGTTCCCACGTCTGCAGGTAGGCCTCGGCGCCGCGCATCATGTCGTCCTCCAGCGCCGGGCCGTCGGCGCCGGCGACGTGCGTGATGTCCTCGATCCAGTCGGCGTACTGGCCGTACTGCGCGACACCGTCGACGTTGATGTCGTAGACCCGCTGGCCCGCGCGCTGCTTGTCGACCGTGACGCCGTTGAAACCCTTGAAGGGGTAGGTCACCGGGTTGGCGGCCGCAGGGCCCCGCGGGTTGCCCTGGGCACCGAGGCCGTTCATGTCGGCGCCGTAGCCGAAGCCGAAGTAGTAGCGCGGGTCGGCCCAGCCCAGGTGCCGGCGCCACTTCTCGACGAAGCCGGTCGAGTCACCGGCGTACGGCGCGACGTAGCCGCCGAGCTCATAGATCCGGGGGTAGGCGTCGGGTGTCGACCACGAGTGGCTCGACAGCACGCCGGCGTAGCTGTTGGCCTCGAGTTGGGAGAGCAGGGAGTCGCGGGCCTTGACGCTCATGTGGTCGGGGTCGATCAGCATGTTCTTGGCCATCAGCCGGTCGACCAGGTGGGCGCCGAGGTTGGTGAGCCCGCGGGAGTTGCAGTGCGCCGGCGGGCCGTAGAGCGGCAGCGTCCCTAGGTTGGCCAACCCGAACAGCTGGCCGACCGCGCCGAACAGCGCATCCTGTTGGCCGGCACTGATGTCGGGTGCGGCGAACTGCGCATGGTCCGAGCTTTCGCCGTCAGCCGGCGCGCAGTGCTGCATGTCCCAGTAGGACCCGGTCTCGAGGAAGTTGGCCGCGTTGACCACGGCACCCGTCGTGCCGTTGTCGCCGGCGATGCCCGAGAGCGCGTTGTCGAACTTGTTGACCAGCTCCATCTGGCGCACGCCGAGCGCGCGCATCTCGTCGAGGCCGGCGTCGATCTGGGCCGTCGTGCATGCGGGCTGGTCGCCGAGCAGCGGCACCTTCTTGTACGTGCACCCGAACGGCAGGCTTGTCTCGATGCCCATCACCACCGCGAGCTTGCCGGCGTTGATGACCTTCCGCGCCTGCCAGGGCGACGTGACGATGCGGTACCAGCCCTTGCCGGGGCCGCCGTACTGCGCGTCGATGTAGTCCTGGAACTCGTACATGTCGTGCGCCTGCAACCGCAGGGAGTCCATGTCGTCGCAGGAGTTGCGCTTGAGCGGGTAGATCTCGCAGAGCTTGTTGTTCTCGACGAGCAGGTTGACGAAGACGCGCTGGCCGGCCCGCCAGGACCGCTCCATCCACTTGTAGTAGGTGCCCTCGTGGGTGAGCGAGTTGGGTGCCGGCCAGTCCTTGAACGTCGGCCAGCCGACGGGGTCGTGGGTCGGCTCGCCGGACAGGAGCGCCTCGAGGGCCGCCCCGTTGCCACCCGTGACGCTGTGGTCGACGCAGTCCTTGAGTGCGTACGCCGGGCCGTACTCGTCCCACGGCTTGCCACAGTGCACCTGGCCGCCGAGGAACTCCCAGGCCTGGCCGTGCGTGTGCGCGTCGACGTAGCCGCGGACCTCCTGGTACGACGTCACGCCGGCGTGCGGACGACCGCTCACGTCGACCTGGCTCTCGGGGTAGGCGGTGCAGCCGGTCGTGCGGGCGAGCCGGAACGGCACGGCCTTCGGCGAGACGGTGACGGTGTGGCCGGTGAGGGAGAGGTGCCTGCCCTCGCCGACGGAGAAGAGGAACCCGCGACGGGTCTTGCGAGCGGTCCACTCGGTCGCGGGGCTCGGCGCGGCGGCCATGGCGGCGGCGCCGGTGGTGGCGGGGGAGCCGACGAAGTCGGACGCCGTGCCGAAGAGCAGGTAGACGCCGAGGTCGGTGGCGCGGAACGTGAACGGCTCGGCGTCGCTCCGACGGGTGGTCGTGGTGGTGAGACCAGCGCCACCGTCACGGCTGATGTAGGTGCCGTTCGGCGCCTGCACGGTGTAGCAGCCGCCGGCCATCGCGTAGCGGTCCTGCGGCACGGCGCGGCGCTTCTGCATCACCGGGACCGTGGTCAGCCGCGGGTCGGGCAGCGCGCGCTCGCGGGCGACGTACGCCGCGTTCGAAGCGGCGTCCTGGCGGGACGTGGGGTCGACCGTCTCGGCCGAGACCTCGCCGCCGCGGCCCAGCGCGTTCTTGGTGGCCGGGTCGTTGTGGCTGTGCGCGACCCCGGCCAGGTCGGGCCCGATCGCGACGACCCTCGACGCGTCGTACGCCGTGAGGAGGCTGCCGTCGCGGGCGCCGGTGTGCGCAGGCAGCAAGGTGGCTCCGACGACCAGCGCCACGGCTGCGAGAACTGCGGCTGCGACGCGGCGCAGCTGCTGGGCTCTGGTCACGGTGCCTCCCTTGTCGAGGGATGAACGAGCCACGTCAGAAGAGGGTACGGGGATCTGTGGCCGTGGCTCGCAGGACTGTTACCGGTTTGTGGAACAGGCGTGGACGGTCGGTGGGGGACCGAGTGTGACGATCAGTCCGTCGGCCATCAGCCAGCCGATGTCGTGTGCTCGGACCGGGGGGTCCGCGGCCTCGCCAAGACGGCGAAGTCGACTGGGAGCATCGTCCGAGTGGGGGGAAACCCATGTCATCGTCATTGTCCGTTCGTGCGCGCAAGCTTCTGCTGCGCCTCGTCGCCGTTTTAGTGGTCGCGGTCGGGGTCCCGGTGCTTATCGCCGGGCCGGCGAGTGCCCACCACCCCGAGATCACCGCCACCGTCGACTGCAACGGCATCGTGAGCTACACGGCCAAGTCGTGGGCCGGCTCCACTCCTGAGCAGATGACGAACCCGAACATCGGCGTCTACCTGAAGAAGGGCAACTCCTTCGACAAGGTCGCCCAGGGTGCCTTCGCTGCGCCCGGCTACTCCTTCTCCGGCACACTCGACATCGGCCAGGCCAAGACCGCCACCATCCGCGTCAAGGCTGACGCGCAGTGGGGGAGCGGTGTCGCTGCTGGCGACTTCCGCGACGTCACGGTGACCGTGGACGCCACCTGCGGCCAGACGAAGGTCGGCATCTGCCACCGCACTGCCTCCGAGACGAACCCGTACGTCTACATCGAGGTGCCGAAGGACGAGGCCGACGGCCACATCACCGGCATCGCCAAGAATCACGACCAGGTGACGTGGCGCGAGGACGGCATCTGGCGCGGCGTCTCCCACAAGGCTGGTGACCCGAAGCTCGACTACTACGCGTCCGGACCCGAGGTGTGCGACGACACGACCCCGCCGTCCCCGGTCGAGCTGCCTACCGCCCAGATCGCCAACACCTGCACCGGGTACTCGATCTACCTCAACAACACCGCCTCCACCGGCGACGTCACGTTCGTCGTCACCGTGAACGGCACCTCCACCGGCTACCTGGTCGAGAAGGGGAAGACCCGCGAGATCACCGAGACCCATGCGGCCGAGGGCGACGTCTTCAACATCACGGTCAAGCAGGGCACCAAGGAACTGGCCGCGAAGTCCTTCACGATCGACTGCGAGAAGGTGGCGCCGGTCGCCACGATCACGCCGACCTGCACCGGTTACACCGGCGTGCTCGACAACAGTGGTTCCAACGTCAAGGTCACCTTCACGGTGGTCGTCAACGGTGTCTCCACCGACATCGAGGTCGCCGCCGGTGAGAAGCAGCCGATCTCGAAGACCGACGCGGTCGAGGGTGACACGCTGACCGTCACGGTCAAGCACGGTACCGAGGAGCTGGCGACCAAGTCGTTCACGATCGACTGCGAGAAGGTGGCGCCGGTCGCCACGATCACGCCGACCTGCACCGGTTACACCGGCGTGCTCGACAACAGTGGTTCCAACGTCAAGGTCACCTTCACGGTGGTCCTCAACGGTGTCTCCACCGACATCGAGGTCGCCGCCGGTGAGAAGCAGCCGATCTCGAAGACCGACGCGGTCGAGGGTGACACGCTGACCGTCACGGTCAAGCACGGCACCGAGGAGCTGGCGACCAAGTCGTTCACGATCGACTGCGAGAAGCCGGTCGCCACGATCGAGCCGACCTGCACCGGTTACACCGGCGTGCTCGACAACAGCGCTTCCGACGTCAAGGTCACCTTCACGGTGGTCCTCAACGGTGTCTCCACCGACATCGAGGTCGCCGCCGGTGAGAAGCAGCCGATCTCGAAGACCGACGCGGTCGAGGGTGACACGCTGACCGTCACGGTCAAGCACGGCACCGAGGAGCTGGCGACCAAGTCGTTCACGATCGACTGCGAGAAGCCCGTCGCCACGGTGGCCAACAGCTGCACCGGCTACACGGTGACGCTGAACAACACGGCGTCGACCGTCCCGGTCGACTTCACCGTGACGATCGACGGCACCGTCTCGACGGAGACCGTGCCGGCTGGCCAGACCAAGACGCTGACCGGTCCGGTGGCGGAGAACTCCTCACACATCATCACGGTCGCCAACGGCAACGAGACGCTCGCCCAGTCGGCGTTCACGGTCGACTGCGTCAAGCCGACCGCCATGGTCGCCCAGTCGTGTGCCGGCTACGACGTCACGCTCGACAACTCGGGCTCGACCCTCCCGGTCGAGTTCACGGTGAACGTCAACGGTGTCGACCAGCTGGTCACGGTGCCGGCCGGCCAGGTCCGCCACGTGACGGGCACCCTCGTCGAGGACTCCACCAACACGATCACGGTGCGCGGTGGCGGCGCGGAGCTGGTGAGCAGCATGTTCACCCAGAACTGTGAGACCGCCGCCCCTGCAGCCGCCGTGACGCATGACTGCACGTCGTACACCGCGACCCTGACCAACACCGGCTCCAACATCCCGGTCGAGTTCACCGTCAACGTCAACGGGGTCAGCCAGGTCGTTACGGTCGCCGCGGGCCAGTCGCAGCAGGTCACCGGCCCGGTGGTCGAGGACGGCACCTACACCGTCACGGTCTCCGCGGGTGGCGCCCAGCTCGTCACCGGCAGCTTCGTGGTCGACTGTGTCACCGGTGGCGGCGACAACGCTGGTGGCGGCGACAACGCTGGTGGCGGCGACAACAACGGCGGCGACAACAACGCCGGCGACAACAACGCCGGCGGTGGCGGCGCGGGTGGCACCGGCTCCGACACCCCGTCCAACGACGGCTTCCTGCCCGCCACCGGTAGCCCGGCGCTCCTCGGCCTGGCCCTGCTCCTCGGTCTCGGCCTGGTGGCCGGCGGTGGCCTCGTGGTCACCGGCGACCGTCGCCGCATCCGCGCTAACTGACAAATCCCCTGATCCGCCGGCCCGACTCGAATCCACGAGTCGGGCCGGCGGCTTTTCAGCGTCAGCGGCCGGACAGCCGGCGGCTCAGGAGCCGTGCCGTTTGCCGAACCGCCCCGGCGGTGACGTCGGGTCTCCGGTCATCAGCCGCGGGCCAGGTGACCGCGACGGAGGCGACCGGATGCGCATTGTGATCGAGTACGGCGGCCGCCACGCTGGCGAAGCCGGGCGTGACCTCGCCGTCCTCGACGGCGTACCCACGTTGCCGGGTGTCGCTCAGCATTGTCCGCAGCGCGGTGAGTGAGCGCGGCCCGTGGCCGTGTCGCTCGACGAACGACTCCTTGTCGGGATACAGCGCGCGGACCTGCGCGGCCGGCAGCGCAGCCAGGATCGCGCGGCCACTGGCGGTGAGGTGGGCGGGCAGCCGCACTCCGACGTCGGTCACCAGTGGTGGCCGGCCCGGGACCCGCTCCTCGAGCACGTAGAGCACGTCCCGGCCGTGTGGCACCGCGAGGTGGGCGGCACAGCCGGTGGTGTCGACCAGGGCCATCAGATGCCGGCGGGCGAGGCGCTGCAGGGGAGCCTGTCGGGCATAGCCGCTGCCGACCTCGAACGCGGCGACGCCCAGCCCGTAGCGGTGCTCGTCGGGCAGGTGCACGACGAAGCCCTCGTCGATCATCGCGTTGAGCAGGTGGTACGCCGTGGAGCGAGGCAGGTCGCAGGCGCGCACGATCCGGTCCAGGGGCACCGGGTCGGGCTGGCTGGCCAGGAACCGCAGCACGCGCAACGTCTTCGTTGCGGCCGGCACCTGGCTCATGGCCGCATCCTGCCCCAGCCCCGCCTCACCGCGCGGTCATCACGCGCGGTGGCTGCCGCCCTCGCCCGACTCGATCGGGCGGCCGTCACTGTCGAACCGGGGACCGACGTGGTGCGGGTCGACGATCGGCCGGCCGTCGGCGTCGTACTCGGTGCCGCCGGCCTGGGCGGTTGCCGGCGCCGCCGTGGTGGAGTCGTCCCGAATCGTCTGGGGCGAGTAGTCCTCGGCCCGGGTGTCGACGTCGGGGTCGAGGCGGTCGGCGGCCCGGATCTGGTCCTCGTGGGCCGCCTGCTGCTGCGTGGCGGCCTGGCTGGCCTCCGTCGCCCGCTCCTCGGCGCGCTGTGACTCCAGCCGGGCCTTCTCGGCCTGGGCCTGGGCCACCTTGGCCTCTGCCTGCGTCTCGGGGATCGCGGCAGCCCGGGTGTCCGCCTCTTCGCGGAGCTGGCCGGCACGGGCAGCGTTGTCCTGACGGTTCTTCTTGCGCATGGACGCGGCGACGAGCCCGATCAGGGCAATGACGACGACGACGATGACGACGATCACGATGACTGTGGTGGTGTTCATCTCGGGTTCCTCCTCCTGCACGGCATCCGGAGCGGCGCGCCGTGCCAGTCCGCCACCGTGTCACACTCGGGTCGGCGCTCACTACCTCCCGCGGGGTGAAGTCTGGCATCCGAGACAGCGCGGGCAGCACGGGTCTGGCACGTGGCCAGCCCGGGGGGCTTGTATGGAGCCATGGCTACAACGACTCTCACCCCGGTGCCGGTGAGCACAGGCCCCGTCTCCTTCGCCGAGCTGGTGGCTGTCGCACGCGACGGTGCGCCGGTCGAGCTGACCGAAGAGGCCTGCGCGGCTATCGACCGGGCCCGGGCGGTCGTCGAGGAGCTAGCGGCAGCCGCCACGCCGTCGTACGGCATCTCGACCGGCTTCGGCGCGCTGGCGACCCGGCACATCCCGACCGAGATGCGCGCCCAGCTTCAGCGCTCGCTCGTGCGCTCGCACGCGGCCGGCTCCGGGCCCGAGGTCGAGCGCGAGGTGGTGCGCGGGCTGATGCTGCTGCGCCTCTCGACGCTCGCGACCGGGCACACCGGCGTACGCCGCGAGACGGCCCAGCTGCTCGCCGGACTGCTCACGCACGGCATCACCCCGCTGGTCTACGAGTACGGCTCGCTGGGCTGCTCCGGCGACCTCGCGCCGTTGTCGCACTGTGCGCTGGCGCTGATGGGTGAGGGCGATGTCCGCGACGCATCGGGCGAGCGGATGCCCGCCGCCGACGCACTTGCTGCGGCCGGGCTCACACCGGTCGAGCTGGTCGCCAAGGAAGGGCTAGCGCTGATCAACGGCACCGACGGCATGCTCGGCATGCTGGTGATGGCGATCAGTGACATGGAGATGCTCGTCCGCACCGCCGACATCTCCGCCGCGATGTCGGTCGAGGGCCAGCTCGGCACCGACCGGGTCTTCGCCGCCGAACTACAGGCGATCCGGCCGCACCCAGGCCAGGCGGCGTCCGCGGCCAACCTCGTGGCGCTGATGGCCGACTCCGGCATCGTCGCGTCCCACCGCGGCCCCGACTGCAACCGCGTCCAGGATGCCTATTCCTTGCGGTGCTCGCCGCAGGTGCACGGCGGCGTCCGCGACACCATCACGCACGCTGCCTCGGTCGCCGAGCGCGAGCTCGCGTCGGCCGTCGACAACCCGGTGGTGCTGGCCGCCGCAGATGGGCAGAGCGGTCGCGTCGAGTCCAACGGCAACTTCCACGGTGCCCCGGTCGCCTACGTGCTCGACTTCCTGGCGATCGTCGCGGCCGACCTGGCCTCGATCAGCGAGCGTCGTACGGACCGGTTCCTCGACAAGGCGCGCAACCACGGTCTGCCGCCGTTCCTCGCGGACGACCCGGGCGTCGACAGCGGGCACATGATCGCGCAGTACACCCAGGCCGCGATCGTGTCGGAGCTGAAGCGCCTCGCCAACCCCGCGAGCGTCGACTCGATCCCGTCGAGCGCCATGCAGGAGGACCACGTCTCGATGGGCTGGTCGGCCGCCCGCAAGCTGCGCCGCGCCGTCGACGGGCTGTCGCGCGTGGTCGCCATCGAGGTGCTCACCGCCGCCCGTGCGCTCGACCTGCGCGCGCCGCTCGTGCCGTCGCCCGCCACGGCCGCCGTCGTGTCGCTGCTGCGTGAGTCGGGCATCGAGGGCCCCGGCCCCGACCGTCACCTGTCCCCGGAGATCGAGATCGCGGTCTCCCTCGTCCAGTCCGGCGCCGTGCTGGCCGCCGCCGAAGCAGTGATCGGAGAACTGAAGTGAACGACAATCACAGGCTCCCCATCCACGCCGCCACCGGCACCGAGCTGAGTTGCCGTTCGTGGCAGACCGAGGCGCCGCTGCGGATGCTGATGAACAACCTCGACCCGGCCAACGCCGAGCGCCCCGAGGACCTCGTCGTGTACGGCGGCACCGGCAAGGCCGCGCGCAACTGGGAGTCGTACGACGCGCTCGTCCGCACGTTGCGCACCCTGGGCGACGACGAGACGATGCTGGTGCAGTCGGGCAAGCCCGTCGGCGTCATGAAGACCAACGAGTGGGCGCCGCGCGTGCTCATCGCCAACTCCAACCTGGTCGGCGACTGGGCCAACTGGGAGGAGTTCCGGCGGCTCGAGGACCTCGGGTTGACGATGTACGGCCAGATGACCGCCGGCTCGTGGATCTACATCGGCACGCAGGGCATCCTGCAGGGCACCTTCGAGACGTTTGCCGCCGTCGCGGACAAGAAGTACGGCGGCACGCTGGCCGGCACGATCACCCTGACCGCCGGCCTCGGTGGCATGGGTGGGGCCCAGCCGCTGGCCGTGACGATGAACGACGGCGTCGCGATCTGCGTCGACGTCGACCAGACGCGCATCGAGCGGCGCATCGAGCACCGCTACCTCGACGTACAGGCTTCTTCTCTCGAGGACGCCGTGGCCCGGGCGATCGCTGCTCGTGATGCCCGCGAGCCGCTCTCGATCGGCGTGCTGGGCAACGCTGCCGAGATGTTCCCGGCGCTGTTGGCGAGTGGTGCGCCCATCGACATCGTCACCGACCAGACATCGGCGCACGACCCGCTGTCCTACCTCCCCGTAGGTGTGGCGTTCGAGGACTGGCACGACGCCGCGGCCCGCGACCCCGAGGGTTTCACCAAGGAGGCCCAGGCGTCGATGGCCGCGCACGTGCGGGCGATGGTGGAGTTCCAGGATGCCGGTGCCGAGGTGTTCGACTACGGCAACTCGATCCGCGACGAGGCCCGCAAGGGCGGCTACGACCGGGCGTTCGAGTTCCCCGGCTTCGTGCCCGCCTACATCCGGCCGCTGTTCTGCGAGGGCAAGGGCCCGTTCCGCTGGGCCGCCCTGTCGGGTGACCCGGCCGACATCGCCGCCACGGACAAGGCGATCCTCGAGCTGTTCCCCGACAACGAGCGCCTGCACAAGTGGATCAAGATGGCCGGCGAGAAGGTGTCCTTCCAGGGGCTGCCGGCGCGGATCTGCTGGTTGGGCTACGGCGAGCGCCACCTGGCCGGCCTGAAGTTCAACGAGATGGTCGCGTCCGGCGAGCTCAAGGCGCCGATCGTCATCGGCCGCGACCACCTCGACTGCGGCTCCGTCGCGTCGCCGTACCGGGAGACCGAGTCGATGCTCGATGGCTCCGACGCCATCGCCGACTGGGCGATCCTCAACGCGCTGGTCAACACCGCGTCTGGTGCGTCGTGGGTGTCGTTCCACCACGGCGGCGGTGTCGGCATGGGCCGCTCGCTGCACGCCGGGCAGGTATGCGTCGCCGACGGCACGTCGCTCGCGGCCCAGAAGATCGAGCGGGTGCTGACCAACGACCCGGGCATGGGCGTCATCCGGCACGTCGACGCCGGCTACGACCGGGCCGTCGAGGTGGCTGCCGAGCGCGACGTACGGATCCCGATGACGGAGTCCTGACCTGGTTGTCGTACGTGTCTGGCCGGGGTAGTCCGGGGCAAAATGCACCTCTGGCGGGCGATCCGGGTATGGATTGCCCCGGACTACCCCGACCGCAAACCATCCACAGGCAAGCGGAAGACGACTTCATCCACAGGCCGGTTGGCGCGGAGCCGAAACCGTCGGAGCGCGGGCCGAGGGTGGCCGGATGGACCCTCTTGCCAGCACTCGTTGCACCCGACCGCAGGTCGTCTGGCCCGTGGCGCCCGGTGGCGGCGACCTCACCTGGCGCCGGGCGGGAGGACCCAAGTTCCGGCAGACCTCGCCGGGTCGCTGCGTTCCGGTGGCAGTTACCGACGACGTCGTCGAGCAGCGGGTCGTCGAGCAAGGCACGCGCCGATTCCAGGGCGCCGTCACCGGATGGGCGGCGCTGCGGTGGCAGGGCGCGGCGTACTTCGACGGTACGGCGCACGACGGGTCGCGCCTGCCGATCCCGCTCATCTCGCACTCCGAGCTGCGACCCGACGATCGGATCGTCGTCACGCGGGAGCAGCTCGCCCTCGCCGAGCGCATCCAGGTGGCGGGGCTCTGGTGCGCAAGCCCGGAGCGCGCTGTCTTCGACGAGGTGCGTCGCCGGGGCTTCCTCCGTGCCGGCGTCGAGGCAATCGACATGGCCGCGGCGGCGGGGCTGACGACGGTGGCAGCGGTGAGTCACCACATCTACATGGCCGGCCCCAAGACCGGCATCGAGCTGGCCCGCCGGGCGGTCGCGCTGGCCGTCGACTCGTCCGGCTCGCCACCGGAGACCTCGATGCGCCTCGTGTGGGAGCTCGACGCCGAGCTGCCCCGACCGCTGTGCAACGTGCCGCTCTTCGGCCGGGGAGGCACCCTGCTCGGCTTCCCTGATCTGTTCGATCCCGAGGCCGGCATCGTGGGCGAGTACGACGGCGCAGCCCACCTGGCTGCCGCGAACCGGCGCAAGGACGTCGCCCGTGAGGAGCGGTTCCGCGATCACGGACTCGAGTACTTCACGCTAGTCGCGGGTGACCTCGGCGACCGGGCCGGCGTCGTACGACGGATGCTGCGGGCTCGAGATCGGGCGCTGTTCCTCCCGGAGTCCAACCGCGCATGGACCCTGGAGACGCCCGCCTGGTGGTCGGTGGCCTGAGCCATCATTTCGGGATAGTCCGGGGCAAAATGCACGTCCGCCGGGCGATTCGGGTGCGAAATGCCCCGGACTATCCGGCGACCCCACGACGAAACCTCTGGGCGAAACACGCCGCGTGAGCGCCGAGTCATGTCAGAGTTCAGCGGGTGAGCGACTCGACTGACCAGCCCTCCGCGACTCCGGCGCGGGCCCGCGTGACCCTGACCGGGATCAGCTCGCGTGCCTGGGAGCACCCAGCAGACCGGGGCGCGCTGGTGGCGCTGCGCCGGCTCAAGGGCTTCGACACCGTGCTCAGGACGATGTCGGGCCTGGTCAACGAGCGCGCCGTACGGCTGGTGTTCATGGGCTCGGCGGTGCGGGTCGACGAGCGCCAGTTCCCGTCGCTGCACTTCGCGCTCAACGACGTCGCCCGGGTGCTCGACGCCACCGAGGTGCCCGAGATGTACGTCGCGGCGAACCCGGTGCTCAACGCGATGACCATCGGCATGAACAAGCCGATCATCGTGCTCAACAGCGGGCTCGTCGACCTCCTCGACGAGGAGGAGCTGCGGTTCGTGATCGCCCACGAGCTCGGCCACGCGCTGAGCGGGCACGCGGTCTACCAGACCCTGCTGCAGCGGCTGCTCCAGATGACCGGGATCCTCAGCTCGCTGCCGTTGGGCGGCCTGGGCGTCCGGGCGATCGTCGCGGCCCTCTTCGAGTGGTCGCGCAAGGCCGAGCTGTCGGCCGACCGCGCCGGCCTGCTCGCGACGCAGGACCCGGCGGTCGCCATCCGGGTGCAGATGCAGATGGCCAGCGGCGGCCACCTCGCGGATCTCGACACGACGTCGTTCCTCGCGCAGGGGCAGGAGTACCTCGACGCCATCGACCTACGTGACTCCGTCCTCAAGCTGCTCCTCATCGAGAACCGCTCGCACCCCTTCGCCGTCGTCCGTGCCGCCGAGCTGCGCCGCTGGGTCGACTCCGGGGCCTATACGCGCTGCGTGAGTGGCGACTACCCGCGCCGCGAGGACGACAACGACGCCAAGGTCAGCGATGCCGCTAAGGCCGCAGCGGCCAGCTACGCGGAGAGCTTCCGGTCGTCCCAGGACACCGTCGGCAAGCTGGTCCACGATCTCGCGGGCGTTGCCGGCAGCGTGAAGGTCTGGCTCGACGAGAAGCTCCGGCGCGCGGAAGACTGATGACGGTACGCCGCGACGCGTGGGGGATCCCGCACGTCACCGGGTCGAGCGTGCTCGACCTGGCGCGTGAACAGGGTCGCGCCTGCGTCGAGGACCGGGCCGGACAGCTGCTCGTCGACCGGCTCCGTGGCGAGGGCCGCTCCGCTGAGCTGCTCGGCGTGGCCGGACTCGAGTGGGACCGTTTCGCTCGACGTGCCCTGCTCGACGCGATCGGGCACCGGGCCTTCGACGGCGCCGAGCCCGAGACGCAGGCCTTCCTCGCGGCGTACGTCGAGGGCGTCAACGCCGCACTGCCCGCCGACCACGAGCCGTGGCAGCCGTGGACTCCGGCAACGATCTTCCTGGTGCAGCACGTCCTCTTCGGCACGTTCCCGGCCAAGCTCTGGCGACACGGTGCCGTCGAGGCGCTGGGCCCGGAGGCCGCCAGTCTCTTCCGTGCCGAGGGTCCACCGCAGGGCAGCAACGCGTACGCCGTCGCCGGAGGCCGCACTGCGACTGGTCTTCCGCTCATTGCCGGTGACCCGCACCGCGCCTTCGAGGACCCCAACGTCTATGCGCAGGTGCGGCTGACGTGCGACGAGTTCGACGTGGCCGGTTTCGCGTTCCCGGGCGTGCCCGGCATCCAGCACTTCGGGCACGCGGGTGGCGTGGCGTGGGCGATCACGAACGCGATGGCCGACTACCAGGACGTCTACCGCGAGACGACCGAGTCGCTTGCCGGCGCCCGACGGCACACCGAGACGATGCAGGTGCGCGACGGCGACCCGGTCGACGTGGAGGTCGTCGTGTCCGACCGTGGGCCCGTCGTGCTCGACCTGCCCGACGGTGGCTGGTCGCTGCGCACGCCGTCGCTGGTGCTGGGGGATCTCGGCCTCGACGCGCTGCTGCCGCTGCTGCGGGCGCGCACGGTCGACGACGTCGAGCAGGCGTTCGCCCACTGGGTCGAGCCCGTCAACAACGTCGTCATCGCCGACACGACCGGCACAGTCCGGCACCGGGTCGCCGGTCGGGTGCCGCGCCGGCCCGAGGCGCTGCGCCGACTGCCGGGGCACGCCGCTGACGGTCACCGCTGGGACGGCTGGGTCGACCAGCTGCCCCGCACCGAGGTCGCACCCGACGGCTACGTCGTCACGGCGAACGACCGTGCTGCCGCGTCGTACGACGTGATCGGGGTGGACTTCGCGCCACCGCACCGAGCCCGTCGGATCGCCGAGCTGCTGGACGCACAGCAGGACCTCGACGTGGAGGCTGCCGGGCGGGTGCTCAGCGACGTACGCCAGACCGCCGGTGCGTCCCTGGTCGCCCGCAGCGAGGCGATCGACGGGGACGTGGCCGACCGGTTGGCCGCCTGGGACCGCGAGATGTCGGCCGACAGCGTCGACGCGGCTCTCTTCGCGCGGGTGCGTGGCCACCTGGTCGACGCGATCAGCAGCTCGGAGGTGCTGGCGGCGCTCCGCGTCCCTTCCCCGTACGGCGAGCTGCTGGCGCCCTGGTTCGCGCTGCCCACGAAGGTGGCGAACTCCCTCGAGACGCTGCTGGCGCACGACCTCCCGTTCGGCCTTGATCTCGACCTGCTGCTGCGCAAGGCCATGGAGCAGGCGGGCCGGGACGACGAGACGACGTGGGGCGAGCGGCACCGGTTCACGTCGTTCTCCCAGCAGGGGCAGACCCCGCCGCCCGCCCTGCCGCTGTCCGGCGACACCAACTGCGTGATGGCCACGGGCTGGCTGCCCGGCCGCGACGAGAGCATTCGCGGGCCGGTGGCGCGTTACGTGTGGTGCCTCGGCGACCGGGAGGCAAGCCGTTGGGTGGTGCCCCTCGGCGCTGCCGGAGACACGGACTCGTCGCACCACCATGACCAGCTCGAGACCTGGGCGCGAGGCGGCGTTCTGCCCGTGGCCGAGAGCAAGGAAATGGGCGGCGGCTCTTGACAGAGAGTTTGTTAGTGCGCTGAACTAACAAATGTGACCATCACCACTGCTCCCGTCGGAAAGCGGCTGCGCGCCCAGGGCAAGGTGCGCCAGGAGGACGCCCGCCGGCACCACCGCACGGTCCTGCTCCAGCACCTGTTCCGCAGTGGATCGGCCAGCCGCGCCGACCTGGCCCGCACCACGGGGCTGACCCGGGTCACCGTCTCCGACCTGGTCGCCGAAATGCTCGCCGACGGGCTCGTAGAGGAGCTCGGGGCGCCCGTCGAGGCCCGCGTCGGCAAGCCGCCGACGATGGTCGGGATGGCGGTCGACAGCTCCCACATCGTGGCGATCGACCTCTCCGCCGACGACAAGATGTCCGGCGCCGTGATGAACCTCGCCGGCACCGTCGTGCACCGGGCCGAGCTCTCCTCGGTCGGCGCGCAGGGCGCAGCCGCGGTGGCCCTAACGACGGAGCTGGCCAAATCGCTGGTCGCGATGGCCGACCGGCCGGTGCTCGGCATCGGCATCGGCTCTCCCGGCATCGTCGACGACCGCGGCACCGTGCTCGACGCGCCCAACCTCGGCTGGCACGGCACCGACCTCGGCGGCGAGGTCGCCCGAGCCACCGGCGTACCCGTGCATGTCGCCAACGACGCCAACGTGGCCGCCCTGGCCGAGCACACCTACGGCGGCGCCGCGGACGGCGGGCTGATGGTGCTGCGCATCGGCTTCGGCGTCGGTGCCGGACTCATCCTCGAAGGCGTCCTGCTCCACGGCCACCGCGCCGCGGCCGGGGAGATCGGCCACGTCACCGTCGACGACGACGGAGACGCCTGCGCGTGCGGCCGGGTCGGCTGCCTGGAGACGCTGCTCGCCGTACCCCGTCTCCGCGCGCGGCTGGCCGCAGCGGACGACAAGGCCGGTTTGCTCGCCGCCACCGGAGCCCGCCTTGGCGAGGTGCTGGCTCCGGTCATCGGGGCGCTCAACGTGCACGAGCTCGTGCTCACCGGGCCTCTCGATCTGCTGGACGGCCCGCTGCGCGACGCCGTCACAGCCACTTTGCGTCGCCGGGTCATGGCCGTCACTTCTGACGGCCTCACGGTGCGTACGTCGAACCTCGGGGACGACGTGGTCCTGGTCGGCGCCGCCGGCCTTGTCCTGGCCGGCGAGCTGGGCGTCTCATGACGAGACGTCCGTCGCCGGAATCCGCTCATGAAAGGAAAAGACTGGTGCGTACGACGACAAGGCAAGCGCTTGCCCTCGCGACTGCGGTGACGATGGCGCTGGCGCTCGGCGCCTGTGGCTCAGGAGACGACGGCGACAAGAAGTCCGGCTCGAGCTCCACGGAGATCCGGGTCTGGCTCAACGGAACCGACACCCCGCAGGAGGCTCGCGACTACCTGAAGAAGACGTTCGAGGACGAGAACCCCGGCACCACGCTCACCGTCGAGGAGCAGCAGTGGGAGGGCCTCGTGGAGCGCCTGACCACGGCGCTGTCGAGTGAGGCCGAGACCCCCGACGTCGTCGAGGTCGGCAACACACAGGCCGCGACGTTCACGACCGCCGGTGCGTTCACCGACCTCACCGACCAGCTCGGCGACCTCGGTGGTGACGACCTGCTGCCCGGGTTCGTCGCCGCCGGCACCGCTGACGGTGCGACGTACGCCGTGCCCTACTACGCGGGCTCGAAGTACGTCTTCTACCGCAGGGACCTCTTCGAGAAGTCCGGTCTCGAGGTGCCCACGACGACCGAGGAGTTCGTCGACGCCGCGATCAAGCTGAAGAAGGACAACCCGAAGCCGGCCAACTTCTCCGGCTTCTGGCTGCCCGGTCAGGACTGGCGCAACGGCGTCTCCTTCGTCTGGAACGACGGCGGAGACCTGGCGGTCGAAGACGGTGACACCTGGGCGGGTGCGCTGTCGTCGCCCGAGTCGCTGGAGGGGCTGGCCACGGTGCAGACCCTGTTCGAGCAGGCCTCCGGCGCCGCCAAGGACGGCAACGAGACCGACCCGCAGGTGCCTTTCTGCAACAACGAGATGGCGATGATGTCGGCGCCCGGCTGGATGGGCGGTGTGCTCGGTGACGCGGAGGCCGGCTGTCCCGACCTGATGGAGAAGGTCGGCGTCTTCGCCCTGCCGGGCAACGACGGCAGCCCGGCTCCGGTGCTGCTCGGCGGGTCCAACATCGCGATCGCGGCGCAGTCGCCCGACCAGGACCTTGCCGAGAAGGCCGTCGCCATCATGCTGAGTGACGACTACCAGGCCATCCTCGCGGCCAACGGGCTCACCCCGGCCAAGGTGTCGCTGGCGAGCCAGCTGGGTGACGACGAGTTCGCCCAGGCAACCATCGCGGCCGCCAGCAACGCCAAGCTCACGCCGGCCGCGGCCGGCTGGGCCAGCGTCGAAGGCGCCCGCATCATGGAGGACCTCTTCGTCGGGATCGCCAACGGCGGCGATGTCGCGGAGCTCGCGGCGGCGGCCGACAAGGCCATGGAGGAACAGCTCAACTAGCGGCGTACGTCGCACCCCAGCGCGGCCGGGACCATCCCGTCCCGGCCGCGCCGGCGTACTCCCGCCCACCTCCCGACCACCTCCCGTCCCCGCCCCAGGAGGCATCGATGTCCACGGCCGTGGTCAGGACCCCACGTCTGCGGGCCCGCAAGGCGCTGCCCTACGCGCTGCTGCTGCCCGCGCTGCTCGCACTGTGCGCCGGGCTCGGCTATCCGCTGGTGCGCCAGGTGGTGCTCTCGTTGCAGGAGTACGGCCTGGCGCAACAGTTCGGCCGACCGGCCGAGTGGACGGGCTTCGACAACTACGTCGAGGTGCTCACCGACCGCTACCTGTGGCTGCTCGTGCTGCGCTCCATCGTCTTCTGTCTTGTGTGCGCCGGCATCACGATGCTGATCGGGAGCGCCCTCGCGCTGGCCATGCGACTCATGTCGAAGCCGGTCCGGCTCATCGTGCAGACCGGGCTGCTGCTGGCCTGGGCGATGCCGGTGCTGGCGGCGCTGACGGTCTGGCAGTGGCTCTTCGACTCCCAGTACGGCGTCATCAACTGGCTGCTCGACAAGGGCGGCCTCGACTACGCCGGCCACTCCTGGCTGATCGAACCCCTGTCCTTCTTCTTCGTCGCCGCGGTGGTGGTGGTGTGGATGAGCATCCCCTTCGTGGCCTTCACCATCTATGCCGGCCTCACCCAGATGCCGGAGGAGCTGATCGAGGCCGCCGAGGTGGACGGCGCGAGCTCCTGGCAGCGGCTGAGGCATGTGATCATCCCGTTGACGCGCCCGGTGCTGCTGATCGTGGGCCTGCTCCAGGTCATCTGGGACCTCCGCGTCTTCACGCAGATCTACGTCCTGCAGAACGCCGGCGGCGTGACCCGGGAGACCAACCTGCTCGGCACCTACATCTACCGCTCGGGCATCGGTGAGGGGAACTTCGGCGTTGCCTCCGCGGTCGCCGTCTTCATGCTCGCGCTCACCGTCGTACTGACCTGGCCCTACGTCGCCAAGATGCTGAAGGAGGTCGAGGCATGAGCCGCGCCGTACGCCGCCGTACCCGACTGCTCGTCGACGCCCTCGGGCTGGTCACCTTCCTGGCCTGCATCTTCCCGGTCTACTGGATGGTCAACACCTCGTTCCTCGAACGGCGGGAGATCCGCGCGCCCGAGCCGACGTGGGTGCCGTTCGGCGGCGGCCTCGACAACTACCGCCGGCTCTTCGACGACAGCGGGTTCGTCAGCGCCCTCGGGGTGAGCCTGATGGTCACGGTGGGCACTGTGGTGGTGGCGCTCCTCTTCGCGTTCCTGGCGGCGCTGGCGGTGTCACGGTTCAGGTTCCGCGGTCGGCGTGCGTTCGTGGTGGTGCTGCTCGTCGTACAGATGATCCCGGCAGAAGGCCTCTTCATCTCCCAGTACAAGATGCTCGACGCGTTGCAGCTGACCAACACCGTGCTGGGCCTGACCGCGCTCTACATCGCGGCCGTGCTGCCCTTCACGATCTGGACGCTGCGCGGCTTCGTCGCAGGCCTGCCGATCGACCTCGAGGAGGCCGCGATGGTCGACGGCTGCACCCGCGTCGGAGCGTTCTTCCGGATCACGTTCCCGCTGCTGGCGCCCGGCCTCGTCGCGACCGGCGTCTTCGGGTTCATCCAGGCCTGGAACGAGTTCACGCTCGCTCTCGTGGTGATGACCAACGCCGAGAAGCGCACGCTGCCGGTGTGGCTGAGCACCTTCACCGACGTCAACCGCGGCACCGACTGGGGTGCGGTGATGGCGGGGTCGACACTGATCGCGATCCCGGTCATCATCTTCTTCCTCCTGGTCCAGAGCCGGATGGTGGCCGGCATGACAGCTGGAGCCGTGAAGGGATGAGCGAGGCGTACGTCGAGCGGCTGGCGCTCGCGGTCCAGCTGCCCGCCTTCCCAGGCACCGACCTGCCTGCCGCGGCGGCCCGGCTGCTCGAGGAAGGTCTCGGTGGCGTCTGCCTCTTCGGCAGCAACACCGCTGCCGGGACGGACCGGGTCGCTGCGCTGACCGGGGCCATCCGGGCGGTCGCGCCAAGAGCCGTCGTGGCCACCGACGAGGAGGGCGGCGACGTCACCCGGCTCCACTACGACGGGGGCAGCCCGGTGCTCGGCGCACTCGCCCTCGGCACGGTCGACGACCTCGCCCTGACGCGAGCCACCGGGGCGGCGGTCGGAGCGGAGCTGGCGGCCTGCGGCATCGACCTCGACCTGGGCCCGGTGGCCGACGTCAACAGCAACCCCGACAACCCGGTGATCGGCACCCGCAGCTTCGGTGCAGACCCGAGCCACGTGGCGCGGCACGTCGTGGCGTGGGTCGAGGGCCTCCAGTCGGCGGGTGTGTCGGCCTGCCTCAAGCACTTTCCCGGCCACGGCGACACCTCGGCCGACAGCCACCTCGACCTGCCGCGGCTCGACGCCCCGCTCGAGACGCTGGCCGCTCGTGAGCTGGTGCCCTTCGCGGCTGCCGTCGCCGCGGGTGCTGCGGCCGTGATGACCTCGCACATCGTGGTGAGTGCCCTGGACGACCGGCTGCCGGCGACGATGAGCCCGGCCGTGCTCGGTCGCCTCCGCTCGACGCTCGGTTTCGAGGGCGTCATCGTGTCCGACGCCCTCGACATGGCGGGCGCCAGTGCCGGTCGCGGCATCCCCGAGGCGGCAGTCCTGTCGCTGGTGGCGGGCGCCGACCTGCTCTGTATCGGGCCCGACAAGGACGAGGCGCTCGTCCGGGCCATCCAAGCCGCGATCGTCGAGGCCGTACGCCGCGGCCGGCTGCCCGAGTCGCGGCTGGTTGATGCGGCCGCGCGGATCGCTGCGATGCCGCGTGGTGGTGGAGTGCTTGCCTCCTTTGAAGATGCCGCCCAGCTCGCCGGGGCCCGGTCGGCGCTCCGTGTCGAGGGCGAGCTGCCTGACTTGTCCGGAGCGCTCCTCGTGACTGTCGAGACCGAGCCCAACATCGCCGTCGGCGTGGTGCCCTGGGGACTGCCCGCCGAGCCGGCCGGTGGCGTCGCGGCCTTGCTGGCACGGTCAGCCGGGCGGCCGCTTGTCGTCCAGGCCCGTGACGCACACCGGCACCCCGCCACGCTGGCCCTGCTCAGCGGCCTCGCCGAGACGGTGCCCGTCGTGCTGGTCGAGTGGGGATGGCCGGGACCGGTCGACGTACACATGGTGCGGGTGGTGACTCAGGGCTCCTCGCTGCCGTCGGCACGCGCCGTCGCTGAGCTGCTGCGTGCCCGGGGGTGGCGACCGTGATCGGCCTCGACATCGGTGCGACCAAGACGCTGGGCGTCGCGCTGGACGAGCGCGGCGGCGTCGTCGCCAGGGCGCTCCAGAACACCGAGCCCGGTGCCGACGGGGTGATCCGCACAGCCGCGCGCGTCGTGGCTGCCCTGGCTGGGTCGAGCGATGCCAGGTCGCCGGTCGGCGTGGGTGTGCCCGGCGTCGTCGACACAGTGCGCGGACTCGTCTCCCACGCGGTCAACCTGGGCATCGACGGCGTCCCGGTCGCGCTGGGCGGTCGGCTCGGCGAGGCGGTGGGTCGCCGCGTCGTACTCGAGAACGACGTCAACGCCGCCGCCCTGGGCGTTGCCGCTCTGACAGGCGCGACGGACCTTGCGTACCTCGGCATCGGCACGGGCCTGGCCGCGGGCCTCGTGGTCGACGGTCGGCTGCGACGTGGTGCACGCGGGGCGGCCGGGGAGATCGGTCACGTGTCCGTGGACCCGGCCGGACTCCCGTGCGCCTGCGGACAACTGGGCTGCCTTGAGACCATCGCGTCCGGCTCGGCGCTCGCCACCGCCTGGCCGACCCACGGACCGGCGCCTGCCCAGGCGCTGCACGCGGCCGTGGTCGCTGGCGACGAGCGGGCTCTCGTCGTCTGGCGGGCGTTCGCGGACGGCATCGCCCAGGCGGTGACGGTGCTCGCCCTCGGCGTCGACCCCGACGTCGTCGTGCTGGGCGGAGGGGTCGCCGACCTGGGCGAGCCGTTGCGCGAGGTCGTCGTGGCCGCGCTCCAACGTCGGGCAGCCGACTCGCCGTTCGTGGCGTCCCTCGACCTCCCAGCGCGAGTCACGCTCGCGCAGACCGGAGCGCCCGTTGCCGCCATCGGCGCGGCACTCCTCGGGGGGCGCTGACATGGAGGTCGTCCCGCTGGCCGACGCAGGTGAGGTCGCCCGGGTCGCCGCCGACGCGATCGCGAGCCTGGTGGCCCGTAAGCCCCGGGCTGCGCTGGGTGTGGCCACCGGTGGCACACCGCGCCGGACGTACGAAGAGGTGGCGCGCCGGCACGCCGCGGGAGACATCTCCTTCACCGACGTCCGGCTGTTCCTCCTCGACGAGTACGTCGACCTGCCGCCGGGCCACGACGGCAGCTACCTGTCCACCGTGCTGCGCGAGGTCGCCGAGCCGTGGGACGTGCCCCTGCTCCAGGTGCACGGACCCGATCCCACCCGGCTGCCGGGCAGCGCCGACGACTACGAGCGGCTGATCGCGGAGTTGGGCGGCATCGACCTGCAGGTGCTCGGCATCGGCAGTGACGGCCACCTCGGCTTCAACGAGCCGGGTTCGTCCCTCGCCTCGCGCACCCGGATCAAGACGCTGACCGGCCGCACGCGCGCCGACAACGCGGCGTACTTCGGGGACGAGGAGGTGGCCCACCACGTTGTCACCCAGGGGATCGGCACGATCCTCGATGCGCGGCACCTGCTGCTGCTCGCGACGGGAGTCGCGAAGGCGGAGGCCGTCGCCGCCGCAGTGGAGGGTCCGATCTCGGCGTCGTGCCCGGCGTCGGTCCTCCAGCTGCACCCACACGTCACTGTGCTGCTCGATTCGGAAGCTGCCAGCGGATTGCGTCGACTCGACTATTATCAAGAGGTGTACGCCGGCAAGCCGGAGTGGCAGGGGTTGTGACCCTGAGGCTGTGACAGACGGAGAACCGCAACGAATGATGCGCGGCTCATGCGTCTTAGCGCCCAGAATGACGCGTCGTGCAGAGCTACTGCAAAGGTCCATCAGCCGCACGTCGAACGATCCAGGATCTGTCCTGGCTTGCCATGTGCCTGAGGGTTTGAATGTACGGGTCGTCGCTGTCGGCGAGTGCCGACTCGTGGGCAATGTTGGCCCTGAGTTCGCGGTGGGCCGTCGGGAAGATCTCGGCGGCCCGGGCACGGGCTACTTCAAGCAGCGCATCGCTCTCGAAGTTGCCGCGCCACAGCGCAGGGACTGCTTCGGCTTGGACTCGAGGATGCGGGTCGTAGAGGGCTCCGAGCAGGGTGGCGTCAAAGCTGGGCGAGGTCTGCCCTTCTCGGGAAAGTCGGCAGACAGCCGAAACGGCGAGGAGTCGTACTTGTGTGTCGGGGTCTCGGGATGCGGCGAGCAGTGGCCCTTCGGCGGTCGCCTGCTCATAGCCAAACTGGACCATGAGCGCGAGCCTTGAGACGTCGTCGAGTCTTTGGTCAACTGCAGCGTCGTCGGACATCACTGAGCGGACGGTGACTGGGGTGAACGCTTGCTGGACTTGAGTTCGCTTGACTAGGCCCTCCTCTGCGAGAGCTTGGAGTGCTGACAGGCAAGCGCGACGCTGTTGGGAGTTGGTGCTCGGGGCGATCGCGATGCCGAGGAGGCGTTCGACAGCAGTGTCGCTCACGCTTCCCTGCGCTAGCGCGAGTCGGGCGACGTCGGTTGCTGGGTGAGTGCTCCAACCAGTCCAGCTGCCTCTAGCGGAATCTGTCAGTTCCTGAGCAAGCAGGTTGAGGCTGGTTTGGAGCCTTGCTTCCATGCGACGCCTAGGCACGAGGCCCGGCGCAATGGTGGCGGCTGATGGGATATCACTGTCGGGGATGGCGTCCAGGAGTGAACTCTGGAAGGTGGCCTGCACTTCCTCGTCGAGGAGCGTCCAGCAGGTCACAAGGGATGCCCAGCCGGTGTTGGCCCAGTCGTCATTGGCCAGTACAACATCTGAAAGGCCTGCTTCGAGCAGGCGGGCCCGCAGCCTGGGCGGGAGTCCGTCGAGCAACTGGGGGAAGAGTGTTCGAGCGAGAAGCCCGGCTTCCCAGTCATCGAAGCCATACGCGCGTTCGACTGCGAGTGGAGAACGGGCGAGGAGCTTCCCGAAGAGGCCAAGTTCCTTGGCGCCGCCTCCGCCGTGCAGTCGCATGTCCGGCGCAGGGCCCTGGTAGCCGCGTACGAAGTCTTCGACGAGCTGATCTGGAAGCTCGGCCCAGAGCGCGTGGCAGATGTCGAGCCACGTGTCGCGGTCGCGGACGCTACGACCCTCGTGAAGCTGATTGATGAGGAGGTCGTCGATTGTGGTCTCGGTGAGGGATCCCTCCTTCGCCGAGACCAGCTGGTTGGTGTCTTGACCGCCACCCTTGGCCCACAGAGCGATGGCTCGGGCCACATCATCAGGTTCGTTGCTCTTCGCCATGATGAGGGCTGCATGCTGGCGGTTGATTTGGGGAAGCATCCAAAGCGCGCCGGCCCAGCTTGCCTGCATCCCTGCGGACTGGATGTCGGTGCCTTCGACGGTCGTCGCTCCCATGGACCAGGTACGCGTCCATGGGCTCTTATACGAGTTGCGGAACTCCTTCTCGACCGAGGTCCGCGCAGCCCGGTCGACCCATTCGTCGATCCACGGGAACGTAGTCATGTCGTCGTATACGCGCTTGAAGTAGATGGTTCGGTCGTGGCCGAACCAGTGTCCGATGCCGTCAAGGGCCATGCCGAGGCTCTTGCCGGCGTGACGTCGCGCTTCCTCATAGTGGTGGCGGGATCGGTCGACCCACCCATGGTCGAAGGACCAGGTTGCGAGCTTGCAATGGCTGCGTGCGACTACATCGCGGCTGCCAGGGCCCGTCAGAGAGGCAAGCTTTCGCTCAACACGGGCGAAGTCCTTCTCGGTCGCATCCGACATCCAAGCAATGAGCAGCGTCCCGAGCACACCGGGCAATCCCGTTCTTTTCGCGACGATCTCGTAGTGGTCCCGGGCTGCGCCAGGGGCGCCGGTGAGTTCGGCCTTTAGACCTTCGGCCGCACGTCGCAGCGGTGTCAGCCGCTTGGGGATCGAGTCCGATGTGTCGTTGAACGCAGATGGGAGCAGCTGGATCGTGCGCTTGAAGTGGTCGACATCGTCGCGGTCGGTGCCGCGCAACGCTGGGATGTTCCAAGTGATGCACGCCCGGTAGATGCTGTCTTCAGCGGCCATTTCGTTCTTCACTAAACGTCGCCTCCCCTTGCTCGGTGCGGGTCAGATGGGCGAGCGCAGCTGTGATGACGTCAACCATCGCGCATATCGACTCTTGACTTCCCGGTGGGCCCGTTTTCACGTACGCCAACTGGTTGGCCCGATCGTTCAGGTACTTCCGAAGCTTGCGGTACTTCCGGCTGTCCTCCGGTTTGTCCATCCAGATCACCGACACCTGGACGGTGCTCTCATGAAGTACCGCCTCGATCTCCTCCTCGGTGCCTGGACGAAGCTGATTGGCGAGCAGCACCACAACCGCATGCGCCTTGCGCACTCTTCGGACGAACTCCTCGTTCATATCGGTGGTCCGACGCCCGGCATCGAATTCCCACCGGTCGGGGACCAGGGTGAAGGGCCGGGTCTCGTCTCGACGCGACCGGAACTGATTGTCGACTGTCCGAACCAATGCTTCGAATAGGTCGCGCTGGTCCGTGACGTCTGACGCAGACGAAATGAAGAACACGAACTCTCGTACGAGGTTCCCGTCCTTCAAGAAGTAGTCCTTCGGCCCGACCGAGGCTGTCACGAAGCCAGACGCCGATCCGCACCGAGGCTGGGGACCGGTTGAGGAGTGGACATGGCGTCAGCGTATCTGCGCCCTCGCCCACATCGGCGCCAATCCCGCGACTGTCGGCTTCACCTCGAGCGATGGGTATGTCTAGCAACAGGGGTCACCTGTCGTGCATCATGCTCGCTCCGCCCACGCTATACGGGCCACGATGTCATCCCCGTTGACGGTAGTTCTGCTCGCGACCTAGCCCCGGTCTTTCATGAGGTCGTGCGGACTGGGCGCGCCGCTGCGTGATGGCGGTCGTGGTCCGAGGGTCTGATCTTGGATACGACGCTGGGCCGGCTGGCGCTGCCGGGCTGCGGTTCTCCAGTGCTTCGGGTCGTGGGCGGACGGGCTCGTCAGGACAGGGGTGGGATCGCGGCGATGTTCGCGAAGACCGCGACCACGGCGGCTGCCCAGGGCCAGGATTCGGGTATCCGGAGTCGTCGTCGACGAGAGCTGTGGGTGAGGCGGGCGGGGACGTGGAGGAACCGGTAGCGCAGCGCTTTTGGTTCGCAGGCAGCCAGTGCGGCGGCGTCGCCGACACAGCCGAGGAGCCGGGTCCAGGCGGTCAGGTCGGCGGCGACCTGGGTCAGTGTCAGCCAGGCCTGGTTGATCGCGAACTCCCGCGACGGGAACCGGCCCATACCGGTGTCCTTGGCGTGCCGGATCCGGTCCTCGACCCGGGCATGGGCCCGGTGCCGGGCTTCGAGGAACGCCAACTGCCCGGTGCTCGTGTTGGTGACGAACGCCTGATAGCGCCACCCGTCACGCTCCTCGAACAACGATAACTGTGCACCGGGATGGGGACGTTCGCGGCGCACGATGACCCGCATTCCGGCCGGCCACTTCGTCAGGTCCAGCAGTCCGGTCAGTTCGGCGACGTCGCCACCTTCACGGATCCCGCCGTCTGCATCGGACGCCGGGGTCCAGACCTTCTTCGGGACGAGCTTGATCGCGTCGCGGATCTTCTCGGTGACCGCGAACCCGACGCTGTACTCCACGCTGCGGCCGCGGACCTGGTTCTGCTCGGTGAGCCAGTCCAGCAGGTCGTGAGATGCGCCGGCGCCGTCGGATCGGATCAGCAGCTTCTTGCGATGCTTGGCGGGCACCTGGGCGATCGCCTGGGTCAGGACCTCGATGTGGTCGGCAGCAGTGTTCGATCCGGCGTTCCCGGCACGCAGTGTCGCGGCGAGGAACTCGGTGGTGTTGTCACACCACACCCCGAGTGGGTGGAAGCCGAAGGTCCGTTTGAACGTGGCTGCTGCGTTCTGCTTCTCGCTGTGGGTGACCACGATCGTGGCATCGACGTCGAGGACCACGACGTCGCCGAGGTCGGTGCCGGCGACCTTCGAGGCAGGGATGCCGTCACCGGCCGCCAGCTGCGACCAGACGTGGCGCCGAGCCCGGGCGCGGGCGACCGCGATCTGCTTCAACCGGCCGGGCGTGACCGCATTCAGAGTCCGCCACACCGTCGGCGGCGACGCGACCGCGCCGAGCACCGGTGCTTGATGGCGGAGCACGTCGATGTCGGCGATCGCCTCACCGCCGTCAGCGAGCATCACCGCGACGTCGACCAGCACCCGGCCGCGTCGTGGACCGGGGCGAAGGAGCGACGCGACATCGCCGCGGACAACTCCGTCGTGAGGCCGGTCCGGTCGGCCATGAGACGCAACGCGACGCTGCCCGCGTGAGCCACCACGCCGACACCATCAGCGGACACAGACAAGCCAGTCGACCACGAAGTACGCTTCACCTACGGAGTGCCTTCCAAGCAGAGAAACTTGAACCGTCGCAAGTCCAAGTTTCCCCTGCTGGGCAGGCACTTCCGTGCTTCTACACGCCGATCAGCCCACGGGCCCGTGAACGATCCGGGCTAGTGCGTCTATTCGCCGCGTAAGCACCCATATCTGCGAGCCGCGGGCTCTTGGCCAGCGGCGAGTGCTACCCCGCAAGCAGGACGAGTGCGAGCTTGGCGAGCCTCGTCGAGGACGTCGTTCGCCGGCCGCTCCTCGCGTGTGATCCATTCGTAAGCGGAGGCGTTGAAAGCGTCGGCAAGGCACATGGTCGTGGACCTGAAGTCGTGGTCGGTGATTTCGCCCCGTGCGAACGCAGGTCGGGATGTTGACTCGATGAAGGCGACTAGGGAGTCGGTTGACGAATCCCTGCCCATCAACAATAGTTAGACGTGTGCCTAAGTATTACGACGAGCTCGATTCCGTGCTCCGCGCTCTCGCGGATCCGACGCGCCGGGCCGTCGTGGAACGGTTGGCGCAGTCCCCAGCCGTCGTGTCCGAACTCGCGGCACCGTTCTCGATGGCGTTGCCCTCGCTCATGCAGCACCTGCGCGTCCTCGAGAACGCGGGACTGGTCACGTCGCAGAAGCACGGACGCGTCCGCACCGTGACCCTGCGACCGGGCGCCCTCGACGTCCTACACCTGTGGCTCGGCGAGCAACGAACCCACGCAGAACGCCAAGCCGACCGGCTCGGCATCCACCTGACCCGCACCCACCCGAAGGAAACCTGACATGACCCGCGTTCGCATCGACCTGTTCGCCTCACTGGACGGCTACACCTCGACGACCGACCACGCCCCCGAGAATCCGATGGGTGAGGACTGGGGGCGCCTCACGGCGGCCTACGCCGCGACCCGCACGTTCCACGAGCGCGTCCTCGGCGACACCAGCGGCACCGGCACGACCGGCATCGACGACTCCCACACCGCCGCGCACTTCGAGGGCATCGGCGCCGAGATCATGGGCGCGGCCATGTTCGGCCTGCACACGTTCCCCGACGATCCGGACTGGAAGGGATGGTGGGGTGACCAGCCGCCGTTCGGCAGCCCGGTCTACGTCCTCACCCACACCGCACCGCGTCCGTCGATCCCGATGCAGGGCGGAACGACGTTCCACTTCCGCAGCACCGCAATCGAGGACGTGCTCGCCGAGGCGACCGAGGCCGCCGGCGGCCTGGACGTGCGCGTCGGCGGTGGCGTCAGCACCGCGCGCGACTTCCTGCGCGCCGGCCTGGTCGACGACCTGCACGTCATGATCGCCCCGATCCTGCTCGGCCGGGGCACTCGACTGTGGGACGACCTGCGTGGCCTCGAACTCACCCACAAGGTGACGACCGAAGTGGCCGAGAGCGGCACGACCCACGTCACCTTCACGCGATAGGACCTACACATGACGACCGAACGCCGCCTCGCCCGCGCCGGGTTCACCCTGACCCGCGACTACCCCGTTCCCCCCGACCGCGTCTGGGCCGCGTTCGCCGAGGAGGACCAGAAGCTGGACTGGTTCGGCGCCGGCGACACCTTTGAGCCCGGCGAGTGGGCGTTCGACTTCCGCGTCGGCGGACGCGACGTCGCCGAGGGCACGTTTCACGACGGTCCGGTCTCGCGGTACGAGGCCACCTACACCGACATAGTCGAGCACGTCCGCATCGTCACGACCTACGACATGTGGCTCGACGGGGTCCACATGTCGACGTCGGTGGCGTCGTTCGAGTTCGAGCCGATCGACGAGGGCACCCGGTTCACGCACGTCGAGCACGGCGTCTTCCTCGACCAGTTCTGGCCCGACGGCCCGAACCGCGAGGAAGGCAGCCGGGGACTGCTCGACGCGCTGGGCAACCACCTCGCGTGACGCACCTCCCGCGATTGGGCGGTGGCTGAGCAACCAGTCCGAGCCGATTTCTCGGCCCATATGGTTGCTTGGCACCGCTCAACCTCACTTGACCCGAATCTCAGGAGCTAAGCCTCGATCCACCGATGGGCAGGGCTGAGCGTCCGCGGTCGCTGACGCGGAGTCCTCGAGTGTGTGGGCGTGGCCGGCCGTCTGGCCTCGCTGCCAGGTCGTTCCAGGTTGGTCCTCGTGCCGGTGGCGGCGGGGGTCAGGTCGTCGGTGCGGGTGGTGGTCCGCAGGCCCGGTTGAACAGGTCAGTCCAGGCGGTCTCCCAGGGCCATCCGGTCGGGAGGTGCAGCGTCACTCTTCGTGCCGATGACGCGACTCGGGCGGGCACGGCGATCAGCTTGCGGCGGATGGTCGCGGTGGTGGCCTTGGCGAGTCCCGGGCCAGTGATGGTCGCGGCTGCTCGGGTCAGGTTGAACGCCATCACAGCCAGCACGAGCCAGGCCGCGTTCGCAGTGAACTTGCCCGAGGGCAGGTGCGCCAGCGCTGCGTGCTTCAGGTCGGCGTGGACCTGTTCGATGATCGCGTGAGCGCGGTGGGTCTTGTCCGCGGCCACGGTGTCAGCAGTGTTCGGGTCTGTGGTGGTGAAGAAGGCGTGGAAGCGCCAGGTGTCGAACAACGTCTCCTGTCCGTTCTTGGCGCTCGGGTTGAGGTCGGGGATCCTGCGGACCACGAGCCGTCCGGTGACCTGATCGGCCTTCTTCTTGGAAGTGAACGCGGTGAACGCAATCTCGGCGACCTCGGCGCGGGAGACCCACGTGCCGGTGGGTTCATCGAAGACGGCGTCGGTGTAGGCGATGGGGGTCCACGCCCGGTCACCGATGGTGGCGATCGCCGCCTTGACCTTGGGATCCATTCGCACGGTGACCGAGACATCGGCGCCACCACGCAGGACGGCGTTGACGACCTCGGCGCCGTAGAACGCGGAGTCGGCGCGCACCAACGGGCGCAGATCGGACTCAGCGGGCAGTTTGCTGGTGGTCTTCAACGCGTCAGCGACCAGCCGTTTCGCGCCCCGCGGTGAACCACACGAGCCCTTCCGGAGCCGCTGGGCCACGATCACCGGCGCCGAGGTCTTCGTGCTCGCGGTGGCGAGGAGGGCGTTGAGCCCCCGGACGCCGGAGTAGCCGTAGCCCGAGCCCTGCTTGGCGTAGCCGTGGACCTCGATGATGGTGTCGTCGATGTCGATCATCACCCGCTCGCGGGTGTCAGTTGAGGTCGCGATCAGCGGTGCCTGCTCGGCCAGCCGGGCCAAGAACCTCGAGGCGACCGCGTCGAGCTGGCGGACGTGACCGAAGCTGAACGCGCGTAGGAACGAACCCAGCGTCGATGGCGCGTAGGCACCTACGAACACCCGGCCCATTCCGCCATGGCGGAGCAGGGCCATGTCATCGATGCTGTCCGCGCCGGCGACCATCCCGGCGACCAGGGAGGGCACCTTCAACCCAGCATTGGCGCCCTTGTCGGTCGGCACAGTGAGGTGCTGTTGGGCGAGCTCGTGGAGTCCTGCGGATCGGGCCAGCGTGAGAATGCCCTTACGTGCTGGGAAAATCGGACTTCTTCAGGGTCCCAATTTCACCAAGACGAAGGGCATCTCGTAGATGCAACTTTGCCACACGTCGGCCGCGACCTCAGCGGTGTTCGACGATCCGAATCTCGTGTCGTCGGCCGGGCTGGTCCCAGTCCTCGCTCTGGCCCGGTCCGCAGGACTCCAAGAGCTCGCCCAGAAGCATCTGAGCGTGCCGACCGACAAGGGCGCGAACGCCGGGTTGAAGGTGTCCTCGCTGGTCGCGGGGATGGTCGCCGGGGCGGACTCCATCGATGACATGGCGCTGCTGCGCCATGGCGGAACGGGCCGGGTGTTCGTAGGTGCCTACGCGCCATCGACGCTGGGTTCGTTCCTGCGCGCGTTCAGCTTCGGTCACGTCCGCCAACTCGACGCGGTCGCGTCCCGGTTTCTGGGCCGACTTGCTGCCCAGACACCGCTGGTTCAGGTCAGCGACGCGGTGCAGGAGCGGGTGATGATCGATATCGACGACACCATCATCGAGGTCCACGGCTATGCCAAGCAGGGCTCGGGCTACGGCTACTCCGGTGTGCGCGGCCTCAACGCCCTGCTCGCCACCGTGAGCACGAAGACCTCGGCACCGGTGATCGCGGCCCAACGACTCCGGAAGGGCTCGTGCGGCTCACCGCGGGGCGCGAAACGGTTGGTCGCCGACGCGTTGAAGACCGCCAAGCAGTCGTCGTCCGGGTCCAACCCGCGGCCGCTGGTGCGAGCCGACTCCGCGTTCTACGGCGCGGAAATCGTCAACGCCGTCCTGCGTGGTGGCGCCGACGTCTCGGTCACCGTGCGCCTGGACAAGCGTGTCAAAGCCAGCATCTCTTCGATCCCCGACGACGCCTGGACCCCCATCGAGTACACCGACGCCGTCTTCGACGAAACCACCAGCACGTGGGTCTCCCGCGCCGAGGTCGCCGAGGTCGTCTTCACCGCGTTCACCTCGAAGAAGATGGCCGATCAGGTCCCCGGTCGGCTCGTGGTCCGCCGCATCCCCGACCTCAACCCCGGCGCCAAGAATGGTCAGGACACACTGTTCGACACCTGGCGCTTCCACGCGTTCTTCACCACCACCGACCCCGAGGTGGCCGACACCGTGGCCGCGGACAAGACCCACCGCGGCCACGCGATCATCGAACAAGTCCACGCCGACCTCAAAGCATCCGCGTTGGCACACCTGCCGTCTGGGAAGTTCAACGCCAACGCCGCCTGGCTCGTCCTGGCCGCGATGGCGTTCAACCTGACACGCGCCGCCGCCACCCTCGCCGGCCCCGCATTGGCCAAAGCGACCACCGCCACGATCCGCCGCAAGCTGATCGCAGTCCCCGCCCGGATCGCATCCTCGGCCCGACGGGTCACCCTGCACCTACCGACCGCGTGGCCCTGGCAGGACGCCTGGCTACAACTCTTCGCCCACAGCCACGGCCCGCCGTTGACCGCGGCCAACTGACCACCGCCGACACCGGCACGACCAAGGACCCCAAGGACAACCCGGCAGCGAGGTCGGCGTTCAGCCACGCCCAGAATCTGCGCAGCCGCCGTCAACACCGCCGACTGACTCCCTCACAGCCGATCGGTGGATCGAGGCTAAGCCTCGATCCACCGATGAGCTTGAGGTTGTGAGCGCGTCGTGAAGTGAGAATGCCCTTACGTGCTGGGAAAATCGGACTTCTTCAGGGTCCCAATTCTCACCAAGACGAAGGGCATCTCGTAGATGCAACTTTGCCACACGCCCCGTGCCACGTCGGCAGTGTTCGATGATCCCAATCTCGTGTCGTCGGCCGGGCTGGTCCCGGTCCTCGCGCTGGCCCGATCCGCGGGACTCCAGGAACTGGCCCAAGCCCACCTCACTGTGCCGACCGACAAGGGCGCGAACGCGGGGTTGAAGGTGTCCTCGCTGGTCGCCGGGATGGTCGCCGGCGCGGACAGCATCGATGACATGGCGCTGCTCCGTCACGGCGGGATGGGCCGGGTGTTCACGAACGCCTACGCGCCCTCGACGCTGGGTTCGTTCCTGCGCACGTTCAGCTTCGGCCACGTCCGCCAGCTCGACGCTGTCGCCTCGAGGTTCTTGGCCGGGCTGGCCGAGCAGGCACCGCTGATCGTGACCTCACCTGACACCAGCGAGCGGGTGATGATCGACATCGACGACACCATCGTCGAGGTCCACGGGCACGCCAAGCAGGGCTCTGGCTACGGCTACTCCGGCGTGCGTGGGCTCAACGCGCTGCTCGCTGTCGTGTCCACGAGCCAGTCCGCGCCGGTGATCGTGGCCCACCGGCTCCGGAAGGGATCATGTGGTTCACCGCGGGGCGCGAAACGCCTGGTCGCCGACGCGTTGAAGACCACCAGCAAACTGCCCGCCAAGTCCGATCTGCGCCCGATGCTGCGAGCCGACTCCGCGTTCTACGGCGCCGAGGTGGTCAACGCGGCGTTGCGCGGTGGCGCCGACATCTCGGTCACCGTGCGAATGGATCCCAAGGTCAAGGCGGCGATCGCCACCATCGGTGACGATGCCTGGACCACCATCGAGTACACCGACGCCGTCTTCGATGAACCCACCAACACGTGGGTCTCCCGCGCCGAGGTCGCCGAGATTCCGTTCACCGCGTTCACTTCCAAGAAGAAAGCCGACCAAGTCACCGGACGGCTCGTGGTCCGCCGGATCCCCGACCTCAACACGTCCGCCAAGAATGGTCAGGAGACGTTGTTCGACACCTGGCGCTTCCACGCCTTCTTCACCACCACAGACCCGGCCGTGGCCGGCACGGTGGCCGCGGACAAGACCCACCGCGGCCACGCGATCATCGAACAGGTCCACTCCGACCTCAAGGGCTCCGCCCTCGCGCATCTGCCATCGGGAAAGTTCGCAGCGAACGCCGCCTGGCTCGTGCTGGCCGTCATAGCGTTCAACCTGACCAGAGCAGCCGCGACCATCACCGGCCCGGGACTCGCCAAAGCCACCACCGCGACCATCCGCCGCAAGCTGATCGCCGTGCCCGCCCGGGTCGCCTCCTCGGCACGAAGAGTGACTCTGCACCTCCCGACCGGATGGCCCTGGGAGACCGCCTGGAGCGACCTGTTCACCCGGGCCTGCGGACCACCACCGGCACCGACGACCTGACCACCCCCAGCCGACACCGGCACAACGACCAACCCGGAACAACCTGGCAGCGAGGCCAGACGGTCGGCCACGCCCACACACTCGAAGACCCCGCCTCAGCGACCGCGGACGCTCAGCCCCTGCCCATCGGTGGATCGAGGCTAAGGCATGAACGTCTGCTCGGTCATCGGCCGCCTGAGCGCCTGCGTCATCTCGCCGCGACACGCGCCGTCGGCCCTCCCATCGGCTGGCCGCGATTCGCGACGGCGTTAGGTTGGACCGGTGGCGCAGCTGGACGGGATCTGGTGGTCGGAGGCGGGCGATGGTCCGGCGGTGGTGGTGCCGAGACTCAACGTCGACTGGACCGAGATGAACCTGTCAGCGCTGACTGACCGGTTCCGGATGGTGATTGTGGCACCACAGGGCTTCGGGCCGAGCGCTCGGCCGGGCTCATATCGCGGGCCACGATTCGTCGCTGACATCCGGCGCGTTCTGGATCACCTCGAGATTGGGCGCTATGCCACGTTCGGGTACTCCATGAGCGGTGCGATGGCCGCGCGGCTGGCCGTCGGCAACCCGCGCGTTTCCGCCGTCGCCTGTGGCGGTTTCCCGCTCACCGCCGACCTCACCGACATGGCGGAACGGGCGCGCGGGCGCAACGCAGCTGCGCGCCAAGACCCGGAGGCTTGGGCGGAGCTGATGGCGGCCTACGACCCCGAAGCCGCGGTCGCGTTCTGGGACGACGTCGGACGACTGCCCCACGCAGCGCTGGCCGAGGTCGACTGCCCGGTCAGAGCCTGGTGGGGCGAGCGGGACGCGGTCTTGTCCTCACTCCTGTCCCCTGACGAACTGGGGCGCGACCTGGCCTCACGTGGCGTCGAGTACGACGTCATGCCCGGGCTCGACCACACCGGAATGCTCGACCGGCTCGACCTGGTCCTGCCGACCATCGCCTCTTGGCTCGCCGATCAGTCCAGTCGGTAGCGCCGCTCCACCGGCCGACCATCACCGCGCCTGCCAGGCAACGCCATCCGCCTCGGCTGCTGCCGGAAGCGTCTTGCCGCCGCGATACACGGTGAACTCGAAGTTGATCCAGCCGCGCACGAACGAGCCCATGGACACTGGGTGTCGGTGGCGGAACCCATGCTCGGGCGGCGAGTTCATCAACCTACTAAGCCTTCTCGGAGCGCTCGCCTTCGTCCGAAGCCATCCGCCTCTGTCGCGGGCCCCGCGCTCGAGGACGTGCATCAACCAAGCCGCGAGCTCGTGCGCTCCGCGCCGTCCCGCGCACGTCGGCGAGCTGAGCCGGTGCGCGCTGCCCCGACAGGTTTAAGAGACCGAAGAGCAGGGTCTAGCGTCTTCGCGCTCAGAGGAGTAAGCAGGGATCAACCGGCGGTGCCGGACCGGGCACTGTCCCGTCCCAGAGAGGAGTGGGCCGTGTACGCACGTTCCACCACATTCCACGGAAGGCCCGCCAACATCGATGCGGGCACTGCGTTCGTCAAGAACGAGGCTTCACCCATGCTCGAAAAGATCGAGGGCTGTCGAGGCCTCTCGATGCTGGTCGACCGCGAGACCGGGCATTGCATCGCAACCAGTTCATGGGAGAGCGAGGCCGCCATGCGCGCCAGCGACGAGCAACTTCGCCCGATCCGCGAGCGCGGGCGCGAGATCCTCGGCGGCTCCGTGGAGATGGACGAGTGGGAGATCGCCGTCATGCACCGCACCCATCACGGCGAATGCTGCCGAGTCAGCTGGCTGCAGGGTGACCTCGATGCCATGACAGAGACGTTCCGGATCGGGATCCTTCCCGAGCTCGAGCAGACCCCTGGATTCTGCAGCGCCAGTCTGCTGGTGAACCAGTCGGCCGGCTTGGGCTGCGCCACCACGGCCTGGGAGACGCGCGACGCGATGGAAGCTAGCCGCGTCTCGGCCGACGACATGCGCCGCCGGGCCGCGAGCGACGCAGGCGGCAAGATCGTCGACGTGCACGAGTTCGACCTCGCTTACGCGCACCTGCACGTCCCCGAGATGGCTTGACGACCGTCTACCTCGACCGAGCCCGTTTCCCTGCGGGCTCGGCCACCGCTAGTGGTAGCGCCGGCTGCTGGCGCGCGTCGCGCGGCCGGCGATGCATGCCTGGAGGAAGGCGAAACCCGGTCGGATACGACGCCAATCCGTTCTCAGGCCCGGCCGCGGCGACGGGTCGTCAGCCGCCGGGGTTGGGGGTATGCCGGACTCCGGCCACTTCTGCAGCGCGGCCACGAGCGAGGCGATCGGGCGGCCGTGCTCCTCGCGGAAGATCCGCTGGACGGCCGCCGTTCTGCCCAGCATCGATCAGTCGTCGGTCGGGCCGGCTCAGGCGAGGCCGTCGAACGGACGGACCTCGACCTTGCCCCGGCACGCCTTGGACCCCTCGGCCGCGAGCTTGAGCGCCACGTCGAGGTCGGGCGCGTCGATCACCCAGAAGCCCCCGATGAGCTCCTTGGTCTCGAGGTAAGGGCCGTCGGTCATCACCGGAGTCTCGCTCTGGCCGTCGACGACGGTCGCCGTCGACGCCGGCTGGAGTCCACCGGCGAAGACCCAGTAGCCATCGGCGTGCAACTTGTCGTTGAAGGCGCCGGTCGCGGCGAACGCCTCCTCCATCTCCTCCTTGGAGCCATAGTTGCCGAACTCGTTCATCTCGGCGGGGCCGTGCACGGTCAGCAGGTAGTGCGTCATCTCAGTTCTCCTCAGTTTCGGGGCGGTCCCGATGACCGCCTTCCACCATCACCACGAACGGCATCCCACCGATACGACAACCTGCCACAGCAACTTTGCGATCGGGTTCCTCCTAGGGAACTGCCCGTTCGATGCCCTGGCGCAGAAGCACCGGACGCTCTTGTGCGGGCTCCGCCACGACTTCGTCCAGGGCATCGCCGACGGGACCGGTTGCGCCGGGCGCCGCCGGGACTCGCCCCCGACCCGCCCCAGAACTGCGTGACCGCGCGTCGACCCGTTGAACGTTTCGTCTCGCGACCTGTCGGATCGGGACCCGCCCGTTCGTGGAGGGGGTATATGCGGGTCGCACCGGGCGGCCAGCCGAGGAAACGGAGCCCGACATGTCCATCACCCGCAGGTCCCCACCCACGTCACCACCACCGCGCCGGCGTCCACTTCCGAGCGGCAGCCGGTCTGGAAGCACGGCGTCGCCGTGGCCGTCGTCGCCTCGGTCGCCACGACCGTACTGGCGGCGGTCGCGTCGGCCGCCGGGGTCTCGTTCGCCGACAGCAAAGGCGCGAGCATCCCGATCGCCGGGTTCGCGCAGCTGACGCTGGCTTTCTCGCTCGTCGGCGTCGGCATCGCTGCCGTCATGGCGCGCAGGGCGCGCCGGCCACGGCCCACGTTCGTGCGGACAGCGGTCGCGCTGACCGCGCTGTCCTTCGTCCCGGACCTCACGTTCGGGTTCGACGCCAGCTCCGCGGCCACCCTGATCACGCTGCACACCGTCGCCGCAGCCATCGTGGTGCCGACCCTGGCGAGGCGGCTCACGCGCACCCGCTGACCAGGCTCGATCCGTGCCACTGCCCTTCTGCCAGCTCGACGCCCTCAGACACGTGGTGCCCGCTGGAGTTTGGAAGTACAACTCGTGGGGCGCTCGGACGCCGAAGGACGACCTGCGTGTGCTGCTGGCACGGCAGCCCGGCATGGTCGACGCAGGCCAGGAGGTCGCACCAGCCAGGCGGAAGGCACCCTCACCCGCGGCTGGATGCTCCGGGGCGCCAGCCGCGTGGGCGGCGACATGGTTCTCCCGCTCCGGCGCTCGCTCGGGGTGGTGTTCCGGAGTTGGGAACGGCAAATCGATCAGTGCCCGCCAACGTGTTGTCATGCCGCGATGAGGTGCGCCCTTCCGCCGCGAATGGTCCGGTCGGCGTCTCCTAGCCGCACGCAGAACGGGCAACGGCCGGGGGGCAGTCGCAGAGGAGCTCGACCAGCTCGACCACGCTGTCGCTGTCGACATGGTCGGCACGCGCGCCGAGCGCACCGGCGGCGGTGTACGGCGTGTGCATCCACGCCTCATTACCATCCGACGGTGTGTGTCCAATGAACGCTCGACCCTTCGCAGTGCGGGTCATGCCGCCCCTTGACATCTGGACCGACCCAGGAGCACTCTCCTAGTCATGTTAGGTACGCCGAACAGAGATAGGGTTTCCGAACGTCGTCAGGCGACCCGACGAGAGATCCTGGACGCTGCCTGGGACATGGCGCGGGAACACGGGCTCTCCCAGATCACACTCCGTGACGTCGCCGCCCGGGTGGGGATGCAGGCTCCTTCGCTGTACTCGCACTTCGCGTCGAAGAACGCCATCTACGACGCGATGTTCGAGCAGGCATGGACCGACTGCTACGAGACGATGCTTGCCATCCAGGACAGGCGCGCCAAGACACCGCGCGCCAAGCTGCGTCTCTACGCACACACGTTCTTTCGATTCGCCGTCGCTGACCTCGCACGCCACCAGCTGATGAACCAGCGGACGATTCCCGGCTTTGAACCCAGTGCTGCGGGGTACGCACCTGCGGTCGCTGTGATCGAGAGGCTCCGGGAACGACTGCGGGCGATCGGAATCACGCGCGACGAGGACGTCGACCTCTACACAGCACTGGTGGGCGGGCTGCTCGACGCGCAGTTCGCCAATGACCCCGGCGGCAATCGCTGGGCACGTCTGGTCGACCGCGCGGTCGACATGTTTGCCGACAACGTAGGCCTCCCCCGCGACAGTAGGGACACCAACCAGCCATGAGCAGCACACCGATCCAGGGCTCTCAGAAGGCCCCGTACACCCCCACCCTCGACCACGACGTCGCGATCCAACTGGCCACGACCGAGTACGAACGGGTGGTGACCACACTCGAACAGCTCACCCCAGGGCAGTGGGCGTCCGCCACCGACTGCTCCGCCTGGGACGTCCGCGCGATCGCTGGTCACGTCCTCGGGATGGCCCAGATGGCCGCCTCGATCCGCGAGACGATGCGCCAGCAGCTGACGGCCAAGCGACGTGCCAAACGCGACGGCGAACTGATGATCGACGCACTGACCGCGCTTCAGGTCGAGAAGAACGCGTCCCTCAGTCCGGGCGAGATCGTGGCGAAGATGCGCACCTACGGACCCAAGGCCGCCCGCGGCCGAGCACGTACGCCGGGCTTCGTTCGCAAGCAGACCGCAGCGCAGGAGGTGGACGGCCGCGAGGAGTGGTGGACCATCGGGTTCCTGATGGACACGATCCTGACCCGCGACCCGTTCATGCACCGGATCGACATCGCCCACGCGACCGGCGTCCTTGCGCCGGCGACGGCCGAGCACGAAGGCGTGATTGTCGACGACGTGGTCCGCGAATGGGCCCGACGCCACGGCGGGGCGTACACCCTCGAGCTCACCGGCCCGGCCGGGGGCACCTGGTCCCACGATGGCGGAGCCGGGCCGATCTCCATGGACGCCTTCGAGTTCTGCCGGGCGCTTTCCGGCCGCGCGCCTTCGCAAGGGCTGTTGAGCCAGCAGGTGCCGTTCTAACACACGCAATCTCGTCGACGCCGCCGTGGCATGGCCGTGTCATCGTCCTGAGCAGCGACAAAAGCGAACGGCGCGTCCGGACACTGCCTCGAGCGACATGACCTCGTCGTTGCGAAGCTTGTGACTGGGCGGATTAAGGACCTGGAATTCGCCGACGCACTCCTTCACGCGAATCTCATAGACGCTACGTTCTGCTTGCACGGGCCCAGATGCTCGAGCTGCCGGTCGCTGCAGGTCGGGTCACCAGGTGGGTCGTCGGCTGGATGCAGAAGCACCGATCGTGATCTCTGCCCCGGGCTAGTGGCGCCCGCCTGAGGCGTCGCCGCCCACTCACACCACGGATGATGTGGGAGCAGGCCGGCTAGGCCCCGTAGCCCGCCCGCTATTCCCGCCGATTGCGGGTGTGCGAGAGGCGCGCCATGCCACCGCGAATGCCGGTTAGAAGCGACGCCGGACGAAAGCCCCCGTCAGACCGGCCTGGCGAACCACAGCGTGCGGTGGCTCCAGTCGCCCGGCCCGCGTCGTACTCCCGAGCAGACGATGATGACCAGCTGCGGCGGCCCTTCGGTGCTGTAGATCTCCGGCATCCGGGTCTCGGCGGTGACCTCGTCGCGGCGGGCGACGTCGTAGCAGAGGTGCTCGCCCGTAGCGCCGCGGACGATGAGCCGGCCACCCGTCTGGAGGCCTTCGAGCAGCCGGTTGCCGAGCGCCGAGCCGTCGGGCCAGGTGTGGGCATCGAAGAGGGCCACTCCGGCCGGGCTGCCAGGGGCGACGCCGGGCTGGTCCCACGCGAACTGGGTCTTGCCTTCACTGGTGACCGGCGGCACCCCCAGCACACCGTTGCTGCCGCGGGGGACCGCAACGACGGGCGAGCCAGTGGTCACGCCGGCGATCGAGATGCTGGTGGGGGTGATGGCGTCCGACGTGGCGAGGCACTCGAACGGCGTCTTCGGCGGTTGCTTCACAGGCGTCGGAGAAGGCGTCGGAGCAGGCGTCGGAGCAGGAGTCGGCGTCGTCGGACTCGCGCTCGGGACCTCGGTGTCGACCGCAACCGGCCCGGCGGGCTCGTCGCCGTCGTCGAGCCAGGCCACCGCTGCCACAACCAGCACGGCGACCACGATCAGCGACACCAGCAGGCGCCGTACGGAAGAGCTCACACCCACACGCTATGCCTCCAGGGCAACGATCGCCTCGTGGATGCCGAGCGTGCGCTGGGCGGACTCGACGTGCAGGCTCTCGATCATCCGGCCGTTGTAGGTGACGACGCCGGAGCTGCGCGCCGCCCACGCCTCGAGGATGCCGCGGGCGTCCTCGACGGCCATCGAACTCGGCGCGAACGTCGTGTTGGCCCCCTCGACCTGGCCGGGGTGGATCAGCGTCTTGCCGTCGAAGCCCATCTCGCGCCCCTGCTGGCACTCGGCGAGGAACCCGTCGGTGTCCTTCACGTCGTTGTAGACGCCGTCGATGATCACCTTCCCCGTCGCGCGTGCGGCCAGCAGCGCCAGGCCGAGACCGGCGAGCAGCGGCTGGCGGCCGGGCACGTGCTCGGCGTACAGCTCCTTGGCGAGGTCGTTGGTGCCCATCACCAGCACGGTCAGCCGGTCGGCGGCCGACGCGATCTCCTCGGCGTGCAGCATGGCGTACGGCGTCTCGACCATCGCCCACAGCTTCGTGTGCTCGGGGGCGTCGTGCCGGGCCATCGCCTCGACGAGGGCGAGGACAGCGTCGGCGCTGTCGACCTTGGGTACGACGATCGCGGCCGGCCCGGCCTGGCAGGCTGCGGCGATGTCGTCGGCGTGCCACTCGGTGTCGGCCCCGTTGACACGGATCGTCACCTCGCGGCGGCCGTAGTCACCACTGGCCGCGGCGGCGCACGCGGCGTCGCGGGCCGCGGGCTTGTCGTCGGGGGCGACGGCGTCCTCGAGGTCGAGGATCAGCCCGTCGCACGGGATCGACTTCGCCTTCTCGAGCGCCCGTTCGTTGGAGCTGGGCATGTAGAGGACGGAACGGCGGGGCACGAGCTCCATGTCAGGCCTCCAGCGAGATCGCGTCGTACTGCTTCTCGAGCTCGGGGTCGATCGCGGCCAGCTCCTCAGCGAGAGCCACCATCACCTGGCACTGCTTGACCGACGCGTCGTCCTCCATCTTGCCGTCGAGCATCACCGCTCCGGTGCCGTCGCCCATCGCGGCGATCACGCGGCGGGCGTGCGCGACGTCCTCGACACTCGGGGAGAACACCCGGTTGGCGATGGCGATCTGCTTCGGGTGCAGGCTCCATGCGCCGACGCAGCCGAGCAGGAAGGCGTTGCGGAACTGGTCCTCGCAGGCGATCTCGTCGGCGATGTCGCCGAACGGCCCGTAGTAGGGGTAGATGCCGTGCATCGCGCAGGCGTCGACCATCCGCGCGATCGTGTAGTGCCACAGGTCCTGCTGGTACGTCGCCCGGTGGGCGTCGTACTGCGTCTGGCCGAGGTCGCCCTTCGGCGCGTCCTGGCGGACGAGGTAGCCGGGGTGACCGCCGCCGACGCGGGTGGTCTTCATTCGGCGGTCCGCGGCGAGGTCGGCCGGGCCGAGCGAGAGGCCCTGCATGCGCGGGGAGGCGGCGCAGATCTCCTCGATGTTGGCCACGCCGCGCGCGGTCTCGAGGATCGCGTGCACCAGCAGCGGCTTCTCGAGCCCGGCCTTCGCCTCGAGCTGGGCGAGCAGGCGGTCGACGTAGTGGATGTCCTCGGCACCCTGCACCTTCGGCACCATGATCACGTCGAGCTTGTCGCCGATGGCTGGCACCAGCGTGGTCAGGTCGTCGAGGGCCCACGGACTGTCGAGGCTGTTGATGCGGGTCCAGAGCTGGGTCTTGCCGAAGTCGGTCTCCTGGCCGATCCTCACCAGCCCCTCGCGCGCGATCTCCTTGTTCTCGGCCTTGACGGCGTCCTCGAGGTTGCCGAGGAGCACGTCCACCTTTCCGACCATGCCCGGCACCTTGTCGGCCATCTTGGGGTTGCCCGGGTCGAAGAAGTGGATCGCGCGGCTCGGCCTGGCCGGCACCTCGCGGACGGGAGCCGGGGCACCTACGGCGAGCGGGGCGAAGAAGTCCTTTGCTGAACGCATGCGTCGGAACTTATCGCTCCGTGACGCCGCACGGGTATGACGGATCCCACGGGGGGCTCGTCTCATGTAACGCGGAGTTAGGGCAACTGAGCGCCCGGTCTGCGGGGGTCCCAGTGGACTTAACTCCGCGTTACAAGGGGCGGTTCAGTCGTCAGGCAGCCCGAGGAGCTCGCCCGGCGTACAGCCGAGGGCTTCGCAGATGGCGGTCAGGGTGGAAAACCGGACCGCCTTGGCTCGGTTGTTCTTCAGCACGCTCAGGTTCACCACCGTGACGTCGATGGATTCGGCGAGCGCGGTCAGCGTCATGCCGCGCTCGGCGAGCAGGTCGTCGAGGTGGCAGACGATGCGGTGCGGCTCCTCGACGGGCACTAGACGAGCCCGGCGGTCTCATCCGCGAGGCGTCTGCCTTCGCCAAACGCCCGCGCAAACGCGGCCAGCAGCGCAGCCGGCAGGAGCCAGGGCACGACGCTCAGCCAGTCCGGTTTCCACCCGAGCCCCGACATCATGCCGCCCGCTTCCGCCGCCGCGTCGTACACCGCGACATCGGCCCACGAGGAGAGCATCGGGTGGGCCAGCGCGGTGACCAGGACGACGACCGAGCAGATCCTCAGGCGACGGGCAGCGTTGACCTCGAACGGGATGGCCCGCTGCACGTCGACGACGACGAACAGCAGCAGCCAAGCCGCGATGCCGACGGCCAGCACCACCAGGATGTCGGGCGCCAGGTTGGTGAGCGCGAGCCTCGTCGTCGGGTCATCGATGATGACTTCCGCGTTGCCGTTCCACCGGAATGAGGCTCCGGGCGCCGCAGGGATCACCTCCCCGGGGATCCCGTTCGCCTCGCTGAAGAAGCCCGTGTAGAAGTCTCGCCTGAGGTCCTGGCCGGTCAGGGCCTGCACGATCGCCAGAGGAATGCCCAGCACGGCGGACAGGACGCCGACCCCGAGGAGTCCCCGGGCGGCGATGAACGAGAGGGGCGTGCGACGAGACATTCGGGCTCCGAGCCGGCGGGGTGTCCCGGGACGAACACCCATCGAATCTCGATACTATCGAAATTCGATGTATCTTGCACGCGGTTTCATCAGGGTTTCCCTTGCCACCAGCGCCGGCGGGGCTCCGGCTGCTTCTCGGCGAGTGCCGCGCGCTGGGCCTCGACCCGCGCCGTACGACGCTCGCGCCAGGCCTCGACCTCAGCCTCGACGTCGCGCCGCTTCGTGATCACCGGGGGCGCGGTCGGTCCGGTGGGCGGGGTGTAGATGGCCTTGCGCACCCGTTCGTTGAACTCCTCGACCTCGCGGCGTACCTCGCGCTCGGTGGGGACCTTGTCGAGCCGGCCGTCGAGCTCGAGGTCGTCCTTGCGAATCGCCAGGGCCGGTGGCAGGACGCCGGTGATCTGCTCGCGCTCGATCAGCTTCTTGACCCACCAGTCGGGGTCGTGGCCGCTTCCGAGGTCGATGGGCTTGCCGCGGCCGGGCAGGTCGTCGAACTCGCCACGCTCCATCGCCTGCTGCACCTGCAGGTCGACCCAGCGGGACTGGTTGTGGATTCGGGCTGCGGCGGCCGATCGGCCCGTGCGTTCGTCACGCTCGGGCGAGCGGTCCGGCGCGGTGGGCTTCCGCTCCTCGCTCATGTCACGAGGGTACGTCGGCCGCCTGATCACGCGTGTCCGAGAACGCGTGCCGTGGAGCCGCCAGGAGGGCCAGTGCGGCAAGCAGGGCGGCACCCGCGCAGACGGCCCAAACGGTGAGGTAGCCCGACAACGGCGCCTCCGCCTGGGTCGCTCCCTCGATGGATCCGGTCGACGCCAGGGCGATCGCGAAGACCGCCGACGCGATGGCGGCGCCGAGAGTCTTGGTGCCGTTGGTGAGGCCGGTGGCGATGCCGGTGCGGTCGGGCGGCGCGGTCGCGGCGGCCGCGGCGGGCAGCGACGCGACGAGCGCTCCCGAGCCCACCCCGGCGATTGCCATGTTGGTCAGCGCCTGCCACGTCTCGTCGTGGAAGGGGATCCACAGGGCGTAGCCGAGGGCCACCAGCAGGTGGGCGAGCACCAGCGTGCGTCGTACTCCGAACCAGCGGGTGGTCAGCGGCAACGTGAACGCGCCGACCGCCAGCGTGATGACGTAGACCCCGATCAGGGTAGACACGAACGCCGAGTCGGCGCCGAGGCCGTAGCCGCGGACGGCCGGGTCGGCCTGCGCGAACGTCGACAGCGGGATCTGCCCGCCCAGCACCGGGATGCCGAACAGAAACGCGGTCAGCTGGATCGGCCACTGGCCGGGGGAGGCGACCAGGCGGACGTCGATGATCGGGTCGGGATGGCCCAGCTCGTAGCGGACGAAGGGCACGAACGCGAACAGTCCGAGCGCGACGAGAGCCCAGCCCAGCAAGGATCCAGCACCTTCGAGGCGGATCACGATCAGGCCGGCCATCAGGATGCCGATCGCGGCGGTGACGAGTGCCAGCCCACCCCAGTCGATGCCGCCCCGCGCGTCGCCGGGGGTGTCCTCGATGCCGACCCAGATGAGCAGGAGCACCACCGTGATCACGGCGGCCGGGACCGCGAGCACCACGGTCATGTCGAGGGACTCGACGACGGCGCCGCTGGTGAGTGCGCCGACGATGACGGCCAGCTCGAGGGCGCCGACGAGCACCGCGGCGCCGCGTCGGGTGAGCAGCTCCTGGCGACCGGAGTCGCGGGTACGACGGTGGATGATCGCCACCTCGAGCGGCAGCCAGATCACGGCCGCGCCCTGCAGCGCCCAGCCGACGAGGAACGTCGTGAACGACGGCGCGATGACGGTGATCCACGACCCGAGGGCCGTCACCGCGGTGGCCAGCACCAGCACCTTCTTGTGCCCGATGACGTCGCCGAGCCGCGCCAGGAGCGGGATGCAGAGCGCAGACAGGATCAGCTGTGCAGCCTCGAACCAGTTGATGTCGCCCTCGGAGATCGAGAGGTGGTCGGCGAGCTGCGGGAAGATCGGCGTGTAGTAGCCCTGCAGCACGCCCGATGCGATCTCGACCGCCACGAGGAACCCGACGATCGCGGCCAGCCCGGGAATCTTGACCGGCGGGCTAGAGATGGTGGTCACGCGATCCCCTCGATCAGGCGCTGGTACCAGAGCACGCCGTCGGCGAAGTCGTCGAGCCCGATGCGCTCGTCGTACGAATGGATCGACTCGCGCTGCTCCTTGGTCATCCGGAACGGTGCGAAGCGGTAGACGCGGTCACAGATCCCGGTGAAGGTGCGGCTGTCGGTGGCCGCCATCATCACGTACGGCGCGGGCACGGCGTCGTCGAAGGCGGCCCGGATGGTGCTCTCCAGCAGGGCGAACGCCTCGTCGTCGACGTACGGCGAGACGGGTGACGGCTCGTTGGCCTCGACGACGTCGATGCGCACACGGTCGTCGTGGATCGCCTTGCGGATGTGGTCGAGGACGCCGGCAACGGTGTCGCCGACCATGATCCGGATGTTGACGCCCGCAGTCGCGGTGGCCGCGATGACGTTCAGGGCGGGCGAGCCGGACAGCGTCGTGACCGCAACAGTCGTGCGCGTCATCGCCGCCGACTCCGGTCCGGCGGCGAGCAGGGCGCGGGTCAGCAGCGGCTTGATGCGCTCGGCGTTGGCCATCAGCGGCCGGAGCGCCCGAGGTGCGTGCGGAGCGATCCGGCGCATCAGCTCGAGGGTCGGTGCGGGCGTCGACCCGGGAACGGCGACTTCTCGAGCCGCATGATCGCCCGGGCGATCCGGGCCGTCGGGCCCATCTTCGCCGGAGTGGACGCGTGGCCGCCGCGGCCCTCGACCGTGAGCTCGAGGGAGGTGACGCCCTTCTCGGTCACGCCGATGACGCCGATCGGAGGATTGACGCCGGGGAACGCGTCGTAGGCGATCGCGCCGCCCTCGTCGAGCACGAACCACGGCCGGACGCCGCGTCGTACGAGCTCGGCAACGGCCTGGGGAGCAGCCTGCCCGAAGACCTCCTCGTCGCAGCCGAACGACAGCCAGATGTCCTGCGCGGGCGTGAGGTCCTGCTCCAGCAGGCGTTCGACGGCTTCGCAGATGCCGGCCAGGCAGCCCTTGTCGTCGAGGGTGCCGCGTCCCCAGAGCACGCCGTCCTCGATGACGCCGTCGAAGGGCGGGTGCCGCCACTCGCCTTCAACAGGTACGACGTCGAGGTGGGCCATCAGCACCACCGGCCGGTCGTCGGCGCGGCCGCGCCAGTGGAACAGCAGGCCGTGGGTGTGGATGCGGGTGAGGTCGAGGCGCTCGTGCAGCAGCGGGAACTGCGCGGCCAGCTCGACGACGAACGCGTCGAAGGCGTCGGTGTCGACCAGAGTGGGATCGCGGTGGGAGACGGTCGGGATGCGCACCAGCGCCTGGAGCTTGGCGACCGCACGGTCGCGAACCACGTCGAAGTCGGCGTCCCGCAGGGTCACTGGCGCAACCTACTCCGACCAGCCCCCGCGATGGACGACTTCCGACAGCGGAGTACGACGCCGTCGCCTCGGTGAGCCGGTCGCGCTGCCGTCGGCCCGGTGGCCGATCGTGATGGCGGCGATCGGCTCGTGCGTGTCCGGGATGCCGAACTCGCTGCGCACCTGGTCCAGCCGCTCCGGCGGGATCCCGAAGAAGCAGGCACCGAGGTCCTCGTCCGTGACCGTCTGGAGGATCAGCAGCGAGGCCATCGCGGCGTCCAGGTGCCAGAACGGCATCGACCAGCGGCTCTCGTCGCGGTCGGTCCAGCCCTTGTCGGGCTCGGTGTAGCGGTCGAGGTAGGCCGCCTTGCTGGAGCACGGGAGTACGACGATCGGGGCGCGCATCATGCCCGCGAGCCACGAGCTCGGGGCCGAGGGATCGGCCGTGCACTTCCAGAACCGGTCCACGCCGTCGGGGTCGTCGAGCACCACGAAGGCCCAGCCCTGGCTGAAGCCGGCACTCGGGGCATGGATGGCATTGGTGAGGCAGCGCTCGATGACCGCCGGGTCGACCGGACGGTCGTCGTAGCTGCGGACCATGTGTCGGCGTCGTACGACGTCCTGGAACTCCATGCGTGAAGCATGCCGTGTCGGACCTAGTCTCGTATCCGAGAGCCACGTCCCGGACGCGTGGTTGCCCGCTGGGCATCGAGAGGGTGGACTGCTGGAGTGAGCTTCGAACGCATGTGGCGCGACCTACGTCCGGTCGGCCGCGACGAGCGCAGCGGTGGCTACTTCCGGCAGCCGTGGACCAGCGCCGAGACCGAGCTGCGGGTGTGGTTCCGCGAGGAGGCGACGGCGCGTGGCCTCGACCTCGAGGCCGACGGCATCGGCAACATGGTTGCCTGGTGGGACCCCACCGGCCGTGGGCGTCGCGGCGGACTGCTGACCGGCTCTCACCTGGACTCCGTGCTCGACGGCGGGGCGTACGACGGCCCGCTGGGCGTCGTGTCCGCGCTCGCGGCGCTCGACCTGATGCGCTCGCGCGGCGACTCCCTCTCGACGCCGATCGGGATCGGCGTGTTCGTGGAGGAGGAGGGCTCGCGGTTCGGGCTGGCGTGCCTCGGATCGCGGCTGGCGACCGGAACCATGTCATGGGCCAAAGCTCGCGAGCTGCGTGACCGCGACGGCATCTGGCTGTCCGACGCGCTGTCCGACGCTGGGCTCGATCCGACCAGCGGGTTCGTAGACCTGTCCTCGGTGAGCTGCTTCGTGGAGCTGCACGTCGAGCAGGGCCGCGACCTTGTCGACCGTGGTGCGGCCGTCGGTGTGGCGAGCGAGATCTGGCCACACGGGCGTTACCGCTTCGACTTCCTGGGCGAGGCCAACCACGCCGGCACCACCCGGATGGAGGACCGCCGCGACCCGATGCTGACCTACGCGATGACCGCGCTGGCCGCCAACAAGCAGGCCCGGCTCGCCGGCCACCGGGCGACGTTCGGCCGGGTCGAGGTCACCCCCAACGGCACCAACGCCGTGCCCTCGCAGGTGACCGCGTGGCTCGATGCGCGGTGTGACACCGAGACGTCGCTCGCTGCTCTCGTCAGCGAGATCGAGCGACAGGGCGTCGACCGAGCCGGCCGCGACGGCACCCACCTGCGTGTCACGGCCGAGTCGGTCTCGGGTGCGGTCGGCTTCGACTCGTCGCTTGCTGCCCGCATCGCGGCAGACCACGAGGACGGCGACTGGCCCGTCATCCCGACCCAGGCCGGCCACGACGCCGGCATCCTGTCAGCCGCCGGAGTGCCCACCGCGATGCTGTTCGTACGCAACCCGACCGGCATCTCGCACTCGCCCGACGAGTCCGCCGACACCGCCGACTGCCTGGTCGGCGTCGAGGCACTGGCCGACACGCTCGCCCGGCTGGCCCGATGACTTCCTACCTGCTCGAACGGGCCTGGGTCGACGGCGCCGTGCGCGACGACGTACATGTGGAGATCGAGGACGGGCGGTTCACTTCCGTCACACCGGACTGGCAGTCCCTGAACTTGTCGGGGGGTGCACGGGCCGACAAGTTCAGGAATCCCCGGTCGACCGGGGATTCCGAACGACTCCCCGGCCTCACCCTCCCCGGCCTCGCCAACTGCCACAGCCACGCGTTCCACCGCGCCCTCAGGGGCCGCACGCAGCGCGAGCGCGGCACGTTCTGGACCTGGCGTGACCAGATGTACGCCGTCGCCGGGCGCCTGGACCCCGACTCCTACTACGCCCTGGCGCGGGCGACGTACCGTGAGATGCTCGCCGCCGGGATCGCCAGCGTGGGGGAGTTCCACTACCTCCACCACCAGCCCGACGGCACGCCGTACGACGACCCGAACGCCATGGGCCACGCCCTCATCGCCGCCGCACGCGATGCCGGGATCCGGATCGCGCTGCTCGACACGTGCTATCTGAGCAGCGGATTCGGGGAGCCGCCCACCGGCGCCCAGGTGAGGTACGACGACGGCAGCGCCGCCGCCTGGGGGGAGCGCGTGGCCGGGCTGAAGGACGAGGACGGCGTCACGATCGGTGCAGCGATCCACTCCGTGCGTGCCGTGCCGAAGGACCAGCTCGCCGACGTCGCTCGAGGGGCAAGAGGCAAGCCCCTGCACGTCCACCTCAGCGAGCAGGTCGCCGAGAACGAGGCCTGTCTCAACGCGTACGGCGTGACCCCGACGAAGCTGCTCCACGACGCAGGCGCACTCGGCCCGCTGACCAGCGCCGTCCACGCCACCCACCTCACCGACGACGACATCGCGCTCCTCGGCAGCACGCACACCGTCTCCTGCTTCTGCCCCACCACCGAGCGCGACCTCGGCGACGGCATCGGCCCGAGCCGCCGCCTGCACGACGCCGGCAGCCCGCTGAGCCTCGGCTCCGACAGCCACGCAGTCATCGACCTCTTCGAGGAGATGCGCGCGACCGAGCTCGATGAGCGACTCGCCACCCAGCGGCGCGGCCACTGGACCGCCGCCGAGCTGCTCGACGCTGCCACCCGGCACGACAGCCTCGGGTTCGACGACGCCGGCACGATCGCGGTCGGACATCGTGCCGACCTGGTCACCATCGCCACCGACACTCCGTCGACGGCCGGCACCGGCGCCGACGAGAACACCGCCGCCTTCGCAGCCACCGCCGCCGACGTGACGCACGTGGTGGTCGACGGCCGCGTCGTCGTACGACAGGGTGATCGCGACGAGATCGGCCGCGCCCTGGCCACCGCTATCGAGAGGGTGTGGGCATGACCACCACCGTGCTGACCCACATCGGCGAGCTCGCCACCTTGGACCCCGCGCGCGACGGCCTGCTCGGCCTCGTCGCCGACGCCGCGGTCGTCATCGAAGGCAGCCGCATCGCCTGGGTCGGCCCGTCCGACGAGGCGCCCGCGGCCGACCAGCAGTACGACGTGGGTGGCCGCGCCGTTCTCCCCGGCTTCGTCGACTCCCACTCCCACCTGGTGTTCGCAGGCGACCGGGCGCCGGAGTTCGCGGCCCGGATGACCGGCGAGGCCTACTCCGCTGGCGGCATCCGCACCACGGTCGCGGCCACTCGAGCGGCCACTGACGAGCAGCTCACCTCCCACGTCGCCCACCTCGTGCAGGAGATGGCCCGCCAGGGCACCACCACGCTCGAGATCAAGAGCGGCTACGGCCTCAGCGTCCACGACGAGGCGCGGAGCCTCGCGGTCGCGCGGCAGTTCACCGAGGAGACGACGTTCCTCGGCGCGCACGTCGTGCCTGCAGGCACCGATCCCGCGGCGTACGTCGACCTCGTCACCGGCCCGATGCTCGCCGCCGCCGCGCCACATGCGCGCTGGATCGACGTGTTCTGCGAAGAGGGTGCGTTCGACGCCGACCAGGCCCGCACGATCCTCGCTGCAGGGGCCGCGGCCGGCCTCCGCGGTCGCCTCCATGCCAATCAGCTCACGTACGGCCCGGGCGTGCGGCTCGCCGCCGAGCTCGGCCTGGTCGCGGTCGACCACTGCACCTACCTGGCCGACGAGGATGTCGACACGCTCCGCGACTCCGGCACCATCGCCACCCTGCTGCCCGGCGTGGAGTTCTCGACCCGCCAGCCGTACCCCGACGCCCGCCGGCTCATCGACGCCGGCGTGCGCGTCGCCATCGCGTCGGACTGCAACCCCGGCTCGTGCTTCACCAGCTCGATGCCGTTCTGCGTGGCGCTCGCCGTGCGCGAGATGCGGATGAGCCCCGCCGAGGCCGTGTACGCCGCCACCGCAGGCGGTGCCGCGGCCCTCGACCGGGACGACGTGGGCATGGTCGCGCCGGGCATGCGTGCCGACCTGACCGTGTTGGACGCCCCCAGTCACGTGCATCTGGCCTATCGCCCCGGCGTACCCCTCGTTTCGGGCGTCTGGCAGGCCGGGCGTCCGCTCATGTAACGCGGAGTTAGGGCAACTGGGACCCCCGCAGACCGGGCTCCCAGTTGCCCTAACTCCGCGTTACAAGGGCGCGCGACGCTCTCTGAGGTAGCCAGCCACCCACATCTGAGGTAGCCGGGCCGGCGTAGATAGGGCACGACCCCGATGTGCGGGGCTACCTCAGCGACGGAATCTCTACTCACTGCAGAAAGCAGCACTGAGAAGGGAACAAGATGTACACCACCGAGAACTACCTCAACGCCGAGATCGAGTACCGCGCCAACCGGGTGCGCAGCTCCTGGGGCGGGCGCAAGCGCCGGGGCGAGAGCAGGGACCGCATCCCTTCCACCCGCCCGGTCCCGGGTGAGTCCACCCGTACCACTCGCTGACGCGGGGCGCCACTCATGGCAAACCAGGCGACGCTGTCGGTGGGTCACGACATGATGGACACCGTGCCCACTCGCAGCGCCGATCTCGTCGGACGCGATGCCGAGCTGGAGGAGCTGAGCTCCCGGCTCGGCATCGTCACGTCCGCGCGCCCCAAGGGCGACACGCAAGACCAGCAGGACCAGCAGATCGTCCTTCTCGCCGGTGACGCCGGAGTCGGCAAGACCCGACTGCTCACCGAGCTCCGCGACCGCGCGCACGCAGCCGGCTGGCAGGTCGTCGCCGGCCACAGCCTCGACCTGGGCGACAGCGCGCTGCCCTACCTCGCCTTCTCCGAGATCCTCGGGCGCCTCGTGGTCGACCAGCCCGGCGTCACCGCAGACACCCTCGAGGACCACCCCGCTCTCGCTCGTCTCCAGCCCGGCCGCCGCATCCGCACGCTCGACGACGGACGCGAGGACGGAGGGCTCCATCGGGCCGACCTGTTCGAGGCGGTGCACGCGCTGTTGACACGCGCTGCCGCCGACGCGCCCCTGCTCGTCGTCGTCGAGGACACCCACTGGGCCGACCAGTCGACCCGCGACCTGCTCAGCTTCCTGTTCACCCGGCCCTTCGGGGCGCGGGTCCACCTCGTCGTGTCCTACCGCTCCGACGACCTCCACCGCCGCCACCCGCTCCGCCGCCAGGTCGCCGAATGGGCCCGCCTGCGCGGTGTCGAGCGCATCCAGCTCGACCCGCTCGCTGCCCCGGACGTACGCCGTCTCGTGCGCCTGCTGCACCCCGACCCGATGGCCGAGTCCGACGTGGTCGACATCGTGTCCAGGGCCGAGGGCAACGCCTTCTTCGTGGAGGAGCTGGTCGGTGCCACCTGGGCGACCGGCGGGGTGCCGGCCGACCTGGCCGACGTACTCCTCGTCCGTCTCGACCGCCTCGACGACTCCGCTCGCCAGGTGGTGCGCACCGCCGCGGTCGCCGGGCGCCAGGTTTCCCACCACCTGCTGGCCGCGGCCTCCGGCGTCGACCCGCGGGCCCTCGACGGCGCCCTGCGCGACGCGGTAGAGATGAACGTGCTGGTCCCGGTCCGTGAGGCCTACGCGTTCCGGCACGCGCTGCTGGGTGAGGCTGTCTACGACGACCTGCTGCCCGGCGAGCGGGTGCGCTTGCACGCGTCGTACGCCGCGGTGCTGCGCACGGGCGAGGCCATCGGCACCTCGGCCGAGCTGGCACGGCACGCGCGTCTCGGGCAGGATCCGCGCACCGCGCTGTTCGCCAGCATCGAGGCCGGCAACGACGCGATGCGGGTGGGTGGCCCCGAGGAGGCCGCGCAGCACTACGAGGCAGCGCTGACCCTGATCTGCGACCCGGCCGTCGGCGACCTTGCCGAGATCGATCTTCCCGACCTCGTCGTGCGCACCGCCGACGCACTCACCGCCGCCGGTCACGTGCCGCGCGGCAACGCCGTGCTGCGCGAGCAGCTGGAGCAGCTGCCTGCCGACGCTCCCAACGCCGACCGCGGTCGGCTGATGACCAGCCTCGCGCTGGGTCTCGCGATCACCGACCATCCGCTCGACGAGCTCGAGATGGCGCGCCAGGCGGTCGACCTGGTCGCCGACGCGAGTCCCAAGCAGCGGGCCCGCTCGCTGGCCGGCTACGCCCGCATCCTCAGCGCCCACCTGCGCCACGACGAGGCCCGCGACGCCGCCACCGAGGCGCTGGCCCTGACCCGCCAACTCGACATGCCTCGTCTGAGTGCCGACATCCACACCACCCTGGCCGGGCTCGACCGCCGCGCGCTCGTCGACGAGATCGGTGTCTCGCTGCGCGAGGTGATCGAGCAGGCCCGCGCCGCGGGCGCCGTCAACGCCGAGCTCAGGGCGCGATACCTGCTCGGCCGCTTCCACCAGGACCGCGCCGAGTTCGACGAGTCCGTCGCCGCGTACGCCGCCGCCCGAGGCCGCGGTGTCGAGGTCGGCACGCCCTGGTCGCCGTACTCGTTCGAGAGCCGCTTCATGGAGGTGGTGGTGCTCTTCGTCGCTGGCCACTGGGACGCCGCCGCTGACCTCGCCGACATGTCCGGCGAGTCACCGCCGCCGGTCTCGGAAGCGATGCTCACTGCCGTGACCGCCCAACTGATGGCGGGCCGCGGCGAGCCCGGCGCGAGCGAGCGCGCGCGCTCGGTGCGGGGCTACTGGCCGAAGGAGGGCATCGTCGCGATCACCGCCGCCACCGCCCTTCTCGAGCTCGCGGAGCAAGCTGCCGACGTCGGCCTCGCGATGACGACCTACGACGACATCGTCGGTGTGCTCTCGAAGACCTGGCACGACCGGTTCCAGGCGCGGCTCCGGCTCGCGAGCCAGGCTCTCGGCGTGCTCGGCACGGCTGCGGCTCGCCTGAGCGCGTCCGAGCGTGACGACCTTGCCCCGGTGGCCGCCGAAATGCTGGCCGACGGGCACCGCGTCTACGACTACCACCGCGAGCTGGGCATCGACTTCGGCCCCGAGGCGCTGGCCTGGATCGTCCGCCTCGACGCCGAGCACCTGCGCTGGCGCTGGGCGGCCCAGATCGACCCGCCCGACGAGGACCAGCTGGTCGAGGCCTGGCGTGAGACCGAGGCGAAGTTCGCCGTCTACGCCCACGCCCACGAGCTGGCGCGGGTGCGCGCCCGGCTGGCCGCGATCCTGCGGGGCAGCGACCCGGCCGCCTCTCGTGAGCTGGCCGACGCCGCCCGGGCCAACGCCCGCGAGCTGGGTGCCGCGCCCCTCGTTGCCGAGCTGGTCGCCCTCGGCTCGCAGGCCGTACGCCGCGAGCCCGCCGCCGTCGACGCGCTGACCCCGCGCGAGAAGGAGATCCTCGAACTGGTCGCCCAGGGCCGCAGCAACGGCGAGATCGGCAAGCAGCTGTTCATCAGCGCCAAGACGGTGTCGGTGCACGTCTCCAACATCCTCGGCAAGTTCGGCGCCGCCTCGCGCACCGAGGCCGCCGCCATCGCAAGGCGCCGCGGGCTGCTCGGCTGAGCGAGGCCCCCCGGCCGTTGTTGGAACGTTCGCGCAACGCCGGGTGGACGAACGTTCCAACAACGGCACAGACCTCACGCTCAGCGGACCGCACCGCGGACAGCGCCGACGCTCGCCCTGCCTCCCCGGGACTTCTCCTCACGGGTCAGCAGGGCGAGGCCCACGAGCACCAACGACGCCACCGACGCGCCGGTCCGGACGGCGTGCAGCCCGTTCCACGGCCCCTCGAAGTCGCTCCGGGCGGACGCCACCTCCGCGTCGCTCGCCGACGCGACATCGACATCGGCCAGCCGCTCGTTCAGGGGCACGTTCCCCGCCATGGTCACGCCCACCACGCCCACCACGCCGAGCACGTACACCGCCGACGCCGCGGCCAGGAGCCGGAAGCGCCCCCGCTCCTGCCGGTGAGCGGCGGCCGCCGCAACGACGAACGCCGCGCCGCCGAGGAAGGTGCCCCAGATGAAGAGCGGGTTCATGATCGCGCGGTCGAGTGCCTGGAACGCGCTGACGAACTCCCGGTCGGGGAGCTATCCGAGGCCGGGCATGACCGCCATCTGCCAGTCGAACATCACCCCGGACGTGAGCCCCACCGTCGTCGCGGCCAGTGTCATCAACGCCTTCCTGACCGTGCTCACGACACGGTCCAGACGCCGGTCGGGGCAGCCTGCACCGCGAAGTCGGCGAAGTCTCGGGCGGGCCGGCCCAGCGCTTCCTCGACGCCGGAGGCCAGCGATGAGTTGTGGCCGTCGAAGATGTCGGCGAACAGTGCGCCGAGCATCTCCGCCTCGTCACCCGGCACACCGGCCTCCTTGGCCGCGACGACGTACTCCTCCGTGCTCACGGGCAGGTAGGTGATCGTGCGACCGATCGCCTTGCTGAGGTCATCGGCCATGTCCTGGAAGGTCATCAGCCGCGGACCGGTGAGTTCGTACACCCGTCCCGACGGCACCTGACCGAGCAGGGCCGCGGCGGCGACCTCGGCGACGTCGTCGACGTCGACGATCGGCTCGGTGACGTCTCCCGCCGGCAGGGCGACCACCCCGTCCTGCACGGCGTCCACGAGGAAGTGCTCGCTGAAGTTCTGCGCGAAGAACGCGCAACGCACGATCGTGGTCGCCACCCCGCTGTCGGCGAGTGCGGCCTCGCGGGCCTGCGCCTGCTCCTCACCGCGCCCGGAGAGCAGGACGAGATGCTCGAGGCCCTGGTCGCGGGCCGCGACTCCGAACGCGGTGATGATCTCGATCGAGCCGGGCACGGCGAGGTCAGGCTGGAACGTCACGTAGGCGCTGCCGGTCCCGTCGAGCGCGGCGGTCCAGGTCGACTCGTCGTGCCACTCGAAGCGTGGGGTGGTCGACCGCGAGGCGACTCGCGTGGCCCGGCCGGCTGCGGCGAGCCGTTCGGCGACCCGACTGCCTGTCTTGCCGTGCCCGCCGATGACGAGGGTGATGGGTGGGTTGTCGGTATGTTCGCTCATGGGGCTATCAAGCCGGAGTCGCGTGAGACCTTCCATAGCTGTGATGGTCAGATACCTCTCTTATCGTCTACAGTACGACGATGGACCCGCTCGCCGGCTTCCTCGAAGGGCCTCGCGCCCGCAGCGCCTTCGTCATGCGGATCGTGCTCGAGCCCCCGTGGTCGATGCGGATCGACGACGAGGCGCCGCTCTCCGTCGTCGCCATCACCCACGGTTCGCAGTGGCTCCTGCCCGCCCCGTCCTGGGGTGGGCCCCAGGAGCCGCTCGAGCTGCGCGCCGGCGACGTGCTGATCATCCGGGCGTCCGAGCCGTACGTCGTCGCCGACCAGCCCGCAACAGAGCCCAGCATCGTCATCGACCCGGGTGGGCAGTGCCGCACGCTCGACGGCCGCAGCCTGGTGCAGTCGATGGAGCTGGGCGTTCGCACCTGGGGCAACGCGGCGACCGGCTCCGACGTGATGCTCGTCGGGACCTACCAGTCCGAGGGCGAGGTGAGCAGGCGGCTGCTCGACTCGCTGCCGCCGCTCGTTGTCCTACGAGCCGCCGACTGGGACAGCCCGCTGGTCGGCCTGCTGGCCTCCGAGATCGTCAAGGAGGAGCCGGGCCAGCAGGTCGTCCTCGACCGGCTGCTGGATCTGCTGCTCGTCAGCGCCCTGCGGGCCGCGTTCGCTGCCGAGAAGGTGGCCGTGCCGGCGTGGTTCCGGGCCGACGCCGACCCGACGGTCGGCCGGGTGGTCCGGATGATGCACGACGCCCCCGGCCACCCGTGGACGGTCGCCGAGCTGGCGGCCGCCGTCGGCGTCTCGCGGGCCTCACTGGCCCGACGCTTCCACGAGGTCGTCGGCGAGCCGCCGATGACGTTCCTGACCGGCTGGCGGATGGCCCTGGCCGCCGATCTCCTGCTCGCCGACGGCGCGACGGTGACGGCGGTCGCGCGGGCGACCGGCTACGGCAGCCCCTTCACGTTCAGCACGGCATTCAAGCGCACCTTCGGATCGAGCCCGCGGGCCTACCGCGACCAGGCACGGGCCGAGACCGGTGCGGTCGCCGTCGTCAGGTAGCCACGGGCCTCTTCATCGTCACCGGTGTATCCCGCCCTTGACGGGCGGGGTAGTACTGGTGACAGCGGTGGATCGGCCGCCGCGAATACCTAGGAGACAGCGATGACGACTCCCCAGAACCCCACCGGTGGCCTGAGCGACGACGAGATGGCCACCTCCGCAACCCCGGAGGCGGGTTCAGTGCCGAGTCCGGCAGACGCCGACGGCACTGATGGCACTGATGGCGGCGACGCTGACGGCACCGATGGCGGCGACGCTGACGGCACCGACGGTGACTCGACCGACGGTGACTCCACGGACGCTGACGGCACCGACGGCACGGACAGCTGAGGTCACTGTCCTGAGCGCTCTCGACCTGCTCAGCGGTGATGCCCAGGCCTTCGCGCACAAGGTCTGGGCGTCCCGCGTCCACCTGCACCAGACCGACCCCGAGCGGCTGGTCGGCATACTCTCGCTCGACGACGTCGACGCGCTGCTGACGAGTACGGCGATCCGCACGCCCGCCGTCCGGCTGGCCCACAACGGGTCGGTGCTGCCGGAGTCGTCGTACACGAAGGGCGGCACGTTAGCCGGCAAGCCGCTCACCGGGCTCGTGGACCCCCGCAGGCTCTTCGACCTCGTCGACGACGGCGCCAGCGTGGTGCTGCAGGGGCTCCAGCGTTACTGGCCACCGCTCACCCGGCTGGTCGGCGAGCTCGAGGCCGAGCTCGGGCACCCCTGCCAGGCCAACGCCTACCTCACGCCGCCCGGCTCGCAGGGGTTCGCGGTCCACTCCGACTCCCACGACGTCTTCGTCTTCCAGACCCATGGCAGCAAGCGCTGGGAGGTGCACACCGACGACGGCGTGCAGGACATCCTGCTCGAGCCCGGCCTCGTCATGTACCTCCCCACCGGCACTCCGCACGCCGCCCGCGCCCAGGACACCGTGTCCCTCCACGTCACTCTCGGCATCAATCAGCTCACCTGGCGTCATCTCGTACGCCGTGCGGTCACACCGCTGCTCGACGCCGTCGACGACGGACACCTGCCCGCGGCGTACGTCGACCAGCCGGGCACGCTGGGCGCCGGACTCGCCGACCGGCTGACCGCCCTGGCCGCCGCCGTCCGCGGACTCGACGCCGACGCGCTGGCCCGCGAGCAGGCCGAGGGGTTCCTGTCCTCACGTCCGATGTCGCTGGCCGGGGGGTTGCGCGACCGGTTCGCCCTGCCGGGTGTCAGGAGCGAGACCCTGTTGCAGAGACGCCGGGGCCGGCCGTTCACCCTGGTCGATGCACCGGAGGACAGGGTGCGGGTGCTGCTGGGCGACCGGCACCTCGACGTACCCGCCCGGTTGCGCCCGACCCTCGAGCGGGTCGCCGAACGACACGAGCTCCGCCCGGCCGACCTGCACGACCTGCTCGACCCCGAGAGCGCGCTGGTGCTCTGCCGGCGGCTCGTGCTCGAGGGCGCCTTCACGGTGCACGGGTGAGCCGCTGCTCGGCGGCGAGTCTCGAGCGCGGCGACGAGCTCGCGGGCACCGCGTCGACGGTGCGGGCTTTCCTCCTCGTGGAGGATCCCGGCCCGTGGGGCACCGCGATCCTGCGCGACAGCCGGCTCCCGGCGGACGTCCGGAAAGCACTCGGCGCGGTGCGCGGAGTGCGACCCCTGCTCATCCGGCGCACCGGCCGTCGGCAGACCGACGGAGTGCGGGTCTTCGGCGTCCGCGTCAACGCTGCCGGCGGTTGGGTCGAGTCGGCCCGTCTCGACTCGGTGCGCGACGTCACCACGCTCGACATCGCAAGCCTGGCCGCCGGCCGTTCGATGGGACTCACGCCGTACGACGACCCGCTAGTCCTGGTCTGCACCCACGGCCGGCACGACGCGTGCTGCGCCGAGCTCGGCCGGCCCGTGGCCCTCGCGCTCGCGGCCGCGGGCATCGACTCCTGGGAGTGCTCGCACGTCGGCGGTGACCGGTTCGCCGGCAACGTCCTGGTGCTGCCGGACGGCGTCTCCTACGGCCGCGTCGAGCCCGAGTCAGCGGCCGCTTTGGTCCGCGCCCACCTCACGGGCCACCTCGACCTCGACCTGATGCGCGGTCGCAGCAACCTGCCGATGTCGGTGCAGACGGCGGAGATCGCGCTCCGCCGCGAGCTGGGGGAGACGCGGGCGGGCCTTGTCCGCCATCTCGCGCACGACCACACCGACCTGCCCGGCGGCGACTACGTCGTGACCACGCGTTTCTCCACGCCCGATGGGGAGTTCAGCGTGCGCGTCGAAACGACCCACGGACCCGACCAGGCCCTCCTGACCTGCCAGGCGGGGCAAGCGTCTCGGGTGCTGCGTCATCGGGTCGCGCTCATCTCGCTAACGGAGTGAGTGCATGGGTGCGCGCCGTACCCATAGTATGCAAAACATGACTACTCGGATCGAGACCGACGAGGTCGCTGAGCTCGCGGCCCAGCGCTACCGCTCGATGAGTCCGTTCGGCGGGCGCATCCTGCCACCGATCGACCGCAGCGCCCTGCCGCCGGGCCCGGCGTGGCCGGTGTTCCTGCAGAGCCTCGGCCTGCTGCGCTTCCGGCACCGTTTCGTGCCGTGGCTGCACCGGCGCTACGGCGACGTCTTCACCGTCCGGCTGATCCCGCAGGGCCGGCCGCTGGTGCTGTTCACCCGGCCCGAGCACGCGAAGGAGATCTTCGCGGGCGACCCCGAGGTCTTCCACGCCGGCAAGGGCAACGCGATCCTCGGCCCGATGATGGGCGAGCACTCGCTGCTCCTCCAGGACTCCGGCGAGCACAGGCGCGCTCGTAAGCTGCTGATGCCGGCCTTCAACGGCCACGCCCTGCACGGGTACGCCGCCCTCGTCACCGAGGTGGCACGCGCGGAGGTCGGGTCGTGGCACCGCGGCCAGGAGCTGCGCGCGCTCGACCGGATGAACTCCCTCACCCTCGAGGTCATCCTGCGGGTGGTCTTCGGGGTCAGCGACGAGGCCCGGCTGACCGCTTTGCGGCCGCGCGTCAACCGCAGCGTCGACATCTCCCCCGTCGTGCTGCTCGGCTGGGGGTGGCCGAAGCTCCAGCGCTTCGGGCCTTGGAAACGGACGGTCGACAACGCCATCGAGCTCGACCGGCTGATCTACGCCGAGATCCGCGAGCGCCGCCAGGCGCCCGACCTGACCGAGCGCACCGACGTGCTCTCGCGCCTGATCTGCATCGAGGACAGCGGCGACGCGCTCACCGACACCGAGCTGCGCGACCAGCTGGTCACCCTGCTGCTCGCCGGCCACGAGACGACGGCTACGGCACTGGCCTGGGCGCTCTACGAGATCGGCCGCGACCCGGAGCTGCGGACCCGGTCGCGCGAGGCCGCGCGCAGTGGCGACGAAGTCTGGCTGGACGCCGTACTCAAGGAGTCGATGCGGCTCCACCCCGTCATCCCGATGGTCGTGCGCACCCTGATGAAGCCGGTCACGATCGGCGGCTGGGAGCTGCCCGCCGGCACCACGATCGGCCCGTCGATCCTGATCGCGCACTCGCGTGACGACAACCACGCCGACCCCGAGGTGTTCAGGCCGGAGCGTTTCTTGGGCCAGAACCCGCCCACCAACACGTGGATCCCGTTCGGCGGTGGAGTACGCCGCTGCATCGGCGCCGGCTTCTCGCTGATGGAGGGCGTCGCGGTGCTGCGCGAGGTGCTCACGGCGTACGACGTCGCCGCGGTCGGCGACGACGAACCGAAGGTCCGCAACATCACCAGCGTGCCACGCCGAGGCGCCCGCATCCGGCTCGGTTGAGACCGGTCAGCGGGTGAAGCCGATGGGCGGCAGCATCCTGAGCTGGGCGCCGTCAGTGAAGCGCGAGACCCGGACGACGTAGGCGCCTGGCTCCAGGCCTTCGGTGTCGAGCAGTAGCGCCTCGCCCTTCTCGCGGGCCTCCCGGATGACCGAGCCCTCGCGGTCGAGCAGTTCGATGCGCAGGTTGTCGGCCACTCCAGCGAAGGCCAGCAACGGCCCCTCGCCGCGGTCGCTGCCGACCTCGTGGAGGTAGTGGGTGATCGGGTCGAAGAGCTCGACCGGCGGCGGGTCGCCCCACCACTTCGGGATGAGTTCGAGCTCCTCCTCGAAGGGACCGGGGATCTTGGTGTGGTCGGCGGTCATCCGGGTCGAGATGCGATAGCGGGTGACCTTCTCGCCCGACACCCGCAGATAGCACGTGGTCCCGGGTGGCGGATGTTCGGTCATGTTGCGCACGCCCCTCCACGAGCGGATCACTGTGCGTGACGCGTCGTAGAGCTCGACGTCGACGGGCTGATCGGCGTCGAACACCGAGACCGTCGGCTGGCTGAAGATAAGCGCCGCAGGCACCTCGAGCCTGAACCAGTCGTCGTTGGTGCCCAACGTGATGCCGCCGCCGATCCAGGGCGACATGAACCGCTGCTGGTGGAGCGTCGCGTCATAGGTGCCCGGGCCCCAGGTGCGCAGCAGGAATGGCGACCAGTTCGACGCCTGGAACAGCATCCGGGCGGCGGACTCTAAGGAGTCGTTCACCTCGAACTGGTCCCGCGCCAGCGTGGCACTCGCCCGCATGACCTGGAGCCGGTAGCCCGTGACGCCGGTGCCGCCCACGCGCACTCGGTAGCCGCCGGGTGGCAGGAGCCCGGACAGCGTCGTCTTGCCGGCACCGGTCGACCCGCCCCTGGTCATCTCGTCGGGGCCGCGGGCGTCGGGGTTGTCCGACTCGACGGCGACGAAGAGCGTGCCGAGCCGCTCGTACCAGTCCACTGCGACGGTGACCGTCGAGAACCGGTCGACGGTGAAGTGCCAGTAGTCCGGGTCGTTGGCGGTCGACCTCGCCGTGAACGGACCGAGGCCGGGCTGGAGCGCACCGCCCGGGCCGGTCGGGATGAGCCCCCGTGCCGTCGCCGGGGTGTTGTTCGGTTCGCTGTCGTCGGGGAGGGTCTGCTTCACGGCGGCGAAGAGCGCGGCGTACGCGTCGAGGCCCTTGCCGACCGGCCCGGAGCCGTTCCACCCCGTCTCCACCAGCAGTCGCCGGATCTCGTGGGCGTTGAGCGCCGGGTTGGCACTGCGCATCATCGCTGCGACTCCCGCGACGATGGGTGAGGCGAAAGACGTGCCGCTCGGCCGGGAGCCCGCAGGGTTGTTTCCGTCGGGTGCCACCGGAATGGCGGTACCCGGTGCCCAGAGGTTGATCGAAGATCCGTGGTTGGAGAAGCTCGCCTTGTTGTCGGCCGCGTCGAGCGCCCCGATCGTGAGCACGCCAGGGGTGCGGGTGGCGGGCCGGACGTTTCGGTCATCGGGCAGGTCCAGGTTGTCGTTGCCGGCGGCCGCGACCATCACGACGTCGTTGTCGGCGGCGAACTGGAAGGTGTTGTTCCAGCTGCTCGTCGGAAACCACAGCTCGGTCTGGCCCCACGTGCCGATGCTCATGTTGAGTACGTCGATGCCCCAGGCCGCGCACATGCGCACGCAGCGCAGGATCTGGTCGATCGAGATGTCGGTGAGGAACAGCATCGGGGTGGCCACCGTGCCGCCGCTGCCGGCCGCTCCGGCCGCGTTGTTGACGAGTCCCGCGCTGGAGCTGGCCACGGCGTTGCCGTGCCACGCCATCCCGCTCGGGGCCATCCCACCAGCCGGAGTGCCTTCGTCGTTGAGGTTGATCTGCATGACCCCCGCACCGAGATCGGATGCGGGCTGGCCGGGCGCCACGTTGGGCGCGCCGGCGGCATCGAGCCAGAAACCGCGGTCGAGCACGGCCAGCACGACGAAGGGGTCCGTGCGCAGCTGCCGGATGGAGTCCATCAGCTGCCAGGCTTCGACCATCCGGGACCGTCCGGCGAACGCCGTCCAGGCGAAGGGGTTCGCCCCGACCCCCGGCACGTTGCCCTCGGTGGCGGTCTCGAGCGGCATCGACAGCGGCTCGCCGAGCAGGTTGAGGCCGATCGGCCGCTCGTCGAGGGCGAACTGCGTGACGACTGCGGCCACGGCGGCACCGATCTCCGAGGTGGCAACGACCTGACCGTCCACCTCGCGCCCGTCGCGGACGGCCCGCTGCAACAGATCGTCGCGGCCGTCGACCCGCGGCGGTGCGCTGAACCGCAGGCGGACGACCTGGGGAGCCTCGTCGGCTACGCCGCGCTGCTCCACGTGCAGCTGCTCCGGCGGATCGGGGAGCTCGCGGTCGGCAACGACCTCGGCGCCGTAGCGACCGACCAGCTCCTCCACCAGGTCGCGGTCGTCGCCGTCGCCGTCGACGATGACCTCGTCCGCGACGTACGACGTGGCGCTCAGATCTGCGGGCCCCAACGCAGCGATCTGACGTCCGGTCGTGCGACTGCGCCACTGCGCGTAGCGCGCCAGCAGTCCGTCCTCGTCGACGAGCACCCGCTCGTCCCGCGATCCATCACTCATCTGCGCCACCCGTCTCGCTGCCCCTCGAAACGCGGTGCGCCGGCGCGAAGAGTCGCGTGGAACCGGCGCATGCGGTGTCGGCATGGGGACCTGTATGGCCTTCAGAGTCTTCCTGACCCACGCACCCCGTCAAGAGCTTGATCCGACCTCGCGCGACCCCTTAGGAGCCGGCGAGCGGGCGCACGACGCTCGGCGGCCGGTCGGGCACGACCGGCTCCCAGCGACCGTCGACCCAGCGCGCCCTGGTGGCGCCGCTCGAGTGCTCGCCGGCATGCGGGTTGTCGGTCGCGAAGATGATGGTGCCGTGGCCGTCGGGACCGAACGGCTGCCAGTGGGCGTGCACCCACTCGCCGAGCTTGTTGCGGTGCCCCTCGATCCACTGGGCACGGGAGTCTGAGTCGAAGCGTCCACCCTCGTGGCGGCCAAGAAGCGCAGCGGCAACTTGCGACGGGACCTCCACCGGCGCGATCCTGTCGTGCATGACCGGGTTCTCGGGCAGCCCGTCACCCTTGTCGTGATGGGTGTCCGGGATCCACGCCCCCGCAGGCACGGAGTCGCGGGCCCACTCGCTGTAGCCGTAGTGCGCGATCGCCTGGACCCAGTCGTCGATGCTCTGGTGGTACGACGCGTCGACGGCCGCGCGGCGGGACGTGAGCTGGTCCCAGGCCCGCCAGCCCTGCACCAGCGCAGGAGTGTCCTCTCGGCGAACCGCGTTGTCGGGTGGGTGGATCGCGTCGCTGGAGACGACCAGTCCGCCGGTGTGGGCGATGGCGACCATCTCGTCGAGGAGGATGGCGATGTCGTGGGCGTCTCGTGCTGCCTCGCCGGCTGCCTCGCTGAGGTGGCCCATGTTGGCGCGGAGCTCTGCCGCAGCCAGCATGCGCGCCTTGCACTGGGCACGGAAGCTGTCGCCGGCCTCGCCCTCGAACTCGCGTCGGTCGAGGTTGAGTCCCACGGCGTAGGCGTCCTCGGTCTCGCCGGCGGCCTTGCCGAGCTCGCGCAGCTCCTGGGCGTAGGTCCTGGCGGGACCGGGCTCGCACCGGTACTTCCCCAGGTAGATCGCCTCGAAGGTCATTGCTGCCACCCCTTGTCGATGAACCGGTCGGAGATGAAGCCGTCCATGGCCTCGGCCTCCACGAGGAACATGTCGATGTCGGTCGACATCGCCTCGGCGTTCGCGCCGATCGACCGCGCGACCTGCTTGATGTTGGCCAGTGAGTCCTCGACGTACGGCAGGGCGAAGAGCTCACAGGGGGCGGCGATCCTCGCCGCCTTGGTCACCGAGGACCCGGTGACGTCGAGCTGGCGGGCCACGTTCTTCATGACCCCGGGACTGATGCGCACGATGTCTGTCATGCCGAGAAGTTTCCCGAGCAGCGCGGCCCCGAAACTGGCCGACGCTGGCCTGTGGACAACCGGTGTGCGCGACCGCCCTTGGCCATCGGGGACAATGGCGCCGTACGTGCGTCGAAGAGAACCTGGAGACCACCGTGGCGGACCGCCCGTCTGAGCCCACCGAACGACCCGTCCTGACCGGCCTCGTTGCGCTGGTCGGCGTCGGGCTCGTCGTGGGCCTGCTTGCCGGGCTGACGGCACTGATGGGCACCAAGGTGCTCGGCATCGGCGGGGGAGACGACGACTCGACCGAGCAGGCGTCGTCCGGCCAGTCGCTGTTCCTCCCGGACCCGGTCGAGACCGAGAAGCCCGCCGATCCGCTGCTGACCCTCGACCCCAACCTGCCGACGCCGTCGATCACGCCGAGCGGCGCCGCGTCCTCTACCCCGCCGGCAACTGGCATCACCTTGTCGGTCGGCCAGACGCAGGTGGCGGCGATGGGTCAGATCGACCTGACCGGCGTCTACCCCCAGGGTGACGGCGCGATCCTCCAGGTCCAGCGGTTCGAGGACGGCGCGTGGACAGACTTTCCCGTGACGGTCTCGGTCGGCGAACAGACGTTCTCGACGTACGTCATGACCAGCCGTTCCGGCAAGAACAAGTTCCGCGTCGTCGACACCGACACCGCCATGGAGTCCAACGAGGTCGTCGTCACCGTCGGGTGACGGCCCCTACCAACGCAGGCTCTCTCGGGGGGTCGAGCGGAGCTGCCGGCTCCTGGGTACGCCGCAGCAGCGCCACCACGGCTGGCTGCCCGGCCAGCACGCCACCGAGCACGAGGAGCATCCCGAACACCTGGGTGAGGCCGAAGGCCTCGGCGGCGAACGCGACCCCGAGCACGGTGCCGACGACCGGGTTGACGAGGCCGATCAGCGCGGTGCCGCCGGCGGGCATCCGGGTGAGGCCGCGGAACCAGCAGAAGTAGGCGAGGCCGGTGCCCACGATCGCGAGCCAGGCGTAGCCGAACGCGGCGCGGCCGTCGATGGCCGGCGGCGCGCCCTCGATCAGGAACGCGACCGGCAGCAGGAAGAGGCCGCCGACGACGAGCTGCCATGACATCAGCGTGAGCAGGTCGACCGGCGCCGGCCAGCGCTTGACCAGCACGAAGCCGAGGGCCGAGACCAGCACGGAGCCGAACGCGCCGGCGAGCCCCAGAGGCGTCACGCCGTCGGGGCTGCCCAGCACCAGGAAGGCAACACCGGTGAGTCCGACCAGGGCGGCCAGCACGCGAAGCACCCCGGCTCGCTCGCCGATCAGGAGCCAGGCGAGCGCCATCACAGCCAGCGGCGACAGCGCCTGGATCGTGGCGGCCAGGCCGCCGGGCAGGTAGTAGGCGGAGACGAAGATCAGCGGGAAGAACGCGCCGATGTTGCACAGCCCGAGCACCACGGCCTTCCACCACCAGTCGCCCTGCGGGAGCTGGCGGCGCCAGGCGAGGAGCACGAGGCCGATGGGCAGCGCCCGGACCAGCGCGGCGAACATCGGCCGGTCGGGCGGCAGGAACTGCTCGGTGACGATGTACGTCGTGCCCCAGGCCAGGGGAGCGACCGCAGTCAGCAGGATCGTGGAGAGTCCGGCGCGATTAGTTTCCATGGAAGAGATAATATCTTCCGAAGAAGATATAGTCCAGTCATGGAACCCGACCACGTCGCCAGGATCATGCAGCAGTGGCACGTCGAGCGCCCCGACCTCGACGTCTCCCCGATGGGCATCATCGGCCGCCTGCACCGGCTGTCCGACGCGCTGCACGAGCAGCTGCGCCAGGTGTTCGCCGCGGCCGGCCTGTCCGACGGCGACTTCGACATCCTGGCCTCGCTGCGTCGCTCCGGGGCGCCGTACGAGCTGACGCCCGGTGAGCTGAGCGCCACCACCGTGTTGACGTCAGGGGCCGTCACGAAGCGGCTCGACCGCCTCGAGGGTGCGGGCCTGCTCACCCGCGAGGTGTGCGCAGACGACGCCCGGTCGCGGCGGATCAGGCTCACCACGGCCGGGTTCGAGCTCGTCGACAGACTGGTCGGCGAGCACATGGCCAACGAGCACCGGCTGATCTCCGATCTCAGCGACCTGGAGCGCAGCCGGCTTGCCCACCTGCTGGAGCAGTGGGGCAGGAGCAGTCAGCTCGGAATGTAGTCGAAGACGTCCGGGTTCGGGCCGAGCCGGCCCGCTTCGCCGCGGTCGAGCTCGTCGAGGGTCGACATCGCGTTGGGCGACAGTTCGAAGTCGAAGATCTCGAAGTTCTGCTTCATCCGCTCCACCTTCGTCGACTTCGGGAAGATGACGTCGCCGCGCTGGATGTGCCAGCGCAGCGCCACCTGGGCCGGCGACCTGCCGACCAGAGTCGCGATCTCGCCGATGGTGTCGTCGTCGCTGACCGTGCCCTGCGCGATCGGCGACCACGCCTCGGTGACGACGCCGTGCTTGGCGTTGGCCGAGCGGACGCCCTCATTGGCGAAGAACGGGTGCACCTCGACCTGGTTGACCACGGGTACGACGCCTGTCTCGGCCACGATCTTGTCGAGGTGGTCGGGCTGGAAGTTCGAGACGCCGATCGAGGCGGCCCGACCGTCCTCCACGAACTCGCCCAGCGTCTTCCACGTGGAGACGAAGTCGCCGTCGTACTGCGTGGGCATCGGCCAGTGGATGAGGAACAGATCGATCCGGTCGAGACCGAGACGCTCCAGCGTCTCGCCGAAGCCGACCCGGGCGTCCTCGGGCCGGTGGAAGCCGGTGTTGAGCTTGGAGGTGATGTAGAGCTCGTCGCGGGGGATACCGGCGGCACGGATCGCCTCACCCACACCCGCCTCGTTCTCGTACATCTGCGCGGTGTCGATGTGGCGGTAGCCGACCTCGAGGGCCTTGCGGACTGTGTCGGCGGTGTCCTCCGGCGACACCTGGGCGACCCCGAAACCCAGCTGGGGGATGGACGTGCCGTTGATGAGCTCGATCCTTGGGACAGTCATACAGGGGCCTACAACGACCGGCGGGGAAACATTCCCCGCGGCGCTACTCCTCACTCAGCTCCGCGTCGGAGATCACGCCGATGGCGCGGTCGAACTCCACGACGTGGGTGCTGAGCGCCGCGACCGTGTCGACCGCGTGCAGGTAGTCGCGCACCTCGGGGCGGTCGTCGACGTCGACGCCGGGCGCCCCGGCAAGGACGCCCGCCAGGTCGGCGACCGCCAGCGGGGCCTCGCGCCGGGCGGTCGCGAACTCGCCCTCCAGCTCCGGTGACAGCTTGGTGGTGTGGTCGCGCTCGAGGGCGTGCAGGCGGTCGGCCTCGGCGCCGGCCAGGCTGCCGCGCGGGTCGACGTCGTACAGGTCGTACTGGAGGCCTTCGAGCCTTCTCCAGTGCTGACGGAAGGCCTTGAGCCGGGTCTGGCAGCTGGTCGCTCCGGCGTGCTGTCCGAGCCGGCCGGCCTTCACGTAGCGCGCCTTCCAGCGCTGGCTGAGGGCCGGCACCGGACCGCCGGGGTTGCCGTTCTCGCCATGGAAGGCCCGCAGGTCGATCCACTTCGACCGGCACTGCTTCGCGGTGAGCTCTGGCGGCGGGGCATCGGCGGAGCGCGCTGCCAGGCTCGCTGCCGGGGTGAGCAGGGCTCCGGTGAGGGCGAGGGCGACGACCAGTCGGGGACGCATGCGCGCCACCCTAAGCCCGTGCCCGTGCCCGCGCCCGCCGCCGGGCTTCAGTCGAACATCAGCCGGTCGTCAGTGAGACGTCGTCGACCACGAAGCTGGTCTGGAGCGAGGCGTCCTCGTTGGTCAGGAACTTCACCGACACCGTCTTCCCCTTGTACGACGACACGTCCAGAGTCTTCTGCACGTAGTTGCCCGTCGCGTTGGCGTTCGAGTACGTCCCGAGCGTCGAGGTCGTCGTCCCGCTGACCACCTGGACCTTGGTGGTGTCGTAGACCGTGGACCCCGACTCGGCGGTGTCGATGCGCACCCAGAACGACAGGGCCGCGGTGGTCGCAGAGGCCGGGATCGCCACCGACTGGGTGATGTTCTCGGTGGTGGTGCGGCCGTTGCCGCCGAGCCAAGCCTTCCACGTGCCAGTGCGCGCGGGCCGGCCGGTGTTGGTGGTGATCGCGCCCGAAGTGCCCGTCCAGCTCACCGCGCCGGACTCGAAGCTCGGGTTCTTGACGAGATTCTCGCCGGTCGGCGGCAGCGTCGTGCCGTATGTCTTCTGCGCGTAGCTCCACACCATGTGGCCGATCGCGTCGATGTTGCGATCGAGCGCGGTGGTGTTGACGTTGGCCCGGGTGTCGCAGGACGCGTGGTAGCACGGGTCGAACGGCGCGTTGGCCGTGCCGCCCCACTTCTGTGCCTGTGCCGCGGTCTTGTACTCCTCGGCGCCGGTGTAAGTGCCGGCGGTCGGGATGCCGTACGTGCGGAACGCCGCGTGGTCGGAGCGACCCTGCACGTCGATGTACTCCCACGGCACACCCACGGAGTCGAAGTACGACGTCAGGTCGTCGCGCGCTCCGTTGCCGGCCGCGTTGTCGTCGTACACGAAGTAGCCGGGGTTGGGCGAGCCGATCATGTCGAAGTTCAGGTAGAGCTCGATCTTGTCCTTCTCCGCGGTCGGCAGGTTGGCCATGTAGTTCTTCGAGCCGAGCAGGCCTTGTTCCTCGGCGCCCCAGAACGCGAACTTCACGCGGTTCCTCGGCACCTGGCCGCTCGCCGCCCACGCCAGCGCGGTCTCGAGGATGCCGGCCGAGCCGGTGCCGTTGTCGTTGATGCCCGGCCCCGCTGACACGCTGTCGAGGTGGCCGCCGGTCATCACGACGTGGTTGGCGTCGCCGGCGGGCCACTCCGCGACCAGGTTGTACGACGTGCCCGACGAGGTCGAGAACTGCTGCACGGTGGTCGTGTAGCCGGCGGCGTCGAGCTTCGACTTCACCCAGTTGACCGAGGCGAGGTAGCCCGGCCGGCCGGTGGCGCGGTTGCCGCCGTTGGCCGTAGCGATGGCCTGGAGCTGGTCGAGGTGGGCGGCGGTGTTGGTCACGGAGATGTCCGGGCCGGCGAGGGCAGCGGGGGTGGCCGGGACGGCGGCGGTGGTAGGCACACCGGCCGCGACGAGGGCCGTCGCGGCCGCTGCGACGGCGAAGGTGGTGCGGAGCGGGAGGCGCTTCATGGGTTCTCCTGGTTCGTGGAGCACAGGTGCGAGGACGACGAACGCCGGCGGCTGCTGCCCGAGCAACAACCGCCGGCGTTCGAGGTGAGGTGGATCAGGTCACGACACGTTGACCGCGGTGTCGTCGACCACGAAGCTCGTCTGCAGCGACGAGTCCTCGTTCATCAGGAACTTCACCGTGACCGTCTTGCCCTTGTAGGCGAGCAGGCTGTGGCTGAAGTTCGTGTACGTCGCGTTGGTGCCCACGTTGCTGAACGTCTTGAGCGTCGTGGTGACACCGTCGACGACCACCTGGACGCGCATCGTGTCGTAGGCCGTGGAGCCGGACTCGGCGGTGTCGGTGCGGATCCAGTAGGACAGCGCCGCCGCGGTGGCGGTCGAGGGGACGGTCACGTTCTGGGAGACCGTCTCGGTCGACGTCGAGCCGTTGCCGCCCAGCCAGGCCTTCCACGTGCCGGTGCGGGCCGGCCTGCCGGTGTTGTTGGTGATAGCGCCGGTCGTGCCGGTCCAGCTCGTTGCGCCCGACTCGAAGCCCGGGTTGAGCAGCAGGTTGCCGCCGGTGGGGGGCGGGGTGGTGCCACAGGTCGGGTCAGCGGTCTGCGCGGGCACCGAGACGGCGTCCCAGGCGGCCTTGACCTTGTTGAAGTTGGTGCAGTCGGTGGGCGTCAGGTTCTTCGCGGCCTGCAGCGTCCAGGTGCGGTACTTCAGGTAGTTGGCACCCGAGGTCTTGAGCAGCATGGCGTTGTAGAAGATCTTGCCGGCGGTCTGGATGCCGATGCCGGTCAGGCCGGTGGAGCCGTTGCAGGTGGTGCTGGCAGGCTTGCCGGAGGGGTTGGTGCCCTCGGCGAGCAGGTAGAACCAGTGGTTGCCCGGGCCGGCTGCCGCGTGCACCTCGGTGCTCGGGATCGAGCTCGAGTAGCAGTTGGGGTCGCCGACGGCCGACGGGTTGTACATGTTGCGGATCGGGCCCTGGCCGACGAGGTCGATCTCCTCGCCGACGGTGTAGTCGGGCACGTCGTACGAACCGGTCTGGTTGGAGTAGGCCTCGGTCAGGGCGCCGAAGACGTCACCGACGAACTCCTGCGTGCCGCCGCCGGAGATGCCGCCGGGGGTCTTGTCGTCGATGCCGTGGCCGTACTCGTGCGCAACGACGTCGAGCGAGCCGATCCAGTTGCCGGCCTGGCTGTGGCCGATCTGCACCTGGGTGCCGTCGTAGTAGGCGTTGATGTCGTTGAGGCCGACGCGCATCGGCACCCAGCCGCCGCTGCCGTTCTCACCGTTGCGGCCGAGCCAGGTGGTGAGCATGCCCTTCATGTCCTGCGTGGCCTTGAACGCGTCGACGCAGCCGGTCTCGCGGCTGGTGGCGACGCCGTTGCCCCAGACGTCGTCGGTGCCGGAGAAGGTCTGGTTGTTGGCGGCGTCCTGGCAGACGCGGGTCGTGGAGGCCGGGTCCGTCATCGAGTAGGTGCTGCCGGACAGGCTGGTGTTGAGGGTCAGCGGGTTCGGGCCGCTGTACGCCGCGTTGCCCTGGCCGTAGATGACGTGTTCGGTGGTGCTGAGCACCTTGGCGTCGCGGGCGTCGACGTAGACCGACTGGCGCGAGGCCTCGCCGTTGTCGGTGCCGCGGACGATGGTCTCCCAGGCCAGCTTGGAGGTCGCGCCGTCCTGTACGACGACGAGCCGGCTCGGCTCGGCTCCCTCGACGGTGTCGAGCTGGCCGCGGGACACGTCGGCAGCGCGGGCCGCGTCGACGGTCGCGGTGGTCGAGGCGACGTCGACGGTCTGGGTCTGCGCCACGGAGCTGCTGATGACCTGGCCGGCCTTGTCGGTCATGACCACGAAGTCACCGCCGATGACCGGCAGCCCTTCGTGGGTGCGCTCGTAGGCGACGGCAACGGTGCCGTTGTCGCCCCGGTAGGTGCCGGCCTTGCGGAACGCGTCGCCGTCGGCTCGCTTGAGCTTGGCGTCGTGCTTGCCGACCCAGGTCGACACGGCGTCCTGGGCGCCCTGCAGGGAGATGTTGTCGTCGGCCGCCTGGGCCGAGGTGGCGGGCAGGCTGAGGCCCAGGGTGGAGGCCGCGAGTGCGAGCGCCGCGAGGGCGCCCGTCTTGCGGACAGGTGATGTGGTCATGTGCATGTCTCTTCCGAGAGGCGGGTCGATCAGACCCGGGTGGGTGTCCCCGCTATAAGGGTGCGCGGGTCCTCTGCAGAAACTCGCAATCAACCGACGTGGCGTCAACGAACGCGTCCCCACAGGTTTGCGCAGTGCACGAACTTGCAACATGTTCGAGCCTCGAAGCCGATGCCGCGAACGTTCCACAGGGCGCCTTCCGCACCTCGACAGACTCCAATCAAGTGGATATAATCGAACATACGTTCGCATGCGCGGAAGCCGTTGAGGAGTTGCCGATGATCGACCAGCTCACCCGCCCTGTCCTGGGCCGCCTCGCCACTCTCGAGGCCGACGTCGCCGATATCGCGGCCGCGCCGGTTCACCTGCTTTCCGTAGCCGAAAGACGCGAGGCGTTGCTGCGACTGACCCGGCTCTGCGACCAGATCGCGGCCGCCCGGCTCCGGGTGATGGCAGCCGGAGATGACGTCGCCGCGGTCGATGGACACCACGGGATTGCGTCCTGGCTGGCGGCGCGCACCCGGGCCGACCGGGCTCGGCTGGCTCGCGAGACCCGGCTCGCCCAAACTCTGGACCGACGCTGGCCGCTGCTCGGAGCTGGGTTTGCCGATGGCGCGGTCAACCTCGATCAGGCTCACGTCCTGGTCGCGGCCCTCGATGCCCTGCCCGGCGACCTGCCCGCCGACACTGTCGAGCTGGCCGAAACGCACCTCGTCGCCCAAGCCGCCCGGTTCGGGCCGACCGACCTTAAGCGCCTGGGCCGCCGAGTCCTCGACGTTGTCGCACCCCAGATCGGCGAAGACCACGAACGCCGCGCCCTGGAAGTCGAAGAAGCTCGAGCCCGGCAAGCGGCCACGCTCTTCACCCGCCGGGTCGGTGACGGCACCACCGTGGTCAACATCCGCCTAGCCGACACCTTGGCTGACCGGCTCCTGACGTGTCTGAACGCCTTCACCTCACCCCGCCAGGCAACGGGTCAGCCCGGCGAGAAGGTGCCGCACTACCGCAAGCTCGGCAGCGCCTTCGGTGCCCTGATCGAAACTCTCGATCCGCACCGACTCCCCTTGCACGGTGGCGACGCCACCACCGTCATCGTCACCATCGACCACCAGGCGCTCCTCACCGGCCTCGGGGCCGCCGACGTCGGAGCCACCGGCCGGATCTCCGCCAGCGAAGCCCGCCGGCTCGCCTGCACCGCAAACCTCATCCCCGCCGTGCTTGGCACCGCGTCGGAGGTCCTCGACCTCGGCCGCACTGCCCGCCTCTTCACTCGGGCGCAACGCAAAGCCCTCGCCGTCCGCGACAGGACGTGCCGCGCCGAAGGCTGCACCATTCCCGCACCCTGGTGCGAAGCCCGCCACCGTGATTCATGGTCCCGAGCGGGCCCGACTGACCTCGCCAACGGAGTCCTCTACTGCTCCTGGCACCACCACCGCGCCCACGACCCCGGCTACACGCGCACCACCATGCCCAACGGCGACACCCGCTTCCACCGCCGCGAGTGAGGCGCGGCGCCGGCGTCACGCACTCTCGGCCCGTTGTAGGACTTGTGTCGAACTGTCAGGCCGGTGCCGCTCGCGGCGGGTACGGTCACACGATCGCGTCGGCTGCTGAAGCTGTGCGCGGACATCGGACTAGGGGGCGGCGTGGCCGAAGAGTCGTGGCATGAGGCAAGGCTGATTCCGACATCGGGCATCAACGGAGCCGAGGAGCAGGAACGACGCGCGACCTCGGCGCTGCTGGCGGTGCTCGGCGCTGTGAAGGAGTTCGGGCGCGGGTTCCTGAAGCCCTTCGGCGCACCGGCAGGCAGCCTGGAGTGCTACATCGAGGTCCCGTTCCTCCTCGGCGAGCAGCGCCTCTATCCCGATGGCCTCATCCGTGTGACTCGCGGGAGCACGTCCTGGACTGCGCTGGTGGAGGTCAAGACCGGTCCCAACCGCTTGGCCACCCAGCAGCTCGAGAACTACCTCGACATCGCCCGCAACGAAGGTTACGACGCGGTCATCACCATCTCCAACGAGATCCCCGCGATCGCCGGTCAGCACCCCACGCACGTGGATCGACGCAAGACCAAGAAGGTGGAGCTGCATCACATCTCCTGGTCGCAGGTGTTGGCCGATGCCGTCATGCAGAAGGAGTTCCGCGGCGTTGTCGACCCTGAGCAAGCGTGGATCTTGGGCGAGCTCATCCGCTATCTGGAGCACGGCAAGTCCGGGGCGCTGGAGTTCGACGACATGGGCGAGGCGTGGGTCACGGTTCGCGAAGCCGTCGCCGCGGGCACGTTGCGCCCTGGAGACAAGTCCATTCCAGAAGTCACCTCACGCTTCGACGCTCTCTTGCGATTCGCCAGCCTGCAACTCGGACGCCAGCTCGGAACCGAGGTCGTTCCTGTCCTGACTCGCAAGGAGATGGCCGACCCCGAACTCCGCAGCCAGGCGCTCGCCGAGTCTCTGTGCCAGACGGGAGTGATGTCCGGCCTGATCCGGATTCCGGACACCGTGGGCGCCTTGGTCGTCACGGCTGATCTGAGGGCGTCCACAGTCACATGCCACGTCGATGTCGACGCACCTGCCGAAGGGCGCGCGACGACCCGGGTGAACTGGCTTCTGCGACAGCTCAAGTCGTCGCCAGACGGGACTCGTGTCGAGGCGTTCGTTACTCACGGTCGGGGCTCGACGAGGGCTGCCCTTCTCGCTGCCGTGCGGGAGAACCCGACACTTCTCATTGCCGACCCCATGCGAGATCTGCGGGCGTTCCGGGTGGCGGCGACGAAGCCGCTGGGCAAGAAGCGCGGCCGCGGTCGTGGCAGTTTCATCGACTCGGTCCTCGACTCCGTCGATGGCTTCTACGCCGAGGTGCTCGGCTCGCTGCGCGCATGGTCCGCAGCCCCACCCAAGCTGCGCCCCACCCATGCGGCTCCGCCCGAGGTTGACGAGACGGTGCCGGCCGCGCTGAACTCGACTGACTACTCCTCGCAGGACGGCGCAGTCGATGCGCCTGCCCTGCATGTCGTTCCTGACCTGCCTGCGACCTCAGTAGCCACGAACGAGTTGGGCGACTATCCGAGCGGCTCGTAGTCGATCTCGAGGAAGTCCTCGACCTCGACAGCCCACCGGTCGGCGACGAACGCCGTGTGTGCCGGGTGCTCGTTGTAGGCGTCGTACGCCGCCTGGTCGGCGAACTCCATGGAGAAGCCGAACGTGAAGTCGTTCTTCGCGCTGGTCTGGCGTAGCTGCTCGAAGCGCTCGACGCCTGGGATGTCGGCGAGGGCGAGTGCGGCGTCGAGAAAGTCGGTCTCCCGGGCCGAGCCTGCGGGTGCTTGAGCCGAAATGTGACCGTGTGGCGGATCGCGTGCCGAACTCAAGTGCGGCCACCGGGAACAAAGACCGATCACCCATGCGTTGAGCCCCGTGAACGAACTTGAGTTGATTCGGCTCAACTTGTTTGCCAGACTCGCCGCAGCGGCGCAGGATGGCCGCATCCACAGACTCACACCGGAGGTAACCCATGGCTCGCGCGGTCGGCATCGACCTCGGTACGACGAACTCTGTCGTATCCGTCCTTGAAGGTGGCGAACCCACCGTCATCGCCAACGCAGAAGGCGCCCGCACCACCCCGTCGGTGGTCGCGTTCGCGAAGTCCGGCGAGGTACTCGTCGGCGAAGTGGCCAAGCGCCAGGCCGTCACCAACGTCGATCGCACCATCCGTTCGGTCAAGCGCCACATGGGCACTGACTGGAAGGTCGACATCGACGACAAGTCCTTCACCCCCCAGCAGATCAGCGCGTTCGTGCTGCAGAAGCTCAAGCGGGACGCCGAGGCCTACCTCGGTGAGCCGGTCACCGACGCGGTGATCACCGTCCCGGCGTACTTCTCCGACGCGCAGCGGCAGGCCACCAAGGAGGCCGGCGAGATCGCGGGCCTCAACGTGAGCCGCATCGTCAACGAGCCGACCGCGGCCGCGCTGGCATACGGCCTCGACAAGGGCGACGACCAGACGATCCTCGTCTTCGACCTCGGTGGCGGCACGTTCGACGTGTCCCTGCTCGAGATCGGCGAGGGCGTCGTCGAGGTCAAGGCCACCTCGGGCGACAACCACCTGGGTGGTGACGACTGGGACAACCGCGTCGTCGAGTGGATGGTCAAGAAGTTCAAGGACAACAACGGCGTCGACCTCGCGGCCGACAAGATCGCCAAGCAGCGCCTCCAGGAGGCCGCCGAGAAGGCGAAGATCGAGCTGTCGTCCTCGAGCGAGACCACGGTCCACCTGCCCTACATCACGCACGGCGAGTCCGGCCCGCTGCACTTCGAGGAGAAGCTGACCCGCAGCGAGTTCCAGAAGATGACCTCGGACCTGCTCGACCGCACCAAGTCGCCGTTCCAGAACGTCCTCAAGGACGGTGGCGTCGCCGTCGACAAGATCGACCATGTCGTGCTTGTCGGTGGCTCCACCCGGATGCCAGCCGTCAGCGAGCTGGTCACCGAGCTCCTCGGCGGCAAGCAGCCCAACAAGGGCGTCAACCCCGACGAGGTCGTCGCCGTCGGCGCGGCCCTGCAGGCCGGCGTGCTCAAGGGCGAGGTCAAGGACGTCCTGCTCCTCGACGTCACCCCGCTCTCGCTCGGCATCGAGACCAAGGGCGGCGTCATGACCACCCTGATCGAGCGCAACACGACTATCCCGACCAAGCGGTCCGAGATCTTCACGACAGCTGACGACAACCAGCCGTCGGTCGAGATCAAGGTCGCCCAGGGCGAGCGCCAGATGTGGGCGCAGAACCAGCCGCTCGGCAACTTCGAGCTCACCGGTCTGCCGCCCGCGCCGCGGGGCATCCCCAAGATCGAGGTCACTTTCGACATCGACGCCAACGGCATCGTGCACGTCTCCGCCAAGGACCACGCGTCCGGCCGCGAGCAGTCGATGACGATCTCCGGTGGCTCGGCGCTCGGCAAGGACGAGATCGACCGGATGGTCAAGGAGGCCGAGCAGTACGCCGAGGAGGACGCCCAGCGTCGCGCGGCCGTCGACGCTCGCAACCAGGCCGACGGGCTCGTCTACTCGACCGAGAAGTTCCTCGGCGAGAACGACGAGAAGATCCCCGAGGACGTCAAGACCGAGGTCCAGGCCGACGTCGACGCCCTCAAGGCGACGCTCGAGAACGCCGAGGCCTCCGGTGACGACATCACCGCCGGTGTCACCAAGCTCAACGAGTCCAGCCAGAAGATGGGCGCCGCGATGTACGCCGCCGCGGAGGCCGACCAGGCCGCTGCCGGTGGCAACAGCGAGGCCACGGGCGACGCCGACGACGATGTCGTCGACGCCGAGATCGTGGACGAGGCCGAGGAGCCGGCCGGCGACCGGCCCGCCGAGGGCGCGTCCGACGCCGAGGGTGAGAACAAGTGACCGATTCGTTCGGTGACGCTGCAGCCGAGATGGCTAATGAGTCCGAGGTCGAGGCGCCCGTGGATCCGTCCACGGGCGCCCCGGCCCGGCCGGGCGCCGGCGACGACACCAGCGGCGTCGACAACTTCCTCGAGGAGGGTGCTCCCCTGGAGCCCCAGGACCTCGCGGAGTTGGAAGACGTCGAGAGTGTCGAGTCGGCGGCGCTGGCCGAGCGCACCGCCGACCTGCAGCGGCTCCAGGCCGAGTTCCTCAACTACAAGCGCCGCGTCGACCGTGATCGCGACCTGATCCGCGAGAACGCGACGTACGCCGTGCTCGCACCGATCACCGAGGTGCTCGACACCATCGACCGCGCGCGTGAGCACGGGTCGCTCGACGATGGCTTCCAGACGGTGGCCGACCAGCTCGAACGGGTCGTGACCGGGCTCGGGCTGACGAAGTTCGGGACCGTGGGCGACCCGTTCGACCCGACGATCCACGAAGCACTCAGCCACATCGGCGAAGATGCCGAGGTCGAGGTGACCACCTGCAAGGTGATCGCCAAGGCGGGCTACAAGATCGGCAACCGCGTCGTACGCGCGGCGCAGGTCCTGGTCGTCGACCCTGCCGGCCCGGCCTGAAGCGCAAGACAGACGTGACGACAGCGAGGGGAGGCGCGCATGAGCGCAACTGACGGCATGCGTGCCGACTGGGCGAGCAAGGACTTCTACGCCGTGCTCGGCGTCAAGAAGGACGCCACGGCCGACGAGATCAAGAAGGCCTATCGCAAGCTGGCGCGCGAGAACCACCCCGACTCCAACCCGGGCGACGCGGCGAAGCACGACAAGTTCAAGTCCGTCGCCGAGGCGTACGACGTCGTGGGCGACGCCGAGAAGCGCGCCAAGTACGACCAGATGCGCGAGCTCTACCGCTCCGGAGGATTCGCGGGCGGCTCCTACGGCGAGGCCGGCGGGACCGGCTTCGACATCAACGACTTCCTGCGCGATCGGGGCGCTGGCGGTGGTGGCGGGTTCGGCGAGATGTTCGGCGACATCTTCGGCAACCGTGGCACCCGCACCCGGGCGCAGGAGAGGCCCCGCAAGGGCGCCGACGTCGAGACGACGGCCACCATCGGCTTCACCGACGCGATCCAGGGGGTGACCGTCTCGCTGCGGCTCACCTCCGACGCGCCCTGCCCCGACTGCAACGGCACCGGTGGCAAGCCCGGCACCCGACCGCACGTCTGCCCCGAGTGCGAGGGCGCCGGCTATGTCGTGGCCTCGGTCGGCGGGGCGTTCTCGATGAACGAGACCTGCCCCGCGTGCGGCGGTCGCCAGCTCGTGTACGACGAGCCCTGCCCGACCTGCCACGGCAACGGGCGCGGGCTCTCGGCGCGCACGATCCAGGCGCGCATCCCGGCCGGCGTGAAGAGCGGCCAGAAGATCCGCGTCAAGGGCAAGGGCGCCGTCGGCGAGAACGGCGGCCCGCACGGTGACCTGTTCGTGGTCGTCAAGGTCAGCGGTCACCGCCTGTTCGGTCGCAAGGACGACAACCTCACGATCGACGTACCCGTGTCGTTCGCCGAGGCCGCCCTCGGCGCCGAGATAACCGTGCCGACCCTCGGCGGCTCGCCGGTCACCCTGAAGATCCCGGCCGGCACGCCCAACGGGCGCACGTTCCGGGTCCGCGGCAAGGGTGCCACCCGCAAGGACGGCACGCTCGGTGACCTGCTCGCGACCGTGCAGGTGCAGGTGCCCGCCACTTTGGAACCGGCTGCGCGTGAGGCGATCGAGGCCTACCGCACCGCGACTGCGCGCATCCCGCTGCGCGCCAACCTCTTCGAGTCATGACCGGGTTCGCGGCGCCGCTGCCCGACGCGGCCGTCTACGTCATCTCGGTGGCCGCCGAGCTCACCGGGCTGCACCCGCAGACGCTGCGCACCTACGAGCGGATGGGGCTGATCACGCCGGGCCGCACCGGCGGCGGCGGGCGGCGCTACTCCCACCGCGACCTCGAGCTGCTGCGGCTCATCGCCAACCTGACGTCGCAGGGCATCGGCATCGAGGGCGTACGCCGGATCCTCGAGCTCGAGGACCAGGTCACCGCGCTCCGCGCTCGCAACGCCGAGCTCGCCGCCGAGCTGGGGTCCATGCGCGACGCGCTGCGTCGTACTCCCTCGGCGGTCAGCGCTCCCACCAGCCGGCTGCCGGTGCTGCGCACGCCATTGACCAGCAACCAGATGGTGGTCTGGCGCCGCCAGCGCTAGCCCCAGTGGCCCGGCCGCGACAGCCCGTCGGGCAGCCGAGTGTCCGCATCGCCGCGGGTCGCGTTGACCTGCGGCTGGGTGAGAAAGAGAGCGCCCGAGAGGTCGGCCCCGCAGACGTCGGCGCCCCGCAGGTCGGCCCCTAGCAGGTCCGTGCCCGTGAGGTCGCAGCCGGACAGGCCGGCGCCGAGCAGCAGGGCGCTGCGCAAGGTGACGAGACGCAACGGCACGTCGCGGAGGTCGTGGCCGGACAGGTCGGCGCCCGTGCGGTCGGTGCCGGCTTCGCCGCGGATGCGTGCACTGGCCGACCGCAGCTCTGCGGACACCTCGGCCAGCAGTTCGTCGATGTCGATGGCCAGCACGGCTTCGGGCGGCTGCGAGGTCATGGTGGTGATGCGCTCGACGAGCCGGGCCGCGACCGGTGACGGCGAGGTGCGCCCGACCTCGGTGAGGTGGACGAGCATCTCGTGCAGCTGGCGCATCACGGAGAGTACGGCGGCCATCTCGCCCAGGTTGTCGCTCTCGCGCCACGACGTGCCGGCGTACGTCACCTGCGAGACCTGCTGACCGGCGCCGAAGCACTCGAAGACGGTGCAGCCCGGCCAGCCGCGATCGCGCAGGTCGTCGTGGATGCCGCAGCCGTCGTCGGCGCCCAGGTGGCCGCAGGGGGTGCCGCTCTGCTTGTCCTCGCCGAAGCCCGACTCGGCGCGGAACGGCAGCAGCACGCAGCAGAGTCCGAAGCAGCGCGAGCAGTCGGACGCGAGCTCTAGCTGGGTCACCCGGCGGTAGGGGAGGTCGGCTCGACGTAGTCGCGGCCGAGCGGGTAGGGGCGCACCGGGCGCACGGGGCCGGCCTGCGCAACCCGGTGGAGGTGCGCGATCAGGGTCTTCGCCGAGACGCCCTTGATGATGTAGGCGTCGGCTCCCGCGTCGAGCGCGGCCTCGGTCATGTGGGTTGCGCTGATCGCCGAGCAGATGACGATCTTGGAGCGCGGCGACTGCTCCAGGAGCAGCGGCAGCACCTCGAGACCGGTCACCTCGGGCATGGCGAGGTCGAGCAGGATGATGTCGGGCTGTCCCTCGCGCACCACCTCGAGCGCGGCCATCGCGTCGGCGGTGTCGCCGAGGATGTCGAAGCCCCGCGACTCGAGCGCGATGCGCAGGACGCCGCGCAGGTCGTCGTCGTCGTCGACCACGACCACTCTGATCGGCTTCTCCTCGACCGGGGCGGGTGCCTCGACGGGGGCATCGACAGGACTCGCCTGTTTGCGAAACAGCTTCACCATCATCCTCCAGCCTGGACTGCGTGGTCATGCTAGTGGTCGTGGGTGTCCGTCGTGCGCTGTCGGGGTGCGCGCGCCCGATCTGATCGAGCCCAGAGTTGAGTGGAATGGACTCAACTTGTGGCGTGTTGAGCCGAGTGACGAGAGAGTGACCCGGGGGCACGCATGTGCCGCCGGTACGACAGGAGCAGGAGCCGCATTGAGCCAGTTCGGAGCCGAGAAGTTCACCACCCGTAGCCGCGAGGTCATCGAGGCCGCACAGCTCGCCGCCACCACGGCGGGCAACACGGTCACCGAACCCGTCCACCTGCTCGTGGCACTGCTCCGGCAGGACGGCGGTACGGCGCGGGCGCTGGTCACCAAGGCCGGCGTCGACGCCGACTCGCTGACCGCCCGGGCACAGGCCGGGCTGGACGCGCTGCCGCGCGCCACCGGCTCCACCGTGGCCCAGCCCTCCGCCTCCGCCGCTCTCACGCGGGTGCTGGCCGGGGCGCTGGACCTGGCCTCGTCGATGAAGGACGACTACGTCGCGACCGAGCACCTGCTCATCTCGCTGGCGACCGTCGAGTCGTCGGCGATGAAGGTGCTCACCGACGCCGGGCTCACGGCCGACGGACTGCGTGAGGGCGTGACCGCCGTCCGCGGCAACCGCCGGGTGACCAGCCAGGAGGCGGAGTCGACGTACGAGGCGCTCGACAAGTACTCCGTCGACCTCACCGAGGCCGCCGAAGAGGGCCGTCTCGACCCGGTCATCGGCCGGGACGCGGAGATCCGCCGGGTCATCCAGGTGCTGTCGCGGCGTACCAAGAACAACCCGGTGCTGATCGGCGAGCCGGGCGTCGGAAAGACCGCCGTTGTCGAAGGACTCGCCCAGCGTGTCGTGGCCGGAGACGTCCCCGATTCGCTCAAGGGACGGCGCGTGCTCAGCCTCGACCTGGCCGCGATGGTGGCGGGCGCGAAGTACCGCGGCGAGTTCGAGGAGCGGCTCAAGGCCGTGCTCGAGGAGATCAAGGACGCCGGCGGGCAGGTCATCACGTTCATCGACGAGCTGCACACGGTCGTCGGCGCTGGTGCCGGGGGCGACTCCGCGATGGACGCCGGCAACATGCTCAAGCCGATGCTCGCGCGCGGTGAGCTGCACATGATCGGCGCGACCACTCTCGACGAGTACCGCGAGCGCATCGAGAAGGACCCCGCCCTCGAACGCCGCTTCCAGCAGGTGTTCGTCGGCGAGCCGAGTGTCGAGGACACCATTCAGATCCTGCGCGGCATCCAGGAGAAGTACGAAGCGCACCACGGCGTGCGCATCACCGACGCCGCGCTCGTCGCGGCCGCGACGCTGAGTGACCGCTACATCACCGGCCGTCAGCTGCCCGACAAGGCGATCGACCTGATCGACGAGGCGGCCTCCCGGCTGCGGATGGAGATCGAGTCGTCGCCCGAGGAGATCGACCAGCTCCGTCGGCGGGTCGAGCGGCTCAAGATGGAGGAGTTCGCGCTGGCCAAGGAGTCCGACGACGCGTCGGTCGAGCGGCTGGCCGTCCTGCGCGCCGACCTTGCGGACCATGAGGAGGAGCTGCGTGCCCTGGAGGTCCGCTGGGAGCAGGAGAAGTCCACGCTCGAGGACGAGGGCGAGCTGCGTCGCCGGCTCGACACGGTGCGCGTGCACGCCGACAAGCTGGCGCGCGAAGGCAAGCTCGCCGAGGCCAGCGAGATCCTCTACGGCAAGATCCCCGAGCTCGAGAAGAAGCTGGCATCCGTCGAGGTGACCGAGAAATCCGACCTCGAGCCGCTCGTCGGCGAGGAGGTCGGCGCCGAGCAGATCGCCGAGGTGGTCGAGGCCTGGACCGGCATCCCTACCGGCAAGATGCTGCAGGGCGAGACCGCCAAGCTGCTGGAGATGGAGGGCGTCCTCGGTGAGCGGCTGATCGGGCAGCGCGAGGCCGTCGGCGCGGTGAGTGACGCCGTACGACGCTCGCGGGCCGGCATCAGCGACCCCAACCGGCCGACCGGTTCGTTCCTGTTCCTCGGCCCGACCGGCACCGGCAAGACCGAACTCGCGAAGGCGCTGGCCGACTTCCTGTTCGACGACGAGCGGGCGATCGTGCGGCTCGACATGAGCGAGTACTCCGAGAAGCACTCGGTGGCCAGGCTGGTCGGTGCACCTCCCGGCTATGTCGGCTACGACGAGGGTGGCCAGCTGACCGAGGCTGTCCGTCGCCGGCCCTACTCGGTGGTGCTGCTCGACGAGGTCGAGAAGGCTCACCCCGAGGTCTTCGACGTCCTGCTGCAGGTGCTCGACGACGGCCGGCTGACCGACAGCCAGGGCCGCACGGTCGACTTTCGCAACACGCTGCTGATCCTGACCAGCAACCTCGGCTCGGCGTTCCTCGTCGACCCGACGCTCGACCCGGTGGTCAGGAAGGAGTCGGTGATGGGCGTCGTCCGCGCGCACTTCAAGCCGGAGTTCCTCAACCGGCTCGACGAGGTAGTGCTGTTCGACGCGCTGAGCCGCGACGACCTGGCCCACATCGTCGACCTTCAGCTGGTGCTGCTCGAGAAGCGGCTGGCCATGCGGCGCATCACGCTGTCGGTGTCCGACGACGCCCGGATGTGGCTGGCCGAAACCGGCTACGACCCGGCGTACGGCGCCCGCCCACTGCGTCGGCTGATCCAGAGCGCCATCGGCGACCCGCTCGCCCGGCTGCTCATCGGTGGCAGCGTCCAGGACGGTGGCGCGGTCGCTGTCGAGCGGGGCGACGACGGGCTGGTGCTCAGCTCGGCGTGACCGTCCTCGCGCCGATTTTCCGGCGACGTTGGGGCCGCGCGCGTAGCAGGTCGGGTCTCGGCGTCAAGAGTTCCCTGCGGCGCCTTCGGCGCTCAAGACTTCGAGCCTCTCCCGACCTGCTGGTGCGGCGCACGGGGCGGCGGCAAGCCGCTGCCCCGTGCAAGCGCGGGCCCTCAGCATCCCTGGAAATGACACCCAACGATTGGGCGCAAACCGCATGGATCCGACGAAGTTTCATGCGGTTTTCGACCATTCGACGGGGTGATTTTGCGACCGCGGGAGGACGACGACACTAGCTCAGCGTCGCAGCGGGCCCGACCTGCTACGCGCGCCGGCGCCAGTCCCCCGAAAGGTCGGCCCGTTCGGCGGACGACGCAGCAGGCCACCCGCCCACAGGGCCCAGAGCACGAGCACTGGCTGGAAGAACAGCCGGATCAGTCGTGCGCGATCGGTGTCGAGGCCGAACGCGTCGGCGCCGTCGACGTACTGAGCGACGTTGCCCGGAAAGATCGCGACGAAGAACGCCGCGAGCAGCCCGCCCACCAGGCGCTGGTGCTTCGGCAGTGCCACGAACGCGGCGCCGAGCGCGATCTCGACGACGCCCGAGGCCACCACGGTGAGGTCCTCGTCGAGGGGGAACCAATCGGGAACCTGGGCGCCGAACTCCTGGCGTTGCGTGGTCAGGTGCAGCACGCCGGCGCCGACCATCGCCGATCCAAGCAACACGCGCGCGAGGGTCCGGACGGCAGCGGGCACCTGGAGAGCCTAGGGCCGCCGTCACCCCAGCGGCAGGACCTTGCCCAGGTTGTAGTGCAGGTTGCCGTCGCCGACGTGCCCGTAGGTCACCAGCCGTATGCCGGGGACCAGGTCGGTCAGCGCCCGCGGCCGCCCTTCGACACGGCGCTCCTGCAGTCACGCGTCGTGCTGCGCGAACCGCTGATGGCCATCGAGCCTGCCGACCATCCGCTGGCCTCCTTGAAGCGTCCGCTGACTCCGCAGGACTTCGAGGGCCAGCCCGTCATCGCTTACGACCCGCAGCAGTCGCGCTACTTCGACGAGCTCTCGGTGCGCTTCCTCGCCAACGCGCACCCGCGGATCGAGCAGCGCGTCCACCAGGTCCTCACCGCGATGCTCCTCGTCGCCGCCGACCGCGGCCTCGCCCTCGCGCCCGCATCAGCCGCCTCCCTTGCCGTCCCCGGCGTCGTCTTCAAGGAGCTCGTCCACGGTGGTGGCGACACCGCGCTCGACGCCGACCCCGAGCGGCCTGTTGAGCTGTACGCCGTCTGGTCCCGCGAGTCCGTGTCTCCGGTCGTACGCCGCGTGCTGGAAGTCATCTCCGCCAGGTTGAGCGATCCCGCTGTCAGGTGCAGTTCATGGACGCGGCGCCCCGCGAGTGCCACCGTGGACTCATGGCCCGCACCCTCGAAGCCGACTATCTCGTGGTGGGCGCGGGTGCCATGGGGATGGCCTTCACCGACGCGCTGATCGACCACGCCGACGTACACGTGGTGATGGTCGACCGGCGCCATGGTGTCGGTGGGCACTGGCTGGAGGCGTACCCGTTCGTCCAGCTGCACCAGTCCTCGGCGTTCTACGGCGTCGCCTCGACCCTGCTCGGTGGGGCAAAGCTGCAACAGAGTGGACCTGAGGCGGGGTTCCAGGAGCGCGCGTCCCAGTCCGAGATCACGGCCTACTACGCGCGGATGCTCGACCGGATGCTGAGGTCGGGCAAGGTCGAGTTCTTTCCCAACAGCGACTACCTCGGCGACCGCACCGTCGTCTCGCGCATCTCGGGCGAACGGTTCGAGGTGCCCGAGTCGTGCCGGATCGTCAACGCCCACTACCTGGCTCCGAGCATCCCCGCCGAGAAGCCGCCGCCGTTCGACGTTGACGGTGCCCGGGTGCTGCCGGTCAACGGCCTCGCGAGGCTGGAGGAAGCGCCGAGCCAGTACGTCGTCGTCGGGTCGGGCAAGACCGCGACGGACGCGTGCATCTGGCTGCTCGCCCGCGGTGTCGACCCCGATGCGATCTGCTGGGTGCGGCCACGCGACCCGTGGATGCTCAACCGGGCCCTCATCCAGCCCGATCCGGCGATCTTCCTCGGCATGGCCGCCGACACGATGCAGGCGGCCGCGGGGGCGGCCTCACTCGAGGGCCTGTTCCTTCAGCTCGAGGAAGCCAGCATCATGCTGCGCATCGACCGCTCGATCACGCCGACCATGGCCAAGACGCCCACCCTCGCCATCTGGGAACTCGAGCAGCTGCGCACCATCGAGAACGTCGTACGGCGCGGGCACATCGAGTCCGTCGGCCGCGGCAAGCTCAGCTTCGCCGACGGCGCGGTCGCCGTGGCGGACGACGCCCTCGTCGTGCACTGCGCCGCGGACGGCCTGAAGTACCCGCCTCTCGTCCCGGTCTGGCGCCCCGAGGACATCACGCTGCAGCCGATCAGGAGTGGGTTCCCGTGCTTCGGCGCGGCACTGGTCGGGTACGTCGAGGCGACCCGCGACGACGACGACGAGAGGAACCGGCTCTGCCCGCCGTCGGGCTACGGCAACTCCATGGCCGAGTGGGCGGGCATGAACGTGCTGGGCACCCGCGCCGCGCGGTCCTTCTCGGCCGAGCCCGACATCAAGGAGTGGTCGGACGGGGTTGCGCTCAACCCCTCGCGTATTCCGCCGGGGTACCCGCCGTCCGCGGCGTTGGATGACGCGCGCGAGCGGCTCGCCACCCACACGCGGCCCGCCTTGGCGAGACTCGCCGAGTTGATGTGAGTCAGGCTGAACCTGGTCCCGGCCGCGCATCCCGCGGTCCCTGGCCGCACGTGCATCGCGGCGATGGGACGCAGACGCGGCGGCCATGCGGTACCTCGTCGAGGGCTGGACATTCGACCCTAGGAAGCCCGCGCTGATGCGGTGACCCTTGGGTCGCAATGATGCAATGGGCCTGTGAGCGAGCCCGGGAAGACCCTGCCGCGGCCCCGTCAGGTGACGATGGCCGGCTGGATGATCATGCTCGGATCCGCGTTCGTGGTCGTCACCGGTTACGAGGTCATCTCCGGGCTGCGGTCGTTGCAGTCGCGCGACGCGGTCGAGAAGTTCCTGTCCGAGCCTCCGGGCGACGGGCTGGGTCTCTCGGTCGAGAGCGCGCTGTCGATCCTCCACGGCAGCGCCATGATCGCGGCCGGTTGCGCCACCGCTGCCGGAGTGCTCGGGTTCCACATCCTCAAGCGAAACCGCGGCGCCCGCATCGCACTCACCGTGCTGGCCGTGCCGTTGTTCCTGGCGGGCATCGTCACCGGTGGCTTCATGTCGTCACTGGTCGCGGTGGCTTCTGTGATGCTGTGGCTCCAGCCGGCGCGTGACTGGTTCGACGGCAAGGCGGCTCCACCGGTGGAGCGTGCACCCGAGCAGCGGGCGCCCGTCTGGCCGCCACCCGTGCCGCCGACCGAGCAGCCACCTGCTGACCCGCGCGCGTTCGACGGCTTCGGCAAGACGCTCACCGCCCCGTTCAGCACCGGTGCCGGCAAGCCCGTCACCGACGTACGACGCCCCGACATCCTCGTCGTGGCCGCGATCATCACCTGGGTCTTTGCCGGGTTCGCGCTGATCTCGTCGGTGATCGGGATCGCTGTCGTGGCGTCCTCACCCGACGTCCTGCTCGACCAGATCTCCGAGCAGAACCCCGAGCTCGCGAGCCAGGGCGTCACCGATGCGACGCTGATCGCGTCGACCTACTTCATGGGTGCGGTGACGGTGGCCTGGTCGGCCCTCGCCTGCGTCTGCGCGGCGCTGATGCTGCGTCGCAGTGCCCGGGCGGCACTCGCGCTGCTGGTCCTCTCGGCCTTCACCGCCGCAATCTGTTTCGTCTCCACCCTTGCCTCCGTCGTGCTGGCGCTGCCCGCATTGGCCGCGATCGTCGTGGTCGCACTGCTGCGCCGGGCCGACTCGCGTGCCTGGTTCGCGACCGGACCGAGCCCGGTCAGGCCGACATATCGGCCACCCGCAGGCGGCTGAGCCCCTCCTCGATCACGTCGGGCTGCTTGCAGAACGCCCAGCGCACCAGGTGGCGACCGGCCTCCTGGTCATCGTGGAAGCCCTGCGTCGGGATCGCCACGACTCCCGCACGCTCGGGCAGGGCGCGGCAGAAGGCCAGCCCGTCGGGCCAGCCCAGATGGCGGATGTCGGTGGTCGCGAAGTACGTGCCCTCCGGGACGCGCGGGGTCAGCCCGACCTCGGCCAGCCCGGCGCACAGCAGGTCACGACGTTGCTCGAGGGACGCGGCGAGCTCGGACGGGAAGTCGGGCTCCTCGGTCAGAGCCAGGGCCACCGCCGGCTGCAGCGGGGACCCGGAGGTGAAGGTGAGCCACTGCTTGGCCGCGAGTACGGCGCCGACCAGGTCCGCCGGACCCGTGGCCCAGCCGACCTTCCAGCCGGTGAAGGAGTAGCTCTTGCCCGCACTCGAGAGCGTCAGCGTCCGCTCGAACATCCCGGGCAGCGTCGCGAGAGGCACGTGCGTGCTGCCGGTGAAGACGAGGTGCTCGTAGACCTCGTCGGTGATGACGACTAGGTCGTGCTCGATCGCCACGTCGGCCACGGCCTGCAGCTCCGCACACGTCAGCGCGGTGCCGGTCGGGTTGTGCGGGCTGTTGAGCAGCACGAACCGGCTCCGCGGCGACACCGCCGCGCGGAAGGCATCGATGTCGAGGCGGAAGTCTGGGGCGCGCAATGTGACGGGTCGTCGTACTCCTCCGGCCATCTCGATCGTCGCCACGTAGGAGTCGTAGTAGGGCTCCAGCACGATCACCTCGTCGCCGGGCTCGACCAGGCCGAGCATGGCCGCGGCGATCGCCTCGGTGCAGCCGGTGGTGATCACGACCTGGCTGTCGGGATCGAGATCGAGGCCGTAGTGCCGGGCCTGGTGGGCGGCGACGGCCTGCCGGAGATCGGGAACTCCGATGCCGGGCGCGTACTGGTTGCGCCCGCCGTGCAGGGCGTGGACGGCTGCGGCGATCACCGACGGCGGGCCGTCGACATCGGGGAAGCCCTGGCCCAGGTTGACGGCGCCGGTCCGCACGGCAAGCGCCGACATCTCCGAGAAGATCGTCGGTGGGACATTGCGCAGTCGTGTGGCGACGGGTCGAGGCGTCTTCGCAGACATGCCCGCGAGACTAACGACCATCTGCCTATCCTTCTCGCATGTCCACCAAGCCCTCGGCGGCCCCGCGGCGCCGGGGCCGGATCCTCACCACCATCGGCCTGCTGATGGTCGTGGCCGGGGTGGCGATGCTGGGCTGGGTCGGCTGGCAGATGTACGGCACCAACTGGGTGTCGGCACGCAAGCACACCGAGCTCGTAGAGCGGGTCGAGACGACCTGGCGGCGGGGCAACGACACTGTCAAGGCGCCCGAGGGCAGCGTCGAGGCCGTCGTACGCATCCCGCGGTTCGGCAGGGGCTACGCCGTCCCGCTGATCGAGGGTGTCGCGGATGACGCGCTCGCGGCCGGCTTCGGGCACTTCAAGAGCTCGGCGTCGCCGGGGGGCAAGGGCAACTACGCGCTGGCCGCCCACCGCGTCACCCACGGTGAGCCACTACGTCGGATGCCGGACCTCGTGCCCGGTGACAAGATCATCGTCGACACCCGAAAGTGGACCTACACCTACCTCCTTGACACCGGCGGTGACGACCTGGTCGTGCCGTTCACGCAGACCTGGGTGATCGACCCGCTGCCCAACAACCCCGACCAGGGCGGCGTACAGCCTGCGCAGGAGACCGGTCAGCGGCTGATCACGCTGACGACGTGCGCGGAGCTCTTCCACACCGACAACCGGATGATCGCGTTCGGGCACCTGCTCACGAAGGAGCCGCGGACGACCTGAGCCGGTCGAGGCGGCGCGTCCAGTAGGTCACCCACCCGGTGCCTGCGATTCCGATCGCGCCCAGCGCGAGGCAGGCACCGGCCAGCGGCACCACCAGTGTCAGCGCGCCCAGCAGCACGGGCGCCGCGGTGTTGCCGAGGTCTCCGCACAACCGCCACCCGCCGAGAAACTGGGCGCGTCCGGCGGCGGGCGCGGTGTCGGCGCCCATCGTCATCACGATGCCGGAGCCGAGGCCGTTGCCTGCTGCGATGAGTACGGCGACCGCCAGCACCGATCCGAACGAGTCGGTCAGCGGCAGCAGCAAGGCGCCGGCCGCGACTGCGGCAACGACCGGGAACGCGACCCAGGCCCGCCCGTGCCGGTCCATCACCCAGCCAGCGGGGTAGAACAGCGAGACATCGACGGCGGCGGCGAGCCCGAAGACCAGCGACGTGGCCGAGCCCGAGAGACCGATGTGGTCGCACCACAGCGGGAGCAGCGCCAGCCGCAGGGACCGCGATGCCGAGATGACCGCGACCGCGCTGCCGAGCGTGACCAGCACGCGCCGGTGCTGGCGCAGCACCGACCACACCGACAGCGGGCCGTCGACGGCCTGCGCAGCCCGGGCGTCCGCACTCAGGTCCGGCATCGACTGCACCAGCGCCACTGCGGCGAGGCTGGCGACCGCACCCAGCGCAAAGACCGCCGACAGGCCGTAGACGTGGATCAGCAGCGCCCCGAGCAACGGCCCGGCGAGCATGCCGATGCGATGACTCCCGCCGAGGGCCGAGAGAGCACGTGCCCGGAGGTGGATCGGCACCGCGTCGATGATGTAACCCTGCCGGGCCAGCAGGAAGACCGTCCAGGCCACGCCGGTCAGCAGCACCAGGACCGAGAAGAAGACCAGGCTGTGGGTGCGCCAGGCGAGCAGGAACACCACGCACTCCACCAGCCCGGTCACCGTCAGCGCCCGCCGTTCGCCGATACGCGCCACGATCGCGCCGGCCGGCAGCGACATCACCAGCTGGCCGATGCCGACCAGCGCCACGATGAGCGCGGCCTGCCCGACGGTCGCGCCGAGTTCGCGCGCGTGCAGCGCCACGATCGGCAGAATCGCGCCGTGCCCCAGCCCCTCGACGATGCTCGGCCCGTACGCGGGTACGGCGATCTGGCGCAGACGGAAGTCGGAGGTGGAGGTCATCTGAGCATCGATCCTAGGAGTGGATAACCTGACGGGCATGAGCAACATCGACCCGCAAGACGCCAGCCCGTCCGACTCCGTTGACGCGTTGGCTGCCGACATCGACGCCTGCTGCCGGCTCCACGGCGAGTTCACGCTCCGCTCGGGCCAAGTCGCCAGCGAGTACTTCGACAAGTACCTCTTCGAGTCCGACCCGGCCCTGCTGGCCCGGGTCGTCGACCGGATGGTCGACCTGTTGCCACCCGACACCCAGCTCCTCGGCGGCCTCGAGATGGGCGGCATCCCGATCGTCGCCGTGCTCAGCGCCCGCACCGGCCTGCCCGCCCTGTTCGTGCGCAAGAAGGCCAAGGAGTACGGCACCTGCAAGCTCGCCGAGGGGCCGGAGGTCGCGGGCCGCCGGATCACGATCATCGAGGATGTCATCACGACGGGCGGCGCCGTACGCGATGCCACCCGTGGCCTGCGCGAGCGTGGCGCCACCGTCGGGACGGTCGTCTGCGCGATCGACCGCAGCCCGGCCGGCGAGAACCCGCTGGCCGACGTGGACCTCGAGGTCCGCCCGGTGTTCACCAGGGCACAGCTCGACGCTGCCCGCGCCGGCTGATCGAACGAGACCTACTCGACGTCCTGCCCGGCGATGTCGCGATCGGGCTGGTCGTCGTGGTCGCGGTCGGCCGCCTCGGGAGCAGTCGTGCGCTGGTGCCGCCACCACTCCCACACGATCGGCACGACGGAGAAGGCGAGGATCAGAATGATCGCGTAGTCGATGTTCTCGCCGAGCCAGGGGATGGCCGCCCCGAGGAAGTAGCCGAGCAGCGTGATCAAGACGACCCAGGCAACGGCCCCGACGAAGCTCCACAAGAAGAAGCGCCGACGATCCATCCGCGTCACGCCAGCCACGACCGTGATGTAGGTGCGGACGAACGGCACGAACCGGCCGATCACCAAGGCCTTGTTGCCGTGCTTGTCGAAGAACGCGGTTGTCTGGTCGAAATACTTGCGCTTGAGGATGCGGCCATCGCGTTCGTAGAGCGGCGGCCCGATGGCGCGCCCGATCTCGTAGCCCGCGACGTTGCCGCCCACGGCCGCGACGGAGAACAGCACGAGCGCCAGCAGCAGGTCGAGCGAGTGGTGGCCGGGCAGGATGCTGATCTGGTCGCCGGCGATGAACAGACCCATCGCGAAGAGCAACGTGTCACCGGGCAGGAACGGGAAGAAGAGGCCGCACTCGACGAAGATGATCGCCAGGCTGAGCCAGAACAGCGTCTCCCCGAAGCGGTCCAGCAGCCAGTTGGGATCCATCCAGTCCATCCCGAGCAGGAGGGGGTGGAGGTCCAGCAGTACGGTCACGCGCGCAGCCTAACCGGCGCATCCACATACCCTGCGGGCATGGACGACGAGGAGCGGGCGCCGTACGACCCGATGCCGCACGGGCCGCCGGAGGTCGGGGTCGGGCCATGGTCCGGACCGTTGCCGACAGGTCCCGGCAGCGAGGTGTACGACGCGGTGCTACTGGCCGAGGGCGACCGCCGCAACGTGGTGGACCGCTACCGCTACTGGACGATGGCCGCGATCGTCGCCGACCTCGACACCCGGCGCCACGACTTCCACGTCGCGATCGAGAACTGGCAGCACGACTTCAACATCGGCACGATCGTGAGGTCCGCCAACGCGTTCATGGCCGCGGAGGTGCACATCGTGGGCAACCGGCGCTGGAACCGGCGCGGCGCGATGGTGACCGACCGTTACCAACACGTCCGGCACCACGAGACCGCAGCCGACCTGGCGGCGTACCTCCACGAAGCTCCCGGTGGCGGAGTCCGGCTGCTCGGCATCGACAACCTGCCCGGCTCCGAGCACCTCGAGACCATGGACCTTCCGCGCCGGGTGTGCTTCCTCTTCGGGCAGGAGGGGCCAGGTCTTTCCGAGGGCGCGCGCGAGGCCTGCGACGGCACCTTCTCGATCGCGCAGTTCGGCTCCACGCGCTCCATCAACGCCTCCGCCGCCGCGGCCATCGCGATGCACACCTGGATCAGGGCGTACGCCGACCTCGACGACGGCGCCTGGCGTGGCTAGACCCCTCTAGTAGTCGAACCGCACATCGGCGTAGAAATTGACCCCACGATCTACCCGCTTGGGGAACCGGCTCTTCGACGAGAACACGTAGCGACCGTTGTCGGACCTGTCGGCTCGCAGCGGTCCCGACTTCCACGCCTTCTTCTTGTAGAAGTCGGGCGTGCGGGCGGCGCTGCCGGCCGGCAGGTGGTACGACGCGACGTAGGACCGTCCCGCCCGCATTGTGACCGGGTCACCGAGGACGACGGTCCGCCAGCCGGCCTTCTTCGACTTGGCGCCTTTGCGTGGGATCTTCGCGCGGGCCAGCTTGGCACCCTTGTCGGACCAGAGGGTCACCGATCGCGGGGCCGTTCGACCGCTCACCTGGAAGTAGCGGACCGCCACCACCGAGCCGGCCCTGTTCGGGGTGAACTCCACACCCAGCTCGATCCCTGCCCTGGCCCTGAGCGTCCTGCGGGGCTTCCGGCCACCGAACAGCGTGGCCGTGCGGACGTTGCCCGGGGGTCCGACACGAGGCACTGCCGCCGTGGTGAACGACCAGGACAGGGGTGCGAGGTCGATGCCCTCGGTGGAGGTGACGCCGCCGAGACTCGCGGTCACGCCGGTCGCAGGTGGCAGTGCGGCAGCCGGGGTGAACCTCAGCGTGCGCCCACCGTCGGAGGCAGCGACGGTGCCGGGGATCGGCGTCGAGCCCTGGCTCAGCGTCAGCGAGGAGCCGGGCTCGACCGGCGCCGAGAAGCCGACGGTCACCGTGGTGTTGGTGGGTACGCCGGTCGCGCCAGGCGCGGGCTGGCGGTTCGTCACGGCGAGGGTCGGCGTCGGGTCGGGCGGCCCACCCGCGTTGAAGAGCACGTCGACGTAGTAGTTGGAGTTGCGTCCGCCGACGGACTGGTTCGGGAAGCTGCCCGGCGAGGCGTAGACGCCCGAGTCGGGGGACGCGAAGCCCCCGGGGACCGACAGCGGGTCGGCTTCGACCCCGAGCAGCTCGAACGCGTCGTACCGGAGGGCGTAGCGGCCGGACGGGGCGGTGTAGGAGACGACGTAGGTCTGGCCGGCCTGCACGGCGACCGGGCTGCCGAAGGTCACGGACTGCCAGCCGGTGCCCGTCTCGCCGATGAAGGTGGCCCGGGCAAGCTGGTTGCCGCTCGCGCTCCACAGCGTTCCGACGTGGGTGCCTCCATTGCCGGCGCCCTTGTAGAAGCGCACCCCGGTGACCTGCCCGTCGCGCATCGGGACGAAGCGGAGTCCGAGCTCGGTGCCCGACGCGTCGTTGACGGCGGGGACGGCTGGCACCTCGGCGCCGAAGATCGAGCACGGGCAGCTGGCCTCGGGGTACCGGACCTCGTCCGGCCCGATGTTGGCGCTGTCGTCGACGGCACGTACCCGCACCGCGCGGGCACCATACCCGTGCTGCGTGTAGGTGTAGTTCCAGCTCGTCGTGCCGGTCGCCGGGTGCCAGGTGACGGCCTTGTCGGTGGACACCTCGACGGCGGCGACCTGGCCGCCGCCCACGTCCTGGGCGGTGCCTCCGATCGTGACGCGGGCGCCGTTCGGTTGGGGTCCGCCGGGAGAGGTGATGGAGACCGTCGGCCCGACGGAGTCGGGCGAAGCGGTGGCGGGCGTCAGCCCAGGCATCAGCGTGGCGGGTTGGGCGCCCATGTCGGCGAGCAGGTTGACCTGGGCCTGCTGCATCGCCGGATCGGGTGCGGGAGGGGCGCCGGGAGCGTCGTGCGTGCCGTCGAGCCCCCACGTCCACTGGATGCTGCCAGCGCTGAAGACCAGCGCTCCGCTGGCAGCCCGGTACATCGTCAGGTGGTGGGTCGTGGTGCCTGGCACGACCCACTGCAGGTTGCCGAACCCGGGGACGTACTCCGGCGTGGGGCCGACAGTCGTGGAGAGCCTGATCAGACCCGGCGGACGGAAGCCGTTGTCCAGGTCCTCGTTCGACTCGTATCCCACCGTGGACGGGGTGAGTTGACGTGACCCCCCGGCAGGCAGGTTCGCCAGTGCGGTGTTGCGCCACAGTCGCAGCCGGCCTTCGCGTGCGTCGACCGTGACCGCCAGGTCGTTGAGGTTTGCCATGAACATCGTGCCGGTCGTGGCGTTCTCCGGCACACCGGCACCGTTCGCCTGCGAGGCGTAGCGGGGATCGCGGAACGTCCCGGTCCATTCCGCCGCGGGGTCGACCTTGGCGTACTCCCACGTCTCCTTGTAGCTGGTCATGGTCCGGTACGAGGCACCGGTGACGTCGTTCTGCCAGCGGACCCGCCAGTACATCTCGTTGCCGGAGAGGAACATCAGGTTGACCCCGGCGTCGCGCGCAGCTTCGACGTTCGCGCGTTGCCGCCCGCTCCAGTACTCGTCGTGACCGACGGAGAGGTAGGTCCCGTGGTTCTGCAGCAGGTTCCCGCGACGGTCGGTGTCGGGGCCGGCGATGTAGGAGACGTCGTAGCCGTTGCGCTCGAGGAAGCGCACCAGCGGGAACTCGTTGGCGAAGTAGTAGCCGCGCCCCCACGGCACCGCGCTCCGCGTCACCATCGGCCGGTTGTAGGAGACCTTGTAGGCCCGGGCGGGTACGCCGCGCGAGCCGCCGCCGTAATAGTCCGCGCTGTACCTGTTGTAGGCCTGCCACGTGGTGTCGGAGGTCTGGAACACCAGGTCGGAGTGGCTGGCGTCGTCGCGCACGATGAAGGTGATGTGGCTGGCTCCTCCGGTGTCGGACCGGGTCAGCCTGGCGATGTAGACGCCGGAGACCGCGTCCGCCGGCACGTTCCACGAAGCTGAGACGGCCCAGTTGCCGCAGTCGACGAGGTCGGTGGCGACGTCGTTGATGCACTGTGGCTGGGTCTGCGGCAGGACGGCGCTCGGGCTGACGGTGCCGACCTGGCGCGCGCCCAGGCCCTGGTAGTAGCCGGTCCGGTAGATCTTGATCGTGTACGCCGCGGCGTTCGTGGCGATCTTGAAGTCGACTCGAGTGCCACGGTTGACCGAGATCTCGGTGGCGAAGCCCTGAATGGTGGCGTCGCCGGCGCCGCTGATCTGCCAGACCCTGGGGTCGGTGCCCGGGAGGGCGTTCTCGCACGCGATCTCATTGGCACATGCCGCGGCGGCGGGCGGTGCGACGGCTGCATGAGGTATCGCGAGCAACGTCACCGCCAAGGCGACCACCAGCAGCGTCGACGACCATCTGATTCGGGCTAGCCCACCCCTGAGCCCCCCGAGGCTCTCACTCACCGGTTGATGGCAACACGAACCCGGGCGCGGCGAATCCCCACAATTGATGGATCGTCAGACCGACGGCTCGGCCTGGGCCTGCTGGAGTGCGTTCGGGCCGCGCGTGGAGGAGATCGTCATGGTGCCTTCGCCGATGCCGGAGCACGACCACCGTGCGTTGCTTCCCCGGCAAGAGCTGATGCTTTCAGGACTGGGACTCGGCGAGCGCCGCCTTCAGCTTCTCGACTCCGCGTGACGTGTGGCTCTTCACCGTGCCTTCGCCGATGCCGAGCTCGTCGGCGGTCTCGGCCACCGACAACCCCAGCCAGTGCCGCAGCACCACGACCTTGCGCTGCATCAGCGGCAGCTGCTGCAGGGCGTCGAACAGCGCCGACCGCTCCTCTGTGGGCAGGTCCGCGCGAGCCACCGGGTCGTGCCCGTCGAGGCCGGCCACCTCTCGCCGCCACGGTCGCCGGGTCTCGTCGATGTGGGCGCGCACCAGGATGCGGCGTACGTAGGCCTCCTCCTTGCCCTGGTGCTGCACGCGCGGCCACGCGACGTACAGCTTCACCAGTGCGGTCTGCAGCAGGTCGTCGGCGCGGTGCCAGTCGCCGCAGATCGCATACGCGATGCGCCGCAGATGGGTCTGCCGGGCGGCCACGAAGTCCGTGTACGCCTCGTCGCGGGAGCTCATCGCAGCCCCTCGCCGCTGGCACCCTGGGCAGCCAGGTGACGCAGGAATGCCGCCATTGTCGGAGCGTCCAGGACCGCGGGATCCACCACGGTGGTGCCGGAGGGGCCGGTGTCCTCGAGCACGAGCGCGAAGCGGATCCGCCCGTCGGGGAGGCGGATCTTCGCCGCGACCGCGTCCTCGACGGGTCCGTAGGCGGCGGCCTCGGCCGGTGCCTTGACCTTCTCGAGGAGCGTGACACCGGCGGTGACCGCGAGTGACCCCATGGCGATCGAGACGGGCGACTTCTCGAGCGCACCCTTCTGGAACTGCACCTGATCGGCAAGCCAGTCGTCGAAGGTCGCGAAGCGTTCGCCGGCAACGTCGGAGGTGGTGAAAGCCGTCCGGCCCTGTTCGTCGGAGCCCATGAGGAACCACTGCTCCTCACCGTCCTTGACCATTCTGAGACCCACCGACCTCGAGGGCGCCGCGTAACCCAGCGGGTTCTCCGTCCTCTGCAGGATGGTCGTGCCGGGTTGGAACGCGATGCCGCCGGGCTCGAACTCCGCCCACGGCCCCATCGCGGTGATGGGTTCCGAGGCGGTGCCCTTCGACGGGGCAGGGTCCGGTGAGGGCGAGGTGGCTGTCGCTGGGCCGGGCGGCTCGATGGCCCGGTCGTTGCCGCCCGCCAGGGCGTACGACGACCCGACGACCACCACGACGGCGAGGGCCGCGAGGCTCGTGCCGATGCGCCGTCGGAACAGAGCCCGGTGGCCGGCGACGAGGCGGTCGTCGAGCGGCCGGTGGGAGGGACCGTCCCCGAAGGAACGGCCGAGACGATCGCGCAGGTCTGCGTCGAAGCGGTCGGTGTCCATACCTCTCCTACGGAACCGGACGAGGAACGGTTGTCACGCCCGGAGGGTCGCTACTGGTGCAGTAGGGCGATCGCGTACAGCACTCCGCCGACGACGGCCACCGCGCCGAGCACGGCCCCGACCTTGCCGATCGGGGCGTTGAGCGGGTCGCGCAGGGCGGCCGCCTGCAGGCCGAGCACGAGCGCCGCGGCACCGATCAGCACGGGCACGCCGCCCATCACGATCGTGAAGAGGTCATTCGGGTAGCTGGAGCTGTCCGAGGCGTATACGAGCCACTGCGCCGCCGTACCGACGACGCCGCCGCCGAGGGCACCCAGGACGCCGAGCGCCAGGGCGAGGAAGGCGTTGAACCGCTGGCGCTGGGCAACGTCGCCGTACGTGTCGACGCTGCCCTGGGTGATGATCTCCGGCTGGTCGTCGTTCATGTGATCCCCCGATCGGACGCGAGCGCGCCTCGCGTGCTGGCTCGACCTTAGCCAGCCGGAGCCGACCCGCGGGTAGCCACTAGGGTTGAAACGACGCCCAGCAGACGTTTTCGCCTGACTTCGAGGAGCTCCCGATGCCCATCGCCACCCCCGAGCGCTACGCCGAGATGCTCGATGCGGCCAAGGCCCGCTCGTTCGCCTACCCGGCCATCAACGTGTCGTCCTCGCAGACGCTGAACGCCGCGCTGCAGGGCTTCGCCGATGCCGGGTCCGACGGCATCATCCAGGTCTCGACCGGCGGCGCGGAGTACCTGTCCGGCCCCGGCGTGAAGCACATGGTCACCGGCTCCGTGGCCTTCGCGGCGTACGCCGCCGAGGTGGCCAAGAACTACCCGGTCAACATCGCGCTGCACACCGACCACTGTCCCAAGGACAAGCTCGACGGTTTCGTGCGCCCGCTGATCGACATCTCGGTCGAGCGAGTTGCGCGCGGCGAGGCGCCGCTCTTCCAGTCGCACATGTGGGACGGCTCGGCCGTGCCGCTCGACGAGAACCTCCAGATCGCGCAGGAGCTGCTCGCCAAGTGCGCGGCGGCGCACATCATCCTCGAGGTCGAGATCGGTGTCGTGGGTGGCGAGGAAGACGGAGTGGCCAACGAGATCAACGACCAGCTGTACACCACCCCGGAGGACGCGCTGGCCACCGTCGAGGCGCTCGGCAACGGTGACAACGGGCGCTACATGGCGGCCCTGACGTTCGGCAACGTGCACGGTGTCTACAAGCCCGGCAACGTCAAGCTCCGCCCCGAGATCCTCAAGGACTGCCAGGAGGCCGTGGCCGGCAAGCTCGGCCTCGACGCCGGCGCCAAGCCCTTCGACCTGGTCTTCCACGGTGGTTCGGGCTCGACCGCCGAGGAGATCTCCGCCGCCGTCGACTACGGCGTGATCAAGATGAACGTCGACACCGACACCCAGTACGCCTTCACCCGCCCGGTCGCCGCCCACATGTTCGCCAACTACGACGGCGTGCTCAAGGTCGACGGCGAGGTGGGCAACAAGAAGGTCTACGACCCTCGCGCCTGGGGCAAAGCCGGCGAGGCCGGCATGGCCGCCCGCATCGTGGAGGCCTGCGAGAACCTGCGCTCCGCCGGCACCACCCTCGGCGCCTGACCGCTGCCGCCTCACCGCGCATGTAACGCGCGGTGGGCTACAAGCGGTGGGGCCGGCGCGCGGGGGTCGCCCAGCGAGAGGTCGGTGGCCCGAGCCCTCAGCCCTGCGGCGCGAAGTGCCGCGGGCGCTCGAAGAACACCACGGCCAGCAGCCCGAGGGCGAGCACGACCGGCACGAGCAGCAGCGACTGCGACATCGCATCGCTGAACGACGTGGCGAGTCGGGCGGGCAGCTCGCCGGCGGCGGAGGGTTCGCCGCCGGTCGCGCCGAGGCCGTTGGCGGCCAGCCGGGCGTCGATGAGTACGGCGATCGCGGCGGACCCCAGGACGGCACCCACCAGGCGGTTGGCGTTGTAGACCCCCGCGCCCGCACCGGCCTGCTGGATCGGGAGGTTGCGGTTGGCGGTGGTGCTCAGCGGCGCCCAGAGGAACGAGCTGCCGGCGCCGAGGACGGCCAGCGCGAGCAGGATCTTCCACAGGGCCGCGTCGGGCGCCATGAACCACGAGAGCAGCATCATCGCGGCCATCAGGAGGAGGAAGCCCGCGACGGTGAGGATGCGCGGGTGCACCCGGTCGCTGAGGTTGCCCACCCATGGCGCGAGCGCGATCGACACCAGGGCCATCGGCACGAGCAGCAGACCCGACTCGGTGGGGGAGTAGCCGCGCACCACCTGGGCCCACAGCATCAGCGGGAAGCCCATCGCGGTGAAGGCGAAGCTGACGGTGGCGATGCCGAGGTTGGCCAGCGAGAAGTTGCGGTCGGTGAACAGCCCGAGCGGCATCAGCGGCTCGCGCTGGTTGCGGGCCTGCCACCACACGAAGGCGACCAGGACGATCATGCCGACGACGATCAGCCGCCAGACGGTGATGGGCCCGGTGATGGTTGACCAGTCGTACTGGTGGGCGTCCTGGATGCCGAACACCAGCAGGAACATGCCGGCGCCGCTGAGCGCGACACCGAGCCAGTCAAACTTGTGGGCGTGCGTCTCGAGCCTCGGCACCAGCCGCAGCGCCAGCCCGAAGGCGATCAGGCCGACCGGCACGTTGACGAAGAAGATCCACTCCCAGCCGAGAGAGTCGACGAGCACGCCGCCGAGGATCGGGCCCACCAGGGTGGCCACACCGGCGGTCGCACCCCACAGCGACATGGCCCGGCCGCGGTTGTCGCGCGGGAAGACGCGGGTGATGATCGCCATCGTCTGCGGCGTCATCATCGAGGCGCCGAAGCCCTGGAACACCCGGGCCACGATCAGGCCCTCGATCGAGTTGGTCAGGCCGCACCACAGCGACGCGGCCGTGAACACCACCAGCCCGATGAGGTAGAGCCGGCGCGGACCGAAGCGGTCGCCCAGCCGGCCCGTGATGAGCACCGGCACGGCGTAGGCCAGCAGATAGGCACTGGTCACCCACACCACGGAGTTCACCGGAGCGTTGAGGTCGTCGATGATCGCCGGCGTCGCGACCGAGACGATCGTGGTGTCGACCAGGATCATGAAGAATCCCAGGCAGAGCGCGAACAGCGCCGGCCACGGGCTCTCGCTCGTCTCGACGGGGGACTGTGTGCTGGCTTCGGTCATGTGGGCACTCAACCACGCGCCGCCGACACCGATTCCCCGCGCACTAGTGTGACCTTCATGAACCACCTGGACCTGATGGCCGGCCCGCCCCCCACCCACCTGCCGGTCGACCCGGCCGCCGCCGAGGTCGACCGCGGTGACGCCCCGATCGACGTCGTACGCCGGCACCCGGCGTCGCCCGTCGCCTGGGCCGCCCTCGCGGGGCAGGCGCAGGAGCAGGGCGCCGACGACGTGACCGTCTACGCCTACGCCCGCGTGGGCTACCACCGCTCGCTCGACATGCTGCGCCGCAACGGCTGGAAGGGCCACGGCCCGGTGCCGTGGGAGCACGAGCCCAACCGCGGTTTCCTGCGCGCGCTGGCCCTCCTGGCCTCGTCTGCACGCGCCATCGGCGAGGCCGACGAGTGGGAGCGCTGCTCCGAGTTCCTGCGCGACTCAAGCCCCACGGCGTACGCCGCGCTGCTCGGCTGAGGCAGGCCAGCTAGGGCTGGCCGGCCCCCAGCAGCTCACGCACGCGTTCCATGCCGAGCGCGACGACCAGCGTGGGCAGCCGGGGGCCGCGGTCCTTGCCGACGAACAGGTTGTAGAGCAGCCGGAAGAAGTCCTTCTGGTCACTCTTCACCTGGTCGGTCGGTGCGTCGTCGAAACCGAGCCCGCGGGCGACCTTGGGCGTGCCGTAGACGACCGACGTGACCTCGTCGAGACCCATCGAGGCCGGCAGCCGGTCGAGGAAGATCCGCAGCCACAGCTCCTCGTCCTCCGACAGCGCGGCGAGCCGTTCGGCGTCGGGCGCGTCGCGCACGATCGTGCGATCCTCGTCGGGCACGAACTCGGCGGTCCACTGCATCGCCTTCGCCAGCCGGGGCTCGAGGTCGTCGACCGAGTCGTGCTCGTGGCCGACGTGCGAGATGACGGCGCTGATGAGGTCGGCCGAGCCTGCGGTCACGTCCGCGACCGACGACAGAGTGCGGAACGGCACCACGACCTGCGGGGTCGGCAGCGCGCCGGCTGCCGCGGTCATGGAGGCCCGTTCCCATGCCAGCACCGCGAGGTCGCGCTTGGCCGGGTCGCCGGCCTTGCGACCGAGCGCGTCCCACTCGTCGTACAACCTGACGACCTCGGGCCCGAAGTCGATGGTGAACGCCTGCTTGGGCTGCCGGCGGACGTAGAGCCAGCGCACGATCGGCGCCTCGAGCACCCGCAGTGCGTCGGCGGCGGTGGGCACGCCCCCGGCGGACGACGACATCTTCTGCACGCCCGCGAAGCCGACGAACGCGTAGGTGACCCGCGACGGCGCCCGCCAGCCGAAGATCGTGCCGACCAGCTCCTGGCCGACGGTGTACGACGATCCGGGGGTCATGTGGTCGAGACCGGCCGGCTCGAAGTCGACCTTCTCGAAGGCCCACCGCATCGGCCAGTCGACCTTCCAGACCAGCTTGCCGCCGTCCTCGTGTGTGAGGTTGGTGCTGCCAGTGTGGCCGCACACGTCGCAGGTGTAGGCGAGATCGGTCGTCTCGTCGTCGTACGACGTCACGGTGGTGGTGTCGCGCCCGCACTCGGCGCACCACGGCTTGAACGGGAACCGGGCCAGGTCGCCCGAGCCGGTCGACTCGTCCTCGTTGGCGACCGAGTCGGCCAGCGCCGAGGCCTCCTCGTCGGACTCGGCCGACGCTGCGGCCGAGGCCTTCGTGCGGTGCCCGGCCAGCACGTCCTCGATCTCGTCTCGGCGGCGTACGGCGAGCAGGATCTGCTCGCGGTAGGTGCCCGCGGAGTACATCTGCGTCTGGCTGATCTCGTCCATCTCGACGCCCAGCTCGACCAGCGCCTCGCGCAGCGGAGCCTTGAAGTGCTCGGCCCACGACTCGTGGCAGCCCCACGGGTCCGGCACAGCGGAGAGCGGCCGGCCGATGTGCTCGGACCACGAGCCGTCGACGCCCTGCGGCACCTTGCGGAACCGGTCGTAGTCGTCCCAGCTGTGCAGGTGGCGCACCGCGATACCGCGCCGGCGCAGTTCCTCGGCGACGAAGTGCGGGGTCAGGAACTCGCGCAGGTTGCCCAGGTGGATGGGGCCGGACGGCGAGGCGCCGGAGGCGACCGTGACGAGGTTGCCCTCGCCGGCGTGCCGGATCGCGTCGTCCGCGGCGCGGGTCACCCAGTCGACGGGCTCGGACTGACTCTTGCCTCGTGCCATCGGTGGTGGGCCCCTCCCGGATCGTGTGCAGATGATCGGGCGGTCACGCTACCTGGGAATGGTTGCCGGGATATGGGTAGGGCGTCGGAATCGATCCCCTGCGACGATCCCGACGCCCCGCGATTGTGGTCGACGAGTCGAGTCCCCCGATCCGCTCGTCGGCACATTCATTGCCGAGTGTGTCAGGCGGGTTCGTGCGGCATGTGGCTCCAAATGGCCAGTGGCATTAACCTGCCACCATGCCCATGCGCCCCGTGGCGGCGGCCCTCGGGATCCCGCCCGCCGTCGACCGCCTCTACCGGCAGGTCTACGCCGCCCGCGGCACGCCCGTCGACGACGTCGCCCGGAGCCTGATGCGCACCCGCGAGGAGCTGCTGGCCGAGCTCGCCGCCATGATCTCGTCGGGCGTCGTACGCATCGAGAACGACGTCCTGTACGTCGCGTCGCCGGCCGAGTCGCTCGGGCTGATGGTGGCCAAGGAGAGCCGCACGGCCCAGGCGACGGCGAGCCGCCTCGAAGCCCTGTCGCGCGCGGTGCCGTTCCTCGGCGAGGGCGCCTCCCAGGTCCAGGAGGCCGCCGACTCGCTGGCCATCGACGGCGAGGTCTTCACCGGCGGCAACGTGCCGCAGACCCTGGTGCGGTGGATCGAGGAGACGTCGGGGGAAGTGCTGTTCCTCCGGCCCGACCAGTGGCGGATGTCGAGCGAGTCGATGATGTTCCAGGCCACGATGAGCGCGGTGCGCGCCGGCCGCGTGGTCCGCGCGATCTACCCGGCCCGGGCGCTCGAGGAAGCCCCCGACGTGCTGGTCGGCCGCGCACGCGCCGGTGAGCAGATCCGCGTCGTACCCGAGGTGCACACCCGGCTCGCCATCGTCGGCGCCGCCCGCGCGATGCTGCCCGACCCGCCCGGCGTGGCCAACGACCGCCGGCTGGTCATCCGGCAACAAGGGCTGGTCGAGATGCTGGTCGCCTACTTCGACGCGCTGTGGGACTCCGCCGCCGCCGTACCCCATCTCGACACGGGCGACGCGCGCCCCGACCTCAGGCGGCTGCTGCTCACCCAGCTGGCCGCGGGGTCGAAGGACGAGCAGATCGCGCGCACGCTGGGCATGAGCCTGCGCACGATCCGGCGCCGCATCCACGCGCTGATGAGCGACCTGGGCGTCGATACGCGCTTCGCGGCCGGCGTCGAGGCCGTCCGCCGCGGCTGGATCTAACTAGGGCTGGTCCTCCGGGGCGACCCCGTGCCCTGCTGCCGGCAGCACCATGGAGTACGCCGCCCGCTCGACGCGCCACGAGCGCGACCGTTCCGGCCCGTAGATCTCGCCGTCGGCCGAGACGTAGAACGGCTCACCGGCGACCGTGATCGTCGTCCCCCGCAACGTCTGCACGTCATCGCGCTCATGGTGCTCGCCGCGGCGCAGGGCCAGCACGTAGCCGAGCTTGGCCATCGGGCGTACGGCGCGGGAGATCATCACCTCGGCCGTGCCCGTCTCGGGGTCGGCGTCGGGCGTGAGCTCGGTGCCGCCGCCGATGAAGGCGCCGTTACCGACCGCCACCATCAGTACCGGGTGGGCCAGGTCGTTGACGACCTCGCCGTCGACCTCGACACGCACCCGCAGCTGGGGCGGGTGGAACGCCGCGAGCGCGGTGCCGATCGGGTAGCCGACCTTGCCGAGGTTGACCTTGCCGATCCCCACGGCGTGCAGTCGCCTCTTCCAGCGGTGGCCCTTGCGGCTGGCCTGGGCCCCGGTGCCGACGTGCACGTTGTTGACCACGACCTCGCCGGTCTCGTCGACGATCAGGTCGACCGGTCGCACCTCGCCCTCGAGCACCAGCCGGGCCGCCGCCTCGATGTCGATCGGGATGCCCGCGATGCGGGCGAAGTCGTTGCCGGTGCCGAGGGGCAGCAGGGCGAGCACGCTGTCGGTGAGGTCGTTGCGCCGGTGCAGGGCCGAGACCACGGCGTGCAGGCTGCCGTCGCCGCCGGCCACCACGATCCGGCGGGATCCGGCCCGGTGCAGGACACCGTCGAGCTCTCCGGGGTTGGCCGTGGACGCGACCTCGATCGACGCACCGTCCCGGAGGATGGCGAGAGCCAGGTCCAGTGCTTCCTGGTCGGCCGTGCCAGCGCCGCTGTTGGTGATCACGAGGAGGGGGTCCACCGGCGGGACACTACCCGGCTGTCCCGACCGCCCTTTGGTAGCGTTGCGATGCAAGAGCCCCCGCGGACAAGTTGGAACTTGTGGCGGGGCCCTTTGTGTTTGCAGAGTGCTTTCCAGATGCCATCCGATGAGGCCCGACGGAAGGGGCTGCGATGCCCGCGATCATTGTTCTGGGTGCCCAGTGGGGCGACGAGGGCAAGGGCAAGGCGACCGACCTGCTCACCACGACCGAGACGATCGACTACTGCGTCCGCACCAGCGGCGGGCACAACGCAGGTCACACGATCGTGGTCGACGGCGAGAAGTTCGCGACGCACCTACTGCCCAGCAGCATCCTCACCGAGGGCACCACGTCGGTGATCGCCAACGGCGTGGTCGTCTCCCCGGAGGCGCTGTTCCGCGAGATCGACGGCCTCGAGGCGCGCGGCGTGCCGGCCGGCGAGCGCCTGGTGGTCTCGGCCAACGCGCACGTCATCGCGTCGTACCACTCGACGGTCGACAAGGTCACCGAGCGCTTCCTCGGCAAGAACAAGATCGGCACCACCGGTCGCGGCATCGGCCCGGCCTACGCCGACAAGATCAACCGCCTCGGCATCCGCATCGCCGACCTCTTCGACGAGAAGATCCTGCTCGCCAAGGTCGAGGCCTCGCTCGAGATGAAGAACCATCTGCTCGCGAAGGTCTACAACCGCCGCGCGGTCGAGGCCGAGGCGGTCGTCGAGGAGCTGCTGTCGTACCTCGACCGGTTGCGCCCGATGGTCATCGACTCCTCGCTGCTGCTCAACACGGCGCTCGACGACGGCAAGACGGTGCTGTTCGAGGGTGCCCAGGCGACGATGCTCGACGTCGACCACGGCACATATCCGTTCGTCACGTCGTCGAGTGCGGTCGCCGGTGGCGTGTGCACCGGCGCCGGCGTCGGCCCGACCCGCATCGACCGGGTCATCGGTGTCATCAAGGCCTACACCACCCGCGTCGGCTCGGGCCCGTTCCCGACCGAGCTGTTCGACGCCGACGGCGAGAAGCTGTGGAAGGTCGGCGGTGAGGTGGGCGTCTCCACCGGTCGCGACCGCCGCTGCGGCTGGTACGACGCCGTCATCGCCCGCTACGCCACCCGCGTCAACGGTCTCACCGACCTGTTCCTCACCAAGCTCGACGTGCTGTCGAGCTGGGAGACGGTGCCGGTGTGCGTCGCCTACGAGATCGACGGCGTGCGCCACGACGAGATGCCGATGACCCAGACCGAGTTCCACCACGCGAAGCCGGTCTACGAGCACCTCGACGGCTGGTGGGAGGACATCTCCGGCTGCCGCACGTTCGCCGACCTGCCCAAGAACGCGCAGGCCTACGTGCTCGCGCTCGAGGAGATGTCGGGCACCCGCATCTGGGGAGTCGGCGTCGGCCCGGGCCGCGAGCAGACACTCGTCGTGCACGACTGATCGGAGTCAGCCAGTGAAGATCCTCGTCATCGGCACGGGCGGCCGCGAGCACGCGCTCGCCCTCGCGTTGTCCCGTGATCCCGGCACCACGGAGGTGCACGCAGCCCCCGGCAACCCGGGCATCGCCGAGGTGGCCACCCTCCACGAGGTCGACCCGATGGACGGTGCTGCTGTGGCCGACCTGGCCGAGACACTCGGGGTCGACCTGGTGGTCGTCGGCCCAGAGGCGCCGCTGGTCGCCGGCGTCGCTGACGCGGTCACCGGCCGTGGCATCGCCTGCTTCGGTCCGTCGCAAGCAGCAGCCCGACTCGAGGGTTCCAAGGCGTTCTCCAAGGAGGTCATGGCCGCCGCCGGCGTGCCCACTGCAGCGTCATACTCCTGCAGCAGCGCCGACGAGATCGAGGCCGCGCTCGACGCCTTCAGCCCGCCGTACGTCGTCAAGGACGACGCGCTTGCAGCAGGCAAGGGCGTCGTCGTCACCACCGATCGCGACGAGGCCCTGGCCCACGCCCTCTCGTGCGACCGAGTGGTCATCGAGGAGTTCCTCGACGGGCCCGAGGTCTCGCTCTTCGCGGTGTGTGACGGCACGACCGCGCGGGCGCTCCAGCCCGCCCAGGACTTCAAGCGCATCTTCGACGGCGGCCTCGGCGCCAACACCGGCGGCATGGGCGCCTACTCGCCGCTCCCGTGGGCGCCGCCTGACCTCGCCGAGCGCGTGCTCGCCACCGTCGTCCAGCCGACCCTCGACGAGATGGTGCGCCGCGACACCCCCTTCGTCGGCACGTTGTACGTCGGCCTGGCGCTGACCGCAGCCGGCCCGCGGGTGATCGAGTTCAACTGTCGCTTCGGTGACCCCGACATCCAGCCGGTGCTGGCGTTGCTCACCTCCCCGCTCGGCGCGCTGCTCAAGGCCGCTGCTGACGGCCACCTTGGCGTGGCACCCGCCCCGAAGTTTGCCGACGGGGCGGCGGTGACCGTCGTGATGGCGAGCGCCGGCTACCCTCAGTCGTCCTCGGCGGGCGACGTCGTCGTCGGCACCGAGACGCTGGCGGGGGAGCCCGACGTCCAGGTGATCCACGCCGGTACGTCGCGCACCGACGACGCGCTCGTCACCGCCGGTGGCCGGGTGCTCGCCGTCACCGCGACCGGCACCGACGTGGCCGACGCCCGCGCGAAGGCCTACGAGGGCATCGCCTCCATCTCGTTCCCCGGCGCCCAGTGGCGCCGCGACATCGCCGCCGAGCCGTTGGGTGTCGTCGAGGGCGCTTCCCTGACCCAGGAGTCCACATGACAACGACCCCAACGGCTGTGCCGAATGTCTTGGCCGCCCGCTACGCCGGCGCCGACCTTGCCGCGATCTGGTCGCCGGAGCACAAGATCGTGCTCGAGCGGCAGCTCTGGATCGCGGTGCTCAAGGCCCAGCGCGACCTCGGCATCGACGTGCCCGACGGCGTCGTCGAGGCCTACGAGCAGGTCGTCGACAAGGTCGACCTCGACTCGATCGCCGCGCGCGAGCGGGTGACCCGGCACGACGTGAAGTCCCGCATCGAGGAGTTCTCCGCCCTCGCCGGCCACGAGCACATCCACAAGGGCATGACCTCGCGAGACCTCACCGAGAACGTCGAGCAGCTGCAGATCCTCTCCTCCTTGCGGCTGGTGCGCGACCGCGCCGTCGCCGCGCTGGCCCGGCTCGCGCGGCTGGCCGCCGAGCACGAGTCGACCGTGATGGCCGGTCGCTCCCACAACGTCGCCGCCCAGGCCACCACCCTCGGCAAGCGCTTCGCCACCATCGCCGACGAGATGCTGGTCGGACTCCAGCGCGTCGAGGAGCTGATCGCCCGCTACCCGCTCCGTGGCATCAAGGGCCCGGTCGGCACCTCGCAGGACATGCTCGACCTCCTCGACGGCGACGCCGCCAAGCTGGCCGACCTCGAGTCGCGGATCGCGGCACACCTCGGCTTCGAGCAGGTCTTCACCAGCGTCGGGCAGGTCTACCCGCGCTCCCTCGACTTCGACGTCGTCTCGGCCCTCGTGCAGCTCGTCGCGGGCCCGTCCAACCTGGCCACCACGATCCGCCTGATGGCCGGCATAGAGCTCGTCACCGAAGGCTTCAAGGACGGGCAGGTCGGCTCGTCCGCCATGCCCCACAAGATGAACACCCGATCCTGCGAGCGCGTCAACGGCCTCGCCGTGATCTTGCGAGGCCACCTCTCCATGGTCGGCGAGCTGGCCGGTGACCAGTGGAACGAGGGCGACGTCTCCTGCTCCGTCGTACGACGCGTGGCACTGCCCGACGCGTTCTTCGCCGCCGACGGGCTCTTCCAGACCTTCCTCACCGTGCTCGACGAGTTCGGCGCCTTCCCGGCGGTCATCCAGCGTGAGCTCGACCGCTACCTGCCGTTCCTCGCCACCACCAAGGTGCTGATGGCCGCGGTGCGCAACGGCGTCGGCCGCGAGGTCGCCCACGAGGCGATCAAGGAGGCCGCGGTCGGCGTGGCGCTCGCCATGCGGCAGGGCCAGGCCGTCAACGACGTCTTCGAACGGCTCGCGGCCGACGAGCGGCTGGCGCTCAGCGCCGAGCAGCTCGCCGCGCTGGTCGCCGACCCGATCACGTTCACCGGTGCGGCCGTCGACCAGGTGCAGACCGTCGTACGACGCGTCGAGGAGGTCGCGCTGCGCCACCCCGACGCCGCGGCGTACTCACCCGGCGCGATCCTCTGAGCCGCGCATGAGCTGGGCGCCGGAGCCCCGCCTCATCCTTCCCGGCCTCGGCTGGGGAGCAGCCGTCGGCGTGCTGAGTGCGTGGACGATGTTCGGCTGGTCGTTCCTGACCGGGGGAGCCGCGTGGCCCGACGTGCTGCCCCTGCTCCTGGCCGGTCTCGTGTACGGCTCCACCCCGACGAGCGTCCCGACCAAGGTGCCGGTCACGATCACCACGGCCGGCCAGCCGACGGCCCCGACCGCGCCGGTGCCGTCGGGGATGTCGTCGGGGTCGAGCCGCTCGTCCATGGTGGCTAGTCCGCGGTCCGGGCGGCCAAGCCGACACTCGCGGCGAGCACGAGTCCGACAAGGATTATGCCGGCCAGTAGACGCCCTCGCGTCGGCTCAAGAGCTGTCGCCTCGCATCGCCTTGCGGATCTCATCGTCCTGCCGCGCGACGATCTTGCGGGCAGCATCAAGAGTTGCCTGCTCGCCTGCTGCTGGCAGCATGCCCGGACCGATTCGAAGCATGGCGTCTCCCAGATCGTGTCTGTCCCCGGCATCTCGACCTTGGCTTCGAGACGAGCGCCAGAGCGCTCACCTCAATCGAAGCTCAGAGGTAGTTCCCCTTCTCCTCCTCCTCGTCGAGGAGGTCCTCCCATGCTTCGGCGATCTCGAGCTCGTGCTCGGCGACGAGCCTAGAGAGGTTGTTCTGGAGGAGGGCCCCGTTGGGTGACTCACCCGAGAAGACGGCGTCCCAGGTGTCCTCGCCGTCCTTGACCTTCGTCACCAGCGCCGTCATGTCGTCGTCGAGCTCGCCCTTCTCGGCCAGCTCCTCGAGTGCCTTGCGCTCCTCGTCGGAGAGCAGTGGCTGTGCGCGCATCTTGTCGAGGTGGGACTGCAGATCGGCCTGGGCGACGTTGAACTCGGCGTGTGCCTTGGCCAGTTCGGCCAGGATCTCTTCCTCGCGGGTCATGCCCGAAGGCTACTCAGGCGGTGGCGGTCGACGAGGGCAGTTCCTCGGGGTTGAAGAAGTCCTTGACCAGCTCGATGTAGCTCTTGATGGTCTTGAGGATGCTGAGGAACTTCTTCAGCACGTTGAGCGCCTTCATCAGTGCCTGGAATGCCTGGTAGCAAGCCTGTACGACGCGGGCCCACCCGACGCCGGGGATGCTCATCGTGGCCAGCGCCGACGACACGGCCTGCACAGCCGACTTGATCGTCTCGACCACGCTCATCGCGGTCTGCCAGGCGTCCTTGCAGATCTGGACGAGGTTCTGGCCCATCTCGACCATCTTGCCGGCCTGCGAGTTGAGCGCGCCGACCCACTGGCCCATGTTGTTGCGGGCGGAGGTGGAGGCGGTGCCGCTCCACGTGCCGGAGATGGTCTGGCTGCCGGAGTCGAGGTTCGTGGCGACGGAGCTCACGGAGTTGCCGAGGGAGCCCCACGAGGAGCCCTGGGTCGAGGCGCCGACGGTGTCACCACCGATCTTCTCGGCCAGCTCGGCGCGGATGTCGAAGCCCGTGAGCATGGCGATCAGGTCGCACACGATGTCGTAGGGCTGGCCGAAGCTCACCTTGGGCAGCTCGCCCTGCGTGGCCTTGGGACGGGCGATGGTGGTCTCGACCGCATCACCGAAGGCAGTCGACCCGTCGCGACCGTCGTGGGCCTTGGCGCCGTAGGTCTGCGAGACACCTGCCTCGGTCAGGGTGAAGTCGCGCGCGGTCGCCTTGAGGGCCTCCGCGTGGTCGGTCATCCGGGTGCCGTTCTCGTCGAGGGTGTTGTGCACCTTCGGGACGAGAGAGTTGTAGGAGCCCATCATCAGCTCGAGGATCGGCCCGAAGTCCGACTGGGTGACACCCGACGAGGCGCTCGACTTCACGGCCTTGAGGTCGTCGCTCGCTCGCTGCACCAGTGCGACGTAGCCGTCGAGCTCGGAGAGGTCGACCTGCATCTCGCGGCCACCGCGGAGGCTGCTGTCGAGCCGCCCGTCGTGCTGGGTTCCGACGTAGTTCTCGAGGGTGGTGTCGTACTTCATGGAGGCCTCCGACTCAGGACTGGTGACCGCCTCCTGCCCCGGTCGTGCCGGCTCGAAACCTCCGGGCAGACCCTTTCTCCCGCGGCGTCGATATGGTTTCGGCATGCCTGACGTCTCGCTGCCCCCAGCACCGGCCATCGCAGGGGCCACCCACCTGCACTCGGGCAAGGTCCGTGACCTGTACGTCGTCGACGAGGGCGGCCACTCCGGCGCGCTGCTGATGGTCGCCTCCGACCGCATCTCCGCGTTCGACCACATCCTCGACACGGAGATCCCGGACAAGGGCCGGATCCTCACGGCGCTGTCCCTGTGGTGGTTCGACCAGCTCTCACACCTGGTGCCCCACCACGTGCTGTCCACCGACGTGCCGGCCGAGGTTGCGGGCCGCGCCGTCGTCTGCGAGAACCTCACGATGTTCCCGGTCGAGTGCGTGGCGCGGGGCTACCTCACCGGCTCCGGTCTGCTCGACTACCGGCGGACCGGTGAGGTGTGCGGCATCGCGCTCCCGGCCGGGTTGCAGGACGGCTCCCGGCTGCCCGAGCCGATCTTCACGCCGGCCACCAAGGCAGCGCTCGGCGACCACGACGAGAACGTCGACTACGAGGCCGTCGTCGAGGAGATCGGTGACGACTTCGCCGCCGAGCTGCGGATGCTCACCCTCGCTGTCTACGCTCGCGCCGAGGTCGTCGCCCGGGAGCGCGGCATCATCCTGGCCGACACCAAGTTCGAGTTCGGCCGCCGGGCCGACCACACCATTGTGCTGGCCGACGAGGTGCTCACGCCCGACTCGAGCAGGTTCTGGCCGGCCGTTGACTGGCAACCTGGCCGCGCGCAGGCGTCGTACGACAAGCAGGTCGTGCGTGACTGGCTCCTCTCGCCGGCATCCGGCTGGGACCGCGCTTCGGGCTTGGTGCCGCCCCCTCTGCCCGATGAGGTCGTCGAGCTCACCCGTGCCCGTTACGTCGCGGCGTACGAACTGCTGACCGGGGAGTCGTTCTGAGCGCGTCGCGCTTCTCCGGTGTGGTCGACGTGCCACACCCGCCAGAGGTCGTGTTCCGCTATCTCGCCGACCCGCGCAACCGCCCCGAGTGGCAGTCGTCGCTGCTGTCGGTACAGCTCGAGGACGGCGACGCCGAGCCGCGACTCGGGCTCTCCTGGAGCGAGACCACGGTCATCGGGATGCGGGCACACCTCGAGATCACCGAGCTCGTCCCGTACCGCGTCCTGGGCGAGAGTGCCCGGATGGGCGGCATCGACGGCACGCTCGTCCTGCGCTTCAAGGCACGCACTGGAGGCTGTCGGATCGAGGTGGAGGGCGTGATGTCGGCGGGTGGCCTGATGCGGTACGCCGCCGCTGCCGCGGCCAGGGTCGCGAGTCGCGTGGCCATCTCCGATCTCAAGAGGGCTGGGCGAGTGCTGTCCACGCGCGGGCAGGGCGGCTAGGTTTCCGAGAGCGACGCCGACCCGAGGAGACAGCCGTGGACAACCTCTCGAAAGTGCTCGAGAACTCAGCCGACAAGTACGCCGACCGCGAAGCGGTGGTCCTCGGTGACACCCGGCTGACCTTTGCCCAGGTCAACGGGGCCGCCAACCAGGTCGCCAACCTGCTGGTCTCGCGCGGCATCGAGCCGGGCGACAAGGTGGCTCTGAGCTGCGCGAACCTGCCGTACTTCCCGATCGTCTACTTCGCCATCCTCAAGGCCGGTGCGGTAGTGGTGCCGCTCAACGTGCTGCTGAAGGGCCGCGAGGTCGCCTATCACCTGGCCGACTCCGAGGCGAAGGCCTACTTCTGCTTCGAAGGCACCAAGGAGCTGCTGATCGGAGAGGCGGGGCACGAGGGCTTCTCCCAGACCGACGGCTGCGAGCACTTCTTCATGATCACCGTCGACCCGGCCGCCGCGTCGCCGATCGACGGCACCGAGACCCTGGGGCAGGGCATGAACGGCCAGCCGCCCACGTTCGACACGGTCGCCGTGGGCGACGACGACACGGCGGTCATCCTCTACACCTCCGGGACGACCGGTCAGCCCAAGGGCGCCGAGCTGCGGCACCGGAACATGCTGTCCAACGCGCTGGCGGCCAAGGACCTCTTCGGCGCCGACGCGGAGAAGCCCGACACCTTCTTGTGTGTGCTGCCGCTCTTCCACTCCTTCGGCCAGACGGTGATCCAGAACGCCGGCTTCGCCTACGGCGGCACTGTCGTGATGCTGCCGCGCTTCGAGGCCGATGCCGCCCTCAAGACGATGGCGAAGGAGAAGGTGACCTTCTTCGCCGGCGTACCCACGATGTACTGGGGTCTGCTCGGTGCGCTCGACGACTCCGGCGTGGACGTGCAGGCGCTGGCCGCCAACCTCCGGATCGCCGCCGCCGGCGGGTCGGCACTCCCGGTCGAGGTGCACAAGGACTTCCAGAAGCGGTTCGGCGTCACCATCCTCGAGGGTTACGGCCTCTCGGAGACCTCGCCGGTCGCGAGCTTCTCGCCGTACGGCGAGGACGTCCGGGTCGGCTCCATCGGCGTCCCGATCCCCGGCGTCGAGATGAAGCTGCTGGCACCGGAGACCTGGGACGAGGTCGAGGACGGTCCCGACGCGCTCGGCGAGATCGCGATCAAGGGCCCGAACATCATGAAGGGCTACTACAACCGCCCGGAGGCAACCGACGACGCGATCCAGGACGGCTGGTTCCGCTCGGGTGACCTCGGCAGGCGCGACGCCGACGGCTGGTACTACATCGTCGACCGGTCCAAGGACATGATCATCCGCGGCGGCTTCAACGTGTACCCGCGTGAGATCGAGGAGGTCCTGATGACGCACGACGACGTCAGCCTGGCCGCCGTGATCGGCGTACCCCATGACAGCCACGGCGAGGAGATCAAGGCGTTCGTCGTGCTCAACGCCAACGCCTCGGTGACCGAGGACGAGCTGGTCGCGTGGGGCAAGGAGCAGATGGCGGCGTACAAGTACCCCCGCGAGGTCGTGTTCATCGACGCCCTTCCGATGACGGCGACGGGCAAGATCCTCAAGCGTGAGCTGAGCTGACGTGCCGATCCTGCTAGTCCTGATCGGCGGTGCGCTGCTGCTGATGGGTGGGGTGTGGACCGCCCAGGGACTCGGCTACCTCGAGGGCAGCCCGATGACCGGCGAGGAGATGTGAGCCGTCGTCGGCCCGATCGTGGCCGGGCTCGGGCTGGCGCTGATGATCGTGGGGGCGCAGCGGCGGAGCCGATCCGACCGTCGATAGACTCGCTCACGCATCAGCCCCCGAACTCTTTGGAGTGTCCCAGTGGCCCGCTACGTGGTCGATGTCATGCCCAAACCCGAGATCCTCGACCCGCAGGGCAAGGCCGTCCTCGGCGCGCTGCCGCGGCTCGGCTTCGACGGCGTCGCCGATGTGCGCCAGGGCAAGCGTTTCGAGATCGAGATCGACGGTGACGCCACCGACGAGCGTCGCGCCGAGGTCGAGAAGATGGCCGAGACGCTGCTGTCCAACCCGGTCATCGAGGACTTCGCCGTACGCGTCGAGGAGACCGTCGCGTGAAGGTCGGTGTCGTCACCTTCCCGGGGTCACTCGACGATGCCGACGCGCAGCGCGCCGTACGCCTCGGTGGGCATGAGGCGATCGCCCTCTGGCACGGAGACCACCACCTGCAGGGCGTCGACGCCGTGGTGCTGCCCGGTGGCTTCTCGTACGGCGACTACCTGCGCTGTGGCGCCATCTCGCGGTTCGCGCCGGTGATGACCGAGGTCATCGAGGCGGCCGGCCGCGGCCTGCCGGTGCTCGGCATCTGCAACGGCTTCCAGATCCTGTGCGAGTCGCACCTGCTGCCCGGCGCGCTGATCCGCAACGACCACCGCAAGTTCGCCTGCCGTGACCAGCGCCTGCGCATCGAGAACAACCGCACCGCGTGGACCGGCGGCTACGCCGAGGGCGCCGAGGTGACCATCGTGCTCAAGAACGGCGAGGGCGGCTACGTCGCCGACGACGCCACCCTCGACCGGCTCGAAGGCGAGGGCCTCGTCGTCGCGCGCTACCTCGACGACAACCCCAATGGGTCGATGCGCGCCATCGCCGGCATCACCAACGACCGCGGCAACGTCGTCGGCCTGATGCCCCACCCCGAGCACGCGGTCGAGGACCTCACCGGGCCCGGCACCGACGGGCTCGCGTTCTTCACGGGGCTCGCCGTCGCCACCTTCGCCTGAAACCGGAAGGTTTCGGCCCCTGCCGACCTGGGTAGGCACCGAAGGTTTCCTGTCGTCGGCTTGGGAGAGTGGCATGGAGGTCAACCCCGACGAGCTGGTCAAGCTCGCCGCTCAGTCGCAGTCCGCTGCCCAGGTGCTGTCCAGCCAGTGGGCCGAGGCCCAGCTCTCGCTCGCCGTGGCGCACGACTCCCTCGGTGACTCCCCGGCGGCCGGCGCCCTCGCCGACACCTACGACACCGCCACCGCCGCCGCTGACCAGGTCGTGAAGTCGCTCTCGCAGGTCCTGATGAACGGCGTACAGGCGCTCGAGCAGGCGGCGTACGACGCGCGCGAGGCCGATGACAAAGCCACCGAGGCGTTCCTGTCGGTGCGTGACAGCGGCGCCGATGACGGCAAGAGCAGCGGCAAGGGCCACGGCAACGGTCACGGGAAGGGCGGCCACTGATGGTCGCCAACCTGTGGCAGCTCCGCGCCGACGTCACGGCGCTCGACGTGGCCGCCCAGACCTGGGCCGAGATGAGCGCCGCGTTGACGTCGGCGGCGGACCAGCTGGTGGTCACGGCCCAGAAGGCGTTCAACGGCGGCTGGGACTCCGTCTCCGCGGAGGGCTACGACGCCCACCGCAAGCAGGTGGTCGGCAGCCTCGACAGCCTCTCGGCGGTGGCCGAGAACATCTCCGACGCACTGGTCAAGGTGTCCGGCAGCCTGACCGCCGCGCAGCGCCGGCTCGACCGTGAGTGGTCGTTCGTCGCACTGATCCCGCATGCGGTAGTCGGGCCCGACCAGATGATCGTCTTCAACCCCGGCTCCGACGAGCAGAACACCCAGATCAAGATGGCCGAGGCCAACGCCGCGACCATTCGCAGCGACCTCGACCACACCTTGTACGGCGACGCCGACACGTTGCGACGGGCCAAGACCGAGTTCGAGTGCACCTCCCGTCAATGGGCCGAGGTGGTCTCCCGGGGCCCCGAGGCCATCAACGTCGTGGGCTGGGTGGCCACCGAGAACTACGTCCCGTCCGCGACCACCACAGTGGCGGGCGAGACCCAGTCCGGCTCCGGCTCCGGCTCCGGCTCAGGCTCCGTCACCGCCGGCGCGGCCGGGGCAGCGGGCGGCGTCAGCGCCGGTTCCCTCGCCCCGGTCAACGTCAGCTTCACCGCCCCGACGCTGGGTGGCGCTGGCCTGGCCGGCGCTGCGCTCATTGCCGCCGGTCGTAGCTCCCGCAAGGGTCCCGTGCAGTCGACGGCGGGCACCGGAGCCATGGGTGGTGGTGCGCCGATGGCCGGCGCCGCGGCAGGGCGTGGAGGTGGCGCGATGCTGGCGGGCAAGGCCGGCGCAGGCGGCTCCCGTACGGGCCTCCGCGGGGCGCAGTCGGCCAAGGCCACTCCGAGCGACCCCGACTCTGCCGAGGTCCGCGAAGCGCGGGAGGCGAAGCAGAAGGCGCTCGCCGAGCGGAAGGCAGCCCGCGAGGCCCGCAAGGCGGCCCGCGAAGCCCGAAAGGCTGACCGCGAGGGCGAGGGTGACGGAGACGAGAGGCCGACCGCCAACATCGTCGACGACTGAGGCCTCAGTCCCGGACAGCCGCCGGCGCGCCGTCGAAGGACGCGTCAGGGCGCGAAAGCGCGACGACGACGGCGACGACAGCCAGGCCGAGCAGCACGATCGGAGGCGCGGGAAGCAGTCGCACCGCGATCCCCAGGGCTGTGAGCACCACCGCCAGGTCGAGCCAGAGCACCACCCGGCTCTCCAGGAGGACGCCGGGATGACGCCGCACGAGCAGCAGGTTCAGCGCTCCGAAGCCCACGAGGAGCAACGCCATCACCAGGCTGAACCCGGAGAACAGCTGCCAGAGGCTGCGGTCGAGCCCGGCCACCCGGGTCGTCGTCTCGACCATGGCCTGGCGCACGTCGAGCTGGTCCCGGGGAGTCTCCGAGACAGCTGAGACCACCACGAGCACGGTGTGACCGACTCCGGTGACGAGCAACGCCCAGGCGGCGACGGCTGTGCAGGTCAGCCGCGTGGTCCTGCTGGTGGTGTGCTCTTGGTTCATCGGTGCTCCTGGGAGGTGGGTCTCGGTGGGCGCCAGCCGGCGGCGCCGGCTGCTGCGTTGCGGGCCAGGCGGTCAGGGGTGAGGGCGATCAGCGCGTCGCGGGCGGAGACGAGGATGGGCTGTTCCAGCTGGGCCACGCGGCCCATCCGGCGCGCGAGTCGCGATAGTGCTGCGACCCGTGGCACTCTCGCCCGGCTGTAGCGGATCACGGCGGTGGCGATGTCGGCGTTCTCGCCGAGGCAGTGCGCCAGCACGACCGCGTCCTCCAGGGCGGTGCCGGCGCCCTGGCCGAGGTTGGGTTCCATGGCGTGCGCGGCATCGCCGACCAGGACCACCTCCGTGGACCCCTGCTCGGGTGAGTGGTGCAGGTCGGTCAGCGATGGGTGGAGGTCGTACACGTCGTGATGAAGAACCGTTGCGCCGTCCAGGGCATCGAGCAGCGTGGGGATCGGCGCGTGCCACCGTCCGAAGCGTCTCCTGAGCTCGTCTACGGAGTTGCCGTGGTCGGCGTCCTCGGCGCAGCTCGCGGTGGCATAGAGGTAGGCCTGGTCGCGCCCGACCGGCACCACCCCGAAGCGCTGGCCTCGTCCCCAGGTCTCGCTCGCGACGTACGACGCAGGATCGGGATGAGGGACGAGCGCACGCCAGGCGGCGTACCCGGCGTACCGGGGAGGTGGGTGGTCCGGCCACATCGACCGGCGCACGTGGGAGCCGATGCCGTCGGCGCCGACGACCAGGTTGGTGGCCAGCTCGGACACGTCCGTGATCTCCGAGCCGAGCTCGATCAGCTCGCGGCCCAGTGCCCCGGCCAGCCCGTCGACCAGGTCGGAACGCAGGACGCCGAGCGCGGGAGCGCCGGTGCGGTGCGCCACTGCTTCTGCGTCGACCCGGGAGATCCACGTCCCGTCGGGGCGCCGGAGGCCGGACCCCTCGAGTGCCGTCGCCCGGGCACCGACGGCGTCCGCGAGGTCGAGGGACCGCAGTGCCCAGACAGCGTTGGGCGCGAGCACCAGCCCGGCGCCACCGTGGTCCAGGCGTGGTGCTCGCTCATGGACGGCGACCTCCCATCCGAGCCGTTTCAGGGCCAGGGCGCTGGCGAGCCCGCCTATCCCTGCTCCCACGACGGTGGCGGTCCTACGGTCCTGTGCGGTCACCACGTGGACACTACGGGTGTAGAGGATCGGCCGGCAACTCTACGGCGGTAGAGTTCCAACGCATGAGGCCGGACCGTAGACAGGTGATCGCCCGTGCGGCGCTGCACGTGCTCGCGACCGCAGGCGCACGCGGGCTCACCCACCGTGCGGTTGATGCGGCAGTGGGCCTGCCGACGGGGTCGACGTCGTACTACTTCCGATCGCGCCTGGCGCTGCTGAAGGCGTGTGTCACCGAGCTCGTCGACCAGGACCACGCCGACCTCGATGTCATGCATCCGCTCGCGACCTCGCGCGACGAGGCGATGCTCGCGAAGGCGCTCGGCGACGTCCTGTACAGGTGGCTGAGCACGGATCGACAGCGCCACCTGGCCCGCTACGAGCTGTCGATGGAGGCGGTACGCCGACCCGATCTCGCCCGTGTGCTGCACCATGGCGGCGTCGCCATCCGCGAACGGATCGCGGGCGTGCTAGCTGGTCTCGGGGCCAGCGATCCTGTCGAGCAGGCGTACTGGCTGGTCGCGTGCATCGACGGGATCCTGTTCGACCGCATCGCCGGAGCCAATGCCGGCGCTGTGGTCGATCGCGCCGAGATCGATCGGATCTCCCGACGACTCGCCAGCGTGGCCGTCCGCTGACCCTGGCGCTACCTCCGACCGGCAGCCAGGGCCGCCCACACCTCGGGGGTCGTCGTACCCGTCACCGACAGGCGGCGTGCCTTCTGGTACGCCCGCACCGCCGACTCCGTCTTCTGGTCGTAGACGCCGGTGCCGGCGAGCTTGCCGCGCCCGGTGGCGTTGAGCGCGCGCTGGAGACGGAAGACGTCGGCGCCGGCCGAGCCCACCTTGAGCACGGGCGCCGAGCCCTCCGCGAGCAGTGACACCCAGTGGCTGCGAGTGAACGCCTTGGCGGCCTTCCGGCCGCGAGCGGCCTGCCACTGCGCGATGCCGTTGCGGGTGCGCTTGTTGTAGCGGCCGTTGACCTTGCCGTCGTACAGGCTGCGTGCGGCGAGCATGCACTGGAGCACCTTGACGCGATTGACCTTGGCCTTCTTGGTAGTCAGGCGCGGATAGCTCCAGAAGCTGGTCTTGAGGCCACCGCACCAGCTCTCCGGGTCGGCGACGGAGCCGCGACCGAGATCGAGGAAGTTGCTGTCGATGTTGATCGTGGCGCCGCCCCACGTCTCGTTGTGGCCGCCGAGGTACTGCTTCATCCGGCCGCCGGGCCGCCAGCCGTCCTCGCGGATGTACGACGTGGACGTGTTGGCGATGCCGTCCCAGCGCGCGATCCAGATGCGCGACGGCAGAGTGAACTGGCCGGGTCGCTCCGCGCGGGCGTCGTCGATCATCTTGATGCCGGAGCCGGCGCTGGAATACATGCCGGCCACGAAGCCGCGCGCTGTCACGCGCGTGGTCCAGCCGTGGATGAAGCGCAGCGCGGACTCGCGGCACTGCGTGTCGGTGAGGTCGAAGCCCTCGAGGTCGTACCAGATCGTGCTGCCCGGGGCGATGCCGAGCACGAGGGCGTCGTCGATGTTCTTGTCGGCCTCGGTCGAGCCCTGCCCCTGCGCGATGGAGTAGGTGCCGCTCGCGCCCGGGCTCGGGTTGATCTTGAAGTCGTCCTTGTAGCGCGGGAACCGGGGCTGGCACGACGCCTGCGGACCGAGTGCGATCGGGAGCAGCCGCCAGCCGTTGGCCAGCTGGGTGGAGATCCAGGTGGGGCTGAGGTTCGGCTGGTCCCGGCAGGCCCGTGAGTCACCGGAGATGTAGATCCCGGCCGCGAGGAAGGGCGAGTGCTGCAGCCAGATGTCCATCTTGGCCTGGTCCGGCGCCAGACACTGGTCGAAGCCGTAGCCGGTGAAGTCACCCGGGGTGACGACGTTGGCCCGGCGAGCGGCCTGGGACTTGATGTTCTCGGACTGGGCCGGCGTCGAGGTGACGGCCAGCAGGCCGGCGGTCAGGACCAGCCCGGCGAGGGGCGCAACGACGGAGAACAGGCGGGCGTGAAAGCGCATCGGGATGCTCCAACGACGGGGGAAGGTCCGCCTGGGGGTCAAGAGGTCAGGCTCACCATAACCTCACGCATCACTTCCGTCACAGACTTCGTGGCAACTCGCGCATGGTCGGCCGCCGCGGCGGCCGACCATGCGCGAGCTCACGCGGACCCGGCGCGACGGCCGCGGATGAGCGTGAGCGTCGCCACCAGGGCCAGGACGGCGAAGGTCGCGGAGGTGAGGAACGCCCCCTGGGCGCCCGGCAGGAACTGACCGGGCACCGACCCCGCGGCGTACACGGAGACCACCACGGCGAGGCCGATCGCGCCACCGAGCTGCTGGAACGTCTGCAGCAGGCCGGAGGCCGACCCGGCGTGCTCCGGCTCGACGCCACCGAGCGCCGTGGCGGTGAGCGGCATGAAGACCAGGCCGGCCGAGAGCCCGTTGAGCAGCATCGGCCCGAAGACACCGTCGATGTAGCCGTCGCCCGCGGCGACGGTGCTGAGCCAGGCAAAGCTGGCGGCCAGTCCGAGCGTCCCCGTGACGATCATCGGCGTGGCTCCGAGGCGCCCCAGCAGCCTGGGGGTCACCCGTGACATCCCGAAGATGCCCAGGGTCAGCGGCAGGAAGGCCAGGCCGGTCGCCATCGGACCGAAGCCCAGCTCACCCTCGATGAGCTGTACCGCGAGGAAGAACATCGACAGCTGGCCGCCGACGACCAGGGCCATGACGGCGAGTGCGCCGACCCGCGGCCGGCTGCGGAGCAGCTCGGGGCGCAGCATCGGGTGCGGAACCCGTCGTTCGGTCACGGCCAGTACGGCGAGTGCGGCCGCGCCGACCGCCAGCCCGAGGATCGTGCGCGCGGAGGTCCAGCCCTGCTCCGGCGCGCCGATGAGCGACCAGACGATCGCGACCGCGCCGAGCGTCGCCGTACCGGCGCCCACCAGGTCGAAGCGACCCGGACGACGGGCGGTCTCGTCGAGGAACCGTCGCGTCAGGAGCAGCACGGCCAGCCCGATCGGCACGTTGATGATGAGGGTCCAGCGCCACGAGCCGACGTCGGTGAGGAACCCGCCGAGGAGGAGGCCGAGGGACATGCCTCCGGAGGAGACGGCGCCGAAGAGAGCCAGTGCGCGGTTGCGGGCCGCCTCGTCGGGCGCGCTGGTGGTGAGCAGGGCGAGCACACCGGGCGCGGCCAGTGCGGCGCCGACCCCCTGGGCCGCCCGGCTCATGACGAGCATGTCGGCGGACTGGGCGAGGCCGCCCATGAACGAGGCGGCGGTGAAGATGGCGATGCCGGCCTCGAACATCCGGCGCCGGCCGAAGACGTCGCCGAGCCGGCCGCCGAGGAGCAGCAGGCCGCCGAAGGCCAGCGTGTAGGCGTTGAGCACCCAGGACAACGACGCCGGCCCGAAGGACAGGTCGGCCGCGATGTGCGGCAGTGCGACATTCACGACCGTGGCGTCGAGGATCAGCATCAGCTGGGCGACCAGCACGATGGCGATGCCGGCGGCAGCCCGGCCGGCGTTGTCGGGGAGCTCGGTGGGGAGCTCGGTGGAGGAGTGGAGGGTGGCCGCACGGGTGGCGCGGTCGGAGGTGGTGACTGTGTCGGTGGACATCGAGGAAGTCCTGTTCTGGCCGGAGAGGCCGAGGTACTGTGTATCCGGAGGATGACTCCGCTTCCTCCAGAATAATACGGAGACGCTCTCCGTTTAGCAAGTGAAAGGCGTGGAGATCTCGTGCGTTCCGACGCGAAGCGCAACTACGACCGCATCGTCGACGTTGCTCGTCAGGTCTTCCGCGAGCAGGGGTACGACGCCTCGCTCGACCTCGTCGCCAAGCGCGCGGGAGTCGGCGCCGGCACCCTCTACCGCCACTTCCCGACCCGCGATGCCCTGCTCGATGCGATCATGCAGAGTTGGGTCGACCGGGTGGAGGTGGCGGCCGAGAAGGCCGTCGCCCACGAGGGGTCGCCGCGCGACGTACTGCTGACGTGGTTCGACGAGTACGTCGTACTGATCAGCCTGCACAAGGGTGGGCCGGCCAAGATCACCTCGGCGATGGGCGACCCGGACTCCCCGATCCGCACCAAGTGCGAGGTGCTGCGCGGCGCCGGTGAGCGCGTGATCAGCCGCCTGCAGGACGAGGGCGCGCTGCGCGAGGGAGTCGACTCCCTGAAGGTGGCGCGGCTCGTGGGCGGCATCGCCGCGGTCGCCGACCAGGCCGAGCTCGACCGCTCCGCCGTACGCCCGATGCTCGAGGTCGTCGCCGACGGTCTCCTCCGCTGACGCGGTGGTCGGTGCGGCCCGTCGCGCCGGTAGATTGACCGCGTGCCTGAGACGTCCGTGCCGCACCAGTCCAGCCTCGACACCGTCACCGCCGCAGCAGCCGACCCCGATCGCGAGCAGCCCTGGGCCGACCTGGGGCTGAAGGCCGACGAGTACTCCACGATCCGCGCGATCCTCGGGCGGCGCCCGACCAGCAGCGAGCTGGCGATGTACTCGGTGATGTGGAGCGAGCACTGCTCCTACAAGTCGAGCAAGGTGCACCTCAAGCAGTTCAGCGAGATCCCGCAGGAGACGCCTGTCGGCAAGATGCTCGCGGGCATCGGCGAGAACGCCGGGGTCATCGACATCGGCCAGGGCTACGCCGTCACGTTCAAGGTCGAGAGCCACAACCACCCGTCGTACGTCGAGCCCTACCAGGGCGCGGCGACCGGCGTCGGCGGCATCGTCCGCGACATCCTCGCCATGGGCGCCCGTCCCGTCGCCGTGATGGACCCGCTCCGCTTCGGCCCGCTCGACGCCGACGACACCCACCGGGTGCTGCCCGGGATCGTCGCGGGCGTGGGTGGCTACGGCAACATGCTCGGCCTGCCCAACATCGGCGGGGAGGCCGTCTTCGACGAGTCCTACCTCGGCAACCCACTCGTCAACGCCCTGTGCGTTGGGGTGCTCCGCCACGAGGACCTCCACCTCGCGAAAGCCTCGGGTGCGGGAAACCTTGTGATCATGTACGGCTCTCGCACCGGCGGCGACGGCATCGGAGGCGCTTCGATCCTCGCGTCCATCGAATTCGAGGAAGATGGCCCGGCCAAGCGGCCCAGCGTCCAGGTCGGCGACCCGTTCATGGAGAAGCTGCTCATCGAGTGCACCCTCGAGCTCTTCGCCTCCGGCATCGTCCGCGGCATCCAGGACTTCGGCGCCGCCGGCATCTCCTGTGCCACCTCCGAGCTGGCAAGTGCCGGGGACGGCGGCATGCACGTCGAGCTCGATCTGGTGCCGCTGCGCGACTCCACCCTGGCGCCCGAAGAGATCCTGATGAGCGAGTCCCAGGAGCGGATGATGGCCGTCATCGCTCCGGAGGACGAGCCGAGGTTCATGGCTATCTGCGCCAAGTGGGACGTCGAGGCAGCGACCATCGGCGTGGTCACCGGCGACGGCAGGCTCGTGATCGACTGGCACGGCGAGACGATCGTCGACGTCGACCCCAAGACCGTCGCGCATGAGGGCCCTGTCTACAACCGTCCGTTCGCCCGCCCGTCGTGGCAGGACGCGCTCCAGGCCGACGGTGCCGAGATGCTGGCCCGACCCTCGACCGGGGACGAACTGCGCGAGACCCTGCTCCGCCTCGTCGCCAGCCCCAACCTGTGCGACAAGTCCTGGATCACCGACCAGTTCGACCGCTATGTCCGAGGCAACACCGTGCTCGCCCAGCCGTCCGACAGCGGCATGATCCGCGTCGACGAGGACACCAACCTCGGGGTCGCGGTCTCGACGGACTGCAACGGCCGCTTCGCGAAGCTCGACCCGTACGCCGGCGCGCAGCTGGCGCTCGCCGAGTCCTACCGCAACGTCGCCACCGGGGGAGCGCGGCCGCTCGCGATCTCCGACTGCCTCAACTTCGGCTCGCCCGAGGACCCCGACGTCATGTGGCAGTTCGCCGAGGCCTGCCGCGGTCTCAAGGACGCCTGCCTCGAGCTCGGCATCCCGGTCACCGGCGGCAACGTCAGCCTCTACAACCAGACCGGCGAGACGCCGATCCTCCCCACCCCGGTGGTGGCCGTCCTCGGCGTGATCGACGACGTCACGCGGCGTACGCCGTCGGCCTGGGCTGCCGAGGGCGAGCGCATCTTCCTGCTGGGTCAGAGCCGCGAAGAGCTGTCGGGCTCCGAGTGGGCGCACGTGGTGCACCGCCACCTCGGCGGTCTCCCGCCGGCCGTCGACCTGTCCGCCGAACGGTCGCTGGCCGAGCTGCTGGCCGAGGGAGTCGGTCTGCTCACCAGCGCCCACGACATCTCCGACGGCGGCTTGGCGCAGACGCTGGTCGAGGCCGCGCTGCGTCACGACATCGGCGCGTCGGTGGCACTGCCCGGAGACGCGTTCGTCGACATGTTCGGCGAGTCCACGGCCCGAGTGGTCGTCACGGTGTCCGACGCCGACGCCGACGCGCTCGTCGACCTGGCCAAGCGCCACGGCGTACCCCTCACCCCCCTCGGCCGCACCGGTGGCACCGACCTGTCCATCGAGGACCAGTTCACCGTCCCGCTGGCCGACGTGCGCGAGGCCTGGACCGCCACGCTGCCCGCCGCGCTCGGCTGATGGGGTGCGCCTGTCCCGCCGGACCTTGCTCGCCTCGGTGGGCGTCACCGCGCTCGTCTCGGGTTGCGGCGGCGATGACGTGACGGGCGTCGAGAAGATCACGTACGGCGACGACGCGTCGCAGTTCGGTGAGCTGACCCGTCCCTCGGGCACCTCGCGCGGTGTCGTGGTCGTCATCCACGGCGGGTTCTGGAAGGCGGCGTACGACCTCGACCTGGGCCGGCCGCTGGCGGCCGACCTGGTCCAGCGCGGCTGGACCACCTGGAACATCGAGTACCGCAGGGTCGGCAGCGGCGGCGGGTTCCCGGCCACCTTCGACGACGTGCACACAGCGATCGAGAAGCTGGCCGACGTCGACGTCGACACCGGCCGGGTCGTCACCCTCGGGCACTCGGCCGGCGGCCACCTGGCCACCTGGGCCGCGGCGCGCGGCCGGTTCGACGAGTGGCAGACGACGGTCCCGGTCACCGAGGTCATCTCGCAGGCCGGTGTCCTCGACCTCACGAGCGCCTTCGTCCAGAACCTCGGCGACGGCGCGGTCGGTGCGCTCATGGACGGCCCGCCCGGACCCGACTACGACCTGGGCGACCCCACCCGGCAGATCCCCCTCGACGTACCCGTCTGGTGCGTGCACGGCCGCTCCGACACCGTCGTGCCGCCCGACCAGTCGGTGAAGTACGTCGAGCAGGCCCGCGCGGCCGGGGCGACCGCCGAAGACGTGTCGGTCGACGGCGACCACTTCGTCGTCATCAACCCGAATTCGCCCGCCTGGTCGCGGACCGTGGAGATCCTCGACCAGATCGGGTGAGCGAAGTCGGACGTCCCAGTCTCAGGTCGCCAGCGAGCGGTCGCGCCACTCGCCCGGGCGCGGGACGGAGCGGACCGACCTGCTGGCCGTGAGGTAGGCCGCCAGCAGCAGCGTGGCGACCAGCAGGATCGCGACCGCCCACTCGCCGCCGAAGCGGTTCAGCAACCCGGCGCCCAGGATCGGCGCCAGCGGCATGATCGCGACCGCGAGGAACTGCGCGCTGGCGGCAACCCGGCCCTGCAGCTGGTCCGGCGTCTGGGAGAGCCGGTAGGCGCCGATGCCGGCATTGCCGATCGGGTTGAGGAACAGGAAGAAGAACGAGCAGGCGCCGACGGCCAGCGGCGTCGCCCACCAGATCATCGGCACGAGCGGCAGCGCGAGACCCCAGGCCACGAGCACCGTCAGCCGGCCGGTGGGCATCCGGTCGATGACGTACGGCGCAGCGAGGGCGCCGAGGATGCCGCCGATGCCGGCCGCGGTCTCGACCAGGCCGATGTGGGCGGGGTGGAAACCCGCCTGGATCATCCGCAGGAGCACCACGAACATCAGCGCGTTGGTGACCAGGTTGACCAGCGATGCCCACGACATCAGCACCCGGAAGAACGGCCGGGCCAGGACGAAGCCGATGCCCTCGCCGATGTCGGAGAGGACCCTGGTGCGGGCAGTTCGCGGGGGAGCCGACAGGTCGGTGCGGATGCGGCTCAGCGTCAGGCAGGAGATCGCGAAGGTGATCGCGTCGAACGCGAACGGCAGCCACCGGGTCAGCGAGAAGAGCGCGCCGCCGAGCGGCCCGCCGAGCAGCGAGGCCACGTGTCGTCTGGCCTGGTTCTGGCTGAGCGCGGTGGGCAGGTCGTCGGTGGTGACGACCGAGCGGATCGCGGACATCTGAGCCGGCCCGAACACACCGGCGGATGCCCCGGTCAGCAGACCGACCACCGCCAGGTGGGGGATCGTGAGGTGGCCGAGCACGCCGGCGACGACCAGGGAGGTGTAGAGAACCGCACCCGAACCGCTCGCGACCAGCATCAGGATGCGCCGGTTGAGCCGGTCGGCCAGCGCGCCGGCGGGCAACAGCACGACTGCTGTGCCGAACAGGTGGGCGGCCTCGACCCAGGCCGCGACGAGAACCGATCCCGACAGCGCGTAGGCAATCAGCGGGAAGACGAAGATGGAGACGCGACTGCCGAGCTGGCTGATCGTCTCGCCGATCCACAAGACGGTGAAGTCCCGGTTGCTGGCGAGACTGCGGAACCCGGGCACGACCTACCGCCCCGCATGCTGCGGCGTGGGCTGGCGCCGGCGCCCCGGCGGCAGCCACAAGTGACCAGACTCGGTCATGAGGCCCTCCCGAGACACCCGATACTGGAGTGGTGAGTGAAACACCAACCACCTCGCTGGGCAAGCCCGGTGCGCTGCCCTGTGGATTGTCAGATGCACGAGGCGACTCCTGATGCCGCCCCGCTTGCGCAGGCTCGACGAGACCGACCTGGCGGCGGCCCTGGCAGACCACGACGTACGCGCGTTGACCAAGCACTTCATGGCGGTGCTTTCCGAGCGCGCGCCGGGGCGCTCGGTCGAGGTCCGGGTGCCGCCGTACGCCGCGGTGCAGGTTGTCGAGGGCATCCGGCACACCCGGGGCACACCGCCCGCCGTCGTCGAGATGGACGCCGAGACCTGGCTGGCGCTGGCGGTCGGTGAGCTGACGTGGGCGGCGGCCGAAGAGTCCGGCCGGGTCCGGGCCAGCGGCGAGCGGGCCGACCTCACGCCGTACCTCCCCCTTGCATGAAGATGGACACATGCAGCTGCGCTCCCTGGCCTTCCGGACCGACCTCCGCCTCCTCGAGCTCGCGGGCAGCGAGATCGACGACCGGGGCACCCACCTGGTGGTCCGTACGCCCGCGAACCCGACGTACTTCTGGGGCAACTTCCTGTTCCTGGCCCGGCCGCCGTTCCCGGGTGGCGCCCGTGAGGTGCTGGCCGCCTTCGACGCGGAGTTCCCCAAGGCTCACCACCGCGCGGTCGGCATCGACGGCACGGAGCCGCACGACGTGGCGGAGTTCGTCGCCGCCGGAATGACCGCTGACATCGGCGTGGCCATGACGGCCTCGTCGGTCCTCGAGCCCGCCCGCCCGGCCGGGAGTGCGACGTACCGACCGCTGGCGACCGACGAGGACTGGGAGCAGCGCATCGCCCTGACCGTCGCGACCAACCCCGGCGACCACCCTGATCGGCTCGCCGCGTTCGCGCGCGGCAAGGTCGAGCAGGAGAAGTCCCTGACAGAGCAGGGATACGGCGCCCGCTGGGGCGCCTTCGAGCAGGACACCCTCGTGTCCACGGCAGGCCTCTTCCGCACCGACGACACGACCGCCCGGTTCCAGTCCGTCGAGACGCACCCCGACGCGCGTCGTCGCGGGTATGCCGGCACTCTCGTGCACCGGCTGGCCACGCACGGGCTCTCCGACCTCGGAGCATCGACGCTCGTCATGGTCGCGGACCCCGAGGACGATGCCATCCGCATCTACCGGGCGCTCGGGTTCGAGGTCACCGAACACGTCACCGAGCTGTCGCAGACCCGCTGACCACCCCAGCAGGTGGGGGGCTTGGGACCCAGGTCCTAGGGTGACGCCATGGCATTGAGTGACAGCGAGATCCGCGACCGTGTCCAGTCCGTGCTGCCGGGCATCCGCAGTGATCTGGAAGACCTGGTCCGCATCCAGTCGGTGAGTGCCGACCCCGCCCGAGCGGGCGAGGTCCAGCGCAGTGCCGAGGCCGTCAAGGCACTCTTCGAGGCCGAAGGATTCACGGCCACGATCACCACCGCCGACGGCGGCGCCCCGGCCGTCATCGCGCACAAGGCCGGGCCCGAGGGTGCACCGACCGTGCTCCTCTACGCCCACCACGACGTGCAGCCCGAGAACGACCACGCCGACTGGGACTCGCCGCCGTGGGAGCCCACCGAGCGCGACGGCCGGCTCTTCGCGCGTGGTGCCGCCGACGACAAGGCCGGCATCGCCGCCCACCTTGCCGCGGCCCGCATCTTCGGCGACGACCTGCCGGTCAACGTCGTCATGTTCATCGAGGGCGAGGAGGAGGTCGGCTCCGACACCCTCGTGCCGCTGCTGCGCCAGCACCACGACGAGCTCGCCGCCGACGTCATCGTCATCGCCGACTCCGGCAACTGGGACATCGGCGTCCCGGCACTGACCACCAGCCTGCGCGGGCTGGTCCGTGTCGACATCGAGGTCCGCACCCTGGCCCACGCCGTGCACTCCGGCATGTGGGGCGGCCTCGTGCCCGACGCGATCATCGCCCTCTCACGGGTGATCGCCAGCCTGCACGACGACCGCGGCAACGTCGCGGTCGCCGGTCTGAAGTCCAGCCCGGCCGCCGACGTGGTCTATCCGGAGGAGCGCCTGCGCGCCGAGTCCGGCGCCGTGCCCGGCATCGAGTGGATCGGCGACGGCAGCGCCGTCGAGCGTCTCTGGACCAAGCCCTCGCTCTCCATCACCGGCCTCGACGCCCCCAAGGTCGAGGGCGCCAGCAACACCCTCGTGCCCGCTGCCCGGGCCAAGATCAGCCTGCGCGTCGCCCCCGGCGACACCACCGCCAACGCCCTCGACTGCCTCCGCAAGCACGTCGAGAGCCACCTCCCGTGGGGCGCCGAGCTCACCTTTACGGTCGTCGACACCGGCGAGGCGACCAGCATCAACGCCCAGGGACCGGCGTACGACGCGGCGCGCGCCGCGTTCGCCACCGCCTGGGACGGCACCGAGCCGATCGACATGGGCGTCGGTGGCTCGATCCCGTTCATCGCGGAGTTCCTCGAGGCGTTCCCGCAGGCGAGTGTGCTCGTCACGGGCGTCGAGGACCCCGACACCCGGGCGCACGGTGCCAACGAAGGACTCCACCTCGCGGAGTTCGAGCGCGTGATCCTGGCCGAGGCCCTGCTCCTGCAGAACCTCGCCGCCGGCGCCTGAGACTCAGACCGGGACGCTCGCAGCCGGGAGGATCACCCGGAACGTCGTGCCCTTGCCGAGGTCGGACTCGACCTCGATCCGACCGGAGTGCCGGGTGACGATGCGCTGCACGATTGTCAGACCGAGGCCGGTGCCCGGAAGGGCGACCGCCTCGGGGTTGGTGGACCGGAAGAACTCCTCGAAGAGGTGCTCCTGGTCGTGGGTGGAGATGCCCATGCCCTCGTCGGACACCGTGAAGATGACGTCGCGACCCCGACGATCGACGGTGATGGTGATGGCCCGGCCGTCGGGGGTGTACTTGACGGCGTTGCTGATCAGGTTGCTGCACACCTGGTCGAGGTCGCTGGTGTCGCCGAGGGCGACGACCGGCCTGGTGGGCGGGTCGTAGCTGATCGCCAGGCCCTTGCGGCTGGCGGTGAGCGAGATCAGGTCGAGGGCTTCGTCGACGAGCCGGCCCATCTCGACCGGCGCCGCGATGAGGGCGTTGTTGGGGTCGCCGACCTTGGCGAGCGTGAGCATGTCCTCGATGACCCGCTCCATGCGCATCGCGCCGCGCTCGATCGAGCCGACCGATCGCTGCGCCATCGGGGGCACGTCGGTGGCGGCCTCGAGCATCTCGACGTGGCCGAGGATCGAGGTGAGGGGGTTCTTGAGCTCGTGGGCGACCGTCGCGATCAGCTGGCTCTTGTAGGTGTCGAGCTCCCGCAGCTCGGAGACGAGCTGCTGCTCGCGCTCGAAGTTGCGGGCATTGAGCAGGGCGCGGCCCAGGTCGTGGGCGATGTCGAGCGCCGTCGAGGTCTCAACGGGCGTCCACTCGACGTCGGTGCCGCGCCGGGTGAGCACCAGGTTGCCGAGGCACTCCGGGCCGGCGCCGAGCGGCACGAACAGCATCGAGGTCACGCCGAGGGTGTCTAGGAACTCGAAGATCAGCTCACGCTGCCCGGCGGTGACGATCGCGGGAGCGGGCCGGTCGCGGGCGATGATGGTGACTTCCTGCGCCTTCCACAGCAGCCCGGCCGCGGCCCGGCCGATGCGCACCAGCTCGGCGGGCATCTGGGCGTCGGTGCCGGCGTTGGAGTAGAGGGCGCCGCGGCCCTCGCCGTCCTCGTCGAAGGTCTGGATCCACAGGCCGATCACGCCGAGGCCAGAGGTGATCGCCGACTGGGAGACCTCCATGATCCGGTCGACCGTCATCTCCGAGCTGACGTCGCGCACGATGTTGCGGGCCGCGGTCGCGAGTCTGACCTGCTCCTCGAGCCGGCGGCGCGCCACCTCGGTGAGTACGGCGCGGCCGGCCTGGGCGGCGTACTTGTTGAGCACCGCGCGCTTGGCCTCGTCGGGGCGGCGACCGTCCTCGGGCACGTCCATGGAGAGCGTGCCCAGCATCCGACCGCTCTCGTCGTACAGGGGCGCGATCAGCAGGTCCATCGGGTCCCAGGCGTCGGGACCCTCGCCGACCTCGATGTCGGGGATCCAGGAAGTGACGTCCTCCTCGTCGGCGACGCGATCGGCCGGGACGAAACGCAGCATCCCCCAGGTGTCGGCGCGCTCGATCTCCATCTGGATCGACCTGACGCTCTGCCGGAGGCCGAGCAGCTGCTCGCGGGCCTCGTCGTTGCCTGCGACGGCCACGGTCTCGAGCTTGTCGTCCTCCTCGCGCAGGACGTTGATGACGGCCACGCCGAAGCCGACCAGGTCGACGACCCCCTCGGCGATCAGCTGAAGGGCGTCGTGAACCACCGGCGCGGTGCGGCCGTCGCTCATGTGTCCCCCAAGTGTCCCCGTAGGCTCGGATGCGCCCCCTGCGCAAGTCCGACCCACCCCGAACTTCGGCCAGTCTAGGCGGGTTGAGAGATGAACGACGCGTTATCCACAGAAGTCGCTCAGCCGACCCGGACTGGTACAGAACATCCTGCCGCGTCCAGCCTCCGGTCGTACGCCGCCTCGATGAGGCCTTGGCGCCCGCGCCCCCTAGACTCGGGGCGTGCCGCAGTCCAGCAGACGCAAGGGCGGCGACGGCCGCCTCACCGATGCCGTCGATCCTCACGACCAGGGACCCCAGGACGCCTGCGGGGTGTTCGGAGTCTGGGCCCCGGGTGAGGATGCCGCCAACCTCACCTTCTTCGGCCTCTACGCGCTCCAGCACCGTGGCCAGGAGTCGGCCGGGATCGCCGTGAGCAACGGTCGCCAGATCCTGGTCTACAAGGACATGGGTCTGGTCTCGCAGGTTTTCGACGAGTCGACGCTGGCGTCGCTCAAGGGCCACGTGGCGATCGGGCACACCCGCTACTCCACGACCGGCGCCTCGACCTGGCAGAACGCCCAGCCGACGTTCCACCCGACCCAGGACGGCTCGATCGCGCTTGCCCACAACGGCAACCTGATCAACACCGCCGAGCTGGCCGAGCTGGCCGCCGTCGAGTCGTACGACGACGAGCTCGACCTCCACGTCCGGATGGACGCCGCGCCCACCAACGACACCGCGATCGTCACCGCGCTGCTGGCCCGCCACCCCGACACCTCGCTCGAGGAGCGTGCGGTCGAGGTGCTGGCCAAGGTGACCGGTGCGTTCTCGTTCGTCTGGATGAACGAGGACACCCTCTTCGCCGCGCGTGACCCGCAGGGTGTTCGCCCACTCGTGCTCGGCCGCCTCGAGCGCGGCTGGGTGGTCGCCAGCGAGGACGCCGCCCTGGCCACGATCGGCGCCAGCCGCGTCCGCGAGGTCGAGCCCGGCGAGATGCTCGTCATCAACGAGAACGGCCTGGTCTCCCGGCGCTTCGCCGAGGCCGACCCCAAGGGCTGTGTCTTCGAGTTCGTCTACTTGGCCCGCCCCGACGCCAAGATCAGCGGTCGCAGCGTGCACGAGGCGCGCGTCGAGATGGGCCGCCAGCTCGCCCGCGAGTTCCCGGTCGACGCCGACCTCGTCATGCCGGTGCCCGAGTCGGGCACGCCCGCCGCCACCGGGTACGCAGAGGAGAGCGGCATCCCGTTCGGCCTCGGGTTCGTCAAGAACTCCTACGTCGGCCGCACCTTCATCCAGCCCAGCCAGACCTTGCGTCAGCTCGGCATCCGGCTGAAGCTGAACGCCCTCGACCACATGATCCGAGGCCGTCGCGTCGTGGTCGTCGACGACTCGATCGTGCGCGGCAACACCCAGCGCGCCCAGGTCCGGATGCTGCGGGAGGCCGGCGCGGCCGAGGTGCACGTGCGGATCTCCTCGCCGCCGGTCAAGTGGCCGTGCTTCTACGGCATCGACTTCGCGACCCGCGCCGAGCTGATCGCCAACGGTCTGGCCATCGAGGAGATCCGGGAGAGCATCGGCGCCGACTCCCTGGGCTACATCTCGCTCGAGGGCATGGTCGAGGCGACCGGGCAGGCCACCGAGCGGCTGTGCAAGGCCTGCTTCACCGGCGACTACCCGATCCCGCTGCCCGACGAGTCGAAGCTGGGCAAGCACCTGCTCGAGTCGTCGATGACGTCCGCGCAGCTGCCCGTCCTCAACAACCCGTGACAGGAGCACCTGTGAGCTCTTCAGGTAACGCGTACGCCGAGGCAGGCGTCTCCATCGAGGCGGCCGACACCGCCATCGAGCTGATGAAGGGCTGGATCGAAAAGGCCCGTCGCCCCGAGATGATCGGCGGCCTGGGCGGCTTCGCCGGGCTCTTCGACGCCGCTGCCCTCACCCGCTACAAGCACCCGCTGCTCGCCACCTCCACCGACGGCGTCGGCACCAAGGTCGCCATCGCGCAGGCCATGGACCAGCACGACACGATCGGGTTCGACCTGGTCGGCATGGTCGTGGACGACCTCGTCGTGTGCGGCGCCGAGCCGCTCTTCATGACCGACTACATCGCCACCGGCCGGGTCGTGCCCGAGCGCATCGCCGCCATCGTCAAGGGCATCGCCGAGGCCTGTGTCGTGGCCGGCTGCGCGCTGATCGGTGGAGAGACCGCCGAGCACCCCGGACTCCTCGAGCCCGACGAGTACGACGTCGCCGGCGCCGCCACGGGCGTCGTGGAGGCCGACCGGCTCCTCGGTCCGGCGCGGGTCCGCCCGGGAGACGTCGTACTCGCGATGGAGTCGAGCGGCCTGCACTCCAACGGCTACTCCCTCGTGCGGCACGTGCTGCTCGAGAAGGCCGGCTGGGCCCTCGACCGCGACGTGCCCGAGTTGGGCCGCGCGCTGGGCGACGAGCTGCTCGTGCCGACTCGCATCTACGCCAAGGCGTGCCTCGACCTGGCCGACCACACCGCCGTGCACGCGATGTCCCACGTCACCGGTGGCGGGCTGGCGGCCAACCTGGAGCGGGTGCTGCCCCTCGAGCTGACCGCGACCGTCGACCGCGGCACCTGGACGCCGCAGCCGATCTTCGACGTGGTGCGCGAGGTGGGGTCCGTCTCGCGGGCCGACCTGGAGGCAACGCTCAACTGCGGCGTCGGCATGATCGCCCTGATCACGCCCGATGACGTCGACAAGGCGGTCGAGGTGCTGGCCGGCCACGGCATCCGGGCATGGGCTGCTGGAGAGGTTGCCGGCGCCTCCGACGACACCGCCGGCCGCGTCGTACTCACGGGCGATCACCCGGCCTGAGTCGCCGGGATGTTCGCTGCTGGAGAAATCTGGCAATCCGGAGGACGAAACGACTGCCTCGGTGTGCGGGAACACCCAGGCAGCAGGTAGCGTTGTGCCCACGAGAAAACTTTGGAACAGCCCGGGAGCCATGGTTGCCCCGGCCGACTTGCGAGGGGGCTGACCCTATGGGGCGCGGCCGAGCTAAAGCCAAGCAGACGAAGGTCGCACGCGACCTGAAGTACCGCACGCACGAGACGGACTTCGGGGCACTTGCCAGTGAGCTACATGGCGACAGCGGCAAAGAAGAGCAGGTCGATCCCGAGGTGCTCGAGAAGTGGTCCGACGTCATCGAGCCCTCGCGCCGCGACTGACCTCGCACCCGCAAGTCCGACGGCTCCACCGGTTCGCCCGGTGAAGCCGTCTCGACTTGTCGGCCGAGCAGTCAGCCGTTGAGCCAGATCCCGCGCAGGCGACCGACGTCGCGCATGCGGCGCTCGGCGAGGCGGTCGGCCGCGATTGCCGGCGGCACACTGTCGGTGCGAGCCAGCTCGAACACGGCCCGCGTGGTGTCGAAGATGCCCGTGGCGCGGTGTTCGGCGCGCTCGAACGAGAAGCCTTCGAGCTCGTCGGCGACCTGGATCACGCCGCCGGAGTTCACGCAGTAGTCGGGGGCGTAGAGGATGCCACGGTCCTCGAGTGACTTCTCGACGCCGGGGTGCGCGAGCTGGTTGTTGGCGGCGCCGCAGACGATCTTCGCGCTGAGCACGTCGACGACCTCGTCGGTGAGCGCGCCACCGAGTGCGCAGGGCGCATAGACATCGAGCGGGCTCGCGACCAGCTCCTCGGTGGAGCCGACGACCTGCACCTGCGGGTACTCGTCACGGATCCGGTCCAGCGACGGCGCGTGCACGTCGGTGACGATCACGGTGGCGCCGTCCTCGATGAGGTGCCGCACCAGGTGGCGGCCGACCTTGCCGACGCCGGCCACGCCGACAGTGCGGCCACCCAGCGTGGGCTCGCCCCAGACGACCTCTGCGGCGGCGCGCATGCCCTGGTAGGTGCCATAAGCCGTGAGCACGGAGCTGTCGCCCGCGCCGCCGTGGGCGACGGTGCGGCCCGTGACGAAGGAGCACTCGCGGGCGATGTGGTCCATGTCCTCACTGAAGGTGCCGACGTCGCAGGCGGTGTAGTAGCGACCGTTGAGCGACTGCACGAAGCGGCCGTAGGCACGCAGCAGCGCCTCGGACTTGAGGGTGCGGGGGTCGCCGATGATGACAGCCTTGCCGCCGCCGAGGTCGAGTCCGGCGAGCGCGTTCTTGTAGGACATCCCGCGCGAGAGGTTGAGGACGTCGGTGACCGCCTCGGCCGTGGAGGAGTAGGGGTAGAACCGGGTGCCGCCGAGGGCGGGACCCAGGGCCGTCGAGTGGATGGCCACGATCGCCTTCAGGCCGCTGGCGGGGTCGTTGGCGAAGACGACCTGCTCGTGCTCACTGCCTTGCTCGAAGACGTCTCCGGACGCGGTGACGGACATGCGCGGTGCCTCTCTCTGGGTGTCAGCCACGGGGGGTGGTGTGGCTTTCAGGGGTGCCACGGGGTGATGTGGCGCTCCTCGCCAGCGTATCCACCCCTCACCGTCGCTCGCGCATCACCACGAGGTCGCCGTGCGTGCCGTAGCCAGGCAGGCGCCCACCGCTACGGGTCGCGTTGAACGTCGCCATCAGCCAGCCATCGTCTAGGTGCACGAGGGTTGGCCACGGGATGTTGGTGGGGTACGGCGCGGTCAGCGCGCCGATCTCGGTGAGGTCGAGGTCGAAGACCGGGAACTGCTCGCGCTGCCCGCGCTTCCCGTCTCGCCCGTCGCTGGCGAAGACCCGCCAGTGCCCGTCCTCCAGGCGCAGCAGGGTCACGCCCTCGGTGGCCCGCCGATCCATGGTCGCCGACTTCAGGGCCAGGTCGTCGAGCGACGGGCCGGTCGCCAGCGCCGGGTGGAAGCGGAAGAACTTGCGGGCCGACGCGAACCCGACGTGCCACGTCTCGTCGATCCGCACCAGGTGCGGGTCCCACTGGCCGCGGGAGCGCAACCCCTCGAGCGGCAGGTCCAGCGTCGTCGTGTCGAGCACGTGCCGGCCGGCCGTCAGGTCGGCTTCGGTGCGGGCGAGGGTGATGCCGACCGCGGGTCTGCGACGGTCGAAGTCGCCCCAGGTGCTGGTGGCCACCAGCCACCCGTCACCGTCACGCACCAGGTGCGTCGCGTGGTCGCCGTACACGCCGCGGACGGTGGGGCGACGGAAGAACAGGTGCGCGCGGTGCTCGAGCGTCAGGGTCTTCGGCTCGAGACGCCAGACGCCGGTGTGGGCTGTGTCGAAGAAGCCGGGGCCGGCATGGGTTGCGGTCAGCCACACCCAGCCGTCCGGTGAGTACGGCGTGCCGTCGGCGCAGGTGACCACGCGGGTGTCGCGCAGCCCGAGCTGACCGAAGTCGCCGTGCTCGCCCGAGCCGCCGTCGTACTCCACGGTCAGGGAGGCCAGCCACGCCTCGTCGCGGGTGTCGACCAGCTCGAGCAGGCCGACCCGGCCGCGCACGACCCACTCAGCGCCGTCTCGTGACCAGACGGTGAGGTGGATGCCGGTGAGGGTGAGTGCGATGGCGTCGGGCCGCGTGGGCAGCGTGCCCATCCGCCGGCTGCGATGCGTGCTCTCGACGCCCGCGGCCGTGCGGACCGAAAGGCCGATCGCGCCGTCGGCGTAGCTGCCGGCCAGCCGCACGCCGTCGCTCGCCACCATCGTGATCCCGGCGGACTCCGCCTCGAGCACCAGCGTCGCCGCGACGTACGGCGCGACGGCGTCGAGCGGGTGCGGACCGGCGCCCGCGTCGGGGGTGCGCGAACCCGGAGCGATCAGGTCGATCGGGCGCAGCCGCGCCACGATCTCGAACGGGGGGAGCACTCGCGCATCCTCTCGGTCCGCTTCGGTCCGCGTCGAGTCGGGCCCCCGGACCAGACGAAAGCGCCCGGTCGGGACGTGACCGGGCGCTTCGTGTGCTTGTGGCCAGGGGCGGGGTCGAACCGCCGACCTTCCACTTTTCAGGCGGACGCTCGTACCGACTGAGCTACCTGGCCAAGCGGGGGAAACCATACACGGGGCGGACCGGCCGAAGAAAAACGCCGAACGGCTCAGACGAGCATGATGACGGCGGCCGTGACACCGGCCAGCACGGTGAGCACGCGCAACACCGTCGCGGGGATCTTCCGACCGAGGTGCGATCCCACGTAGCCGCCGATGCGGAGCCCATCGCGAGCAGCACGACCGCCCGCCAGTCGACGTCGGCGAGGAACACGAAGATCACGCTGGCCACCACGTTGGCCGCCATCACGGCGAGCGTCTTGAGGGCGTTGAGGATGCGCATCTCGATGTCGAGTCCGAGCCCCAGCACGGCCATCGCCATCACTCCCGAGCCGGCGCCGAAGTAGCCGCCGTACACGCCGGTCAGGGTGGCGAAGAACGTGGTGACCGGCGACATCCGGGTGCGAGGCTCGGGCGCCTCGCCCCCGTGGCGGGACCGTACCCAGCCGGAGATGCTCGGCTGCGTGCCGACGAGCAGGCAGGTGAAGAGGATCAGCCAGGGCACGACGGCCTCGAAGACCCCGGGCGGCAGGGCCAGCAGCAGGAACGCGCCCGCAACCGCACCCGAGCCGCACGTCACCAGGACCGCAAGAGTGACGCGTGGGTGCTCGCCCAGCTCCTCGCGGTAGCCGAAGGAGCCGCTGAGTGCGCCCGGGGTGAGGCCCATCGTGTTGGAGGCGTTGGCGACGACGGGAGGCAGGCCGACGGCGACCAGGATCGGGAAGCTCAGCAGCGAGGCGACGCCGACAGTGGAGGTGAGCACCCCGGCGCCCAGCCCCGCAGCGAGGACGACCAGCTGCTCCAGGCCGGTCACCGCTGGTCGTCGCGCAGGACGGCCACGTCGCTGACCATCTCGACGTGCTCGTGCATGGCCGTCGCGGCGCCCGCCGCGTCGCCGGCGGCGATCGCGTCGGCAACGGCACGGTGGCCGGCGAGGGAGTCGCGTGGCCGCCCGGGTTGCGAGAGCGACTCGATGCGCGACTCCTTGATCAGGTCGCCGATCTCGTCCATCAGCCTCGCGAGCAGGCGGGAGTGGGCCGCGGCGGTGACGGCCCCGTGGAAGCGCTCGTCACCCTCGACGCCGCGCCCTCCGGCCCCGACGTCTTCCTCCATCACCTGGAGTGCGTCATTGATGCGGGCCAGGTCCTCGTCGGTACGGCGTACGGCGGCCAGCGCGGCGATCTTGGTCTCGAGCGCGTCGCGGGTCTCGATGATCTCGGGCAGCCGGTCGGCATGCGCGCGGATCGCGTCGGCGATGCGGGACGCGCCGGGGGAGCCAGTCACCACGGTGCCGTCGCCGTGGCGGACGGCCACGACGCCGATCACCTCGAGGGCGACCAGGGCCTGGCTGAGCGTCGCGCGGCTCACCCCGAGCCGGGAGGCGAGCTCGCGCTCGGGGGGCAGCCGGTCGCCCGTGGTCAGCCCGTTCTGGGAGATCCACGTGGTGATCTGCTCGGCCACCTGCTCGTAAAGGCGCGTGCGCATCAGGCGGACCGGGAACTCTCGCGAGGAGCCGGTCTCCGGGGGGCGTGGTGCATCCGACATTCGGCCAGCCTATTGACCAGTGGGCAATTGTCCTATTGGCTAGGCCACTGCGCCAACTGCGATGGCAGTCACCGATCTGCGGCTCCGGAATGAGAGGCACACCGATGGGACCGGAGTGGGTAGCGATCCTCGCGCTCGTCGTGCTCCTGGTCGCCGGTGTCAGCACCTACGCGACGATCCTCACCGCTGCGGGCTCCCCTGAGTTCGTGGGCAAGTGGGCGGCCGGCCTGGGCGCGATCGCCATCGGCGCACTGATCCTCTGCTACCCCCTGATCGCGGACGGCGGCATCAGTGCGGGGCTGTTCGTCGCGGCGCTCGCCGTGTCGTTGACCATCGTCGACGTCAGTCCCTTCTCGACCAACGGCGCGCTGATGCTGGCCAACAAGCCCGACTCCATCAGCGAGCCGGTCTACGACAAGCAGATCCTGACCGACGGCGTGATCGTCACGCTCGCCGGTCCCCTCCTCGTGTGGGCGGCCCTCGTGCTGCCGGAATGGTGACTCAATGACCGGTCCGCTCTCCGACGTCCTCGTCGTCGACCTCTCCCGCGCGCTGGCCGGCCCGCACGCCACGATGATGCTGGGCGACCTCGGAGCGCGCGTGATCAAGGTCGAGACGCCCAGCGGCGGCGACGACACCCGTGGCTGGGGACCGCCGTTCGTGGGCGAGCCCGACGCGCGCCAGTCGACGTACTTCCTCTCGACCAACCGCAACAAGGAGTCGATCGCGCTCGACCTCAAGAACGACGACGACCGAGCGCTGCTGCTGCGGCTCGTCGACCGCGCCGACGTGCTGGTCGAGAACTTCCGCACCGGCGTGCTCGAGCGGCTCGGCCTCGGCATCGAGAGCCTGCAGGAGCGCAACCCGCGCCTGGTCGTGCTGTCGATCACCGGCTTCGGCCACGACGGCCCCGAGGGTGGCCGCGCCGGCTACGACCAGATCGCCCAGGGCGAGGCAGGGCTGATGTCGCTGACCGGCTCGGGTCCCGACGACCCCCAGCGCGTCGGCGTACCCATCGCCGACCTGCTCTCCGGCATGTACGGCGCGTACGGCGTCGTCGCGGCGCTGAACGAACGGCATCGCACCGGCAGGGGCACGGTCGTGCGTACGTCGCTGCTGGCCTCGGTCGTGGGCGTGCACGCCTTCCAGGGCACCCGGTGGACCGTGGCCGGCGAGGTCGGCCGGGCGGCGGGCAACCACCACCCGTCGATCGCGCCGTACGGCCTCTTCCGCTGCCGCGACGGCTCGGTGCAGATCGCGCTCGGCAGCGAGAGCCTGTGGCGCCGCTTCTGCGCAGGCTTCGAGCTCGACCCCGAGGCCGAGGGCCTGGCCACCAACGCCGAGCGGGTCGGCGCCCGCGCCCGCGTCATCGAGATCATCGAGGGCGCCTTCGCCGAGTGGGACAGCGAGGCGTTGCTGGCCCGGCTGGCGGAGGTCGGCGTACCCGCCGGCAAGGTGCGCAACCTCGACGAGGTCTACGCGTGGGACCAGACGGTGAGCCAGGGCCTGCTGGTCGACGTCGAGCACAGCACGCTCGGCCCGATCACCCTGCCCGGCCCCCCGCTGCGGTTCTTCGCCGCCGACGGCGACGAGGTCACCCGGCGAGACCACCTGGCTCCGCCGGTGCTCGACCAGCACGGCGGCTCCGTCCGCGCCTGGCTGGAGGAGTCGTGACGGCGACCGCTCGTGAGCTGCTCGGGCTGGTGCTCGACGACGGCTCCTTCGAGTCATGGGACGAGCTGATCGACATCAGCGGGCACCCGGAGACCTACCGCGCGACGCTCGAGCGCGCCGCCGAGAAGGCCGGCACCGACGAGTCGGTGATCACCGGGCGCGGGCTGATGCACGGCCGTCCGGTTGCCGTGGTGGCCAACGAGTTCGGCTTCCTCGCCGGCTCGATCGGTCGCGCCGCCGCCGACCGCATCACCGCCGCTGTACGACGCGCCACGGCCGAAGGTCTGCCGGTGCTGGCCACCACGGCCTCGGGTGGCACCCGCATGCAGGAGGGCACGCCGGCCTTCGTACAGATGATCGAGATATCCCGGGCCCTGATGGCCCACCGGTCGGCCGGCCTGCCGTACCTCGTCTACCTCCGCAACCCCACGATGGGTGGCGTCTTCGCCTCCTGGGGCTCGCTCGCGCACGTCACCGTCGCCGAGCCCGGGGCGCTGGTGGGCTTCCTCGGTCCGAAGGTCTACGAGGCGCTCAACGGCGAGCCGTTCCCGAGCGACGTGCAGACCGCCGAGAACCTTGCTGCGCGTGGGGTCATCGATGCCGTCGTGGCCGCCGAGGACCTGCCAGAGCTCGTAGACCGGGCGCTTGCGGTGCTGGTCGACGCCCCCGATGAGCCGACGCTGCCGCGTCGTACGGGCGAGGTCGGTGACGAGGGCTCCGCGTGGGAAGCGATCCAGCGCACGCGGGCCGAGGGTCGTGTGAGCGTGCGCGACCTGTTGCGCCGCGCTGGCTCGCGCACCCTGAGGCTCGCCGGCACTGACGAGGGCGAGCGCGACGAGACGTTGATCGTGGCGCTGACGAGGCTCGACGGCCAGCCCTGTGTCATCGTCGGGCAGGACCGCACTCGCCAGACTCCGGAGACGCCGATGGGCCCCGGTGCCCTGCGTGAGGCGCGGCGCGGGATGCGGCTGGCCGAGGAGCTCCGGCTCCCGCTGGTCACGGTCATCGACACGCCGGGGGCCGCGCTGTCGCAACACGCAGAGGAGCGCGCCATCGCCGGCGAGATCGCCCGCTGTATCGCCGAACTGGTCACTATGACCGTGCCGACGCTGGCCGTCGTACTCGGGCAGGGCTGTGGGGGAGGAGCCTTGGCGCTACTTCCCGGCCAGACCGTCATCGCCGCCGAGAACGCCTGGCTCTCGCCGCTGCCGCCCGAGGGTGCGAGCGCGATCGTGCACCGGGGCGACACCAGCCATGCGGCTGAGATGTCGGAGCAGCAGGAGGTGCGTGCGGTCGACCTCTACCGCTCCGGCACGGTGCACCACGTGGTGCCCGAGGTGGAGGGCGAGTCGGCCGAGCAGCTGGCCCTCGCCGTGGCGGCCGAGTGCGCCGTCCGACTGCACGAGATGACCACGGCGGCAGGGCCTCGGGGAGCCTGACATTTGTTGGCTCACCGGACCCGCCCCTATGCTGTCCGGGCGCTCGCGAGAGCGCAGGCCCCCATCGTCTAGCGGCCTAGGACGTCGCCCTTTCACGGCGGTAGCACGGGTTCGAATCCCGTTGGGGGTACACCAGTTCTGGCCGGTCATCCCGATTGGGAAACGCCGCCAACGATGGGTTAGAGTTCCACCGCTCCACGAATCACCAGCACCACAAGGCCCCGTAGCGCAGTTGGTTAGCGCGCCGCCCTGTCACGGCGGAGGCCGCGGGTTCGAGTCCCGTCGGGGTCGCAAGCAGGACGCTCCGGATCACCAGATCCGGAGCGTCCATCGGTTTCCCCGGGTCTTCTAGGCTCGGCCCATGCCGGTCGACGTACCTCCTGAAGAGTTCGAGACGATCGTCGACCGTGCGCTCGACGAGATCCCCGACGAGCTGGCCGTGCTGATCCACAACGTCGTGGTGCTCGTCGAGGACGAGCCGCCAGCCGCCGACCCCGGGCTGCTGGGCTGCTACGACGGTGTCGCGCTCACCGAGCGGGCAAGCAACCACGCGTTCGAGCTGCCCGACCGGATCCTGATCTTCCGTGGTCCACTCTCGCGGATGTGCGAGTCCGCGGACGAGCTCGTCGACGAGGTGCGGATCACCGTGGTGCACGAGATCGCTCACCACTTCGGCATCGACGACGACCGTCTCCACGACCTCGGCTACGCCTGAGTGCCCACCACGAAGCCGATGGTGCAGCCGGCCATCGCCAGTGCGAGCGTGAGCACGAGGTAGCGGCTCCCCGCCGACCACCCCCTGTCATGCGTCTGCACGGCCAGCGAAGACCACGTCGTGAAGCCCCCGCAGAGGCCGACGCCCAACAGGGCCAGGGCGTGCTCGCCGGGCGCGACTGCCGACAGGAAGCCGAGCAGTGTCGAGCCGAGCACGTTGACGAGCAGCGTGCCGACCGGCAGCTCGTCGTCGAGCAGGTGCGAGATCGCGTAGCGCGCGGGCGCCCCGACCGCCGCCCCGAGCGCCACGAGCAGCACGATCATGGGTCGACCTCGTCATCGGCAACGGGCCCGGTCGTGAGCCGCCGACCCACGTGTACGGCGACCAGGCAGGCCGCGACGGTGCCGAGCAGGTAGGCGAGGGCCGGCCCGGGGCGACCGTCACCGAGCAGACCGCGCCCCTGCCCGGCGTACGCGGAGAACGTCGTGAACCCGCCGAGCAGACCTGGGCCGAGGGCCAGCGTCAGCAGGTGCCGTCGACGGATCACGGCGGCGGCGGGCAGCAGCGCCAGCGCCAGCGAGCCGGCCACGTTGATCGCGAACGTGGTCCAGGGAAAGCCGGAGCCGTCGGGCACGGCGTACGTCGCGGCCCAGCGGAGCACCGCACCCAGTGCGCCACCTGCTGCCACCGCGGCCAACGCCGCGGCGCGCAGGGGAGATCGGGTCACGACACCCGGTGCCCGGCGGAGCTCGGCCGCGCCGACCACGGCGTCGGCGCCTCGCCGGCGGCCTGGCGGATGAACTCGCCGAGGAACCACATCTGGAACTCGCGCTGGCTGGCCGTTCGAGCGGTGGAGAGCAGTCGCTCGGCGCGGCAGAACGCATCGGCCAGGTCGAACATCTCGAGCATCGTCGTGAAGATGGTCGCTGCCGACTGCGTGGTCTCGACAGTGAGGTCGACGCGCGTGGCCCCGCGGCGTTGCTGGGCGGCGATCTGCTTGTCGGCGCCGGGCGGGATCTGTCGTTCGAAGGTGATGAACATCGTCGACAGGTCGCGCGCCAGCGGGTAGTCGGCCTCGTGGGCGAGCGAGAGCAGCCGCAGCTCGCGGCGCAGGTCGCTGTACTGGTTGCGGGTGCCGATGAAGAGCTTCACGTCGACGCCGAGCAGCTGGACCTCGACGGCGTCGGCGGGTGAGCTCCACTGAGGCTCGTCGGTGCGTACGTCGATGACGCCCTCGCGATAGGCGTCCTCGTGCATCTCGGCAGCGGGCTCGAACCACACGACCTTGCCGTCGGCCTCCATCGAGGCGCCCCAGGTCACCGATGACATGGCCACGATCGACAGGCCGCGCCCGAACGTCGCCAGGAAGCCTTCCTCGGAGTCCTCGTCGTAGAAGGCGGGCTGCGGCGCCTCGGGCTGCGTCGGGGACGCGTCGGCGACCTCGATGCGGGGATGCTCCTGGGTGCCGCGCACCCGCACCCAGAGTGGGGGCTGGCCGTGCAGCACGGCGTTGGTGACCAGCTCGGAGACGCCGAGCTCGGCACACTCGATCAGGTCTTCGCGCTCGAGCTCGTGGCACACCTCGACCACCCAACGTCGCGCGTCGGCGACGGCGCTGGGCTCCGCGTCGAGCGGCAGCGCTTGCTTGTCGAGCGGCACGAACCTTCCTCATTCCGGGGGGCGGAGGGACCAAGCCAATCACGGCTCGTGTACCCATGGGACGCGACACGTAAACGTCTGGGACGCGGAAATGGCACGCGGCTCGCTCGTGTGACCAACAGAACCACGACGCCGGTTGGGATCTGGCCGGCTCCAGGCGGGACAATGAAGGCTCCGAGAGACGCACACAGGAGGGCATCAGATGTCCGACAAGAAGACTCCCGACCGTCACCGTGTAGTAGTGATCGGCTCCGGTTTCGGTGGCCTGTTCGGGGCGAAGGCGCTGCGCCGCGCCGACGTCGACGTCACGATGCTCGCGAAGACCACCCACCACCTCTTCCAGCCACTGCTCTACCAGGTGGCGACCGGCATCCTGTCCGAGGGCGAGATCGCGCCGCCGACGCGTGAGGTGCTCAGCGGGCAGGACAACGCCCGGGTGCTCCTCGGCACGGTCACCGGTATCGACCTCTCATCACGCACGATCACCTCGCACGTGCTCGGCCGCGAGACGGAGACGTCGTACGACTCGCTGATCGTGGCCGCTGGCGCCGCCCAGTCCTACTTCGGCAACGACCACTTCGCCGAGCACGCGCCGGGCATGAAGAGCATCGACGACGCTCTCGAGCTGCGCGGCCGGATCTTCGGCGCCTTCGAGATGGCTGAGCTCGGTGCCAACCGCGGCGACAACGTCGACCACCTGTTGACCTTCGTGGTCGTGGGTGCCGGTCCGACCGGTGTCGAGATGGCCGGCCAGATCGCCGAGCTCGCGCACCGCACGCTCCGCAAGGACTTCCGCCTCATCAACTCCCGCCAGGCCCGCGTCATCCTCGTCGACGCCGCGGGCCAGGTGCTGCCGCCGTTCGGCGCGCGGCTGGGAGAGGTGACCAAGCGGGAGCTCGAGAAGCTCGGTGTCGAGGTCATCCTCGGCGCGATGGTCACCGACGTCGACGAGCGCGGCATCGAGATCAAGTACAAGAACGGCACCACCGAGAGCATCAGGACGGTCACCAAGATCTGGGCCGCCGGTGTGCAGGCGTCGCCGCTCGGCAAGACCCTCGCCGAGCAGTCCGGTGCCCATCTCGACCGCGCCGGCCGCATCGGCGTGAATCCCGACCTGACACTGCCCGGCCACCCCGAGGTGTTCGTGGTCGGCGACATGATCGCCCTCGACAACCTCCCCGGTGTCGCGCAGGTCGCGATCCAGGGCGCGAAGTACGCCGCGAAGACGATCGACGGCCGCCTCAAGGGCAAGGCTCCGCAGGAGCCGTTCAAGTACTTCGACAAGGGCTCGATGGCGATCATCAGCCGCTTCAACGCGGTCGCGATGGTCGGCAAGCTGCGCCTCACCGGCATCGTCGCGTGGTTCATGTGGCTGCTCGTGCACCTCGTCTACATCACCGGGTTCAAGAACCGCATCACGGCGATCCTGCACTGGTTCATCTCGTTCCTCGGCCGGGGTCGCTCCGAGCGCACCTCCACCGAGCAGCAGATCTTCGGCCGGGCTGCACTCAACCGGCTCAAGCGCGGGGCGACCGATCTCGTCTCCGAGCCCGGAGCGTACGACGCAGCGCGCGACCTGCTCGAGACCTCGCGGCGTGCGGAGCTCGAGGCTCAGGCGATCGAGGAAGCGCGACTCACCGACGCCGGCGAGCGCGGCGCAGCGGTCCGCTGAGCTCGTGCCCGTGATCGAGCTGGTCCTGCCGGACCTCCGGTACGCCAACTCGTGGATCGCCGCGGTGCGCGAGTTCGCCGCCACGACGATGCACGGCAGCGGCCTGTGGGACCTCGCCGTCGACGACGCGACGGTGGAGACCCTCGCGGACCGCATCCCCGGTCTCCTCGCCCAGTCCGACCACGCGACCGAGCTGCCAGAGGGGCGGGTCCACAGCGACTACTGGTGGATGGTCGACGGGACTGCGTTCGTGGGCTATCTCGCGATTCGCCACGACCTCACCGAGTTCCTTCTCAACGAAGGTGGCCACATCGGCTACGGCGTACGCCCCTCGCGTCGTCGCGAAGGCCACGCCACCCGCGCTCTCGAGCTGGCCCTCGTGCGCGCCCGTGAGATCGGCCTCGACCGCGTGCTGCTCACGTGCGACGAGGACAACACCCCCTCGCTCCGCACCATCGAGCGCAACGGCGGGGTCCTGGAGGACATCCGCAACGGCACGCGTCGTTACTGGATCTCCCTGGCCTGAGGAGTCGTCGAGGCATGGTCTACATTCCGTCCCGTGAGTGCCCAGGCCCCTTCCGCTGTCATCTTGATCCGAGCCGAACGGTTCACCCCGAACCCCGCGACGGCAGCCGACAACGCGTTCCAGGCGGACGCCCCGGACGGCCAGTCCGACGACGCGACGGCTGCCCGGGCGCTGGCCGAGATGGATGCGGTCGCCCAGGCCCTGCGTGAGGCAGGGGTGAGGGTCCACGTCTTCGCCGACGAGGACCACAGCCGGCCGGACAGCGTCTTCCCCAACAACTGGCTGTCCACGCACGCGGGGGGCAACATCGCGGTCTACCCGATGTATGCGTCCAACCGTCGCCACGAGCGTCGGGCCGACGTGCTGGAGATGCTCAAGTCGTCGTACCGGGTGCAGACGATCGTGGACTACTCCGGTCTCGAACCTGACGGCATCTTCCTCGAGGGCACGGGCGCGATGGTGCTCGACCACGTGTCGCGGGTCGCCTACACGGCACGCAGCCACCGGGCGGACACCCACGTCCTCGAGCGGTTCTGCACCGACTTCGGCTACGAGCCGATGGCGTTCAACGCGGTCGACGCCGACGGCGTGCCCGTCTACCACACGAACGTCATCGCCTGTATCGGCACGGACGTCGCGATGATCGCGCTGGAGATGATCCCTGACGCGGATCGCCGCGCCCAGGTCCGTGAGCGACTCTCGGTCAACGGGCGGACGGTCGTCGAGATCACCGAGGACCAGGTCCGCGAGTTCGCCGGCAACGCCGTCGAGCTCTGCGGCCGCACACCGGACGGCCGACGCCGCTACGTCATGGCCATGTCGGCGCGGGCGCGCCGCAGCCTGCGACCCGACCAGGTCGAGGCGATCGAGGAGTCCTGCGAGATCGTCGCGATCGACATCCCGACGATCGAGCTGGCCGGTGGCTCCGTGCGTTGCATGATCGCCGGCGTCCACCTCGACCGGCGCCCGGCCGTCGAACCCGAGCCCACCGCCGCCGTCGAGGCGATCGACGATAACCCGGTCACCGCCGACGGTCGCGAAGCGGCGACCGCGGACATCTGACTCCTGGTCTGCTTCGGTAGGCCTCCAGGGGCTCGAACCCTGAACCAACGGATTAAAAGTCCGCTGCTCTACCCATTGAGCTAGAGGCCCGGGACCTGGGATCGGCACAGGCGCGTCCCAGTTCCACTGCACGCATCTTGTCAGGGACCCGCCAAAGTGCCGAGTCGGGATGACCGGCTCGTTTCCCGGACGCACCTCGTCCGGATCCTGGCCTAGCCTCCCTGCATGACGCTCACCTTCGCCGGAACCCTCGACCACGCCGCCGTCACGCATGCCGTCGACCTGCTCGTCGACCTCGTGTCGGCGCCGGAGGTCGCAGCGGCCTGGGACAGCGAGTCGGCCCTGCCGGCCATGACGATCGGCGGTCTGGTCAGGCATCTCGTCAGCCAGCCCGAGTGCGCGGTCGAGTTCCTACGCGCCGAGTCGCGGCCGGGCGCCGAGACCGTGTCGTTGATGGACTACTTCGCCCGGGTGGACTGGCTCCACGCGCCGGTCGACAGCCCGGAGAACACCTCCATCAGGGACGAGTTCAACGCCATGGCGGCCGGTGGGCAGCCGCACTCGAACGCCATCCTGGAGCAGTCGCGGGGCGAGCTGCCGGCTGCGATCGCGGCGGCCGGCCCGACGACGTACGTCCCGTGGCAGGACTGCGCCCTGCCGCTCGACGACTTCCTGGTCTGCCGGCTCGTGGAGATCGTGGTGCACGCCGACGACCTCGCCACGAGCATCGGCCGGCCGACGCCAAGTTTCGCCGACGAGGTCCGCGATCCGGTCATCGCCCTGCTCGCCGCCCTGTCCGTACGACGCCACGGCCAGGACGCCGTCGTACGGACTCTTGCGCGATCCGAACGTGGCGGCGGGCCGATTTCGGCCTTCTGAGGGACAAGTTTGGGCACTGTTCACGCTCGACGCTGAGATCTCATCGGCCAGGACGTAGCGATTCCGGGAATGGTTGGTACTGTTGTTGACGCAACAGGTGCAAGTTCCAAGTGGTCTGACGCCCGCGGAGTTTGTGATCCAACGGCGTTTCTTCTCATGGGTACGACTCTTGGGTCGGAGCGACGTGTCACCGCATCTGATGCGGGGTCGTCGAAGTGACGATCTTTCGCCCGATAACAGGAGTAACCAGCAATGGCTCAAGGTACCGTGAAGTGGTTCAACGCCGAGAAGGGTTTCGGCTTCATTGCGCAGGAGGACGGCGGCGACGACGTTTTCGTGCACTACTCGGCCATTCAGTCGCAGGGCTACAAGTCCCTCGACGAGAACCAGAAGGTTGAGTTCGACGTCACCCAGGGTCCCAAGGGCCCCCAGGCGGAGAACGTCCGCGCGATCTGATCGAGCGGATTGACTCGGACAGCACCTGTCCGTGACTTTCTCAAGACAACGAGGCCCCACCCTCTCGGGTGGGGCCTCGTTGCGTCCCTGACGTTGTCCAGAGCCCACCTGGGTGGTGCGGCACGGCACGATTGGGCCAATTTCTTTGGCGGGGATGTTTAACCTCGAATGAACAGGGCATGGTGGATCCGTACACATGTCTGAAGGGAGGGTTGCGTGCACGATCAGTTCGACGTGACGCTTGAAGACGGCGACCTCCTCGGCGAGGTCGAGCTCACCACGACGTTGATCATCGCGGCGAGCGAGTGCGAAGGGCGCTTGAGCACTGAGGAGATCGATCGACTCCTCGGTGTCGTACCCGTGCCCAAACAGCGCGGCTGACGCCCTCCCACCACTTCAGCAGGTGGCGAAGAGCACCGGACCAGACGAGAGGTCCGAGAGCACGTAGCTGCCTTCTGTGGGCGCGAGGGCGAGTACGACGACCCGGCCGCTGGCCCGCACCTCGACCATGTCGAAGCGGTCGGTGAAGTCGCCGCCCTGACCCGGTGCCGGCCCGGACGCGAGCCTTGAGCGGCTGTCGGCGTTGGTCTTGGCCTGATCGTCGGTCTCGAAGGAGAGCGCGACGCGGATGTCACCGTCGAGCTGGGCCGACATCGCGAAGCCGGTCAGCGGCGACACCTTCCCGGCGGCGTCGACGAGTGCGTCGGCCTGCGCCTGATCGGTCTCGTCTGCCTGTGACATCGCCAGCTTCGAGCAGGCGTAGTCACCCGAGTAGACCGACGCCGCCAGCGGGGACCCCGTCTCCGAGACCACGTCGTCGACGTCCTCGATGCCGTCGGCAGCCAGCGCTGTCCTCAGGTAGGAGACCGTGTCGGAGGTGCGGATCTGACCGTTGCCCTCGTCGAGGGCGAAGTGCTGGAGCTCGGGCGTCAGCGTCGGGTCGATGCGGGCCAGCAGGTCTCCGCCGCCCTCCCAGATGCCGTCGTCGGACTTCGGCTTCGTGAAGCCGAGAGCAGCGAGGCGGCCTGCGAACGCGTCGAAGTCGAATGACTCCGGCACCTTGAGCACCTCCACGGCGCCGTCGGGGGACTGCGCGAACATCTCCCACTCCACCGAGGCCGGCGAGATCCCGAAGCGTGCCTGCAGGGCCACCGCCGACTGGCCGAGGGCCGAGGTCGAGCTGAGGTCGCGCTCGAACGCGTCGTCCAGGAAGGCGGTCAGCTCGGCTGACGACGACGTCGACGACACCTCAGAACCGAGCTCGCGGCGTACGCCCCGCCAGTCGGTCCACGAGATGCGCTCGGTGCCGACGGGGGCCAGTGCCACCGCCTTCTCGAACGTCGTGCCGCGCTCGGTGCGCCACCACACGAGAGCGCCCACTGCGACCACGAGCACGACTCCGGCTAGGAGCAGCGCGAGCGAACGACGCATGGGCAGGTCTCCTGGACGAGCGGGAAGTGGTGTGAGACTACTTCCATGCCCTACGACGTCGTCGCCGCCGGTGCTGTCGTGACCCGCCGTGGGGGAGAGGTGCTGCTGGTCCACCGGCCGAGGTACGACGACTGGTCGTTCCCCAAGGGCAAGCGTGACCGCGGCGAGCACATCCTGGCCACCGCGGTGCGCGAGGTGGCCGAGGAGACCGGGCTGCACGTCCGGCTGGGACCGCGGCTGGACAGCCAGCGCTACCCGAGCGGCAAGCGGATGAAGACCGTGCATTACTGGATGGGCCGAGCGGTCGGACCCGACGACATCGGCAGCTACCTCGTCAACGACGAGATCGACGAGCTGATGTGGCTGCCGTGGGAGGAGGCCTCCGCCAGGTTGACCTACCCGCACGACCGCGACACCCTGGCGCAGGCGCGACCGCTGCGCCGCAACTCCCGGGCCCTGGTCGTGCTGCGGCACGGCCTGGCCCGCTCTCGCGATGCTTGGCGGCGCGACGACCGGCTTCGCCCGCTGCTCCGGACCGGGACGATGCAGGCCGAGCGCCTCGTGCCCTTGCTCGCGGCGTACGACCTCTCGGTGATCGCGTCGAGCAGCAGCCAGCGCTGCGTGAAGACCGTGGCGCCGTACTCCGAGACGACGGGCTGGCCGCTGGCGACCCACGACGCGCTGACGGAGGAGGACGCGACAGCCCAGGGGGTGCTCGAGCTCGTCGACCAACTGGTGTACGCCAAGGAAGGTGCGCTCGTGTGCACGCACCGGCCCGTCCTGCCGACCGTGTACGACGCCCTCGGCGTCGACGAGGCGAAGCTCGAACCGGCGGCGATGCTGGTGGTGCACCACCGCAAGGGCAAGGTCGTCGCGACGGAGCAGCACACGCTTCTCTGAGGCGGGCGGGCCGGTCCCGTTCATGTGATGGTCGTCTCGTCACCGGGTGGGCGTCGCCTGATGGGCGATTCGAGTTCACCGCTCGTTCACCGGTGCCCGCGCGGCCGGACACCTGCGCTCCGCACACTTCGTGATGTCAGCCTCCACTCGACTTCAGGAGATTCCGAAGTGACCACCACTTCCATCCGCCGGGCGATCGTCCCCGGCATCGCTGCCCTGGCTCTGGCCCTGTCCGCCTGCGGCGCGGGAAATGAGACCGCCGCCAGCGACGGCACGGGCTCGGGCGACACCGGCAGCGGCTCGCTGACGGGCACGCTCGCCGGTGCGGGCTCCTCCGCCCAGGAGAAGGCGCAGGAGGCCTGGGCGACCGGCTTCCAGGGTCTCAATGACGGCGTCACCATCACCTACGACCCCGTCGGGTCCGGCGACGGCCGCACCAACTTCATCAGTGGCGGCGTCAGCTTCGCCGGCTCCGACTCCTACCTCAGCGACGACGAGGGCGAGCTCACCGGCGCCAAGGAGCGCTGCGGTGGCGAGGACCCGATCGAGGTGCCGGCGTACGTCTCGCCCATCGCGGTCGTCTTCAACCTCGAGGGCGTCGACTCGCTCAACCTCTCGGCCAAGACGATCGCCCAGATCTTCGACGGCAAGATCACGAACTGGGACGACCCGGCCATCAAGGCCGAGAACGACGGCGCGTCCCTGCCCGACCTGGCCATCACTCCGGTCCACCGGGCCGACGACTCCGGCACCACGAAGAACTTCACCGACTACCTCGGCAAGGCCGGCGAGGGCGCCTGGACCTACGAGGCCGAGGACGCATTCCCGGTGGAGGGCGGCGAGGCGGCCGACGGCACGTCGGGCGTCATCACCGCGGTGACCCAGGGCAAGGGCACCATCGGCTACGCCGACGAGAGCCAGGCCGGTGGCCTCTCCGTGGTCAGCGTCAAGGTGGGTGAGGAGTACGTCGCTCCGTCGGCCGAGGGTGCTGCCAAGGTCGTCGCCGTCTCGCCCGCGACCGAGGGACGTCCCGAGGTGGACATGGCGGTCGACCTCGACCGCGAGACCACCGAGGCCGGCGCCTACCCGGTCGTGCTGCTGTCCTACCTGATCGCCTGCCAGACCTACGACTCGGCCGACGAAGCGGCACTGGTCAAGGGCTACCTGGCCTACGCCGTGTCCGACGAGGGCCAGTCTGCCGCCTCGGAGAACGCCGGCTCAGCGGCGCTCGACCCGGCCGTCGCCGAGCGTGCCCAGGGCATCGTCGACGCGATCTCCGCCAAGTGACCGAGGTCGACAACTGACCCGGCAGAGCATCGAGTGCGGCGGGCCGGTCTCCGGTCCGCCGCATTCAGCATCCTTCCCCCGACCGCACAGGACCTGAGGACCTACCGGTGACCACCACGCTCCTTCCCACAGAACCCGACGTCGGGACGGCGAAGCCGCGCATCGGGGACCGCGTCTTCGAAGGCATCTCCCGGTCCGCGGGCATCACCATCCTTGTCGCGCTGGCCGCGGTGTTCGTGTTCCTCCTCATCGAGGGCTGGCCCGGCCTCAGCCAGCAGGCCTCGGTCTACGGTCCACGAGCCACGAACTTCTTCAATTACGTCGGCCCGCTGCTGTTCGGCACGGTGCTGGCCTCGGTCATCGCGCTGATCATCGCCGTACCGCTCGCCTGGGGCATCGCTCTGGTCATCAGCCACTACGCGCCGCGGTCGGTCGCGACCCCGGTCGCGTACGTCGTCGACCTGCTCGCCGCCGTACCCTCGGTGGTCTTCGGCCTCTGGGGCATCACCGTGCTGGCGCCCAGGCTGGTGCCGGTCTACGACTGGCTCGCCACCCATGCCTCGTGGCTGCCGTTCTTCGAAGGCCCTGCATCGGCCACCGGCCGCACCATCCTGACTGCCGGCATCGTGCTGGCGATCATGATCCTGCCGATCATCTCGGCCATCTCGCGCGAGGTCTTCGCGCAGACCCCGCGTCTGCACGAGGAGGCTGCTCTCGCGCTGGGCGCCACGCGCTGGGAGATGATCCGGATGGCGGTGTTCCCCTACGCACGCTCGGGCATGGTCTCGGCGGTCATGCTCGGCCTGGGCCGGGCCCTCGGCGAGACGATGGCTGTCGCGATGGTGCTGTCCGCCGGCGGCGGGGTGTCGCTCAACCTGATCTCGTCGAGCAACCCGGCGTCGATCGCCTCGAACATCGCCACCAGCTACAAGGAGAACACCCCGGCCAAGCTCTCCGTGCTGATCGCCACCGGTCTCGCGCTGTTCCTGCTCACCTTCTTGGTCAACTTCGCCGCTCGCTGGGTCGTGAGCCGCAACGAGCGAAGGATGTCGCGATGAATGCCATCGACCTCGTCGAGGCCACCGCCCACGACTCCGTGCCGATGGTGCACCCTCGGCTGCCGCGCTACGCGCCCGCGATCGTCGGCGTGCTGGCGGCCGCTGTCTCCGGTCTCGCCACCGTGCTGCTCGGCTGGGGCCCGGTTGCCTGGGCGATCGTCGCCGGCCTGGTCTACGTCGTTGCGATGCCGCTGTGGTCGTTGGTCATCGAGAACCGTCGCGCCGCGGTCGACCGGCTGATGACCTCGGTGATCTGGGGCGCGTTCGCGATCGCCGTCGTACCCCTGGTGTCGCTGATCTGGACCGTGATCGCCCGCGGTGCCCCGCGCATCGACGGGACCTTTTTGACCTTCTCGTTCTTCCGCACCGACCTGTCGCAGCCGATCGGCATCTACCACGCGCTGATCGGGACGCTGCTGATCACCCTGTTCGCGGCTCTCATCTCGATCCCGGTGGGAGTCTTCACCGCGATCTACCTGATCGAGTACGGCAAGGGCTCGCGGCTGGCGAGCGCTATCACGTTCCTGGTCGACGTCATGACGGGCATCCCGTCGATCGTGGCCGGCCTGTTCGCCTTCGCGCTGTTCACGCTGATCTTCGGGCCGGCCGTGCGGCTGGGCTTCGGCGGCTCCGTGGCGCTGGCGCTGCTGATGATCCCCGTGGTCGTCCGGTCCACCGAGGAGATGCTGCGGTTGGTGCCCGACGAGCTCCGCGAGGCGTCGTACGCGCTGGGAGTGCCGAAGTGGCGCACCATCGCGAAGGTCGTGCTGCCCACCGCCCTCGGCGGCATCGTCACCGGAGTGACGCTGGCGACCGCGCGGGTGGTCGGTGAGACCGCGCCACTGCTGCTGATCGCCGGTCTCACGACCCGCACGAACTGGAACGTGTTCAGCGAGCGGATGACGACGCTGCCCGTGCTGATCTACACCCAGGTGTCCAACCCCGGCATCCCGCCGCCGGGTGGCGGCCCGGCGCCGGGCATCGCGATCGCGTGGGGCGCCGCCCTGGTGCTGATCGTGATCGTCATGGCCCTCAATCTCATCGCCCGCATCATTGGAAAGATCTTCGCGCCGCCCAGCGGGCGCTGAGTCCGGCTAAGAGGAAGCAACGCAATGGCCAAGAGCATCGACATCAGTGACCTGAACATCTACTACGGGGACTTCCTCGCGGTGGAGGGGGTCAACATGACCATCAAGGCGAAGTCCGTGACCGCCTTCATCGGACCCTCCGGCTGCGGGAAGTCGACCTTCCTGCGCTCACTGAACCGGATGCACGAGGTGATCCCGGGCGCGCGCGTCGAGGGGAAGGTGATGGTGGAGGGGCAGTCGCTCTACGACTCCCAGATCGACCCGGTCGCCGTACGCCGGCAGATCGGGATGGTCTTCCAGCGACCCAACCCGTTCCCGACGATGTCGATCTACGACAACGTGCTGGCCGGCAACAAGCTCAACTCGAAGCGGATGCCGAAGTCGGACCAGGACGCCGTGGTCGAGAAATCGCTGCGCCGGGCGAACCTGTGGACCGAGGTGAAGGACCGGCTCGGCAAGCCCGGCATGGGCCTCTCGGGCGGTCAGCAGCAGCGGCTGTGCATCGCCCGCGCCATCGCCGTGGAGCCGCAGGTGCTGCTGATGGACGAGCCGTGCTCGGCCCTCGACCCGATCTCGACGTCGGCGATCGAGGACCTGATCCACGAGCTCAAGGAGGACTACACGATCGTCATCGTGACCCACAACATGCAGCAGGCCGCCCGGGTGTCCGACGACACCGGCTTCTTCAACCTCAAGGCCGCCGGCGAGCCCGGCCACCTCGTGGAGTTCAACTCCACCCAGAAGATGTTCGCCAACCCCGACAACTCGTCGACCGAGGCGTACATCTCGGGTCGGTTCGGCTGACGTTCCGGGGTAGTCCAGTCACAATTTGTCGTCCAGACGGGGGTTTGACGACCGAAGCCGACTGGACTATCCGGCGTGACGATAGCGCAGGAGCCGCTCACGGGCGGACTTGTCGAGTGCCCGCCGAGCGGCCACGGATTCGGTGGGGATCCACCACGGTGGCGGCTCGAGGGTCCACCCTCGAGGTCTGCCGGACGAGGCGCTCGCGCGCGCATGCGCGGCCCGGAAGCGGCGGGTCGTCGACTCGGCGGCCAGGTCGCCGGCCATGACGACGACGTACTCCAGTCCCACGTGGCGAAACGCTTCCTCCCGGTTGCGGTCGTGTCGCCGCTGGCTGGTCCGCAGGTGTACGGCGCCGTCGTACTCCACGACAACTCCCGCCACGGGCTCCATCAGGTCAGGTGTGCCGAGCAACTGGCCTTCGAGATCGAACAAGGGGCGGTTGCAGGCGAGCGGTGGCAGATCGGCCCGCAGCCAGTACAGACGGGTGGCGGTCTCCTGTGGGGACCAGCTGTTCTCATCGGCCAGGGCCACCGCGAGACGGGCCCGTCCGACACCGGTGCGAGGGCCGTGGTTGCGGACGAACTCGTCCAGCTCGTCGATGCTGACCAGGTCTGAGAAGCAGGCCATGTCGAGCGCGATCACCGCTTCGACGAGCGACGACGCGAAACGCATCTCGTAGTAGACCGAGCGTGCAGCCGTCGTCACGCGGACTCCGTCGACCTGGAGTACGTCGGACTCGGGGCACCAGCCCTCCTGGCTGATGCGCAGTCCGGGCTGGGCCAGGTGCTTGTGTCGACAGGAGATGGCAACGGGCCGGCGCTCACCCGCCCGACCGAGGCCTCCGAACCACGTACCGCCGAGCCATCTCAATGCTGCCCATTCGGTGACGGCGCCGTGGGGCACAGCCGTCGCAGCCTCGAGGATCCGCTGCTTCGGGGTGTCGTCGGAGACGGATGCGGGCACGAAGAGTCCCCGGCTCGTGGACCGATATCGAGGTCCACGCGCCTGCCCCGGAGTCGGACCCGCTACGCCCGTCGGGTCGACGTGCACGGGGCGCGTCAGGCCGGTGTGGTCCATCCGAGGAGCCTGAACCAGATCCGTCCACGGTGTCGGCCGTCATCCACAGGCCCGGTAGTCCAGTCACTTCTTGTCGCTGTTGGGCCGCCCGAACGACAAGTTCCGACTGGACTATCCCGGCGGAACGGTCAGGGGAGCTGGAAGAGGAAGTGCGCCACGAAGTAGCAGATGGCGGCCATCGCGCCGGCCATCGGGAAGGTCAGCACCCAGGCGGTGAGGATCGAGCGGGCGACACCCCAGCGGACGGCGGAGACGCGCTTGGTGGCACCGACGCCCATCACGGCGGAGGTGATGGTGTGGGTGGTCGAGATCGGGGCCTCGAAGACGTACGCCGTCGTGTACAGCACCGATGCCGCGATCGACTCGGCTGCGAACCCGCGAGGCGGGTCGAGGTGGATGATCCGGCGACCCAGGGTGCGCATGATGCGCCAGCCGCCCGACCAGGTGCCGAGCGAGATGGCCGTGGCGGCCGCGATGATCACCCAGATCGGGAGATCGTCGGAAGCGCCGACGTACCCGCCGGTGAGCAGCGCCAGGAAGATGACGCCCATCGTCTTCTGGGCGTCCTGGAGGCCGTGGCCCAGCGCCATGGCGGCGGCAGAGACGGTCTGAGCGATGCGGAAGCCGCGGTTGGCCTTGCTGGGGCTGACTCGCCGGAAGATCCACATGATCGCCAGCATCAGCGCGAAGCCGAGGGTGAACGCGACGAGCGGTGAGAGCACCATCGGGATGACGACCTTGTCGATCACGGTGGTCCAGTGGACCAGGGTGCCCGATGCGAGCGCGGCGCCCACCAGCCCGCCGATCAGGGCGTGCGAGGACGACGACGGCAGGCCGAAGTACCAGGTGATGAGGTTCCAGGCGATCGCGCCCAGCAGACCGGCCATCACGATGGTCAGCCCGTGGCTGCCCGATGGTGGCGCGATCGTGTCGGCGACGGTCCCGGCGATCTTCTGGCCGAGGAAGGCGCCGACGAAGTTCATGACGGCAGCCATGGCCAGGGCCACGCGAGGGGTCAGCGCCCGCGTCGACACCGAGGTGGCGATCGCGTTGGCCGCGTCATGGAAGCCGTTGGTGTAGTCGAAGACGAGGGCAACGACGACAACCGCGATGATGATCGCGAGTTCCACCGCTCAGGACTCCTTGACCGCGATCTGCTCCACCGTGTTGGCGACCTTCTCGAACGCATCGATCGCGCCTTCGAGTGAAGTCACGATGTCCTTGAGCTTCAACACCTCGATGGCCTTGAAGTCGCCGCTGAAGAGATTGGCCAGGATGCGGCGGTAGCTCTTGTCGCCGGCGTTTTCGAGGCGGTTGATCTCGATCCAGTACTCCTCGAGGTCATGCATCGACTTCAGCCGCGGCATCGCCTCGGCGGTCAGCTCGGCGCAGCGCTGGAGCACCTCGACCTGGTTGGACAGCTCGGCCGGCAGTTGCTTCACCTCGTACAGCAGGATCAGGTCGACCGCCTCGTCCATCATGTCCATGATGTCGTCCAGCCCGGAGGCCAACGAGTAGATGTCCTCGCGGTCGAACGGCGTTACAAAGGTGCTGTTCACCCGCTTGACGATGGCGTGGGTGGTCTCGTCAGCGGCGTGCTCGGCAGCCCGCATCTTGCGGGCAATCTCCTCGCGTTCGTCGCCGTCGGCGAGCATCTGCGCGAGCAGATCGGCACCGGTGACGAGGTGGTTTCCGAATTCGGAGAACAGTTCGTAGAACGAACCGTCGACAGGGCGAAACTTCAAACGCACGGAGAACTCCTGATGAGGAGGATCTGAACGCGTCACATGCTAGGGCCTGATCCTCGCCGGAGCACAAGCGAGGACTCCTATCGCCTCCGGCGCTGCCGCTCGATGATGGCCTGATGAAGGTGTACGTCGCCCTCATTACGGTGCCACACGCCGTCGGCGTGGAGCTCCCACGCCACCGTTGTCGGGTCGAAGGCGAGGTCCAACATCGACCCGATCCGCCCGGTGTCGTCCCCCTCGGGCAGCCGCACGAGCACTTCGACGCGGCGGTCGAGGTTGCGGTGCATCATGTCGGCGGAGCCGATCCAGGCGGCCGGTTCGCCGCCGTTCTCGAACCAGAAGACCCGGCTGTGCTCGAGGAAGCGGCCCAGCACGGATCGGACCTCGATCGTCTCCGACAGGCCGGGCACGCCGGGGCGCATGGCGCAGATGCCGCGCACCAGGAGCTGCACGGGCACGCCCGCCTGTGAGGCGAGGTAGAGCGCGTCGATGGTGGCTTCGTCGACGACGGAGTTGGCCTTGAGTCGGATCCGCGCCGGGCGGCCGGCCTGGTGGTGGGCGATCTCCTGCCGGATCTGGTCGACCAGCCCGGTGCGCACGTTGTCGGGCGCGACGAGCAACGTGTTGTAGGTGGCGTTGCGGCTGATGCCCGAGAGGTTGTTGAAGAGGTGGGCGACGTCTTCGCCGATGACCTCGTCGGCGGTGAGTAGGCCGATGTCCTCGTAGAGGCGGGCCGTCTTCGGGTTGTAGTTGCCGGTGCCGATGTGGGTGTAGCGGCGGATGCCCTCGGGCTCGTCACGCACCACCATCGACAGCTTGCAGTGGGTCTTCAGGCCGACCAGGCCGTAGACGACGTGACAGCCGGCGTGCTCGAGCTTTCGGGCCCACCGGATGTTGTTGGTCTCGTCGAAACGAGCCTTGATCTCGACGATGACCAGCACCTGCTTGCCGGCCTCGGCGGCGTCGACGAGGGCATCGATGATCGGCGAGTCACCCGACGTGCGGTAGAGCGTCTGCTTGATCGCCAGCACGTGCGGGTCGGCCGCCGCCTGCTCGAGGAAGCGCTGCACCGACGTGGCGAACGAGTCGTAGGGATGGTGGAGCAGGACGTTGTGCTTGCGGGTCGCCTCGAACACGTCGACCGGCGACGAGCTCTCGACCTCCGCCAGGAAGGGGTGCGTCGTCGGCACGAACGCGGGGTACTGAAGGTCCTCGCGCGGCAGGTCGGCGATGCCGTGCAGTCCGCGGAGGTCGAGCGGGCCCGAGAGCTTGAAGACCTCGTCGGCCGAGACGCCGAGCTCGGAGACGAGCAGGTCGAGCACCTTGGGGTCGATCGACTCCTCGACCTCGAGCCGGACCGGCGGGCCGAACTTGCGCCGCAGCAGCTCCTTCTCCAGTGCCTTGAGAAGGTTCTCGGCGTCGTCCTCCTCCACCTCGAGGTCCTCGTTGCGCGTGACCCGGAACGTGTGGGCAGCGACGACCTCCATGCCCGGGAACAGCCGCTTGAGGTGCTCACCGATGACGTCCTCGAGCGGCACGAAGCGCTGGTTGCCGAGCGGCACGAAGCGCTTGAAGATCGGCGGCACCTTGACCCGTGCGAAGTGCTCGGTGCCGAGCTTGGGGTGCCGGATGAGGACGGCAAGGTTGAGCGAGAGCCCGGAGATGTACGGGAACGGGTGGGCCGGGTCGACGGCGAGCGGCGTGAGCACCGGGAAGATGCGCTCCTTGAACAACCGCTTGCAGTGCTTCTGCTCCTCGCGGTCCAGCTCGTCCCAGCGCAACAGCTCGATGCCCTGCTCGCGCAGCTCGGGGAGCAGCGCGTCGCGGAACACCCGTGACTGTCGCTCCATCAGCTCACGCGTATTCGTCCAGATGCCCTCCAGCACCTCGCGTGGCAGCATCCCCGATGCCGCGCGTACGGCGACGCCCGCGGCGATCCGGCGCTTGAGACCGGCCACGCGCACCATGAAGAACTCGTCGAGGTTGCTGCTGAAGATCGCCAGGAACCGGGCCCGCTCGAGCAACGGCAGGGAGGTGTCCTCGGCCAGCTCGAGCACCCGCTGGTTGAAGCGCAGCCACGAGAGCTCGCGGTCGAGGAACCGGTCGTCGTACTTCTCGACGGCGGCGAGCTGGGCCTCATCGGGCACGTACGGCGGCTCGACGTCGAACGTGTCGTGGGGGTGACCGACGTGGTCGGCCTGCGGTGGGCCTTCCTCGCTGACCGCACCGACCGTCGCAGGCAGGGAGCTCTGATCGGTGGCTGGCGAGGGGGGCATGGAGTGAGTCTCGCAAACACCGGTGAACAACGAGTGACGCTGCGGCCGTTCAGCTCTCGGGCGGCTGCTCGGCGGCGGTCTGCCGCTGACGCGCAAGCTGCGCGTGTACGACGGCGCTGAAGAGCGCGAGCCCGCCCGGCTCGTCCTGCGGGCTGGCCCAGAAGGCCGCCCAGGTCAGGCGATCCTCGTGTACTCGCTGGTGCAGCGACCGGAAGTCGGCCCGGGCCGACTCGGCGCCGCTCAGCTCGTCGAACAGGGCTGCGATCTCCGGGTCCATGCCCTCCTCGGCCTCGCGGGCAATGAGGTCGGAGAAGAGCCCGTCGATCCGGTCCATCGCGAGTCGCAGGTCCTGGTCGGCGTGCTCGGCCTGCATCTGCCCGAGCTGCTCCCACTCCAGCGCCAAGGTCCCCTGGCTCATCGCCTTTCTCGATCGGCCCGGCCCCGTGGCCGATGCTGTGAACCCTTCCCTGGAAGGGGTGTGACAAACGTGTGGGTGTCAGCGGGTGTACGCCGCGGCGATCTGCGTGGACATCTCTTCCAGCGTCTTGCTTGTGACGGCCGCATCCACGCCGGCCGTGGTGGCGTTGACGATGAGGGTCTGGGCCCCAAGGACGGTGACGACCTCGGCTACCCGGGGGCCGACTACGGTGCCCGTGAGCAGCCTCGCGGGTGTCGACTCGCCGAGCTGGATCGAGCGCCGCTTCAGCCCCGGCAGCTCCGCGGCCTCCCCCTCCGTCTCCAGTGAGTTGACGAGTGGCTTGAAACGCCAGCTCAGCACCATGTCGTCATCACTGACCTTGGTCCCGCAGCGGATGAGCACGCCTCGGACGCTCGGCTCGAGCATCACCTGCTCCGTGCCCGCCCATTCGGTGAGCTGGGCCTCGGTGACCTTGGCGCACGGGTTGTCGGCTGCCGGTGAGCTGCTGGAGGGTGAGGTGCGGGGCTCCGGGTCGTCGGAACAGCCGGACAGGACCAGCACGGCAGAGACGACGACGAAGCAGAGCACCGAGTCATGGCAGGCACGCTATCTGGACCGGGCGACGTACCGGCTCAGTAGACGAGCGCCTGCACCTCGGGCTGCAAGATCTCTTCGGCGAACGACGCGGCGCCGGCGATCACCGCTCCCTCGACCAGGTCGCCCTGGACGATCCCGCGGCGGGCGGCGCACTGCGAGCACACCGTCACGCGGCCACCGGCGAGCACGGCATCGCGCAGCTGGGCCAACGGAGGGGCGAGGTCGAGCTCGAAGTCCTCCGCGCGGCCGGGCACGCCGAACCACGCCGCGTCCCCGGTCAGCCACAGCGACACCACGGCGCCCGAGGCGATGGCGGACGCGGCGACGGTGAACCCCTGGTTGCACCGCTCGGGGGCTTCGGCACCGCAGGTGATCTTGACGACGAGTGGGCGAGACATGCGATCACACTAAACTCACCACCATGGCGTTCGAGCTCCCTGACAACCTGCACCCCAACTGCGGCCCGATCGCCTGGCTGCTGGGCACCTGGCGCGGCAACGGACGCGGTGACTACCCGACGATCGAGCCCTTCGAGTTCCGGCAGGAGCTGATCTTCACCCACGACGGCCGGCCGTTCTTCCATTACATGGCCCGCGCCGAGATCATCGACGAGGCAGGCGACAAGGTCCGCGACGCAGCCATCGAAACCGGCTTCTTGCGGTGCCCCGAGCCGGGCAAGGTCGAGTTCCTGCTCAGCCACAACACCGGCTTCGTCGAGACCTGGTACGGCGACGCCGAGGGCGGCAAGCTCCAGCTCACGACCGACGCGGTGGTCCGCACGGCCAGCGCCAAGGAGTACGTCGGCGGCACCCGGCTCTACGGCAACGTCGAGGGTGACCTTCTCTACGCCTACGACATGGCGGCGATGGGCCAGGAGCTCCAGTCGCACCTGTGGGCCCGGCTGCAGCGGGCGTGATGAACGACGACCTGGCAGACCGGCTGCGGGGCAGTGGCTACCGGCTGACCGCCCAGCGTCAGCTGATCCTGCGGGCCGTCGAAGAGCTCGGTCACTCGACTCCCGACGAGGTGCTGGCACACGTGCGCCACCAGTCGTCCGCAGTGAATGCCTCCACGATCTACCGCACTCTCGAGGTGCTGGAGGAGCTGGGCCTGGTGCGGCACACGCACCTGAGCGACCGAGCCCCGACCTACCACTCGACCGCGGGCCCGACCCACTTCCACCTCGTCTGCCGGAATTGCCACCGGGTCCAGTCGGTTGCACCAGACGTGGCCGCACCCCTGGTCGAGACACTGCGCGCCGATCACGGCTTCGTGATCGACCTCGGACACCTCGCGGTGTTCGGGGCGTGTGAGACCTGCGAACCACCCGCCGACCCCCACCCAGAGGACCACTCCCATGGTTAGCCCGCTGCTCGACCTGCCCGGCGCCGTCGCCGGAGACGGCATCGACGCACCCGTCGCTGCCCACTACGGCTCGTTCAACGGCGAGCAGCGCACCCTGGTCGGTGGTGACGGCTTCGTCGACCTCTCGCACCGCGACGTCATCCGTGTCTCCGGGGCCGACCGGCTGACCTGGCTGCACTCGCTCACGACCCAGCACCTGACCGACCTCGCGCCGGGCACCTGGACCCAGGCGCTGATCCTCAGCCCGCAGGGGCACGTCGAGCACGCGTTCACCGGCGTCGACGACGGAGAGTCGTTCACGGCCCACATGGAGCCCGGCGCCGCGGCCGGCGCTGTTGAGTTCCTCGATCGGATGCGCTTCATGATGCGCGTCGAGGTCAGTGACGTCACCGCCGAGATCGCGACCAGCTGGCGGGGCGGACGCTACGAGCTCGTGCCTCGCGACCGACTCACCGAGTACGCCGCGGCGGCAGGCCCCGCGTGCGGCTTCTGGGCGTTCGAGGCACTGCGCATCGAGCGCGGCGAGGTCCGCTACGGCATCGACACCGACCACCGGACCATCCCCAACGAGGTCGGCGCGATCCCGGTCGCCGTACACCTCGACAAGGGCTGCTACCGCGGCCAGGAGACCGTCGCGCGGGTGCACACCCTCGGCCGTCCGCCGCGTCGGCTGACGCTGCTGCACCTCGACGGTTCAGAGAACCGGCTGCCGCCCGCGGGCAGCGACGTACTTCACGGCGACAAGGTCATCGGGTTCGTCGGCACGAGCGCCCGCCATCACGAGCTGGGCCCGATCGCGCTGGCCCTGGTCAAGCGCAACGTGCCGCTGGACGCCACGCTCGGTGTCGACGGCATGCCGGCCGCTCAAGAAGCTGTCGTCGACCCCGAGATCGGCCTGCACGTCCGCCCCAAGCTGCGTTGAGTTGCGCCTCCCGAACCGTTGAGTTGCGCCTCGTGCACTTCAGCGGGGGACGGGGCCGCATCTCGACAGGTACGCAGGCGCATGTGAACGGGTACTGAGGCGCAACTCAACGGGCGTACATCACGTGCGTGTCGGCGTCAGCGTGGGTGAAGCCGAGCCCGGAGTAGACGGCGAGCGCAGGCGCGTTGTCGGCCTCGACGTAGAGCAGCACCGACTCGACGCCGATGCCGGCCAGGTGGTCGAGCCCCGCGAGCGTGAGCGCCTTGCCCAGCCCCTTGCCCTGGGCGGCGGGGTCGATGCCGACGACGTAGACCTCGCCGAGCTCGGGTGAGTGCTGCTTGGTCCAGTGGAAGCCCAGCACCCGCCCTCCCTCGGTCGCGACCAGCAGGCCGGCGGGGTCGAACCACGGCTCGGCCATCCGGGTCGCGAGGTTGTTGGCGTCCATCGCCCCCTGCTCCGGGTGGTGCGCGAAGGCAGCGGCGTTGACGCGAATGATCTCGGCCGCGTCGTCGTCGCGATAACTCCGGATCGTGATGCCGGGCAGCTCTCGTCGCGCGGAGAGTGGCAGGTCGGTCGGTCGCCGCATCACCCAGAGGTCACGCACCCGGGCGAAGCCGTGACGCGCGGCCAGGACCGCAGCCGCGGGGTGCCCGCCGTGCGACCAGGCGCGCACCGGTCCCTCCACTCCGGCCAGGGCCTCGGCCACCAGTCGGCCGCCGACTCCGTCGCCACGCCGGTCGGGCGTGACCACCACGGCCAGCTCGGCGTCGTACAGAAGGGAGAACCCGCTGTCCTCCACGTGTACGACGACGCCCGGGGCCGCGTGCCGCAGCGCGAGCCAGATGGCCTCGTCGAGCGGCTCGGCGCCGTCAGCAGCCGTGGCCGCAGCGGAGATGTCGGTGATGCGGTCGAGATCCACGTCAGGCGTCGGAGCTCACGTGATCGGCCGCCGTCTGCTCGGCCGGCTCGTCGGCGGCACCGGTCGCTTTGCTGCGCAGCACGAACCGGTAGCCGACGTTGCGCACGGTGCCGATGAGGGTCTCGTTCTCGGGCCCGAGCTTGGCCCGCAGACGGCGTACGTGCACGTCGACAGTCCGGGTGCCGCCGAAGTAGTCGTAGCCCCACACCTCCTGCAGCAGCTGCTGCCGCGAGAAGACCCGACCCGGGTGCTGGGCGAGGTACTTGAGGAGCTCGAACTCCTTGAACGTCAGGTCGAGCGAGCGGCCGCTCACCTTCGCTGTGTACGTCGCGTCGTCGACCACGACCTCACCCGTGCGGATCACGTGCGACTCGGGGTCGTCGGCCTCCCGCTGGGCACGGAGCCGGCCGATGGCCAGCTTGATGCGAGCCTCGAGCTCGGCCGGACCACAGGTGTGCAGCACGACGTCGTCCATGCCCCAGTCGTGCTGGACGACCGCGAGGCCGCCCTCCGTGACGACGAGGAGTACCGGGACGTCGGTGCCGGTGGTGCGGATCAACCGGCACAGGTCACGGGCGTGGGCGAGGTCTTGGCGCCCGTCCACAAGGAGCAGGTCGGCGCCGGGTGCGTCGAGCAGCGCGCTGCCCTCGGCGGGCAGGATGCGGACCTGGTGACCGAGCAGTCCCAGCCCTGGCAGCACCTCGGCCGACGGCTGGAGGGCGCTCGTCAGCAGCAGCAGAGTGCTCATGTGGGCCTCCTCGCGGCGGGGCGGATACGCAAGGATATCGAGCCATGAGCAGCACACCCGGCCAACCGACGTCAGTTGAGACCGCTTCGTCGGTCACCGTGCACTACTGGGCGGCGGCCCGCTCGGCTGCGGGCACCGACTCCGACACGTTCGTCGTGGACGGCCCGGTGACGCTGCGCGACGTGCTCCGGATGGTGACGACCGCACGCCCCTCGCCCGAGCTGCTGCGGGTCCTCGACGCCTGCGCGATGCTCGTGGGTGACCGGCCGGTCGGAGCACGCTCACCCGACGACGTCGTGGTCCAGATGGGTGAGACGGTCGAATTCCTCCCGCCATTTGCCGGTGGTTGAGAGGTGTGGACCGGCCATTTGCGGGTAAAAGGCCCGGCGTTACCGGAAAGAGATGAAGAAACTCGTGTGTCTGGCGCAACCCGGACTGGCTATTTCGAGTCTTCTTCCTGTAGTTAAAGACATGTCAAACGACGGGGGTCGACGATCACCGTCCGTATGCGCATATATCCATGCGAAAGGTGGAGCGTGTGATCAAGCAAGAACTGCGGCGGGGGATTCGTCGCCTGACATCGCTGGGAGCGCTCACTGCGCTCGCCGGTGGTGCACTCACCATGGGCCTCGTGGCCCCGGCCCACGCGGCCGACAATGTCTCCGGAAGCGTGGTCGATGCGGCCGGTAACCCGGCCCAGGGCACGGTCAGCGTCTACGAGCTCGATGGCAGCGAGTTCACCAACGAGTTCGTCAGCAACGGGCACATCGGTCTGTCGCTGCCCGCGGGCAGCTACAAGCTCCAGTTCGCCCCCTTCGACTACGAGCTCCAGTCCGAGTACTACCTCAACAAGGCGGACTTCGCGACGGGTGACACCGTTGTCGTCGCTGGCGCGGGCGCAGCCCTCCAGCCGTGGACCATCGACCGTCGCCCGTTCGTGACCGGCACGGTCACCGACGCGGCGGGTCGACCCGTTGCCGATGCCACGGTCACGGCCACCAACTCCGCGACCAACGCGGGCGCCGGCCAGACCAGCACCGACGAGAAGGGTGTCTTCACCCTGCCAGTCGGCACGCCCAGCGTGAAGCTGAGGTTCCGGGCCGAAAAATTCGCCACCGAGTACTTCAACGACAAGCAGTCCCTGGCGACCGCTGACGTCGTCACGGCGACCAGCGCGGGTGCCAATGTCGGCGCCGTCGTGCTGACTGCCGGTAGCTCGATCAACGGTGTCGTGACAAGCGACGCGGGTGCTCCGCTCGAGCTCATCACGGTGTTCGCCACCGACGCGACCACGGGTGCCACGCTGGGCTCCGACCGTACCGACAAGACCGGTACGTACCACGTCGAGAACCTGCCTGGCGGCAGCTACAAGCTGGAGTACTTCGACAGCCTCGACGAGTACATCGGCGAGTACTACAACAACGTCGCCACCGCGGCCGCCGCGACTCCCGTCGCGGTTGCCCCGAACGCGCCCGCGGGTCTCCCCACGGTCACCCTGACCCCGGCTCCGGTCGTCGCTCCTGACTCGCCTGTCGACGTCACGGGCGCCGTTCTTGACGCGTCCGGCGTGCCGATCGCGGGCGTCGACGTCACGGCGTTCAACACGCCGGCCGACCCGGACGACCGGATCGACGTCGAGTCGACCGTCACCAACCGTGCGGGTAACTACTCCTTCACGACGCTCGACCAGGTCCCCAACGAGACTCAGTTCAAGGTGCTCGCGTCCGGCTTCAGCGAGCGTGAGGACACCACGTTCGGTGCCCGCTCGAACTGGTACGGCGACTCGGTCAGCTTCGAGAACGCCGCTGTTGTCACCTACCCGGCCGCACCGGTCGCTGGTGTCAACATCTCTATGGAGTACTACGGCGGGGTCTCTGGCACCGTCACCAGCGAGGCCGGACTCTCTGTCGCCGACGCCGGCGTCCTGTTCTACAGCGCCGATGGCGTTGAGGCCGGGTTCGCCGATGTGAAGACCGACGGCACCTACGAGGCCCGCGACCTGGTCCCGGGCAGCTACAAGGTGCTCTTCTACGAGAACGAGCACGTCCTGGAGTGGTACGACAACGCCCTCGTCGAGGACGCCAAGACGATCAACGTCAAGACGAACACGATGATCGGTGGCATCAACGCCGCCCTGGGCAACGTCCTCAAGGCCGTCGAGCGTCCCACGACCTCGAAGTACCCGTGGGTCGGCACGGCCATCACGGCCGACAAGGGCCGCTGGAACCAGGAGACCAACTCCAAGTTCACCTACGAGTGGCTCGCCAATGGTGTGGTTGTCGCGACGGGTCAGTCCTTCGTGCCGACCACGGCGCTTATCGGCAAGAAGCTGTCGGTGCGCGTCACCAACCAGAACGGCAAGCTGAAGGCCTCGGCCACGAGCGCCTCGACCCAGAAGGTCGGGCTCAAGCCGAAGGTGAAGGCCAAGGCACAGGGCAAGTCGCTGGCCATCAAGGTCAAGGTGAAGGGTCTCAAGACCAAGAAGGTCAAGGGCACCGTCATCGTCAAGGAGATCGTCGGCGTCAAGGACAACGGCGAGCTCAAGCTCAAGAAGGTCGGCAAGGCCAAGGTCAAGAAGGGCAAGGCCACCGTCTCGCTCGCCAAGCTGAAGAAGGACAAGGCCAAGGACAAGCTCCAGGTCGTCTTCATCGGCAAGGGCAAGGCCGGCTCGACCGAGATCACCAAGAAGGTCAAGCGCTGAGCGCATGATCTGCTGATCTGAACCAAACATTCGAGGGGCTCCGGCGACACGTTCGCCGGGGCCCCTCGTCGTGGTGTGCCCGGAGTAGTCCAGTCGCTTCTTGTCGCCTCACCGGCCACGGACAACAAGAAGCGACTGGACTATCCCGGGAATGGGGACGGCTGCCACCGGTGTTGTGCCAACATGTCGACCGGTCAGTGGGTGCTCGCGGGCGCCGTACTCCTCGCCGTCGCGTTCGGCGGCTGGCGCCTGATCGTCGACGGAAGATTCCGGGGGACCCATCGCGTGGCCGGAGCCGGCGAGCCCGGCCCGACGGTCGAGTCACCGGCGGCGGTCAGCCTCCTCGACTCCACGCCGTACGCCGGCCGGCTGGGGGAGCGCGCGACCCTGCTCCAGTTCTCCAGCGCGTTCTGTGCGCCCTGCCGGACCACCCGGGTCGTCCTTGCCGACGTCGCGGGCACGGTGCCGGGAGTCACGCACGTGGAGGTCGACGCCGAGGAGCATCTCGAGCTGGTCAGGCGCGTCGGGGTGCTGCGCACGCCCACGACGCTGGTGCTCGATGCGACCGGTGTCGAGGTGACCCGGGCAGCGGGTGCTCCGACGCGGAGCCAGGTGCTCACCGCGCTCGCCAAGGTCGACTGACCACGATATGGACATATGGTCCAAATATCGAGACGATCGCTGGGTGCGCGGCAAGGGCTCGCCTACTGTTCTCGTCATGTCCTCGACCATGCTGACCCGCCGACGCGCAGTGGACCACTGCCGCGTGCGGTCGTCGCTGTGTCGAATGTCCTGACGGGCGCGCACTCTCAACCACCCTTTTGTCTAGTCATTTAGTTGACTATGGTGGAGTCGTGCGCTCGTGCCGCCGCCTTCCCGCGCAGGACATCAGGAGACTCCATGACCCACCAGACGATCGCCTCGACACCCGTCGAGTCACCGGCCACGCCGGTCGGCATCGACCCGCGGGGACCCCAGCTCTCCGCGGGCCTGACCACGATCGTGCTCGCCGCGGTGCTGTCCCTGGCGCCGGGAGCGATCGCCACCGTGCTGCTCGCTGGACAGGCAGCGGTCTTCGCCATCGGTGCGACCCTCGGCGTCCAGCACACGCCGTACGCACTGGTCTTCCGCACTCTCGTGCGGCCTCGTCTCGCGCCGCCGGCGCACCTCGAGGACGCGCGTCCACCGCGCTTCGCCCAGGGAGTCGGCCTCGGCTTCGTCGTCGTCGCCCTGGCCGGTTTCGTCCTCGGCGCCACCACGCTCGGCCTCGTGGCGACCGGCTTCGCGCTGGCCGCCGCTCTGCTCAACGCGGCCTTCGGCTTTTGCCTGGGCTGCGAGCTCTACCTCATCGGTGTCCGGGTGTTCTCCCGCGCCGCCACCACCACCGCCCGCTGATCGCAAGAGAAAGAGAAATCATGAGCCGCGAATCCGCACTCGTCTCCACCCAGTGGGTGGAGGACAACCTCGAGACCGACGGCATCGTCGTCATCGAGGTCGACGAGGACACCACGTCCTACGACAAGGGCCACATCCGTGGCGCGATCAAGCTCGACTGGACCACCGACCTGCAGGACCAGGTGCGCCGTGACTTCGTGAGCAAGGCGCAGTTCGAGGAGCTTCTGTCCAGCCGCGGCGTCGCCAACGACGACACCGTGGTGCTCTACGGCGGCAACAACAACTGGTTCGCCGCATACGCGTTCTGGTACTTCAAGCTCTACGGCCACCAGGACGTGAAGCTGATGGACGGTGGCCGCAAGAAGTGGGAGCTCGACTCGCGCGAGCTGACCGACGAGCTCCCGACGCGCGACACGACGTCGTACACCGCCCAGGAGCAGGACCACTCGATCCGCGCGTTCCGCGACGAGACGGTCGCGGCCATCGGCGTCAAGAACCTGATCGACGTGCGCAGCCCCGACGAGTACGCCGGCCGGCTGCTCGCCCCGGCCCACCTGCCGCAGGAGCAGGCGCAGCGCGCCGGCCACGTGCCGACGTCGCTCAACGTGCCGTGGAGCAAGAACGCCAACGACGACGGCACCTTCAAGAACGACGACGACCTGTTGGCGCTCTACGCCGAGGTCGGCATCGACGACTCCAAGGACACCATCGCTCTGTGCCGCATCGGTGAGCGCTCGTCGCTGACCTGGTTCGTGCTCCGCGAGCTCCTCGGTCACCAGAACGTCAAGAACTACGACGGCTCCTGGACCGAGTACGGCTCCCTGGTCGGCGTCCCCGTCGCCCTCGGCGACGAGCCGGGTGTTGCCTGATGTGCGGCGCGACCGAAGGCGGCCTCTCGCTCGACGGGGTCAACGTGGCCAAGGAAGCGGTGATCCAGGGCCAGGTGACCCGCGACGGCGAGGCTGTGTCCTCGGCGTACGTCCGGCTCCTGGACCGCACGGGCGAGTTCACCGCCGAGGTGCCTACCTCGGCGACCGGGCACTTCCGCTTCTTTGCCGGCGAGGGGGACTGGACGCTGCGCACGCTGGCGCCGAAGTCCGAGCCGGTCGACACGGCCGTGACCGCAGCTGTCGGGAGCGTGGCCGAGGTGGCCGTCGCGATCTGACACCGTGACATCGATGGTCGAGCAGTAGCGCCAGCGAGCGTCCAGACCGGAGGCCCCGTTCCTGTTCCAGGGACGGGGCCTCAGTCCTACGCTGGTGCGATGATCCGTCGTCGCGTGGTGGTGCGGGGACGAGTGCAGGGCGTCTTCTTCCGGGCGTCGTGTGCGCAGGAGGCGGCCGGCCACCAGGTGGCGGGCTGGGTGTCCAACGAGCCCGACGGCTCGGTCGCGGCCGCGTTCGAGGGAGAGCCCGACGACGTCGAGGCGCTGGTCGCGTGGTGCCAGATCGGCCCACCGGCGGCGGTTGTGGAGAGTGTCGACGTTGCCGACGAGGAGCCGCGGGGAGCGCAGAGGTTCGACGTCCGCTGACGCGTGCGCTCTCGGTCAACCAACGGACCAATCGCGGTCAATCCGTCTGCCTTCACGCTCGAGGTCGCGGGTCGAACGCCCGATAGGTCCGTTCGTTGACGGGTTCGAGGCCGCAAGTGATCACCGCTCGAGCAGGACGGTGAACGGCCCGTCGTTGACGGACTCCACGCGCATGCCCGCGCCGAAGAGCCCCTCCTCGACCCGAGCGCCCAGCTGCCGTAGCTCCGCGCAGTACGACGCGTAGAGCGGCTCGCTCACCTCGCCCGGCGCGGCCGCCTGCCAGGTCGGACGGCGGCCCTTGCGCGCGTCGCCGTACAACGTGAACTGGCTGACGACGAGGATCGGGGCGCCGACGTCGGAGGCCGACCGCTCGTCGCGCAGGATGCGCAGGTCCCAGACCTTGCGGGACATCCAGGTGACCTCTGCCGGGCCGTCGGTATGGGTGATGCCGAGGTAGACCAGCAGGCCGGTGCCGATCTCGCCGGTCGCCTCGTCGTCGACGGTGACCCGGGCGGAGAGGACTCGCTGTACGACGGCACGCATCCCGACATTCTGGGGCACCGGATCCTCTGAGAGCATGACGCCCATGCCCGACGTACCCGCCGACCGCCTTCTCGTGACCGTCGCGCCCACCGGCGCCGAGACGACCAAGGCTGACTTCCCACAGCTGCCCACCACCCTCGACGAGCTGGTCGCCACCGCGATCGAGTGCGAGGCGGCCGGGGCGGCGATGATCCACGTGCACATCCGCGACGACGAGCACGCACCGACGCTCGACCTGGGCCGGCTGAAGGAGACCGTCGCGGCGCTCAAGCAGGGCACCGGCCTGGTCGTGCAGCTCTCCACCGGCGGCTCGGTGCACGACCCGCTCGACAACCGGCTCAAGGTGCTCGACGCCGAGCCCGACTCGTGCAGCCTGACGATGGGCACGACCAACTTCGGCGACGACGTCTTCTCCAACCCGTGGCCGTTCGTGTGCGAGCTCTACCAGCTCGCCCAGGAGCGCGGGGTCGTGCCGGAGTTCGAGCTCTTCGACCTCGGCCAGGTGCACGCGCTGACCCGGCTGCTGGCGAAGTACGGCCTGCCCGCGGGCGGCAAGGTGCACTGCGACCTGGTGATGGGCGTGCCCGGCGGCATGAACGGTACGGCGGACGCGCTGGTCGCCTCGGTGCGTGACCTGCCCGCCGAGGTGACCTCCTGGTCGGCCACCGGCATCGGGCGCTCCACGCTGCCGGTCGCGTTGGCTGCGCTGTCGAAGGGCGGCCACCTGCGCGTCGGCATGGAGGACGTGCTGACCATCAGCCGCGGCGTACCGGTCGACAGCAACCGGCAGCTCGTCGAGCGCGCGGTCGAGCTCGGCCGCGTCGTACAGCGCACTCCGATGACTCCCGACGAAGCACGCACCCTGCTCGGCATCGGCTGAGGTCTACCATCCTTGGATGGGTGGGGAGGCGCCACAACAGGAGATCAGGTTCGCGCGCGCGCCTGACGGCGTACGGATCGCCTACGCCGTGCACGGATCCGGACCTCCGCTCGTCGTCGACGCGTGCTGGCTGAGCCACCTCCAGCACGACTGGGTCTCACCGGTCTGGCGACACCACCTCGCGGAGTGGAGCAGCTACTGCACGGTGGTCCGGTACGACGAGCGCGGGCACGGCCTGTCCGACCGCAATGTCACCGACTTCTCGCTCGAAGCCCGGCTCGGTGACCTGGAGGCGGTGGTCGAAGACGCCGGCCTCGAGGACTTCACGCTGTTCGCGATGGCGCAGGGTGGTCCGGTGGCGATCGCCTACGCCGCAGGCCATCCCGAACGGGTCTCGAAGATGGTGTTCTACGGCAGCTACGCCGCCGCGCAGCGGGACCCCACGCCTGACGACGCCGAGCTCGACGCGGCCTTCGAGGCGCTGATCCGCGTCGGCTGGGCGCGGCCGGAGTCGGAGTTCCGCCGGGTCTTCACCTCGATGATGATCCCGGGGGCGACTGAGGAGCAGCGCGTCTGGCTCGACGAGCTCCAGAGGGTCGCGGTCGATGCCGAGACCGCCCTGGTCTCGCGGCGCGAACGCAACCTTGCCGACGCCTCGGCCCTGCTGCCGCAGCTGACCATGCCGACGCTGGTCATCCATGCGCTGGGTGACCGGATGAACGACTTCGGCCAAGCCCGTTACCTCGCCTCCGAGATCGCGGGCGCCCGGCTGGTGGCGCTCGAGAGCGACAACCACATCCTGCTCGCGGACGAGCCCGCGTGGCCCGTGTACGCCGCCGAGCTCCGGGCCTTCCTGGCGCCCGACGCCGAGCCGTCGACAGCACGTCCGCGCACGATGACCGGCCTGTCGCCACGCGAGATCGAGGTGCTGGCGCTGGCCGCGGAAGGCCTCGGCAACGTGGCCATCGCGGAGCGGCTCACCCTCAGCGACCGCACCGTCGAACGCCACCTCCACAACGTCTACGCCAAACTCGGCATCGAGGGCCGGACCGCCCGCACGGCGGCCGTCGCGAGGTACCTCGCCACGCCCGCTGGTTGAGGAAGGCGCGCAGCCGGTCCGCTGGTTGGGGTGCGAGCGGAGCCGGTCCGCTGGTTGGGGTGCGAGCGGAGCCGGTCCGCTGGTTGGGGTGCGAGCGGAGCCGGTCCGCTGGTTGGGGTGCGAGCGGAGCCGGTCCGCTGGTTGAGGTGCGAGCGGAGCCGGTCCGCTGGTTGAGGTGCGAGGGCATCCGGTCCGCTGGTTGAGGTGCGAGCGCATCCGGTCCGCTGGTTGAGGTGCGAGCGCAGCGAGCCTCGAAACCAAGGATCACGCGACTACGTGCCAGCCGCCATCCCGCACGACGCGGCCGAGCCGCAAATGCGTGGCAGCACCGATGCCCGGACCGGCCGGCCAGGGGCAACGTGGCACCCATGACAACCAACACTGCGACAGACGAAGACCGAACCCTCAAGCAGCGCCACGCCACCATGTGGGCGCTCGGCGACTACACCGATGTCGCCACCGAAGTCATCCCGAGCCTTGGCCCGGTGCTCGTGCAGGCCTGCGGGGTGTCCGAAGGCCAGCGCGTGCTCGACGTGGCGGCCGGCGCCGGCAACGCGGCCATCCCGGCCGCTCGCACCGGCGCAGCCGTCTGGGCCACCGACCTCACCCCCGAGCTGCTCGACCGCGGTCGAGCGACAGCCGAGGCCGAGGGCCTCGAGCTGACCTGGCGGGTGGGCGATGCCGAGGCGCTGCCGTGCACCACCGGCGAGTACGACGTCGTGATGTCGTGCGTCGGCGTGATGTTCGCGCCGCACCATGAGGAGTCGGCGGCCGAGCTGCTGCGGGTGTGCCGCCCCGGCGGCACCATCGGCCTGCTGAGCTGGACGCCGTCCGGCTTCATCGGACAGATGTTCGCGACCATGAAGCCGTACGCCGCGGCCCCCCCGCCTCCCGGCAGCCAGCCCCCGCCGCTATGGGGCGACGTCGACCACGTGCGCGGCCTGCTGGGCGACGGCGTTCGCGACCTGACGGCGAGTACGGCGGTGCTCGAGGTCGACCGGTTCGACGGCCCATCCGGGTTCCTGGACTTCTTCAAGTCGAAGTACGGCCCCACCATCACGGCGTACAAGGGACTGGCCGGCGACGAGGGCCGGATCGCAGCCCTGGACCGCGAGCTCATCGAGCTGGCCGGGCGCTTCGGGCGGGACATCGATGCGGGGTTCCGCATGGAGTGGGAGTACCTGCTGGTGACGGCGACGCGGGCCTGAGCCTGCCTGCCAGCTCAGGGGCCGAGGTTAGATTCGAACCGAACGCCCCAACTGTGAGGAGCCGGCATGGACCAGCAGCAGGAAGCACGCGTGGAAGCCCTGCGCAACGTGGTGGAGCGGGTGACGTCGTGGCAGGAGTCGGCCACCGACGGCACCGTGCACGAAGAGCTCGAGAGGGGGCTGCGAGAGTCCGCGGTCACCCTCACGCCCGAGCAGCTCGACCGGGTCGCCCAGCAGATCTCCGACGGCGAGGACATCGACGTCGAGGCACTGGCGTCCGACTCCGAGGGTGGTGGCCCGGCCTAGTCTCCGGCACCCACGTGCGCGCGCAGCCCGGGCTCGGTCGAGCTCAGCCCGATTCGAGTCTGGGGCGGGAGACGTCCCATCATGTGCAAGTGTCCTCCCGCCTCCGACCGCTGCTCATGGCTACGTGGCTGGCCTACGTCGCATTCCTGGCCACGGTGCTCCTCCGGCCGAGCGGGGCGCAGGCCACCGGAGTGGTCATGAGGGTGGCGGAGCGCCTGGTAGCCCTCGGCGTCCCGGCCGAAATCTCGGCGCCCGTCAGGGTGGAGTTCCTGCTCAACGCCGCGATGTTCGCGCCCCTGACGCTCCTGGCCGCCCTCATTCTCCCGCGGCATCCGTGGGCCAACTGGGTCGTCTACACCTTCGTGGCCTCGGCGGCTGTCGAGGTGGTCCAGGGGTTCCTGCTCCCTTTGCGTTCGGCGCAGTTCGTCGACGTGGTGGCCAACACCCTGGGCGGACTGGTCGGGTCGTTTGCCGCTTTGATCGTGGTGCGGACCGTGCACGTGATCCGGGGTCGTTGAGCCGGCAACGATTCTGGCTGAGCGACTTCGTTGTTTACACTCGCTCAGGCAACGCATACGGGGTGAGGACAGGAAGATGGCTTCGAACGGGAACGAACCCATCCTGCTCTCGACACCGGACGTCAGTGAGCTGGAGCAGCAGTACGTGCTGCGAGCCATCCAGTCCGGATGGGTCGCTCCCGCGGGACCCGACCTTTCAGCGTTCGAGGAAGAGGTCGCCGACCGTGTCGGCGTAGCCCACGCCGTGGGCCTGTCATCGGGTACGGCGGCCCTACACCTGGCGCTGGTCTCGTGGGGTGTCGGACCGGGTGACGTCGTACCGGTGTCGACCTTCACCTTTGCGGCCACGGTCAACGCCATCAGGTACGTCGGCGCGGTGCCGCACTTCGTCGACTGCGACGAGGAGACCGGCAACATCAGCCCCACCCTGCTGTCGGAGGCCATCCAGACCCTCAGGTCTGCCGGGGCGAATGTGCCGGTCATCGTGCCGGTGGACATGCTCGGCAAGTGCGTCGACTACGACGCCATCACCCAGATCGCCACCGACGCAGGGGCACGGCTGCTGTGCGACGCAGCCGAGTCCTTCGGAGCGACGTACGACGGCTCGCCGGCCGGGTCGTTCGGTGACGCGTCCGTGCTGTCCTTCAACGGCAACAAGATCATGACCACCTCGGGTGGCGGCATGCTTCTCACCGACGACCAGCGGCTCTCCGACCACGCACGCAAGCTGTCGACCCAGGCCCGGGAGCCGGTGGCGCACTACGAGCACACCGAGGTCGGCTACAACTACCGGCTCTCCAACATTCTTGCGGCTCTTGGCCGTGCGCAGCTGGTGCGTCTCGACGACATGCTCAAGCGTCGCCGCGAGTGGCGTGAACGCTACCGACGCCTCTTCGCGGACCAGCCGGGTGCGCGCATCCTCGGTGGGGCGGACGACGTCGGGGACAACTGCTGGCTCACCGCGATCGTCGTCGATCCGGAGGTCTCCGCGTGGAGCGCCACTGACCTCGGATCGGCCCTGGGCGAAGCGGGTATCGAGACCCGCCCGGTGTGGAAGCCCATGCACCTCCAGCCGGTGTCTTCCGGCCTGGCAGGAACGCTGGACGGCTCCTCCGAGCGCATCTTCGCGCACGGTCTCACCCTGCCGGCCGGCTCTGCCTTGACCGACGCACAGTTCGAGCGCGTCGAGGCCGCAATCCGGGTGGTTGTCTCCGCGTGAAGCCCTACGACCCGTTGAAGCGGGCGATCGACGTGGTCGTGGGCGGGGTCGCTCTTGTCCTCTCCCTTCCCGTGCAGCTGGCTCTTGCGGTCCTCGTACGTCGCAAACTCGGTTCGCCCGTCCTTTTCCGACAGCAGCGGCCGGGCAAGGACGAGAAGGTCTTCGAGCTGGTGAAGTTCCGGACCATGCTCGAGACCGACGACGCGCGCGGGCTCGTTACCGATGAGGAGCGGATGACTTCGTTCGGGTCGTTCCTGCGCTCTACCAGCCTCGACGAGCTACCTACCCTGTGGAACGTCGTGAAGGGTGACATGAGTCTGGTCGGGCCGCGCCCATTGATGGTGCGCTATCTGGACCGATACACGGCCGAGCAACGTCGGCGACACGAAGTGCGACCCGGCGTAACCGGGCTGGCGCAGGTGGGCGGGCGCAACGCCATCGGCTGGGGTGAAAAGTTCGCCAAGGACGTCGAGTACGTCGACACGAGAAGTCTTCATCTCGATATCTTGATTCTGGTCCGGACAGTTGCGACTGTTTTGCGACGGCATGGAATCTCCGATGGGTCAACACGGACGATGGCTGAGTTCATGGGGGACGAGCCGGCTTAGACCGATGAGTTCATTTGAGCGTGGAGGTCCAGAAATGGATGGAGTTCTGGCGCTCATCAGCGCTCTCCGCTGGACGGCGCAACGAAAAGCGATGCATCATTGCTGGAGGTGTCCGGAACTACTCTGGCGGCTCTCGACGGAGGAAGTACGAACTCAGTTTCCTGAGTGTCTCTGGAGAAAGCGCGGCCCGTCCAAGTGCCTGGACATGTGCGTCGACGGAGTAATCGATGGTCTCGACCGAAACATGAGGCGCGTCCGTGCCAACGACGATGCGCAACATTGTGGACCGGTTGTCTTGACCGCGAGGCTGGCCGATTGACCCGGTGTTTGCGATGGCTGCATTCCCTTGCGACGGGAGTGGCTCAGTGAGCGCGCGATGTGTATGGCCGAAGACGCCGAGCACCGCGCCGCGCGAGATCAGGACCTCGCGAGCGCGACGGCGGTCGGCCTCGTCGTTGAGATAGGTCCAGTCACCGAACTGGAACGGATTGGCGTGAGCAAGCACCACATCTCTCGTAACCACTTCCGTCGACCAACTCAGGCCATTGAACGCGATCCGATCCAGTTGCGCGAACGTGTAGTCAACGCTTTCGCGCAACCATGCGGGAAGCCGGTCATAGTAGACTGTGTCGCCACGTTGGAGATCGAAGTAGAGCTGGTCGTGGTTGCCAATGACGAGGGCTGCGCCGCGCTCCTGCTCGGCGGCCACGAGCTCAACGATCTCCGCATTATCAATGCCGTATGTGAGCAGATCGCCAAGAATAACTAACCGATCGAATCCCACGTTTCGGGCTTGACTTAAAGCAGCACGAAACGCCCGCGCATTACCATGCAGGTCGCTTATGACGACAATGTCTTCCTGCGTCGCACTCATGACGCCAGGGCAGAGAGATAGGAGTGCAGTCCCTCACGTAGCGTCCGCGGGGAGTAGTTTAGCTTGTCGCGGGCCTTCGAGATATTGAGGGCAGAGTAGCCCACTGAGGTGGGCCTGTCGACGGCATCGTGAATTTCGATCAAGTCTTGGCCGTGTCCAGTGAGGGACAGGAGTTCAAGTGCCAATTGCAGAACTGACGTCGGACGTCCGGAACCAACATTGAAGATTCCATCAGCGCGTTGCCGGACAGCACCCACTATTGCTGCCACAACGTCGTCAACGAACACCAGATCAGTCTGGAAACGGCCACCATCTAGTATAGTGATCCGTTCGCCCCGGGACAGATGATCCACGAAGCTCCACACGAGTCCGCCTGGGGTCATGCCGGGTCCGAACACCGATGACAGCCGTAGAATTGCAAGCTGTAGGTCACTGGTGCGTCGAAGGTGGTCCGCAAAAATTTCCGCGCAAACTTTGCTCGAAAGATAGTAGGGCGCACTACTCGACGGGAAGAGGGCATCGTCTTCGACGACTTCACGCGAAAGCGGGCGATAACTGTTTCCAGTCGACAGGTGGACTACATGGCCAACTGAGGCCACGTTCGCCGCCTCGAACAGGCGTAGGGTGCCGAGGGCATTCAGTCGCCAGCATCGTTCTGCCTCATCGGAGCTGGCCTGCGATCGCGGGATGTACGCAGCGGCGTGGACGAGTGCTCCGAGGTCGGCGAGCGCACCCAAGTCGCCACCCGACTCGAGATCCCAAACAGCATGGTCCACGCCGCTCGGTAGGCCCGCACTTCGCGTCCTGCCGAGGGCCCGCACCCGGTAGCCATCCCGCGACAATGCCGCGACGACTCGTCGACCAACGAACCCTGTTGCTCCGGTCACGCCAATGGACAGACCCGCAGTCAACGCATGACCTCTTCAGGCAGGACGACTGTCTCAACAAGATGACGAAAGATCGACATCGGTCTAATCATCGGCTGCGTGATCGCTTCACCAAGCACAAGATGCCGAAGAACCATCTCAACCTCGTTGAAGCCGGCAAGCCGCCGCAATGGCGTTGTACCCGAGAACCGGCCGTTGATCTCGAACACCCGAGCCTTCCCGTCATCAGCCCGGAACTGAAAGTTTGCCGGGCCCCACGCTCCCAGGACGGTCGCCATCTCCCGCACCTGCATGTCGAGTTCAGGGAAGTCTTCAACGTACGCACGACTTGTGTTGCCATCGCGCAAATCTCGCCGCATAACAATTGACGCGAGGCACGGCCCGCCGAAAGTGATCGTGCCGGCCGTGTACTCCTCACGATCCGTGGCCACGTGTTCCTGGACCATCAGACCGTCCCTGGCGGAAATCGCATGCTTGAGTTCCTCTTCGCTCCACACGAGGCTCAGTCCCACGGAACGCGCGCCCACGCGTGGCTTCACGACCAATGGAAACCCGAATTCTGATACCAAGTCACCGGCCTCAAACGGAAGACGCGAGACAGGTGGTGAAAAGCCATGGTCACGCATAAACTCGTAGGTCAAGAATTTGTCGTCTGCGATCGCCACCACATCAGAACTGGCTATGACGATATGGGTGCCGTGCCGCGCTTCGAGTTCGTGACGATGGCGGGCAAAGAGTGGCAATTCCACGTCCGTGCCGACGAGTAGCGCGTCGGGCTTCTCGCTCGCCAACAGTTTATCGATTGCGCCTATGTACCCGGGGTCGTCCGCCATCGGGATGAGGTACCGGTGGGGAGTCCAGTAGAGTCCGGCAGCCAAGGGGCTCGGATCGGCTGCGACGAGCGTAACGTCAAGCTGTGAATCCGCCAAGCTCCGAAGCATTCCTTGTCCAAGAAGCGCACCCGCTCCGGTGATGATGACTTTCATGCACGAAACTCCCTAATCGTACGCGGTTCGAATAGACTAAGAACGCGGTCAGCGCTTCTGCAGTTTCCGAGACCCTCGAGGAACTAAAGAGTGCGGCCTTGATAGCGATACGGCGACCCAAAAAGCAAGCAAGACTCCGTTCGATAACAACCCAGCAAGGGCTGGCCCGCTAATGCCAAGTTGACTTGTGATTACGACGGACAAAAGGATGTTAGAGATAGACGTGATGACGAGCACCGCCGCGTACTTCGATTCCCACAAACTGCCAGGAATGACGGACTGGAACGCCATTCCGATGCTGAGAAAGAGAGCCGAAACGGTGAACAAGGCGTACAACAAATAGGGAGATCCCGCGTTCGTCGCGCCGAGGGCGCGGCCTATCGTAACACCTCCCAGAACTAGCAAAATTCCGCCCGGCAGCGCAAGCAATCCGTAAAGCTTGGCGGAAGTACGCAGGCCACGAAGTTGGTCAGAAGAATCTTGATTGATTCGAGCACGGTTCCACAGAATTGGCCTGAAGGCTAGAGGGGCGATAAGAACAAGAATCCCCACGCGATTCGCGATTGAGAAGTCCGCAACGGCGCCGGTTCCCAGGAAGTGAGCAACGACGAAGGGGTCCATGGCTGTGGCAAAGAATCCGAGCAGCGGTGCGACGACTACAGATAAGCTGCTCCGGGCTAGTCGAGTGCTGAGGTTACGGTCATCTTCTGTTCCGCCGACGAGCAGCCTTGCCAGCAGAGGAGGCACGATAGCCCCTGCTGCCCAAGCAAGACTCGCACTTTCTACACTCATCCCCTTCAAAAGCAGCCCGAGAGTCAGGGCTAGGCCGCAAAAGGGCGCGAACCCCTTCAACAAGTGGCTCATTGCGGTTCTACCTGTAGCCTCCAAGATGCCAAAGTAGGGAGAAAAGTGAGTTGCGACGCAGCCGAGGAAGGCGCACAACACCACTAGTGCGAGGAGTCTCCAGCCCAGCGATGGAAAGGACTCAAGCGCAGCGACGGATGCAGTGACAACCTCATAAATGGCCAAACCGATCAAGGCGATGGCGATTGCAGCCCAAGTTCGCCGCAGGAGGCCTTGGATCTGACGTGCAGAGTGAAGTCTCTCACTCGGCGAAGTCTGGCCGGAAGTCATTGATCGCGCCAGGTCCGCGACGCCCAGTCCGAGGGTGGTGAAGAGTGACGTCTCCACTCCCAAAAGAAGTACTTTGCCAAAGCCATCGTGGCCTAGTTGGTCGAGGCTGATGGGGATACGGGCCACTTGCCCAATCAAAGCGAGGGCTTGACCGACGCAATAGCCGAGCAAAACGCCAGAAAGGGTCCTGTTCATACACGGACCTCTACAGGAAGTTTAGATTTCCTGCGGACAGTCCTGACCAGCAACATTAGCCCGATCGCAACTAGTGGTGCTTCAAGTGGAATTAGCATGGCTCGAATTCTAAGCATCGACCCATAGTTCCCACTGGAAGCGGCGATCGACAACGCGAGAACCAGCGCGGCATAGTAGAGAGGGCGCGCCGTTGATCCTGCGGCTCTCGCACCAACGATTGCGAGAACGAAAGCGGACGACCAGAGAATTGCTTCGAAAGCCGCGATTCCCGCGGATGAGCGTTCCCCAGGCAAAGGCCCCATGAGTACTCGGACCATGGCGACTAACATGTCTGTCGGATTAGAGGTGTCAGGGGCAATGAATCCGGACGATGAACTTGCCAATTCCTGGCGCGAGACGTCAATTTGGTCATTCCCGAACTTGACAAGCACGCTTGCGAATCGATCCTGCAGCAGAAGATAGGCGCCATACGCGCCGACAGCGAATAGAGTGGCTCGAGTTGGCGAGAATCGGCCACTGAATACACAGCCGAGCGCGAGCGCTGCCGCCGCAATTATGGCTATGGGTCCACGAAAGTAGAGAAGCGCGATAGCCGTGACAATGAAGACCAACCAACCCGCGACCGCGCTTGAAGAACCGCGTGAGATCTTTAGGGCCGAAAGTCCGAGGGTTCCGATGAGCAGCCAAACACAAGCCTCGCGGAGCGGCTGCGGACCCCAAAAGGTCACCGCTGGAAACAGCGATGCGATGAACATGGCCAACAGCCCTGCCCCTGCACGCAACTCTTCAGCGGTTGCACGCACCACCAACAGCAGGAGCCCTAACAAGTTTGCGTTGATGGCGACCGCCACGAGAGGGGATGATCCCAGGGCTATGAAGCCCACGGCAAGGAGGTAGACGTATCCTTGCTTTCCGTCGGCGAGGACCGTCGAAGAGACACCGATAGTTGAAGCTAGTGAACTGGCCGCGAGAGTGTCTGCGGCCTTAACATAGGCGAGGCCATCTACGCCAGGAGACCGCAGCCAGAGAAATGTGCCGATCACGAATTGCAGGCACGTGTACGCGCCAACAAATATGATGACTCGGGTGCCTGAGTTTCGGGCGTGGGACACTAGCCCGACCAGCAGCGCACCAGCGATCATTACGAGGAATGCATATGCGACTTCAAGCGACATGTGGCTACCGGGCCTCCGAGTTCAATGTTGACTCGACACCAGTCGCGCGTTCAAGCAGGACCTTCCAGTGGCTCAGAACACCTGACCGCTCATAATGACTCAACGCATATTCACGACCGCGAGTACCCATGTCAACAGCCCTAATCGGATCGGCCAACAATTGTGTTAGCGCTATAGCAAGATGTTCGGCATCTGCGGGCGGAACCAAGAGCCCAGTGACCGATGAAACAACGGTGTCCCTCGCCCCCGTTACATCGGACGCGACTACCGGAAGACCTGTGGCGGCCGCCTCTAATGCGGCGAGGCCAATACCCTCGCGATAGCTGGGGAACGCGAAGATGTCAAAGCCCCTTAGCAGGGTTTCTGGGCTGTCAATCTCCCCGAGATAGACGATGTGGCGGGATCCTCGAATGCGTTCCAGTGTGATCGGCATCAAAGGATCAGTCTCGTCGGTTGGTCCGGCAATCACGAGGAGCGGTGTGACATCAGCCCGGATTAGCTCCAAGGATGCCGTGAGTTCTTCAATTCCTTTATCCTTAGCTAGGCGTCCGATGAATCCAATAATCGGACGGTCGTCGTGCACCCCCAGTTCCCGCCGAACGCTGTCGCGTTCAGATGCAGTAGCAGGGCGAAATCGCTCCGTGTCGATACCTGCGAGACTTCCACTGCCCATTACGATCGATCGATCGCGTGTGGTAACTCCCTCCCGGAGGGCGGCTTGATGGAGGCTTGGGCTGACGCAGACCGTTTGAGTTGATAGTAGACTGGCGAGGTGGTCCGTTGTTCTGACTATCCAACGCATCGGGTTCTTGAGGGTTTCGTGCCGAAGTCCGTGAAGAATGAAGTATCGATTCGGTACTCGGTTCAGAAAGCCGGCGACGGAGCAAAGTAGGGCAGCCTTCGGAGTTCCGTAAACTAACGTTTGAACTTGTTGACGCCGCATCCAAACTGTCACTCGAAGAAGGGCCCTCAAATCCGCGATCGGGGACGGCTCTCGACGCATCGGGATGCAAGTAATGTTTGTGTCGGGCAAGCTTTCGAAGCGAACCTCTTGCCTGTCGCCCCTGAGAACAAGAACATCAATGCCGTCAAGGTTGCCAATGATCGGTTTCAAAAGCCTTGCCGACGCCGAGGTCGTCGTGGCGAATAAGATTCTTGGGCGAGCCTGTGATTTCACAGATTTAGTTCTTCGCCAATTGCTTCGATCCAAGCCCGGCCGTCTTTCGCATCAGGCTCGACATAGTTTCCTTCCGCCCACTCGTTCCAACTCTTAAGAAACATGATCGCCTCTGAGTTTACCGAATGAGTTCTGGCTCTAGCGTAAGATATTTCTTCGCGAAGGGCTGCGGGCGAGGTATTTTCTACGACTATTCCGCCACGCCCTCGTCTTGGAGTATTGTCCCAGTTCGGGATGACCCCTAAGTGAGTCGGGTCGCCGGAAGCACGTGCATGTGTGACGTCTCGCCGAAATGAAGTCATTAAGTCGGCGTAGTCGACTCGGACGGGCCCGCCGGCGTTAAAGAACTTCCGGGCGATCGCAGCACGAGTCGATTTGGGAGAGCTCAGGATGGCTGTTATGGAAGTCAGGCTTGGCTGCAAGTAGTTCGCGTCAAAACCCGTTTGGCTCAGCGGGACTAAGTTATTCCCGCCGACGAGATAGATCCCAGTGAGGCCAGAATCCGTTGCAAGCGAACGGAATACGTGGTTGAACATTTGAGGATCGGGAAGATCTTGTGGTCTGTAGACCACGAAGAGCGGCTTGCCGTCGACTCGGATGTAGCGTGGGTCGTGAAAAGCAACTTCGATAGCACGGAAGTGCTCCTCGAAGTCTTTCTTCCCGGGATAGAGTTGTTGCTTCAGAATGGTTTGGTCATTGGCATTCCAGCGTCGCGACCATGACTCGTTCGCCCATGCGAGGCAGAAGGGGAAATCTGGTTCGCCGGTCATCAAAATGTCTGCCATAGGTCGCTCTAAGATTCGATCGCCAGATCCAAACCAATAGTGCCAGTAGACGAAGCCTTCGATTCCTGCTTGCCTCGCCAAGGCTGTTTGGGCCTCGCGCGCCTCGGGAAGGCGAAGATCATAGAAGCCGAGATCTGCTGGCAACCGTGGCTGCCGATGCCCCTTGTACAGAGGGCGAGCCTTTGCCACAGTGGTCCATTCGGTGAACCCTTTTCCCCACCATTCGTCATTTTCCGGGATCGGATGATATTGAGGTAGGTAGTAGGCGAGAAGTCGGACTTTGGCTTTGGTCGTGAGATCGGTTGACCCAACGTGATCTTGCACTAGTCCCCTCGATTCCCGCACTGACGCCTAGCTTTGTACTTCTGGTACTAGCAAGTCGATTCAATTCCCACTGTTGATCATCCCCGCACCGACAGTGACCCCGGTGGCCTCGTCGATCAGGATGAACGAGCCGGTGGTGCGGTTCTTGGAGTAGGGGTCGCAGAGCAGCGGCACTGTGGTGCGCAGCTGGATGCGACCGATCTCGTTGAGACCGATCTCCTTGGTGTCCTGGTCGCGGTGCAGGGTGTTGATGTCGAGGCGGTACTGGACGTCCTTGACCATCGCGCGCGCCGTACGCGTGGTGTGCTTGATGGCGAGCTTCTGGCGCGGACGCAGCGGCTCGTTGGTCATCCAGCAGATCATCGCGTCGATGTCCTGGCTCGGCTTTGGGGCGTTGTTGGCCCGGGCGATCATGTCGCCGCGCGACACGTCGACGTCGTCCTCGAGACGCACGGTGACCGACATCGGCGGGAACGCCTCGTCGACCTCCTTGTCGAAGAGGTCGATGGCCTCGATCGTCGACGTCATGCCCGAGGGGAGTACGACGACCTCGTCGCCCTTCTTGAGCACGCCACCGGCCACCTGGCCGGCGTAGCCGCGGTAGTCGTGGTAGGCGTCGGACTTCGGCCGGACGACGTACTGGACCGGGAAGCGGACGTCGACCAGGTCACGGTCGGAGGCCACATGGATGTGCTCGAGGTGGTGCATGAGCGTCGGGCCGGAGTACCACGACATGTTCTCGGAGCGGTTCACCACGTTGTCACCCTGGAGCGCCGAGATCGGGATGACCTCGAGGTCGGGGATGTTGAGCTTGGTGGCGAACTGCGTGAACTCCTTGTGGATCCGCTCGTAGACCTCCTGCGAGAAGTCGACGAGGTCCATCTTGTTGACCGCGAGCACGAGGTGCGGGACCCGGAGCAGCGACAGGATCACCGCGTGCCGGCGGGACTGCTCGGTCAGGCCCTGGCGGGCGTCGACGAGCACCAGGCCGAGGTCGGCCGTGGAGGCGCCGGTGACCATGTTGCGGGTGTACTGCACGTGGCCCGGGGTGTCGGCGATGATGAACTTGCGGCGGGGCGTCGCGAAGTAGCGGTAGGCCACGTCGATGGTGATGCCCTGCTCGCGCTCGGAGCGCAGACCGTCGGTGAGCAGCGCGAGGTCGGTGTAGTCGTAGCCCTTGTCGCGGCTGGTCGACTCGACCGACTCGAGCTGGTCCTCGAAGATCGACTTGGAGTCGAGCAGCAGCCGCCCGATGAGGGTGGACTTGCCGTCGTCGACCGAGCCGGCGGTGGCGAAGCGGAGCAGGTCCATCTGCTCCATCTGCTGGAGGGTGTCGTCAGCCATCAGAAGTAGCCTTCCTTCTTGCGGTCTTCCATGGCCGCCTCGGAGAAACGGTCGTCGCCGCGGGTCGCGCCGCGCTCGGTGACCCGGGCGATGGCGACCTCGTCGATGATCTCGGCGGTGGTCGAGGCCTCGCTCTCGACGCAACCGGTGAGGGTCATGTCGCCGACGGTGCGGAAGCGCACGGTCATGTTCTTGATGGTCTCGTTGCCCTTGGGCTGGACGGCGTCGGAGGCCGACAGCAGCATGCCGTCGCGGGCGATGACGTCGCGCTGGTGGGAGAAGTAGATCGTGGGGATCTCGATCTGCTCACGGTCGATGTAGTGCCAGATGTCGAGCTCGGTCCAGTTGGACAGCGGGAAGATCCGCATGTGCTCGCCCTCGTGGATGCGGCCGTTGTAGAGGCTCCACACCTCGGGGCGCTGCATCTTGGGGTCCCACTGGCCGAACTCGTCGCGGTGGGAGTAGACGCGCTCCTTGGCGCGGGCCTTCTCCTCGTCGCGGCGGCCACCACCGAAGGCGGCGGTGAAGCCCTCGACCTCGATGGCGTTGAGGAGGCTGCCGATCTGCATCCGGTTGCGGCTGGTCTTGCCGTCGTCGACGATGACGCCGCTCAAGATGTCGTCGTCGACCGAGGCGACCACGAGGCGTACGCCGAGGCGGTTGACCCACGAGTCACGACACGACAGCACCTCGGGGAAGTCGAAGCCGTTGTCGACCTGGAGCACCGGGAACGGGATCTTCGCCGGGTAGAACGCCTTCTCCGCCAGGCGGAGCATGACGATGGAGTCCTTGCCTCCGGAGAACATCAGGACGGGCTTCTCGAACTCTGCAGCGACCTCACGGAAGATGTGGATCGACTCCGCCTCGAGCTGGTCGAGCTGACTCAGCTGGTAGTCGGCATGCGTTTGTGTCATGACTGACGGGGGACCTCTCGTCGGAATGGCAACGGCCATGCTATCCGTGGGGAGGGGCGAGGCGAGAACCGGCGCTTTCGGTGGTCAGGTGTCGTCGGTCTTCCTCATGCCGATCAGTCCCGGCCGGTAGGACGGATCCTCCAGCTCGGCCACGGTCGGGGATCCGAACATCGGGAGCCCCGTCGTACGCCGGATCAGGCCCCAGACCAGCGGCACCAGCACCAGCGTGGCCAGGCCGACGCCGGCGATGAGGATGGGGTGGGTGTCGTCCTCGCCCGCGCCGAGCGGCGGCCAGCCGGCCTTGTCGAGCAGGGCTACGCCGGACATGGTGAGTACGACGACGATGCCGCGCCGGATGAACGACTGCGGCACGCGCGGCGCGATCAGGGAGCCCAGGATCGTGCCGGGCACGGAGCCGATGACCAGCGGGATCGTCACGGTCCAGTCGAGGCCGTGCAGGGCGATGTTGGAGATCGCGGCCGCCATCACCAGCGGCACGGCCTGCACCAGGTCGGTGCCGACCAGCTTCACCGCGGAGAGGCCCGGGTAGAGCATCAGCAGCGCGATCATGATGACCGAGCCCGAGCCGACGCTGGTCACGCCCACGAGCAGGCCGCCGAGCGCGCCGACGAGCAGGGTCGGGATCGGCCGCACCTTCGGGTGCTCGTCGCCCCCGCCCCCGCCGCCGCGCACGCGGAGCAGGTTGACGTAGAGGCGCAGGGCGTAGGTGAGCGCCGCCATCAGCAGCGCGAAGCCGATGCAGAGCTTGAGCACCTTGTCGAGGTCGCCGGGGTCGGCCAGCCAGGAGATGAGGTGCGGACCCAGCAGGGCCATCGGCACCGAGCCGAGGATCAGCCACTTGGCCAGCGCCATGTTGGGCGAACCCTCGCGCTTGTGCACGATCGCGCCACCGGTCTTGTAGATCGCCGCCGCGGTGAGGTCGGCCGTGACCACCGTCGCCGCGTCGCCCACGCCGAGGAAGATCAGCGCCGGCGTCATCAGCGCGCCGCCGCCCATGCCGGTGAGCCCGACGACTGTGCCGACGAAGAAGCCCGCGGCCAGGATCGACAGGAAGGTCGTGGTCAGCCAGTCCATCAGGCCTCCTCGGTCAGGGCGGGGATCACGGCATCGAGCAACGACGAGATGCGCTGGCCGCAGTCTGCCGCAGCCTGTGGGCCACGCCGGTAGGGATCGCTGATGTCGTGCTCGGGCTTTGCCGCGGCCCGTTGGGTGCCGATGTCGGCGATCAGTGCCCGCCCATGCCGGTTGCTGGTGCTGGCGGCCTCGGCGAACTGGGCGAGCGTGAAGATCTTGCGGAACGCGGCCGGGTGATCCTCGATCAGGTCGGCGCGGTGGCTGGACTCGGCGGTCAGGATCACATCGGCCTCGTCGACCAGCTGGCGGGTGACCGGGCGGCTCGTGAAGCCGGCGTGGTCCGCGCCGGTCGTCAGGGCGCCGGCCATGTCGGCATCGAGGGGCTTGTCGGTGAATCCGCGGGTCCCGGCGCTGGAGAACTCGATGTCGTCGCGGTCGCCGACCAGATGGCGGGCGGTCACCTCCATGAACGCCGAGCGGCAGATGTTGGCGGTGCAGACGAAGAGGACCTTGAGTGGTCTCGACACGCCGGCCCGGCCCTCGCCGGCTACTCGACCAGCGACGCTGGCCAGTGAGAGGTGCCCGCTCTCCCGCAACTCCGCGAGTACGTCGCCCAGGGCAGCCTCGATGGTGCGGCCGGTGGTGTCGACCCGAACCGCCGCGTTGTCGGGCTCCTCGTAGGGCGAGGAGATGCCGGTGAACTCGGGGATCTCGCCGGCACGTGCCTTGGCGTAGAGGCCCTTGCGGTCTCGGCGTTCGCACTCCTCGAGCGGCGTGGCCACGTGCACGAGGAAGAACGCGCCGCCGGCCTCCCCGACCATCTCCTCGACCTGGCGTCGCGTCTCGTCGTACGGCGCGATCGGGCTGCACACGGCGACCCCACCGTGCCGGGAGATCTCGGCCGCCACCCAGCCGATGCGGCGGATGTTGGTTTCGCGGTCGGCCTTCGAGAACGTCAGCCCGGCCGAGAGGTTGCGGCGTACGACGTCGCCGTCGAGGCTCGTCACAGTGCGCTCGCCCTGCTCGAGGATGCGATCCATCAGGGCCTGCGCGAGGGTCGACTTGCCGCTGCCGGAGAGGCCGGTGAAGAAGACGACAAGCCCCTGCTCGCCGGGCTCGGGCTGGTCGTGGGCCACGACCTCGGCGATGTCGCCGGGCCAGCTGTCGGCTTCGTGCGGCTCGTGCAGCGCGTGCACCGGGTCGCCCGAGGCGTAGTTGTCAGCCACGCGCACTCCCAGCGCGTGGTCGGCAGAGGCCTCCCCGTGCGAAGCCAGGGGTACGACGACCACGTGGGCGTCGCGCAGGCGGCTGGCGGCGGCCAGGGTGGCTCGGACGAGACCCACCGGCGAGAGCGCGGACGTGCCGTGGCCGGCGTACGTGAGGAGTACGACGCGGTCGAGCTCCGCGAGGTCGTCGAGCTGGCCGGTGGTGAGCGCGTCGTCGACCGGCACGAAGGTGGCGCCGGTGTGGAGCTCGCGCACCTGGTCGGGGGAGAGGTGGAGGCGGCGGAAGGGGCCGTGCTGGGCGGGCGTGAGCGGCTCGACCGCGCCGGTGGCCGGGTTCACCCGGGCCAGCGGCAGGCCTTCGGGGTCGATCAGCTCGACGATGTCTGCGCCGGCCAGCTCGTCGGGCAGGGTCAGAGTGACCGGGCTGCCCCATTCGTTGAAGGCGTTGGTCGGCGCCAGCGCACCCGACGTCAGCAGCTCGAGGTCGTCGAGCTCCGTCTGGGTGGGGCAGTGCTGGGGAACCGACTGGGTCGGCGCGGGGGAGGATGACACGGGCGTCATCCTGCCACTCGGCGGTCGATAGCCTGCCCTCCATGTCTGCTGTCGCTTCTGCCTCGGCGCCCGTCGTCGCCGAGATCGTCCGCTCCGGGTTCGTCGAGGGCCACCACTACGGGTCGCTGGTCGCGCTCGACGCGGCCGGCGAGGTCGCCTGGTCGGTGGGTGAGGTCGCGACCCCGATCCTCCCGCGCTCGTGCAACAAGCCGCTGCAGGCGCTGGCGATGGTCCGGCTCGGCCTCGACCTGCCGCCCGACCTGCTCGCGCTGACCTGCGCGTCCCACTCAGGGGAGCCGTTCCACATCGAGGGCGTACGCCGCATCCTTGCCTGCGCCGGCCTCGACGAGTCGGCGCTGCAGACGCCGCCCGACTTCCCGCTCGACGACGACGCCCGTGAGGCCGTGATCCGGGCCGGTGGGTCGAAATCGCCGATCCTGATGAACTGCTCCGGCAAGCACGCCTCGATGCTCGCGACCTGCGCCATCAACGGCTGGGACACCAAGACGTACCGCGACCCCGGGCACCCGCTGCAGCAGGCGGCGGTGCACACGTTCGCCGAGCTCACCGGCGAGGACGTCACCACGGTGGCGGTCGACGGGTGCGGTGCGCCTTTGCTCTCGGCCTCGCTGACCGGGCTGGCGCGGGCGTTCCGGGCACTGGCCATTGCCGAGTCGGGCGACGAACGTCGGGTCGCCGACGCGATCCGCACGCACCCGGCGTACGTCTCAGGGAGCACGCGCGACGAGCTCGTCCTCCTCACCGCGATCCCGGGCGCGATCGGCAAGGCCGGCGCGGAGTCCTGCTACGCCGTGGGGCTGCCCGACGGGCGGGCGTTCGCGCTCAAGACCGACGACGGCGCCCCTCGGGTGCGGCCCGTGCTGATGGCCGAGATGCTGGCCCGCAGCGGCGTGCTCGAGGACGCGGGCGTCGACGCCGACGCCGTACGCCGGACGGGTCAGGTGACGCTGCTCGGCGGCGGGCTGCCGGTCGGCGAGATCCGCGCCAGCTTCTGATGTGACTCGCTTCACGCTTGCTCAGTTTGCATTTTGCTAGCAAGAGTTAGCACGATGGGGGCATGGCAAAGGGCAAGGTCGGCAAGTCGGTCGAGGACCTCGGCGACTACCTCAAGGAGCAGCGCGTCAAGGCGCGCCTCTCCCTGCGGCAGCTCGCCGATCTCGCCGGCGTGTCCAACCCCTACCTGAGCCAGATCGAGCGGGGCCTGCGCAGGCCCTCCGCCGAGGTGCTGCAGCAGATCGCCAAGGCACTGCGCATCTCCGCCGAACAGCTCTACGTCCGGGCCGGCATCGTCAGCCCCGAGGACAACCCCCCGCGTGAGGGAGCCGCTGCGGTGGAGCTCGCGATCCTCGGCGACGCCGGGCTCACCGAGCGCCAGAAGCAGTCCCTGCTCGACGTCCACGCGTCGTTCCTCGCTCTCAACCGGGCCGCCGGACGCACCGCCGACGACGACAGCTGATCACCCAACCCAGAGGAGAACCCCATGGCCAAGGCCACGTTCGACGTCAAGACCGAAGCGACCCGCGCGTTCTACGCCGGTGTCGGCGCCAACGACCTCGCCGTCGAGGTCGTCCGCGACTTCGTCGCGACCGCCCAGAAGTCGGTCACCCAGATCGACCTCGACCCCAAGACCCTGCGCGATCAGGCCGTCACCGTCGTGACCGCCCGTCGCAAGGCGATCGAGGCCCGCGTCGCCGAGCTGCTCAACGACAACACCGCGGCGTACGGCGACCTCGTCTCGCGTGGCCAGAGCCTCGTCGGCCGGATCCGCAAGCAGGAGTCGACCGTCGCGACCACCACGTCCGCCAAGACCACGGTGGCCAAGGCCAAGAGCACGAAGACCCAGGCCGCCAAGACCGCCGCCGCCCGCAAGGCGTCGGCCAAGAAGGTCACCCCGGCCACCAAGAAGAAGGCCACCGCGACCAAGTCGTCGGCCAAGGCCACCGCGACCGCCGCGACGAAGACCGCGACCAACGCTGTCGACGCCCTCGTGGACGCCGCCCAGAAGGTCGGCGACTGAAGAGACTCAGACGACGGGCAGCTCGCGCTGTTCTGAATCCTGCGTGAGGCGCAGACCCCGGTCGTATGTGGTCCGGGGGTCTGCGCCTTTCGCATGCGAGAGGGTCTCGATGCACCCGCTCCGTTCCTCGCGGGCACTCGACCACCGGGGCCAGCCGCGTAGGCTGTGGGCGTGACTGTGTTCGAGCTCGAGGGCTGGGTGTATCTCGTCGTACTGCTGGTGATGCTGGCGGTGAAGGGGTTTGCCCTGATCAGCGCCCTCACGTTCAGCGGCCCGGCCTATGAGGCCGCCGGCAAGCTCACGAAGCCCGGCTGGTCGATCCTGCTCGCGGTCGGCTTCGCCGCCCAGCTGATCATGCTGAGCTCGTCGCCGATCAGCCTGATCTCGCTGGCGTTCACCATCGCGGCCTTCGTCTACCTCGCTGACGTGCGGCCTGCCCTGGCCGAGGTGACGCGCCGCTGAGAACGACTACGGGAGAGGCTCAGCCGCGCTTACGACGCGAGCCCACTGACTCCTGCTTGTCGGCCTTCTTCAATGCCTTGGCCATCGCCTTGGTCTCGCGGGCGGAGCGCTTGCTCTTGCCCGCCTCCTGCTCGTAGCCATACCCGTAGCCATACCCGTAGCCATATCCGTAGCCGCTCGTGTTCTTCCTCGACGGCGACATATTGATGATCACGCCCAGGGTCTTGGCGTCGACGGCCTCGAGTCGTTCGACCGCGTGGGCCAGCTGGTCACGCGTGGTGCGCCCGTGACGAGCCACGATCACGGCGCCGTCGACCTGAGTGGAGAGCAGCGCGGCGTCGGTGACGGGAAGCAGCGGGGGAGCGTCGAGCACGACGATGTCGAAACGGTCGCGCAGCTCGCCGAGGAGCTTCTCCATGGCGGTCGACTGGAGGAGCTCCGACGGGTTGGGCGGGATCGGGCCGCAGGCCAGCACCTGGAGCCCCGTGTTCGCGTACTCCAGCAGCGCGTCGTCGAGGGAGACCTTGCCGATGAGGATGCTCGTGGTGCCCACGGCGCCGTCGAGACCGAGCCGCGGAGCGATCAGGGGGCGTCGCAGGTCACACTCCACGAGGGCGACGCGCTGCCCGGCCTGGGCCATCGTGATCGCGAGGTTGATGGCCACCGTCGATTTGCCTTCGCCGGGCAGGGAGCTCGTGACGACGACGACCTTCTGGTCGTGGTCGACCTCGACGTACTGCATGTTGGTGCGCAGCACGCGGAAGGCCTCTGCCCACGGGGTCGCCTGGCTCAGCACCTCGTGCGGCGGGAGGTGGGCGGCCTGGTCGTTGGAGATGTTGGCCAGGATCGGCGCGCTGGTGACCTCACTGACGTCGTCGCTGGACGTCACCGAGGTGTCGAGCAGCTCGCGGGCGACGGCCAGGCCGACGCCGAGCAGCAGGCCGAGCACAGCCGCCAGCCCGAGGTTGCGGAGCGGCTGCGGGGACACGGGGACGGTGTTCTCCTGGGCGTCATCCACGATCGAGGCCCGGATCAGGGCGTCACGCTTGCCGCTGGGCGTCTCGAGGTCCTCGACGAGCTCCGTGAGGCTCTGGGCATAGGCCTGGGCGATGTCGCGGGCAACGACCGGATCCGGGTCGGTGGCGGTGAGCTGGAGCAGCACGGTCTCGGGCACCACCGTGGCCGCTACCTGGGTGCGCAGCACGTCGGCGTCCGCGTCGCCGCCGAGGCTGTCGGCGACCCGCTCGGCGAGCTGGCGACTTGTCACCAGGTCGGCGTACGACGCAACTCGTTGGGTGGCGAAGAGGTTGCCGGTGTAGGCGTCGTTGGAGTCGGAAGGCGTCGTGGACACGAAGAGCTGCGCCGAGGACGAGTACTGCGGCGTCGCCTGCCAGGTGAGCAGCGCGGCGACGGCCATGGCACCGACGAAACAGAGGGCAACGACCCGCCAGCGTCGGCGAATCGTCGACCAGTAGTCCTTCAGTTCCACGTGATTCCGTTCATTGTTGAAAGTTGTGCGGCATTTCGCCGAGTCACTGTAACGGGTGGCACACTGACGCCGACAAATGCAGAAGGCTGTTCCGCTGCCTCGGCAGCGATTGCGGCAACGCGAGGAAACATGGGGGTTTCCGGATGTCCGAAATGATGAGACGCCTGCAGCGCCGCAAGACGCCGGTGGTGATGCTCTTCGATGCCGCTTGCTGGTTGACCGCATTCATTGTGTGGTCCGGGCTGCGTCTGGACTGGGATGTTGCCGACTGGAGCCCTGCGCTGATCTTCGGAGCGGTGGCCGCTGTCCTCCACGTGGTGCTGGGCTTCGCTGTGCGCCTGCACCACGGCCGCTCACGGATCGCGAGCCTAGATGAGCTGATCGTCCTCGGTTCGGTCATCTCCCTCATCGGGCTTCTCCTCTTCGTCATCAACTTCGCCGACATCCACGTGCCTCGGAGCGTGCCGCTCGGAGCAGCCCTCCTGACCCTCTTCATGACGGCTCTCGGCCGTGCTCTCTGGCGACGGCTGAAGGAGCGCGACCAGGAGCTCATGCGGGCCGAAGGGTCCACCCCGGTCCTTCTCGTCGGTGCAGGGGATGCCGCACACGACCTGATCGCTTCCATGCTCAGGGACCCCTCTCACCAGTGGCGCCCCGTCGGCATGCTCGACGACGACCCCTACAAGCGCCACCGACGGATCCGCGGGGTTCCCGTCCTGGGGCAGATACCTGCCCTCGTCGACGTCGCGGCGGAGCACGGAGTCGACACGGTGATCCTCGCCATTCCGAGCGCCTCGGCCAAGATCATCACCGACCTCAACCAGATCGCCCTTGCGGCCGGCCTGCACGTCAAGGTGCTCCCGGGCACCAACGAGCTCCTGTCGGCGCACGTCGGTATTCGCGACATCCGCGACATCAATCTCACCGACGTCCTCGGCCGGCACCAGCTCGACACCGACATCGAGTCGATCGCCGGCAACCTCGCCGGCAAGCGAGTGCTGGTCACCGGTGCTGGTGGCTCGATCGGAGCAGAGCTGTGTCGCCAGATCGACCGCTTCTCCCCGGGTGAGCTGATGATGCTCGACCGCGACGAGTCGGCGCTCCATGCTGTGCAGCTATCTCTCCGAGGCCGGGCACTGCTCGACTCCGACGACGTGATCCTGTGCGACATCAGGGACCCCGACGCCCTCCGCACCATCTTCACGGATCGCCGACCGCAGGTGGTGTTCCACGCAGCCGCGCTCAAGCACCTCCCGATGCTGGAGCAGTTCCCCGCCGAGGCGGTCAAGACCAACGTCATCGGCACCCGCAACGTCCTCGACGCCGCCCGAGAGGTTGGCGTCGAACGCTTCGTCAACATCTCGACCGACAAGGCCGCCAACCCGTCGAGCGTGCTCGGCTACTCCAAGCGGATCGCCGAGCGTATCACGGCCAGCCACGCGGCGTACGAACAGGGCACCTACCTCTCCGTCCGGTTCGGCAACGTGCTCGGCAGCCGGGGCTCGGTGCTGACCGCCTTCGCCCAGCAGATCGCTGCGGGCGGGCCAGTCACGGTGACCGACCGGGAGGTCACCCGCTACTTCATGACGATCGTGGAGGCGTGCCAGCTCGTCGTACAGGCGGCCGCGATCGGTCGCCCCGGCGAGGCGCTCGTCCTCGACATGGGCGACCCGATCAGGATCATCGACGTGGCGGACCAGCTGATCGAGCAGTCCGGCCGCCCGGTGCCGATCGAGATCACCGGCCTCCGCGCCGGTGAGAAGCTCCATGAGGAGCTCTTCGCCGACGACGAGCCCCAAGACGTCCGGCCCGAGCACTCGTTGGTGTCCCACGTGCCCGTGCCTGGCATCTCCGATGACCAGATCAACGGCTTGCCGACTTCGGGGCCACCGGTGGAGGTCGTCCGCGCTCTTGCGGCGCTGTGCCTGCTCGCGCCAGTGTCGGGCGGACGCGGTCGGCACTGAGCGACCGACTAGCCTTGGGCAATGGATTCGGAAGAGCGCCCCTGGGGCTCGTGGCACGTGATCGACGACGGCCAGGGCTACAAGGTCAAGCGCATTCACGTCAACCCCGGCGCGCGCCTGTCGTATCAGACCCACGAGCACCGATCCGAGCACTGGGTCGTCATCTTCGGTGTGGCCACCTGCGTCATCAACGGCGAGACGATCGAGGTCGGCCCGGGACGCTCGGTCGACGTCGTCCAGGGCGCCGCGCACCGCATCGCCAATCTCGGCTCCGAGGAGCTCGTGATCATCGAGGTCCAGCGCGGCGGCTACACCGGTGAGGACGACATCTGCCGCCTCGAGGACGACTACGGTCGCGAGGACGCCGAAGCCCCGGCGCAGTAACGCTCCAGCGCGACGAAGGCGTCCTCCGGCTCGAAGCCGGTGGCCCTGATCTTGGCGAGATTCATCGTGCTGTTCAGCGGTCGCGGGGCGAGCGTCTTGCCCGCGGCATACTCCTCTGAACTGATCGGCGTGACGTCGCCGGCGTCGCGCCCGGACAGCTCGAACACCCGGGTGGCGATGTCGGACCACGACGTCGCCGGACCGGTGTTGCTCACGTGGTAGGTGCCGTACGCCGCGTCGGACTCGAGCAGGTGCCGCGTAGCGCGCGCCAGCTCGGCGGCAAAGGTCAGCCGCCCGACCTGGTCGCTCACAACCGACGGTGAGACGCCGTTGCCGGCGAGGCGTTGCATGGTGCGCACGAAGTTGCCACCGTCGCCGATGACCCACGACGTGCGCACGACGTAGTGCCGCGGCGCTGCGGCGACGGCGAGCTCACCGGCCGCCTTGCTCTGGGCGTAGACGCCGAGCGGTGACAGCGGCTCGTCCTCGGTGTGCCCCGGGTCGAGGGGTGCGGTGCCGTCGAAGACGTACTCGGACGAGTAGTGAACGAGCGTGAAGCCGTGCTCCCGGGCCAGGGCCGCCAGGGTGGCCGGAGCCGTGGCATTGGCAGCCCAGGCGGCGACCCGTCCCTCGGCCGTCTCGGCGGTGTCGACAGCGGTGTAGGCCGCGGCATTGAGTACGACGTCGTAGTCGGCCCACGGCCAGGCGGCGACGGCACCGGTGTCGGTGAGGTCGAGGCGGTCACGGCCGACGCCCTCGGCGTCGGGGAACTCCTGCTGGAGCGCCTGCCCGAGCTGGCCGTTGCCGCCGACCACGAGCGTGCGCTGACGGGCGATCGCCGTACCGCGGTCGAGCTGCGGGTTCTGCCGGTCCTTCTCGGAGATGATGGCCTCGGCCAGCGGGATCGGCCAGGAGATCGACACCGTCGGGTCGTCGAGCGCCAGCGCGGGGTAGGTGATGCCCGGGCGCCAGTGCTGGTTGACGAGGTAGGTGTAGGCCGTGCCGTCCTCGAGTGTCTGGTAGGAGTTGCCGACCCCGCGGGGCACGAAGACCGCCATCGAGGTGTCCATCTCGAGGGTGAACGTGGCGCCGAACGAGTCGCCCTCGCGCATGTCGACCCAGGCACCGAAGATGCGGCCGGTCGCCAGCGAGATGAACTTGTCCCAGGGCTCGGTGTGGATGCCGCGCGTCACGCCGCGGTCGGCGTTGAACGACACGTTGTTCTGCACGGGACCGAAGTCGGGCAGCCCGATGTCGAGCATCTTCTGGTGCTGCCAGTTCTCCTTGAAGAAGCCGCGCGGGTCCTCGCGCACGTCGAGGCGGACGACGAACAGCCCGGGGATGGGCGTGGTCTCCAGCGACGGGAGGGCCACGGTCACATCCCCTTTGCGGCGTACGACGCCTCGGTGGCTTCCTTGGCCGGGCGCCACCAGTCCTGGTGGTCGGTGTACCAGGCGATGGTGTCGGCGAGGCCGGACTCGAAGTCCTCGAAGCGCGGCCGCCAGCCCAGCTCGCTGCGCAGCTTGCCCGACTCGATGGCGTAGCGCATGTCGTGGCCGGCCCGGTCGTTCACGTGCTCGAACTCGTCGGCCGGGCGGCCCATCAGGGTCAGGATCAGGCGGACGACCTCGAGGTTGTTCTTCTCGCCGTCGGCGCCGATCAGGTAGGTCTCACCGACCTTGCCGTCGTTGAGGATCGTCCACACGGCACTCGAGTGGTCCTCGGCGTGGATCCAGTCCCGGACGTTCTCGCCGCTGCCGTACAGCTTGGGGCGGCGGCCGTCGAGCACCTCGGTGATCTGGCGCGGGATGAACTTCTCGATGTGCTGCCAGGGCCCGTAGTTGTTGGAGCAGTTGGAGATCGTCGCGCGCACGCCGAACGACCGCACCCACGCGCGCACCAGGTGGTCGGACCCGGCCTTCGACGCGGAGTAGGGGCTGCTCGGGTTGTACGGCGTGTCCTCGGTGAACCGCTTGGGGTCGTCGAGCTCGAGGTCGCCGTAGACCTCGTCGGTGGAGATGTGGTGGAGGCGTACGTCGTGCTTGCGCACGGCCTCGAGGATCGTGAACGTGCCGATCAGGTTGGTGCGGATGAACGGGCTCGGATCGTCGAGCGAGTTGTCGTTGTGGGACTCGGCGGCATAGTGCACGACCGCGTCGTGCTGCGCGACCAGCGGCTCGACGACGGATTCGTCGGCGACGTCGCCCTCGATGAGCTCGACCCGGCCGGCGGGGAGGCCGTCGAGGGCCTCGCGGTTGGCGGCGTACGTCATCTTGTCGAGCACCGTGATGGTCGCGTCCGTCTCGCGCACCAGGTAGTGGACGAAGTTGGATCCGATGAACCCGGCGCCGCCGGTCACGAGAATTCGCTTCATGCGGCGGAGTCTAGGGGGTGCGTCAGGACGACCGGGCGGTCAGGCTCCACTGCTCGCTGCCCGCGACCTGAGCCGCGTCGAAGCGCGCGGAGCGCCCCTTGCCGGGGACCCAGCCCTCGGGGAGATCGGCGTTCCGGAAGCCCTTGGGCCAGTGAACGGTCACCGAGAGCTCCTCGGGGCGGACCGTCGGGTGGTTGTCGAAGTCGAGGCCGTAGACGAGCTCGCCGTCCTTGACGGTGGCGGCGTTAGGGACGTCGTACTCCAAGGTGAGCGTCTTGGACTCGCCCTGGAGCAATATCACTCCCTTGGTGAAGTACGGGCGGCCGAAGTAGTCGCGCAGCTCCGGCTCGAAGGGCTCGTCGTCGAAGGTGGCTCGGCGCACCTTCACGCCCTCGGGCAGGAAGGTGCCGACGTTGGAGTAGATGTCTCGCGAGGTGTAGCCGGTCTCGGGCACACCTGGCGGCAGGGGCTCTGCCTCGTTGCGCAGGTCGACGCGCAGCCGGACCTGGGCGCTTCCGTTGGCCCGCAGTTGTACGTCGGAGCTGATCACCTTGCGCTGCCAGTAGTCGGCCTTGGTGCCGACCGTGCTCTGGGTGAAGATGCCCACGTAATCCTGGTCCGTGGCCGACAGATCGCCGTCGAAGCCGATCTTCGTGACGGCTTCCTGTGCGGCCCGGTCACGAAGGTAGAGAACGAGGTGTCGGGCTTTGGCTGCCTCCGCGAGGGCGGTGGCAGTCCCGATGAAGTCGTCGCTTGCGAAGAGCTGGTCCAGGAAGGCGGGGATCAGCGCCCGGTTGATCTTGCGTCGCTGCTCGGTCGCCTCGAGGTCGTATCGGTCATAGCTGTTGAGAGTGAGGGGGACCAGGGTGTCAGCTGTGACCGCGCCGACTCCGGGCACGTCCAGTGGGCCGGTCACCTCGAGTAGGCGCGCCAGGGCTACCACGTCGACAGCGACGAGTCCATCAGCCTCATTCTTCTTCAGACGTGCCCAGGCTCTGAGCACCTCCTCGCCGGCAACCGGCCAGGAGGGAGCCAGGGTGGTCTTGGTGATCTGCGCCTTGTAGGGACCGTGGAAGGGGTTGCCCTTCACTCCTTGCCACACCGTCGACCGAAAGAAGCGCGCATTGCTGCCGACGTCATTGACGCGGCTCCGGGTCAACCGCCCCATATCAAGCGTCATGCCCGAGAAACTGAGGGCTGCGCCGCCCGAGAAGCGCTGTTCCGCGGGGTTGAGCAGAGCGAGAACATACGACTCCTTCTTCTCTGCGCCTAGCATCCCCGGCAGGGTGGAGAGCAACGGGCGGAGATCGGTGAGTGTCTCCTGGGCGGGGATGACCTCGGCCAACGCCTTATCCCGAGCCGCTGCGGTGGCATCTCCGACAATCGGGCTGGTGCCAGCCACGTCGTCGAGCGAACTGCGCGCCCCGTCGATCTTGTCCTCGATGGTGTTTACGCCGGCCAGCACCTTCTGGAGGGTCGAGATGTCCACACCACCCTCGGACAGGAAGAGTGACGCCTTCTCACCCGAGACCGCGGGCTCCAGATCCATCACGACTTCCAGCGCACCGGTGACGTCGTCGAGCGCATCTCCCAGGTGGCGTACGTCGCGCACTCCCGACCCCGCGACCGGCACCAGGCTCCACACTCGCCCACTCACCCCGTTGGTGACATCGCGGACGTCGTCGACCTCGCTGCGGGCCGCGCGTACGTGCTCTCCCGCCAGCTCGATGTCGCCGGCCTTGATGGCCGCCACGGCCTGCGTCAGGTCGGACTGGGCGGCGTCGGCATTGCCGGGCACGCTGCGAAAGGGCAGCGCGAGCAGCACAAGAGCGATGAAGAGGAACAGGAGGATCACAGAGCCGATGAGGATGCGGCGCCGCAGGCCATGAGACGTCGCAGGCATGGCGTCATGGTGCCAGAGAAGGCCTGAGGGCAACGAACCCATAGGCTTGCGCTCATGCGCGGAATCATCCTTGCCGGTGGCACCGGTTCACGTCTGCACCCGATCACCCAGGGCATCAGCAAGCAGCTGGTCCCCGTCTACGACAAGCCGATGATCTACTACCCGCTCACGACGCTGATGCTGGCCGGCATCAGGGACGTGCTGGTCATCACCACGCCGCACGAGGCCGAGGCCTTCCGGCGTCTGCTCGGCGACGGGTCGCAGTTCGGCATCAACCTCACGTTCGCCGTACAGGCCAGCCCCGACGGGCTCGCGCAGGCCTTCCTCATCGGCGCCGACCACATCGGTGGCGAGAAGGCCGGACTCGTGCTGGGCGACAACATCTTCTACGGCACGGGCCTGGGCAGTCAGCTGCGCAGCTTCGCCGACATCGACGGGGCGGCTGTGTTCGGCTACCACGTGTCCGACCCGACGGCGTACGGCGTCGTGGAGTTCGACGCCGAGGGCCGTGCGATCTCGCTGGAGGAGAAGCCGGAGCAGCCGAAGAGCCACTACGCCGTGCCCGGCCTCTACTTCTACGACAACGACGTTGTGGGCTTCGCCAAGGAGCTCGCGCCGTCGCCGCGTGGTGAGCTCGAGATCACCGACCTCAACCGCCGCTACCTCGAGGCCGGCCGGCTGCAGGTCGAGGTGCTGCCGCGCGGCACGGCCTGGCTCGACACCGGCACGTTCGACTCGCTCAACGACGCCTCCAACTTCGTGCGCACCATCGAGGGCAGGCAGGGCACCAAGATCGGTGCGCCCGAGGAGGTCGCCTGGCGGATGGGCTTCCTGTCCGACGCCGAGCTGGTCGAACGAGCAGAGCCGCTGCGCAAGAGCGGGTACGGCGAGTACCTGCTCGGGCTGCTCAACGACCGTTGAGGTCGGCCTCGACCATCGCGGCGACCACTTCGGTGAACGACCTGGTGGGCTGCCAGCCCAGGTCGCGACGGGCGCGCGTGCTGTCGCCACGCAGATCAGCGGCATCGGTGGGCCGCATGAGTGACGGGTCGACGCGCACGTGGCGCTCCCAGTCGACGATGCCCGCGTGCGCGAACGCGGCGGCGGCGAACTCCCTGACTGAGCGGCTCTCGCCGGTCGACACGACGTAGTCCTGCGCGACCGGATGTCGCGCGGCGCGCACCATCGCGTCGACGTGGTCGGGCGCCCAGCCCCAGTCTCGGGACGCGTCGAGGTTGCCGAGCACCAGCGTCTCGGCTCGGCCGCGAACGATGTCGGCCACACCGCGGGTGATCTTGCGGGTCACGAACCGCTCGGGCCGCCGTGGCGACTCGTGGTTGTAGAGGATCACGGCGATCGCGGCCAGCCCGCGTTCACGCCACGTGCCCACGGCCCGGTGTGCAAGCGCCTTCGCCTCGCCGTAGGGGTTGGTAGGCGCGAGCGGGCTGCCCTCGTCCTGCGGGCTGGTGGTCGGCGCACCGAAGATCTCGGCCGACGACGCCTGCACGAACCGCACCGGGCGAGCGACTGCCTGCATGACGGCGTACGACGACGCCATCAGCTCGATGGCCGCGTCGCCGTTGACGCGGCGTACTGCCTCGGGCTCCTGCCAGCTCTGCGCGACGGAGCTGATCGCGGCCAGGTTGTAGACCTCGTCGGGCGCGAGCTCCAGCAGCAGCCCGCGCACCGCGTGGGTGTCGTTGAGGTCGCCGGCGTGCAGGGTGACGGCGGCGGGGCAGTGCGGGAGAGGCCCGGCAGACGCCCGGGCGAGTGCGTGCACCTCGACGCCGTCGGCGAGCAGCCTCTCGGCGAGATAGCTGCCGTCCTGGCCGCCGATGCCGGTGACGAAGGCGAGCGTCACCAGCCGGCTCTCAGCGCCGCGATGTCGGCGTCGACCATCATCGCGACGAGCTCGTCGAAGCCGACCCGCGGCTTCCAGCCGAGCACCTCGCGCGCCTTGCTCGCATCACCGACGAGGCGGTCGACCTCTGCCGGCCTTCTGAAGCGGTCGTCCTGGCGCACGTGACCGCTCCAGTCGTCGACGCCGATGTGCCTGAACGCGACGTCGACCAGGTCGCGGATCGAGTGGGTGACGCCGGTGGCGATGACGTAGTCGTCGGGCTGGTCCTGCTGGAGCATCAGCCACATGGCCTCGACGTAGTCGCCGGCGAAACCCCAGTCGCGCTGGGCGTCGAGGGTGCCGAGCACGAGCTCGTCGGCCAGGCCGAGGCTGATCGCCGCCACCGCCCTGCTGACCTTGCGGGTCACGAACTCCTCGCCACGTCGCGGCGACTCGTGGTTGAAGAGGATGCCCGATGAGGCGTGCATGCCGTAGGACTCGCGGTAGTTGATGGTCATGTAGTGGCCGAAAACCTTGCTGACGCCGTACGGCGATCGTGGCCACAGGAGCGTGCGTTCGTGCTGCGGCCACTCGGGCACCGAGCCGAACATCTCCGAGCTCGATGCCTGGTAGAACCGCACGGCGCCCGGGTCGTCACCGGCATGCAGCCGCACCGCCTCGAGCATCGTGAGCACACCCTTGGCGGTGACGTCGGCGGTGAGCGCGGCGTTCTCCCACGAGTAGGCCACGAACGAGATCGCACCCAGGTTGTAGACCTCGTCCGGCCTGGCGCTGCCCAGCGCGCGCAGCAGGCTGGACATGTCGGTGAGGTCGCCGTTGTGGAGGTGTACGTCGGGCACCAGCCGCTCGACCAGCTCGCGGCGCGGGTTGTTCTGGCCGCGGATCACGCCGTGCACCTCGTAGCCCTTCGCGAGCAGCAGCTCGGCGAGGTAGAGCCCGTCCTGTCCGGTGATCCCGGTGATGAGCGCGCTGGGCCGATGACTGGGCATGGGCGCGATTGTGTCAGGCGGTGACGATCGCCTCGAAGCTCTTCAGTGCCCGGTCGGCATAGCCCTGCCACATCTTGGCGATCACGCTCGTCGTGAGCCGGGCAGGCGGGGCAGCGGGGTGCAGGGTCCAGGCCCAGCTGATGCGGCAGCCGTCGCCCTCCGGGGTGACTGTCCAGACCCCGTCGATCTTCGACATGAACGGGCGCAGCTTGCCGTGGATGTCGTCGAGGACGTAGCTGAAGCTGTGCGGCCGGTCGATCGTGATCAGCGTCTCGTGCAGGGTGCCGCCGTCACCGAGGACCAGCGTGCGCGACTGGCCGACCGCGTCCCAGGCGCCGTCCTGGTCGCGCACGTCGGTGATGGGAGGGAACGCGGCGAACCTGCGAGCGAAGATCGCCTGCCGCGGCGCCGCGAAGAGCGCGTCGAAGGCCCGGACGGGGTCGACGGCCATGACCCGTGATGCCTCCACACGATGGCTGCTCACCCGGGCAGGCTAGCGGACAAGCAGGGAGGTCGTGCCGTACGACGACCCGTTCGACGCCTTCGTTAGGCTGCCTCGCATGAAGGTTCTGGTCACCGGCGGCGCCGGCTACATCGGCTCGATCACTGCGAAGGCGCTCGACGAGGCAGGTCACACCCCCGTCATCCTCGACTCCTTGCTCGTCGGCCCGCTGGCGTTCGTGCAGGACCGGATCTTCTACGAGGGCGACATCGCCGACCGTGAGCTGCTGAGGCGCATCATGGCCGAGCACCCCGACATCGAGGCCACGATCCACATGGCGGCGCGGATCGTCGTACCCGAGTCCGTGGAGAAGCCGTACGAGTACTACCGCGACAACGTGTCCAAGTCGCTCGAGCTCTTCGACGAGCTGCTCGCGCTCGGCAAGCCGCGAGTGGTCTTCTCGAGCTCCGGCTCGCTCTACGACATCAAGGACGACTTCGAGGTGCGGGAGACCGACCCATTGGCGCCCACGTCGCCGTATGCCCGCACCAAGCTGATGATGGAGATGGTCCTCCAGGACATCGCCGCCGCGACCGACCTGCGCGCGATCATCCTGCGCTACTTCAATCCGATGGGCTCCGACCCGGACCTCGAGACCGGCATCTACGCCAAGGAGCCGTCGCACGTCATCGGTCAGCTCGTGATGGCCGCGCGCGGCATCAAGGACGAGTTCACGATCACCGGCACCGATCTGCCCACCCGTGACGGCACGGGGCTGCGCGACTACATCCACGTGTGGGACCTCGCGCGGGCCCACGTGCGGGCCGTGGAGAAGTTCGACGAGGTGCTCGCGGCCGTGGACGCGCCCTCGACGATCATCAACCTCGGCCGCGGCGACGGGGTCACCGTGCGCGAGCTGATCGCGTCGTTCGAACGGGTCTCCGGCCAGACCGTGCCGCTGCGTGAGGCACCGCCGCGTCCGGGTGACGCCGTGGGTGCGTTCGCCAACGTCGACCGGTCGGCCGAGCTGCTGGGCTGGCAGACCGAGCTGGACCTCGACGACGCCATCGCCTCGGCGCTCGCCTGGGGGGAGAAGCGCCAGGAGATCCTGGGCTACGAATGATCGCGGCCCTGGCTCTCGCGCTGTCCCTGATCGGGGGCGCCGCGGGTTTCGAGACGGTTGCTCGGCAACCTCCTCAACCAGCGGACCGACCGCTCGCCGGGCGGGTCGTCGTCCTCGATGCCGGGCACCAGCTCGGCAACCACAACTACCCACAGCAGATCAACCGGCCGGTGCCGGCGGGGGGGTTTTCCAAGCCGTGCAACACGACCGGTACGTCGACCAACGGTGGCTACCCGGAGGCGACGTTCACCTGGCAGGTCACCCGGCTGGTGCGCGCGCGGCTGCTTCACCTCGGTGCCCGGGTCGTGATGGTGCGCACCACCAACCGGCAGGACCGCTGGGGCCCGTGCGTGGACGTGCGCGGCCGCGCCGGCAACGACATCGACGCCGACCTGAAGATCAGCATCCACGCTGACGGGTCGTACGCCGCGGGGGCTCGCGGCTTCCACGTCATCACGCCGGCCTCGCGGCCAGGTTGGACCGCCGACATCGCGCCCCCGTCCGCCTCTCTGGCCCGCGACATGAAGCGCGGACTGAAGCGGGCCGGTCTGCCAGTGGCCAACTACATCGCCGGCGGCGACGGCATCGACGTGCGCGGTGACCTCGGCACCCTCAATCTCTCCGAGATGCCGGTCGTGATGGTCGAGCTGGGCAACATGCGCAGCGCCGCCGAGGCCCGGCGGATGACCAGCAAGCGCGGCCGGGCGACGTACGCGAAGGGGCTCGTGCGGGGCGTGCGCTCCTACCTGTCGTGACTCCACGGCTATCGTCGCCACGATGATCGCGACCTACCACTGGGACGACTGGGCCCTCGCCGACCTGGTCGCAGCCAAGGGCGCGACCCGGGTGAGTCTCGTCGTACCAGCCCGGAACGAGGCCGCCACCGTCGGCGACGTCGTGACGCGTGTGCGAGACGCGCTGATGGAGACGGTGTCGCTGCTCGACGAGATCGTGGTCATCGACTCCGACTCGACCGACCAGACGTACGCCGTGGCCGAGGACGCCGGCGCCGTCGTGCACCGGTCGGCCGACATCCGTCCCGACCTGGGCTCGCACCCGGGCAAGGGCGAGGCGATGTGGAAGTCGCAGTTCGTCACGACCGGTGACGTCGTCGTTTTCATGGACGCCGACCTGCTCGACTGGGACACCCACTTCGTCCCGGGGCTGCTGGGGCCGCTGCTCACCGATCCCGCGCCGCAGCTGGTCAAGGGCTTCTACGAGCGCCCGTTCGGGGACGACCCGGCATCGGCCTTCGAAGGTGGCCGGGTGACCGAGCTCGTCGCCCGACCCCTCGTCGCGGTGCTCTTTCCCGAGCTGGCCGGACTCATCCAGCCGCTGGCCGGGGAGTGGGCGATCCGCCGCGAGCTCTTCGGCTCGCTGGCGATCCCGACCGGGTACGCCGTCGAGCTGGCCGCGCTGGTCGACACCGTGCGCACCCACGGCCAAGCTGCCCTGGCCCAGGTCGACCTCGGCCGCCGGGCGCACCGCCACCAGGCGCTCCGTGACCTGGGCGGGATGTCGACCCAGATCCTGGCGGCGGCGCTCGACCGCGCGGGCCTCGAGCGCTCCGACACAGGCGTGGTGCTGCGCCAGTTCCACCCCGAGGGCGAGCGGGTCGAGGCGGTCGAGATGATGGTCCCCACGCTCGAACGACCGCCGGCAGAGGAGCTCAGGTGACACTCGTGCTCGGTCGGCACCCGTTCGCCGACGACGCCACGCTGATGATGGCCATCGTCAACCGCACCCCCGACTCGTTCTACGACAAGGGCGCCACCTGGGCCGAGGACAAGGCCTTCGACCGGGTCGCGCAGGTCGTCGACCAGGGCGCCGAGATCGTCGACATCGGCGGCATCAAGGCGGCTCCGGGCGTCGAGATCGACGCCGCCGAGGAGATCCGCCGGGTCGCCTCGTTCGTGGGCCGCGTGCGGTCGGCGTATCCCGACCTGGTCATCTCCGTCGACACCTGGCGGGCCGAGGTCGGTCGAGTGGTGTGCGCCGAGGGCGCCGACGTGCTCAACGATGCCTGGGGTGGCGCGGATCCCGCGCTGGTCGACGCGGCGGCCGAGCACGGCGCCGCGATCATCTGCACCCACACCGGCGGGGCGACCCCGCGCACCAGGCCCTATCGCCTGGAGTACGACGACGTGGTGGCCTCTGCCATCCACGACACCGTCGCCTATGCCGAGCGGGCGCTTGCCGCCGGCGTACGCCGTGAGTCGATCGTGATCGACCCCGCCCACGACTTCGGCAAGAACACCTTCCACTCGCTCGAGATCACCCGCCGTCTGGGCGAGCTGGTCGCCACCGGCTGGCCGGTGCTCGTGTCGCTCTCCAACAAGGACTTCGTCGGCGAGACCCTCGACGTACCCGTGGGTGAGCGGCTGACCGGCACCCTCGCCGCCACCGCCGTCTGCGCGCTCGCCGGCGCCCGGATCTACCGCGTGCACGAGGTCACCGAGACCCGTCAGGTCGTCGACATGATCGACACCATCGCCGGCCGGCGTCCGCCGCAGCGCGCGATCCGGGGACTGCAGTGAGAGTCGCGATCGTGGCGCCGGTGCTGGCCCTGCTGCCCGAGTACGCCGGCCGCGAGGACCCCGTCGCCGAGCTGCGTGCCGCAGCGACGTCGGCGGTCGCGTGGCTGGTCGATGGGGCAGACGGAGTGCGGATCGTGGCTGCCGACGTACAGGCCGAGCGTGTGGGCACCCATCTCCTCGAGTCGTCCGCCCCACACCGGGTCAGGGCCCGGTCTCAGGCGGACGACCCGGTGCTGGTGCTGGCCAACGGGTCGGCGAAGCGCACCGAGAAGGCGCCAGGCCACCTCGACGACCGGGCCGTCGCGTTCGACGACGCGCTGGGTGCGGCGCTGGCCGCCGGAGACGCCAGCGCGCTCGCGGGCCTCGACCTGACCTTGGCTGCTGAGCTGTGGGCCAGCGGCATCGACGGGCTGGCCTCGCTGGGGGGGCTCAGCGTCGAGGAGGCCGTGGTCGACTACGCCGACGACCCGTACGGGGTCGCCTACTGGGTGGTGAGGTGGACATGCGCGTCCTGATCGGCGACGACCCGGGTGCCGACGTCGCGGACGACGACCTGTCGGCCCGCTACGCGCGGCCCTTCGACCATGTGGGGCCGTGGCTGCGGGTGAACATGGTGAGCACCGTCGACGGCGCCGCCCAGGGCGAGGACGGCAAGAGCGGCGGCATCAACAACGCCGCCGACAAGCGGGTCTTCGACGCGCTGCGCCGGGTCGCTGACTGCGTGGTGGTCGGTGCGGGCACACTGCGCACCGAGGGCTACCGACCCACCGCCGTGCCTCTCGTCGTCGTGAGCCGTTCGGCGCGGGTGCCGCCGCTGCTCCAGGGCGCCGAGCCCGGCCGGGTGCTGATGGCGACCACCGAGCGCGCACCCGGACTCGCCGAGGCGCGCGCGCTGCTGGGGCCCGAGAACGTCATGGTCCTCGGCACCTACTCGGTCGACCTCGTCACCCTGAAGGCTGCCCTGTACGACCGCGGGTTCACCGAGCAGCTGTCGGAGGGCGGCCCACAGCTGCTGCATCACCTGCTGGCCGAGGGTGTCGCCGACGAGCTCTGCGTCACCGTCGTGCCCCGCGCGGTGGCCGGTAGCCGGCTGCGGATCGTGGTGGGCTCGGAGATCGACGTACCCCTGACCCCGACGCTGCTGCTCGAGGAAGCCGGCACCCTGCTCGGGCGCTGGCACGTCACCCGCTGAGTCAGCCGATCGCGTCGAGCAGGGCCTTGTTGAACGCCGGCAGGTCGCCCGGGTTGCGGCTGGAGATGAGGTTGCCGTCGGTGACGACCTCCTCGTCGACCCAGGTGCCGCCGGCATTGCGGATGTCGGTCTGCAGGCTCGGCCACGACGTCAGCCGCTTGCCGTCGAGGACACCGGCCTCGACGAGCGTCCACGGCGCGTGACAGATGGCCGCGACCGGCTTGCCGGACGCCACGAAGTCCTTGACGAACCTCACGGCGTCGGCGTCCATGCGCAAGGCATCGGGGTTGGCGACACCGCCGGGCAGCACGAGCGCGTCGTACTCGTCGATGCTTGCGTCGGACACCTTCACGTCCACCGGCCTCGTCTCGGCCTTGTCGAGGTGGTCGAAGGTCTGCACCTCGCCGGCCTCCGGCGACAGGAGTACGGCGGTGTGCCCGGCTTGTACGACGGCCTCCCAGGGTTCGGTCAGCTCGACCCTCTCGATGCCCTCTGACGCGGTCAGGAATGCGATCTTCTTGGTCATGCCCTCCACCGTGGCACGCAGGTGGTGAGCGGACACCACCGCTACCGGTGGTCTCAGCCGTGGGTGATCGTGCCCGCGTTGTCCTTGTCGAGGGAGCGGCCGATGACCATCCGCTGGATCTGGTTGGTGCCCTCGAAGATCTGCATGACCTTGGCCTCACGCATGTAGCGCTCGACGGGGAAGTCCTTGGTGTAGCCGTAGCCGCCAAGCACCTGTACGGCGTCGGTGGTGACCTTCATGGCGTTGTCGGTGGCGACCAGCTTGGCGATGCTGGCCTCGCGGGAAAACGGCAGGCCGCGGTCCTTGAGGCGGGCGGCGTGCAGCGTCATGGCGCGGGCGCTCTGCACCGCCGCCTCCATGTCGGCCAGCACGAACGCCAGGCCCTGGTGGTCGATGATGCGTTGCCCGAACGTCTGGCGCTCCTGGGCGTAGGCGACCGCCTTGTCGAGGGCGCCCTGGGCGAGCCCGATGGCGACGGCGGCGATGCCTAGACGGCCGGAGTCGAGGCCGGCCAGCGCGATCTTGAGGCCGTCACCCTCGGCGCCGAGCCGGCGCTCGACGGGCACCCGCACGTCGCTGAACAACATGGTCGCCGTGGTCGAGCCGGTGAGGCCCATCTTCTTCTCGGGGTTGTCGGCCGTGAGCCCCTCGGCATCGGCGGGCACGAGGAAGCAGGAGATGCCGTTGCGGTCGTCGGACGTGCGGGCCATCACCTTGTAGAAGTCGGCCTGGCCGCCGTGCGTGGTCCACGCCTTCGCGCCGTTGAGCACGTAGTCGTCGCCGTCGAGCTTGGCCGTCGCGCGCATCGCCGCCGGGTCGGAGCCGGCATGCGGCTCGGAGAGGCAGTAGGCGCCGAGCAGCTGGCCGCCGAGCATGTCGGGCAGCCACTGCTTCTTCTGCTCGTCGGTGCCGAACTTCACCAGGCCGAAGCACGACAGCGCGTGCACGCTGGTGCCGACGCCGACGCTCGACCACACGGCGCCGAGCTCCTCGAGCACCTGCAGGTACACCTCGTAGGGCTGCCCGCCGCCGCCGTACTCCTCGTCGTACGGGAGTCCGAGAACGCCGACCTCGCCGAGCATCCGGAAGACGTCCCGCGGGAAGGTCTCGGTCGCCTCGGCCTCGGCCGAGCGCGGCGCGAGCTCGTTGGTGGCGAGGTCGCGCACCAGCTTGAGGAGGTCGGTGGCTTCGTCGGTGGGGAGGACACGGCTGGCAGTCATGGTGCTCCAGCGTAGGGCGCGTGAGACGCCTGACGGAATGCAGAGGGCGTGGCCGGGGTTGGAGCCCTCGATGCTTGCCGAATCCCGCCGCCTGTCGACCCTGCTCGGACTCCTGTTCGGGCTCGCCGGCATGGGCTCATCCTCCGCCGCGATCGCCCTGCCGCTGATGGGTGCCGACTTCGGCATCAGCGTCGGGACCGCCATCTGGACGATCAGCCTCTACACGTTGATGCTCGCGGTGACCACCGCCGTCTACGGCCGGGTCTCCGACCTGGTCGGCGTGCGCATCCCGTTGATGGTCGGCATCGGCCTGATGACGGGTGGCGCCCTGGTCGCGGCCTTCGCCCCGACCTACTCCGTGCTGCTCGTCGCCCGCCTGTTGCAGGGCGCGGGCGCCGCTGCCGTGCCGACGCTCGGCGTCGCCGTGCTGAGTGCGAGGTACGCCGGCCCGGTGCGCGGACTGGCTCTGGGCCGGCTCGCTGCGACCGCTGCCGCCGTCAGCTGCATGGGCCCGCTCGTGGGCGGCATCGTCGAGCATGCGTTCGGCTGGCGCGCGGTGATGGCGCTGCCGATCCTCGGTGCGCTGGTGCTCCCGCTGATCTGGCGGGCGCTGACGGGTGAGGGCACCGGCGCCAGCCTCGACGTACTCGGCGCTGTGCTCGTGGCGGCGACCGCTGCCGGGCTGGTGCTGCTGGTGCAGTCGCCGTCGACGGGTCTGGTGGTGGCCCTGGTCGGCGTCTTCCTGATGGTCTTCGGGGCCCCCGCGGTCGCGTGGCGGATGCGTCGACGCCCACACGGGTTCCTGCCGGTGAGTGTGGTGCGCAACCCGGCCGTGGTGCGCAGCGCCATCGCGGCGTCGGCCATCCCCGCGTCGTGGTTCGCGCTGCTGATCGGTGTGCCCGCGGTGCTCGTCGCCGAGGGCTGGGAGCCGTGGCAGGTCGGCCTGCTGCTCGTTCCGAGCGCGGCCGTCGCGCTCTTCGTGCCGCGTTTCGCCGGACCGTTGATCGACCGGATCGGGCCGGCCGCCGCGATCGCCGCTGCCACCGTGGGTGCCAGTGTGGCGCTGCTGCTGGCGTCGCTCGGCGCGCAGCTCGTCTCCGCGCCGCTGCTCGGGTTCGTCGTGGCGGTGGTGACCGTGATCTTCGGCATCGGCCAGCCGGCCCTCAGCGCCGCCGTCGGCGACGCGGTGCACGAGGACGTCCGCGGCGTCGCCCTGGGTGTGGCCACGCTCTTCTTCCTGGTCGGCGGAAGTGTTGGCTCCGCCGTCGTCGGAGGCCTCGGAGAGGTCGTGGGTCTGCCGCTGAGCCTCGCCGCGCTCGCGGTGGTTCCGCTGCTCGGGCTGTTCGTGCTGGCCCCACAGCTGCGTACGACGCGCGTGCCCGGCTGACTCGCCGGTAGGGGGCTGGCGCCGGAAGCGGACCGTGCCTAGAGTGCGGGCGACGTCATTCTCTCGAGGGGAAGCGCTACCAATGCCCGGTGCACGCCGAATTGCCGTCCTGATCATGCTCGTGCTCGGTGTGGGGGTGTTGCCGGTCGCCAGCCTCGCTCCGGCGGGCGCTGCCCCCGACGACGGAGCCTTCACGAAGCTCAGCGGCTTCAAGCCGTCCGGCGCGAAGGTCCGGGTCAGGCCCGAGTCCTTCTCTGCAACCCGGGTGGACATCCCTGCTTTGAAGGGTGAGCTGCCCACCGGCGCTGCCTCCGCCGTGGTCTCCGTGCCCGACCCGTCCGGTGCTCCCGTGCGCTTCCGGGTCCAGCGCACCCAGATCATGGAGTCCAAGCTCGCCGCCGCGCACCCCGAGCTCGCGACGTACTCCGGCCGCGGTGTCGACGACCCGCTCGCCTCGATCTCGCTCGACCTCACGCCGATGGGCTTCCACGCCTCCGTGCGGGCGCCGGGTGGGCAGCGCGACTGGTACGTCGACCCGGCCTACAACGGCCGTGGCACGACGCAGCACCTGAGCTACTACGGCGCCGACCTGCCCGCCGCCGAGCAGCGCCGCCGTGAGGGCGAGATCCAGGGCGTCGGCGACAAGCTCCGCGATGCCACGGCCGCCGCGCCGTCTGCCGCAGCGGGAGCGCCGATCGTGCGCAAGGTATACCGCCTCGCGCTGACCTCCGACCCGACGTACGCACTCAAGTTCGGCGCCAGCAACGTGCTGTCCGAGAAGGTGACGCTGATGAACCGCGTCAACCAGGTCTACAACGACGACCTGGCCATCACCATGCGCCTCGTCAACGCCACCGACAGCCTCAACTTCGACACCGACGCCGAGGCGACCGGTCCCGACGGGCCGTGTGGCTCGGCCCCCTGCTTCAGCCTGTACGACGACGGCGGCACGCCCGACGACGAAAGTGACGACGTCCCCGGCGGTCTCGACTACTGCGACTCGCCCGCACTCGGTGAGAACCGCAACGTGCTCGGCCTGCTGGTGGGCGCCTCCAACTACGACATCGGTCACCTCGCGCTCGGCGTCAACGGTGGCGGAGTCGCGTTCCTCGGCGTCGTCGGCGGGGACTACAAGGCCTCGGGCTGCACCGGCCTGCCGGACCCCCGTGGTGACCTGTTCGCGATCGACTACGTCGCCCACGAGATGGGTCACCAGTTCGCCGGCAACCACACGTTCAACGGCACGCAGTCCAACTGCTCCGGCGGCAACCGTGAGTCCATCACCTCGGTCGAGCCGGGTTCCGGGTCGTCGGTGATGGCCTACGCCGGCATCTGCCGTCAGGACAACCTGCAGGCGCACTCCGACCCGTACTTCTCCCAGCGGTCGGTCGACGAAGTGACGACCTATACGAGCGGCGCTCCCGCGAGCAACTACGAGGTGCAGACCGTCTCCCTGCGTGACTTCAGCGGGACCGACAGCCTCCAGATCAGCTACGACGGCTCCGCGCCGGTGAGCGTCACTCGCGGAAGCACCTACAACGCTGCCGGTGTCGAGGCCGCGATCGAGGCGGCCACCGGGGCCGATGTGTCCGTGGTCCAGTGGGACTTCGACGAGGAGGGTTACCGCCCCGACCCCACCGAGATCGACGACCGCGGCTTCCAGGTGATCTTCAACGAGGCGCCCTTCGTGCTCGAGGTCCCGGCCGACGCCGGCGACGTGGACTACGACGCCCTCACCGTCACCGGCACCGGCGCCACGACCCTCGTCGGTGAGACCGCCAAGGGTGGGCCGTCGGACAACGGCGGCGGCCTCCTGCCCGAGCCGACCAACAACCTCGCTCCCTCGGTGACGGCGCCGGCAGACAAGACCCTGCCGATGCGTACGCCGTTCGCGCTCACCGGCTCCGGCACGGATGGGGACGGCGACCCGCTGCTGTACCTCTGGGAGCAGAACGACGACGCCTCCGGCACCGCGGGCACCGCCCTGGTCAGCAACACCAAGATCGACGGACCGCTCTTCCGGGTGTTCGGCAAGGAAGCCAAGGTGTCCGCGGCCGACTCGCTGCTGACGCCGTCACCGGGCGAGAACCTCGCAGACGGCAGCCCGACCCGGGTGTTCCCGGATCTGGCGCAGGTCCTCAGCGGCAACACCAACGCCGCCACCGGAGTCTGCCCGACGGCGCCCCCGCCGCCGGTGCCCTTCGTGCGGCTCGACCCGGCACTGGTGGAGTGCTACTCCGAGTACCTGCCGAAGACCGGGTATCTCGGCACTCCCGAGTCAGGTGTCCCGGCCATGCACTTCCGGCTGACCGCTCGCGACCTCTACCCGACCGGAGGAGGCCTGGCCTTCGACGACGTGACCCTCAGGCTCGACCCGACGGCCGGGCCGTTCCAGGTCACGTCGCAGGCGACCCCCGGGGCGACCGTGGCGGGTGGCACCTCCGTGCCCGTGACGTGGGCGGTCAACAACACCCAGGGCCTCGCGCCGACGGTGAAGATCACGGCGTCCACCGACGGTGGTGCGACCTTCGGGTCGGTTCTTGCCGCGGCGACACCGAACGACGGATCCGAGGCGCTGACGATGCCCAACGTCACGGCTGCCGACGTACGCATCAAGATCGAGGCGGTGGGCAACTACTTCTTCGACGTCAACGACGCGTCGTTCAAGCTGGCGGCCTCGCCGGCGCCGAACACGACGATCACCGAAGGCCCTGACGACAACTCCGTCGTGCTCGAGAAGCGGCAGACGTTCGACTACGCGTCGAGCAGCGCGTCGGCGACGTTCGTCTGCACGGTCGACGACGCCACCGTCCCGTGTGGCGCCGGAGGCAAGGAGCTCAAGTTCAGGGCGGGCACCCACCTCTTCGGGGTGTCTGCGGTCAACGCCGCTGGCGTCGCAGACGCGACCCCGGCGACGCGGACCTTCACCGTTCCGATCGATGACGGTCAGCTGGTCAAGAAGGGCGACTGGAGGAAGGTCAACGACAAACGGGCCTACGGCAACGACTACGTCACCTCGAGCGACAAGGGCGACAAGCTGATCACCCGGATCCGCCAGGCCACGGCCATCACCCTGGTCGTCAGCACTCGCAAGAACGCCGGGCCCGTGAAGCTGTTCGTCGGCAACCACCGGGTCAAGACGTTCAGCCTCCAGGGCAAGAACCGGGTCAACCGGCTCCGCGCCGTGGTGTTCGACTCACCGGAGAGCGGCAAGCTCAAGGTCGTCGTGGGCAAGAACAAGCCCGTGCGCATCGAGGGCGTGGCGGTGGTCACGGACCCCAGCTGATCCGGCACCTCACACCCAGCACCTCACACAGGGCCATCCGCTGCTGCGGGCGGCCGTGCGTGCGGGGCAAGCCCTGGTCGAGCAGCTCGGATGGTAGCCGTACGTCCGAGGCAGAACGAGTGGCTGGACAGGCACTTCCTGAACTTGTCCGGCCTTGCACCGGCCGACAAGTTCAGGAATCCCCGGTCGACCGGGGATTCCGAAGGAAGTGGATCAGGCAGGAGGGCCGACGAGCAGGGCTGCACCGGTGAGTACGACGACAGCGGCCAGGCCGGCGAGCGCGCCGCGCGCGGGGTTGCGGAGCAGCCACGACACTGCGCGCTCGGGGAGCGACGCCGGTGAGGTGGACACCAGGCGCCAGTCGGTCGACAGCATGCCGTGCCTCTCGGCGTACACGTCGAAGGCGATGGTGGCGAACGGCGGGACTGCGGCCATGAGCCCGAGCATGCCGCGCCCGGGCGTCCAGCGCTGGTCGACCCAGGCGACCAGCGTCACCAGGCAGTAGGCGACGAACACGACCCCGTGCACCATGCCGAAGACGCGTACGCCGAGCTCGGTGGTCTCGGTGACGTACTTCAGGAACATGCCGACGAGCAGCAGCGCCCAGGTGATGGCCTCGGCGATCGCGACCCGGCGGAACAGGACCCGTGGGGTCACTTGTTGGCCTTGCGGGCATGGGACGCGGTCTTGGCGCGGGCGTGCGCGTCGAGCACGACCTTGCGGATGCGGACCGCGTCGGGGGTGACCTCGACGCACTCGTCGTCACGGCAGAACTCCAGGGACTGCTCGAGCGACAGGTGGCGCGGCGGGATCAGCTTCTCGAAGTTGTCGGAGGTGGCGGACCGGATGTTGGTCTGCTGCTTCTCCTTGGTGATGTTGACGTCCATGTCGTCGGCGCGGGAGTTCTCGCCGATGATCATGCCCTCGTAGACCTCGGTCGTGGGCTCGAGGAACATGATGCCGCGTTCCTGCAGGTTGGTCATGGCGTACGCCGTCGCCGCACCCTTGCGGTCGGCGACGAGCGAGCCGTTGGTGCGCGAGCGGATCTCGCCGGCCCAGGGCTCGTAGCCCTCGGAGATGCCGTGCGCGATGCCGGTGCCGCGGGTGTCGGTGAGGAACTCGGTGCGGAAGCCGATCAGGCCACGCGCCGGCACCAGGAACTCCATGCGCACCCAGCCCGTGCCGTGGTTGGTCATCGACTCCATGCGGCCCTTGCGGGACGCGAGCAGCTCGGTGATCGTGCCGAGGTACTCCTCGGGCGCGTCGATGGTGAGGCGCTCGAACGGCTCGTGCACCTTGCCGTCGACCTCCTTGGTGACCACCTGCGGCTTCCCGACGGTGAGCTCGAAGCCCTCGCGTCGCATCTGCTCGACGAGGATGGCCAGCGCCAGCTCGCCGCGGCCCTGCACCTCCCACGCGTCGGGGCGCTCGGTGGGGAGGATGCGTAGCGACACGTTGCCGACCAGCTCGGCGTCGAGACGGTCCTTCACGAGGCGAGCCGTGACCTTGCCGCCCTTGGTGCGGCCGACGAGCGGCGACGTGTTGGTGCCGATCGTCATCGAGATCGCGGGCTCGTCGACGTGGATGAGCGGCAGCGCGACGGGGTTCTCGGCGTCGGCCAGGGTCTCGCCGATGGTGATCTCGGGGATGCCGGCGACGGCGACGATGTCACCGGGACCAGCGCTCTGGCCTGGCTGACGCTCAAGGCCCTCGGTGACGAGGAGCTCGGTGATCTTGACGTTCTTCACCGAGCCGTCGCGGCGCATCCAGGCGACGGTCTGGCCCTTGTTGAGGGTGCCCTCGTGGACGCGGACCAGCGCGAGCCGGCCGAGGAACGGGGAGGCGTCGAGGTTGGTGACGTGGGCCTGCAGCGGCGCGCCCTCGGTGTAGACGGGGGCCGGGATGGTCTCGAGGATCGTCTTGAACAGCGGCTCGAGGTCGCTGCCCTCGGGCATGGTGCCGTCCTCGGGCGCCACCAGGCTGGCGATGCCGGCGCGGCCCGACGCGTAGACGACGGGGAAGTCGAGGGCGTCCTGGCTGTGGCTCTCGTCGAGGAGGTCCATGAACAACTCGTAGGTCTCGTCGACGACCTCGGCGATGCGGGCGTCGCTGCGGTCGGTCTTGTTGACGACCAGGATCACCGGCATGTCGGCGTTGAGCGCCTTGCGGAGCACGAAGCGGGTCTGGGGGAGCGGACCCTCGGATGCGTCCACGAGCAGCACGATGCCGTCGACCATCGACAGGCCGCGCTCGACCTCGCCACCGAAGTCGGCGTGGCCGGGGGTGTCGATGATGTTGATGACCATCGGCTTGCCGCCACCGGCCGGACCGGCGTAGTGCACCGCGGTGTTCTTCGCGAGGATCGTGATGCCCTTCTCGCGCTCGAGGTCACCGGAGTCCATGACCCGCTCGGCGACGCTCTCGGCCTGGTGGGCCGTGAAGGCACCGGCCTGGCGCAGCATCGCGTCGACCAGCGTCGTCTTGCCGTGGTCGACGTGGGCGACGATCGCGACATTGCGCAGATCGCTGCGAGTTGTGGTTCCAGACATGGGGGTACGCCGTCGCTTTCGCTGGGGTGGGAGTGCGCTCAATCCTATCGGCGGCGCATGACTTTCCCAGAATCGCGCCCGGGCCATCCCATGCGTTCGGACGGTTCAGTTTGTCGCTGGTCTCGGGTAGGACTGGAGGCATGACGTGCCTGTTCGTGCCGCCCTATCTCCTGCGCCGAATCGCCGAGTCCGGGCACCCGGGCGCCGGTTCGTCCAACCAGACGCTGCGTGTCGACGCGGGCGTTCGAGGACGCCGGGCGGCCCGGCTTGCCGCTCCACCTGTCATCGACGGCGCCTGGCTGGTGCACACCGCCGACAACGGCACGGTGCTGCCCGGTGAGCCCGTGCGTGCCGCCGGAGAGCCGGCGGTCGGCGACGCCGCGGTCGACGAGGCGGCCGACGGCATCGCGTCCACGCTGGCGCTCTTCGCCGAGGAGTTCGGCCGGGCGTCGTACGACGGGCAGGGGGTCGGCGTCTCGCTCACGGTGCACTACGAGAAGGACTACGACAACGCCTTCTGGGACGGCGCGCACCTCGTCTTCGGCGATGGCGACGGTCGGGTCTTCGACCGGTTCACCACGGCGATCGACGTGCTCGCGCACGAGTTCACGCATGCGGTCACCGAGAGCACTGCCGCCCTGGCCTACGAGGGTCAGCCGGGGGCGCTCAACGAGTCGGTCTCCGACGTCTTTGCCTCCTGCCTCAAGCAGCGGGTTCTCGGCCAGACCGTCGACCAGGCCGACTGGCTGATCGGCGAGGGCCTCTTCCTCCCGGGGGTGCAGGCGCGGGCGCTGCGCGACATGGCGGCGCCCGGCACCGCCTACGACGACCCGGTGCTCGGCCAGGATCCGCAGGTCGGCCACATGGACGAATTCGTCGACACCGCCGACGACAACGGTGGTACGCACATCAACTCCGGCATCCCCAACCGCGCCTTCCATCTTGCTGCACTCGCCATCGGTGGCTCGGTCTGGCAGGGCGCCGGACAGATCTGGTACGCCGCGCTCACCTCCGGCAGGCTCGCTGCCGACGCCGACTTCTCGGCCTTCGCCGCGGCCACGGTCGCCGCCGCCGGTGACCGGGCAGAGGCCGTCGGGCAGGCCTGGCTACAGGTCGGCGTCGACCCCGGAGGTGAGTCCGTCCCCACCGGGACGGGGGCAGCCGCTTCGCCGACCGACGTGCCTGCGGGAGTCGTGGCAGTCCGTCGATCGGGTGGGTTCGCCGGCCGCACCACCGTCGGCGTCGTCGACCTCGACGGCGCCGATCCGCGAGCGGATGAGGTGCGCGACCTGGTCAGCGGCCTGGACCTGCGCCGCGTCAAGCCGGCTCTGCCCAAGCCCGACATGTTCACCTACACGTTCGAGATCTGCGGGGCCGACCCGGTCGCCGTACCGGAGCAGCACCTCGACGCCAGGTTGCACCGTTTGGCCGAGGTCGTGTTGTCCGGCACCGAGGATGGCGCGACGCGCTAACCGAGCGGCGCCCCGCGATTCCTCTCAGGTCAGCCCCTCTCGTGTCGATAGTCCCCCTGTCGACGCTTGAGGGAAGGGCCACAAATGGACGAGATCGATGAGATGGACGAGATCATCTCGGAGTTTCTGGTGGAGAGCCACGAGAACCTCGATCAGCTGGACCGCGACCTCGTGGAGCTGGAGAGGAACCCTGACTCCCGCGACCTGCTCGGGAGCATCTTCCGGACCATCCACACGATCAAGGGCACCAGCGGCTTCCTGGCCTTCGGCCGGCTGGAGGCGGTGACCCACGTCGGGGAGAACCTGCTCGCCCGGCTGCGTGACGGCAAGATGACCATGACCCCCGCCACCACCAACGTGCTGCTGGCCATGGTGGACCGGGTGCGTGACCTGCTGGCCGCCATCGAGCACGACGGCACCGAGGGCACCGTCGACGTCAGTGAGGCGGTCGCCCGGATCACCGAGGTGCTGGAGGGCCGGGACGTGATGCCTTCCCCGGTGCTCGTGCCTGATCCGGTCCCCGAGACCGACCCCCGAGCCGACCTGGCAGCCGACCTCGTCGAGGAGCTGGCCGCCGATCCCGTAGTCGAGCTGGCGGTCGTGCCGGTCGCAGACCCGGTCGCCGGCTCCCCTGCCGAGGAGGAGGGCACCCGGCGCAATGTCGCCGAGTCGTCGATCCGCGTCGACGTCGACGTGCTCGACAGCCTGATGCGACAGGTCGGAGAGCTGGTGCTGACCCGCAACCAGATCGTGCGACAGGCCTCCGGACAGGAGAACCTCGAGCTCGTGCGCGCCGCCCAGCGACTCAACCTGATCGCGACCGAGCTGCAGGAGGGCGTCATGAAGACGCGCATGCAGCCGATCGACCACCTCTGGGCCAAGCTGCCGCGCGTCGTACGCGACCTCGGAGCCGCCTGCGGCAAGCAGGTCGAGCTGGCCATGGTCGGCCGGGAGACCGAGCTCGACCGCTCGCTGCTCGAGTCGGTCAAGGATCCGCTGACCCACTTGGTGCGCAACGCGGTCGACCACGGACTCGAGTCGGCCGCCGAGCGGGTGGCGGCCGGCAAGCCGGCCGAGGGCCTGGTGACCCTGCGCGCCTACCACGAGGGCGGCCAGGTGGTCGTCGAAGTATGTGACGACGGCGCCGGCATCGACCCTGCGCGGATCGCTGCCAAGGCCGTCGACAAGGGCGTGCGCACGCAGGCCCAGGTCGCTTTGATGTCGAGCGCCGACATCCTCCAGCTCATCTTCACCGCGGGCTTCTCGACCGCCACCGCGGTCACCAACGTGTCGGGCCGCGGCGTCGGCATGGACGTCGTCAAGACCAACATCGAGAGCATCGGCGGCACCATCGAGATCGACTCGGTGCTCGGCCGCGGCACCACCTGTCGTCTTCGCATCCCGCTCACGCTCGCGATCGTGCCGTCCCTGACCGTCGAGTGCGCAGGTGACACCTATGCCATCGGACAGGTCAACCTGCTCGAGCTCGTGTCGCTGGGCGCGGACCGTGCGGCCACCGCCATCGAAGACGTCAACGGCGCCCCCGTGCACCGACTGCGCGGCACCCTCCTGCCGCTCGTCCACCTCGCGGACGTGCTCGGCGTCGAGTCCGAGCGCAGCGACGGCCACGTGCTGATCGCGGTCCTCCAGGCCGATGGCAAGCGCTTCGGACTGGTCATCGACCGGGTGCTGTCGACCGAGGACATCGTCGTCAAGCCGCTCGGGGCGCGCCTGAAGTCCCTCGGCACCTACTCAGGTGCCACGATCCTGGGCGACGGCCGGGTGGCGCTCATCCTCGACGTACAGGCGCTGGCCCGCCGCTCCCTCAACGCCGACATCCTCGAGCGCGTCGCCGCGCAGGCCGAGGAGACGAAGGTGGCCGTCGAGCACGTCCGGCTCCTCGTCGCCGGTATCGGTGGCGGTCGTCGGGTCGCCATCCCGCTGTCGTCTGTGACCCGGCTCGAGAAGATCCCGCAGGCGTCCGTCGAGGTCGTGGGCAGCCGTGAGGTCGTCCAGTATCGCGGGGAGATCCTGCCGTTGCTGCGACTGGCCCGGCACCTGGGCGTCGCGACGTATGACACGGGTGAGTCGGGCGAGAAGGACCTGGTGGTCATCATCTACACCGCCGGCGCGCGCAGCCTCGCGATCGTCGTCGAGGAGATCGTCGACATCGTCGACGAGGAGACCGAGATCCACCACGACATCGCCGACCGGGGTCTGCTCGGCTCGGTGCTGGTCCGCGACCGAGTCGTGGAGGTACTCGACGTGCGCGACGCCGTGCTCGCCGCCGACCCCCACTTCTATGCGGGCACCGACAGCTCCGACCTGTCGTCGTACGACGCCTGGTCGGGCTCCGGATCAGCGTTCGACGCACTTGAGCAGGAGGCGGTATGAGCACCCGGTTCGTCACGTTCACCCTCGACGCGCGGCTGTACGGCGTCCGCGTCGAGTCCGTGCGCGAGGTGCTGCGCGGGCTCCCGCGCACCCGCATCCCGCTCGCGCCCTCCACGCTGGCCGGACTCATCAACCTCCGTGGCCAGGTGCTCAGCGCGATCGACCTGCGCGAGCAGCTCGGCATGCCACCGCACACCGGGGAAGCCGACCAGATGATGGTGGTGATCAGGGCTGCCGGCGAGTCGGTCGCGCTCCTGGTCGACAGCATCGGAGCGGTCGTCGACGTCGAGGACGACCAGTTCGAATCACCGCCCGACACCCTCAGCGCAACGTCTCGCGAGCTACTGCTCGGGGCCTACAAGCTCGACCACCGCCTGCTCCTAGCCCTCGACGTCGACCGCGCCGTCGCCGCCTGATCACGAGAAACGGATATCCCATGAAGTCACCCGTCACCCTGAGCGTGGGTCGTCGGCTCGCTGCCATCGCCGCAGTCGGTGCCGTCACCGTGTCTGCCGTGCTCTTCACCGCGTTGTCTGGCCAGTCGCGGCTCTCCGACATCACCGGCCAGTTCATCGAGGCCAGGCGGGTGCAGGCCGCCCTGTTTGCCATGGACACGCGGGCCAGCGAGATCAAGGTGACGGCGCTGAAGGCGATCCTCGGCGAGGACCTCGACGAACAGCGGGCCAGTTTGAGTGAGGACGCGGCCACGGTCGACGAGCAGCTCGCGATCATCGAGGCCAACGCGGGCAACCTCGACGCCGACGCGCGGGCGGCAGTCGACCCGCTGGCCGGCGAGTTCGCTACCTACGTCGACAAGATCGAGACGCTCCTGGCAACGGTCGGCTCCGACCAGGCAACGGCGAAGGCGCAGGTTGGCGACATCCAGGCCGCCAACGACCTCACCGACGAAGCCATCGGGAACGCCATGGACGCCATGGATGGCTACACCGCTGTGCTCGGGGCTAAGCAGGACGACATCGCGTCGCAGACACGCCTACTGACGCCTGTCATCGCATTCGTCGGCATCGTTGTCCTGTTGGGCGCCTCCTACGCCATTGCCCGCAGCATCACCCGCCCACTGCGCCGTTCGGTCGACGCCCTCGAGGCCTTCGCGGAGGGCGACCTTTCCCAGCGCGTCCCCGAGACCTCCTCGGCCGAGCTCGGTCAGCTCGAGCGGGCGCTCAACCACTCCGTCGAGTCGGTCGGCCAGATCGTCACCGCGGTGTCGGTCTCGGCCGACGCCGTCGCCGCCGCCTCCGAGCAGCTGTCGGCGTCGTCGCAGCAGATCTCGGCTGGTGCCGAGGAGACCTCGACCCAGGCCGGCCTCGTCGCCGGTGCGTCGGAGGAGATCTCCCGCAACGTGCAGACCGTGGCCGCGGGCGCCGAGCAGATGGGTGCCTCGATCCGCGAGATCGCCCACTCGGCCAACGAAGCGGCCCGGGTCGCCTCGCAGGCGGTGCACATGGTCGACACCACCAACGACGCCGTCTCCAAGCTCGGTACGTCGAGCCAGGAGATCGGCAACGTCGTCAAGGTGATCACCTCGATCGCCGAGCAGACCAACCTGCTGGCCCTCAACGCGACCATCGAGGCCGCCCGCGCCGGCGAGGCCGGCAAGGGCTTCGCGGTCGTCGCCAACGAGGTCAAGGAGCTGGCGCGCGAGACGGCCAACGCCACCGAGGACATCGCCCGTCGGGTCGAGGCGATCCAGGGCGACACCGGTGGCGCGGTCGAGGCGATCCGTGAGATCGCCACGATCATCACCTCGATCAACGACTACCAGCTCACCATCGCCTCGGCGGTGGAGGAGCAGACCGCGACCACCAGCGAGATGAGCCGCAACGTCGCCGAGGCCTCCGCCGGCTCGGGCGAGATCGCGAGCAACATCGCCGGCGTGGCGGCAGCAGCCGACACCACCACGCAGTCGGTCACGCAGACCCTCGACGCGATCAACGAGCTCGCTCGGATGTCGAACGACCTCCGGTCCGAGGTCGGCCGCTTCCGCCAGGGCTGATCCGGGGCTGACGTACGACCAGGCCGGTGGCATCCTTGGGGGCGCCACCGGCTTCGTCGTCCCCTGACGACAGCCGACGCGGGGAGGGGTGACGATGCGCTACTCCGTCGTGGGCGCGGCCACCCTCGGCTTCGACCTGGCCCGGCTCCCGCACGGCGCAGCCGTCGCCGGTGTGCTGCGCGCTGCCCTTGCGTGTGGACCCGCCGAGCTCGACCGGCTCGCCGCTGCCCACCCCGGACCACGGGCCCGACGGCATCGCCACTCCGCGCTCGACGCCGCGATGGTCGAGCGTGATGCTCTGGCCGACCTCCTGCCAGACGCCGGGCGCGCGTTCGACGAGGCCGCGCGCGGGCAGCTGCACACCCTGCGTCGCCTCGAGAACGGCATGCTCGGCGACGCCGCCGGGCTCGACCACCTGGTGCGGCACGAGATCTTCGACTGGACCTGGTTGCGCAGTGGATCGATGGCCGTGCAGGACCCGGTCGCTGCCGACGCGGCCGACGTACTCTCCGACGCTGCTGTGGCCGAGTACCTCCGTGAGCCGGCCCACCCCGACCTGTGGGTCGAGATGACCGCGCCGTTGGGTGCCGCCGGGGTGCTGTCGGTCGACGGTCTCGACGGTCTCGACGTGGTCGACGCCCCGGGCGCCTCGTCCGTGCTGCGCGCCATCGCCTCGGCCGACGACGAGATGCGTACGGCGTGGCGTCGGGTCGTCGACGAGGTCCGCCCCCACACGGCCCAGTGGGCGCCGGCGATGCATCGAGCGACGTGGGCGGTGACCATGTCCGAACGGCTCCGGCTCGCCCTCGACGTGCAGCTCGCCGGGGTCGTCGCGTTCCACCGGGGCGGGTTCACCGCCTCCGACGGTGCGTACGGCGCGTGGAACGCGCTGGCGGGAGTCCTCCAGGCGCAGCTGGTCGACGACCTGCTGCCGGCCTCGGAGGCCGACGTACTCCTGCGCCCATGGCGTCTCGTCAGCGGCTGAATCGCTCAGGTCGCGTCGGCACCTGCCGATGAGTCAGGCGGTCACTCGTCCGGGGGACCACATCCCCCGCAGAATGAGGACTTCCATGGCGCCGATCCGCGTGCTGGTCGTCGACGACTCCGTCGTCATCCGGCGCCTGGTGAGTGACCTGCTCCAGGAGGACCCCGACATCGAGGTCGTCGGCACGGCCGTCAATGGTCGCGCGGCCCTGCACAAGGTCGAGTCACTGAAGCCCGACCTGATCACCATGGACATCGAGATGCCGGAGATGAACGGCATCGAGGCCGTGCGGGCGCTCCGCGCCTCCGGGTGCACGTCGCCGATCATCATGTTCAGCACGCTCACCGAGCAGGGCGCCGTCGCGACCCTCGACGCGCTTGCCGCGGGTGCCACCGACTACGTCGCCAAGCCGGCCAACGTCGGCAGCGTGCACCGCTCCATGGAGCTCGTGCGCGAGTCGCTCATCCCGCGTATCAAGTCACTCGTGCCCCGCACCTTCCTCCGTCCCTCGGCGGTCGTGCCGACGCCCAGGACCCTGACGTCGCCGCGGCCCTCGCTCGCGACGCGCACCGGCTCCGAGGGCTATCGGCTGCTCGTGATCGGCAGCTCCACCGGCGGCCCCGAGGCCCTCCACACCCTCTTCACGTCGCTGCCGCTCCTGCCCCTCCCGATCGCGGTCGTCCAGCACATGCCGCCGGTCTTCACCCGCCAGTTCGCCGCCCGACTCGACCGCGCTTCGGCGTGGGAGGTGACCGAGGTCGAGCACGACCAGCTGGTGGGCCCGGGCCAGGCCGCCATCGCACCGGGCAACTACCACCTCGAGCTCGTGTCCACCTCGCGGGGCTTCGTCGCCAAGCTCTCCCAAGGCCCGCAGGAGAACTACTGCCGACCTGCGGTCGACGTGCTCTTCCGCAGTGCCGCCGAGGCCGCCGGGGGCGCCGTGCTCGGTGTCGTGCTGACCGGCATGGGCCAGGACGGCGAGCGCGGCGCGGACCTCATCACCCAACGTGGCGGCAGCGTCATCGCCCAGGACCAGGCGACATCGGTCGTCTGGGGCATGCCGGGCGCCGTGACCAACGCAGGGCTCGCCGAGCTGGTGCTGCCGTTGCCGCAGATCGCCCCTGAGCTGGTCCGCCGGCTCGCCCGACCGAGCCGGATCGCAGTGCCTGAAGCAGTGGAGGTGGCCAGGTGAGCATGGGTTCCCGTGAGTTCGACTTCGTCCGTGACCTGGTCCGCACCGAAAGCGCGATCGTGCTCGACACCGGCAAGGAGTACCTCGTCGAGTCGCGGCTGCTGCCGCTCGCTCGCGCGGCTGGCCACAGCGACGTGACGTCGTACGTCGCGGACGTGGCCCTTCGTCGCCAGCCTCGCTTACTGACGGCCGTCGTGGAGGCGCTGACGACCAACGAGACGTCGTGGTTCCGCGACAACGACCCGTTCACGGCGTTGCGTACGACGGTGCTGCCGACGCTCGCGAAGACCCGGCCCCGGAAGGCGATCCGGATCTGGTGCGCCGCGTGCTCGAGCGGCCAGGAGCCCTACAGCGTCGCGATGTCGGTGCTCGACTCGCCGCTGCTCGCCAACTGGGACGTCACGATCGTCGCGACCGACCTGTCGGACGAGATGGTGCAGCGCGGTCGGGCGGGGGAGTACTCCCAGCTCGAGGTCAACCGTGGTCTGCCGGCGTCGCTGCTGGTGCGCCACTTCGAACGCGACGGCCTGAACTGGCGGATCAGTCCCGAGCTGCGCTCGAAGGTCGAGTTCCGCCAGCTCAACCTGCTGCGCCCCTACTCGTTGATGGGCAAGTTCGACATCGTCTTCATGCGCAACGTGCTCATCTACTTCGACCTGGAGACCAAGCGCGACATCCTGCGCCGGGTGCGCCAGGTCACGGCCCCCGACGGATACCTGTTCCTCGGCGGCGCGGAGATGACTCGTGGGGTCGATGACGGCTGGGAACGAGAGCCCACCGGTCGTTCCGCCCTGTACCGGATCAGAGAGGAAGATCGCTCATGCGTGCCCTGGTAGTCGACGACTCCCGCGCGATGCGCCGCATCGTCGGGAACATCCTGTCCACAGCTGGCTTCGAGATACTCCAGGCCGGTGACGGCCAAGAAGCGCTCGACGTGCTGGAGGCCCAGCAAGAGCCTCCCCAACTCGCCTGTGTCGACTGGAACATGCCCGTCATGGACGGCCTGACCTTTGTCACGCAGGTGCGCAAGCGCCCCGAGTGGCGAGGGATCACGCTCATGATGGTGACGACCGAGAGTGAGCAGGACCGCATTGTGCGGGCGCTCGCCGCCGGCGCCCACGAGTACCTCACCAAGCCCTTCGAGGCCGATGACATGCGCCAGAAGCTGGAGTTCCTCGGCCTGCTTCCCGACGTACCCGTGGAGGTGTGAGATGACGACCGTCCTTGCGCCCAACGACGTCCTGCTCGGCGCCGTCGTCGAGCAGGTGTGGACCGCGATGCTGCACCGGCCGGTGCTGCCCTGGCTCGGTTCGTGGCCCTCCGGCCAGACAGGCGTCCTGGCATCGATCACCGTCGACGGCGACTGGAGCGGCACGTTGCGGCTCTGGTGCCCCGACTCGGCCGCCGTGTCGATGACCCGCGCGTTGCTGAGGCTCACGGAGGGCGTCGACCCCGAGCTGGACGACGTCGAGGATGCGCTCGGCGAGGTGGTCAATGTCGTGGCAGGCAGCCTCAAGGGTGCCGTCGGCGGCACCTCGTCGCTCGGTCTGCCGAGCGTGACCGAGGGCTCCACGCCCGAGCTCGCCGCCGATGCCGTCCACCTCACCGTGTCCTGGCACGACGACCCCGTCCTGATCTCGATCCTCCCCGCCCGCTGACCCCCCAGCCGGTGCGTCCCACGAGTAGAAACGGAACACTCCCATGAAGGTCCTCATCGCCGACGACAGCAGGGTCATGCGCCAGATCGTGCTCCGCACGCTGCGCCAGGCCGGGCTCGGTCACCACGACTTCGTCGAGGCCGAGGACGGCGTCGACGCGCTCGCGAAGGTCGCCAGCGAGCGCCCCGACATGGTGCTCTCAGACTGGAACATGCCCAACATGACCGGCATCGAACTGCTCCGTGAGCTTCGTGCCGGTGGCAACGCCGTGCCGTTCGGCTTCGTCACCTCGGAGGGCTCGCCCGAGATGCGTGACCTCGCCCAGAAGGCCGGTGCGATGTTCGTCATCGCCAAGCCGTTCACCCCGGACACCTTCCAGGACGCGCTCGGCGCGGTCCTGGTCTGACCCACCGACTCGAGGAGCACCCGACCATGCAGATGCCTGACCGCAAGCAGATCAAGGACCTCTTCGAGGGCCTGCTGGGCCGCGACGTCACCATCGGCGACGCACCGGAGCCGCTGAGCCCCGACATCGTGCCCGCCCCGGCCTTTGCCGTGTACGTCGATGACGCAGGTCGTCTGTCAGCTGTGGCCCTGATGGATTTCGTGCTCGTCGCGTACACGGGCGCGGCGCTGGCCCTCGTGCCCGTCGGTGGTGCTGAAGCGGCGATCGAGGACAACGTGATGCCCACGAACCTGATGGACAACACCGCCGAGCTCCTCAACGTCCTTGCCGCCCCGATCGGCGACGCCAGCGGGATCCACCAACGCCTCGAGCGCACCTACAGCCCGAACGACGTCCTGCCCCCCGAGCTTGCCGCCATCGCCGCCACCCTGGGGGCGCGCGAGGACGTCACGGTCGGGATCGCGGGCTACGGATCCGGCCGGCTGGCCATGGTGTCGGTCCCGACGTACTGACGCTCTGTGGGTGGTCGAGTCTCCGCGAGACTCAGGCCAAAGCGCGGTCGAGCGCCGCGCGCACGTGCAGCGTCGTACACGGGAAGAGCGGCACCTCGCAGTCGGCCTGGTGGACGAGCAGCTCGAGCTCGGTGCAGCCAAGGAGCACGCCGCCGGCACCCGCGTCCCACAGCTCGTCGATCAGCGCGACGACCCGGCGACGGGTCCCGTCGACCACGCGACCGTGCACGAGCTCTTCGTAGATCGCGGCGTTGAGCCACTCGTGGTGCACGGCGTCGGGGACGATGACCTCCGGCCCGCCCTCGGCGATGCGGTTGATGAAGAACGGGTCGTTCATGGCGACGGTGGTGCCGAGGAACGCGACCTTCTCGACGCCCGCCGCGCGGCACGCGTCGGCCACGACGTCGGCCAGGTGCAGCAGCGGGATGTCGACGGCGGCGGCGACCTGGCCGGCCACCTTGTGGAACGTCGTGGTGCACAGCATCAGGAAGTCGGCGCCGGCGCGCTCGACGCCCTGGGCCGCCTCGCTGAGCAGGGTGCCGATCTGGTCCCAGCGCTCGTTGTCCTCCATGTCGGTGACCTCGGCAAAGTCGACCGTGCTGAGGACGACCTTCGGTGACGACAGGCCACCGAGCCGTTCCTGAACCCCGACGTTGAGGTCGCGGTAGTAGACGAGGCTGGATTCCCAGCTCATGCCGCCGATGAGTCCGATGGTCTGCACAGCGGAAGTGTGCCACTTCCGGGAGGCCGCGCGGAGGGGGCTACACCCGGTGGACCTTGTGCTGCGCGGCCTGCGCGCGCGGACGCATCACCATCTCGTCGATGTTGACGTGCGAGGGACGGGTGGCGATCCAGGTGATGGCGTCGGCGATGTCGGCCGCGACGAGCGGGTCGGGCACGCCGTCGTACACGGCGTCTGCCTTCGCCTGGTCGCCACCGAAGCGCACCAGTGCGAACTCGTCGGTCTGCACCAGCCCGGGCGCGACCTCGCTGATCCGGATCGGCTCGCCGCACAGCTCCAGCCGGAGCGTCTCGGTGACGACCCGGGTGCCGTGCTTGGCCGCGGTGTAGCCGGCGCCGCCTTCGTAGGCGATGCGGCCGGCGGTCGAGCCCATGTTGATGATCACGGCGTCGCCGGACTCGCGGAGCGCCGGCAGCAGGGCCTGGGTCACGCGCAGCAGGCCGATCACGTTGACGTCATACATCGCCTGCCACTGCTCGGGGTCGGCGATCGCGATCTCGTCGGACCCGAACGCGCCACCCGCGTTGTTGACCAGCACGTGCACCGGGCCATCGAGGGCGGCGATGAGACCGGCCACCGACTCGGCGGAGGTCACGTCGCAGGCGACCGCCACGCCGCCGATCTCGGCGGCCAGTGCCTCGATCCGGTCCGTACGACGCGCGGCGCAGACCACCCGGAAGCCCGCACCGGCCAGGGCCCGGGCGGTCGCTGCACCGATGCCACTGCTCGCACCGGTGACGACGGCAACCCGACGGGAGTCCTCATCAGTTGTCATGGCGCCATGATGGCAGGATCGCGCGGGTGACGATCACTGCAGCCGCTGACGGCTCCGCCCTGGGCAACCCCGGACCGGCCGGTTGGGGCTGGTACTCCGACGACGATCACTGGGCGTGCGGCGGCTGGTCCAACGGCACCAACAACATGGGCGAGCTGATGGCTGTGCTCGACCTGCTGCAGCAGACCGCGCACCTCGACGACGAGCTGCACATCATCTGCGACAGCACCTACGTCATCAACTCGATCACCAAGTGGATGCCCGGCTGGAAGCGGCGCGGCTGGAAGAAGGGCGACGGCAAGCCCGTCATGAACATCGACCTGATGAAGGCGCTCGACGAGGCCATGAAGGGTCGTCGCGTCGTCTTCGAGTGGGTCAAGGGGCATGCCGGCCACCCGCTCAACGAGGAGGCCGACCGGCTCGCCAACGCTGCGGCCACCGCGTGGAAGTCCGGGGCCGCGCCGGATCCCGGTCCGGGTTTCGCTGGCGCCCAGGTCGCCCACCCGGCCGCCATGCCGGGTCAGATCGACGAGGAGCCCGACCTCTTTGCCGACCTCGAGAGCGCCGATCCGGTCGAGACGCCCGAGCAGACCGTGATCGCCCTCGAACGCTCACTGCTGACCGACCAGGTCCGCGCCGACGCGGTGTCGGTCGCGGCCCTGCTGCACCCGCTCTGGCAGGAGATCGGCAAGTCCGGGAGGCTGTGGAGCCGAGACGAGATCCTCGCCGAGATCGGGCCGATCGGGCTGATCAGCCTCGAGGTGGTCGACGTGCAACGGCTGTCCGACGACGTGATCCTGCTCCTGTGGCGCAGTCACACCGACGAGGCGAGCGCGCTGCGTTCGTCGTTGTGGGTCCGCGAGTCCGGCCGCTGGGTGCAGCGGTTCCACCAGGGCACGCACACCGCCGACTGACGCCCACGGGCCCATTTGCGCCGCGTGAGAGTGCTGGCACACTTGGCCCGCCCGGCCCGGAAGAGAAGGTACTCATGACCCCACGTCGTATCGCCGGCCTCTGCTGCCTGCTCGGCGGCGCCGTCTGGGTCGCGAGGTGGGTCCTGGCCCCGTCGGGCTCCGCTGCGGACGCGATGCGGTACGCCGGCCTGGCGCTGCTCGGAGTCGGCCTGCTGATCGCCGGGGCCGGTCTCGCGCGGCGCGGCACATGGTGGTTGCGCGCCGTCGCCGGAGTGGGCGCGGCCGGGCTGACATGGTCCGTCGTCGAGATGTTCCGACCGGTCGGCGGCGCGCTGATGTTCGACAGCATCACCGGGATCGTCGCGATCATCGGTGGGATCTTCGCCTCCGTGACCGGCCGGGCCCGCACGCCCAGGCGGTCCGCCGGCGCGCATGCCCGCTGAGGCGCATCCACGGCTCCGGGAATCCCGCGGCCCCATTTGCGGTTGTGGTCCTTTGGACCGACCGACGAAGGGGCACCGGTGACACGACAGTCGACGCAGTGGCGCGGCCGGGTGGCGATGATCAGCCTCCACACCTCCCCGCTCGACCAGCCGGGCACTGGCGACGCCGGCGGCATGAACGTCTACGTCATCGAGCTGTCCAAGCGTCTCGCCGCCCAGGGCATCGCGGTCGACATCTTCACGCGCGCGACGTCCTCGACGCTGGCGCAGGTCGTCGAGGCCTCCGACGGCGTGCTGGTGCGGCACATCAACGCCGGCCCTTTCGAGGGGCTGACCAAGGCCGAGCTGCCGGGTCAGCTCTGTGTCTTCGCCCGCGAGGTGCTGCGCACCGAGGCGGCCCAGCCGATCGGCCACTACGACGCCGTCCACTCCCACTACTGGCTCTCCGGCCAGGTCGGCGCGCTGGCCCGCGATCGTTGGGGGGTGCCGCTCGTGCACTCGATGCACACCATGGCGAAGGTCAAGAACGCCGCGCTTGCCGAGGGTGACAGCCCCGAGCCCCTGGCCCGCGTCATCGGTGAGGAGCAGGTCGTCGAGGCCGCCGACATGCTCATCGCCAACACCGACATCGAGGCACGGCAGCTCGTCGACCTCTACGACGCGGTGCCCGACCGCGTCGAGATCGTGCACCCGGGTGTCGACCTGAGCGTCTTCCGGCGGCGCGACCAGGCGGAGGCCCGCCGGATGGTCGGCCTGCCCGAGGACGCTCACGTGCTGCTGTTCGCCGGCCGGATCCAGCCGCTCAAGGCCCCCGACGTACTCCTGCGCGCGGTCGCCGTGCTCCTCGACGAGGATCCTGCCCTGCGCTCGGGCCTGGTCGTGCCGATCGTCGGCGGCCCCTCCGGCAGCGGCCTCGAGCACCCCGAGTCGCTCGCTCAGCTCTCTGCGGAGCTCGGCCTCGACGACGTGGTCCGGTTCGTGCCGCCGGTCGCACAGACCGAGCTGGCCACGTGGTGCGCGGCCGCCACTCTGGTCGCCGTGCCGTCGTACAACGAGTCGTTCGGGCTGGTCGCCGCCGAGGCCCAGGCCACCGGCACCCCGGTCGTCGCGGCCGCTGTCGGGGGACTCACCACCGTGGTCGCCGACGGTCGCAGCGGACTGCTGGTCGACAGCCACGAGCCCCGCGACTGGGCGGCCGCCCTCGGCTCGATCATCCGCGACGACGACCTGCGCGCCCGGCTCTCCGCCGGCGCCGTCGAGCAGGCCCGGCTCTTCGCCTGGGAACGCACCGCCGAGCGCACGCTCGAGATCTACAAGCGGGCAGCGTCGCTGATGCGCCTGGAGGCCAGCGCATGACCGCAGACGTGGTGCGCGACTTCCTGAGCGCCGAGGAGATCGAGTTCACCGAGGCCTCGCCCGGCTCCTTCTCGCTGACCCTGCCCGGCGAGCGCAAGCTCCAGACCGCGGTGCGCCTTGACGTCGGCCCCCACGCCCTCGGCGTACACGCGTTCGTCTGTCGCAACCCCGACGAGAACCACGCCCGCGTCTACCGCTGGCTGCTCGAGCGCAACCTCAAGATGTACGCAGTGGCGTTCGCCGTCGACCACCTCGGTGACATCTACCTCGACGCGCGGCTGCCGTTGTCGATGGTGAACCCCGAGGAGCTCGACCGGCTGCTGGGCTCGGTGCTGGCGCACGCCGACGAGTCGTTCAACGCGATCCTCGAGCTCGGCTTCGCCTCCTCCATCCGCAAGGAGTGGGAGTGGCGGCTCTCGCGGGGCGAGTCGACGAAGAATCTCGAGGCGTTCACCGCGCTGCGGCCCTCGGACGGGCCGTCCGCCTAGCAGCAGCGACAGTCCTGCGCGTTGAACAGTTGTTGGACCACACCAGCCGCGTGGTCGAACGGTTGACTAGCCGCCTAGGGTCGCGCGTGTGGACTGGCCCTTCTTCGACCTACGTCTGACATGTGGCGCCGTCACGTTGCGTCCTGTGACAGATACCGACGTGCCGGAGCTGGCCGATCTGTTCCCGGACGACGCTGAGCAGGACCCGCACGCGGAGCGACTCGTCGGTCTGGCCCCAGCCGCCGACCGTCGTCGCTTGCTGGTGCAGGGCATCTGGCGCGATCGCGGCTCCTGGTCGCCGAGGTCGTGGTGCCTCGACTTGGCGGTGGAGGTAGACGGTCAGCTGGTCGGCCTGCAGTCTCTGGAGGGAGAGGACTTCCCGAGGTTGCGGACCGTCGACACCGGATCCTGGCTGGCCGTCCCGGCGCGTGGCCGTCGTACGGCCGTGGCCATGCGGACCTCGGTCCTGGGTCTCGGCTTCGACCACCTCGGTGCGGAAGCGGCGGTGTCGTCGGCACGGTTCGACAACGTGGCGTCATTGGCGGTGTCGCGACGGCTGGGTTACGTCGACAACGGGGTCAGCCGAACCGATTCGCCCAGCGGCGTGGTCGAAGTGCAGCACCTGAGACTTGCTCGCAAGACCTGGGAGGCGGTCCGCCACAGCGTGACTGTGACCGGTCTGGAGCCGTGCCTGCCGTGGTTCGGCCTCAGCGGCTGATCACCAACGCCAGCAGGGCCAGCGCTGCGGGAAGCGCCTGGATGAGCAGGATGCGGCGGCTCACGGTGGCCGCGCCGTACAGGCCGGCGACGACGACACAGACGAGGAAGAAGACCTTCACATCGAACCGGTCGTCGACCAGGCCCCAGACCAGGCCGGCGACCAGGAAGCCGTTGTAGAGGCCCTGGTTGGCGGCCAGCGACTTGGACTCCTCGGCGAACTCGGGCTTCAGCCCGAAGGCCTTGTGCCCGGTGGGCGTGTTCCAGAGGAACATCTCGAGCACGAGGAAGTACGCGTGCAGCGCAGCGACCAGCCCGATCAGAACGTTCGCGAGGATCTGCATGCGGTCATCATGGCCGAGTTTCGACCGGGCCGGGGCATTCGGGCACCTGCGCCACGGGCCTGGTCGTACGGCGCGTCAGCAGCACCCCGATGATGCAGAGCGCGCCGCCACCGAACGCCAGGGCGGCGGGCACCTCGCCGAGGGCCAGCCAGGCGATCAGCGTGGTGATGAACGGGACCAGGAACGTGGTCATCGCGAACTTGCCGGCGTCGGAGTGGGAGAGCGCGTAGGCCCACGTGGTGAACGCGATCGCGGAGGGGAAGACGCCCAGGAAGACGATCCAGCCCAGGTTGGCGACGCTGGTCTCGCCGGCGACCTCCACCAGCTCGCCGGCCCACGGCAGGCACACGACGGCACCCACGACGTAGTACCAGAAGGTCATCTCGAGGGCGCTCATCGCCCCCAGCAGCTTCTTCTGGGTGATCACGCCGACGGCGAACGTCAGCGCCGCGACGACCGCGAGCACAACACCGAGCAGGTCGCCGTTGCCACCGGTGGAGGAGACCCGGCCGATCACTACGACGCCGGCGAAGCCGACGGCCAGGCCGGCCAGCAGCCAGCGGGTCAGTCGCTCGCCGAGGAAGAACGTGGCCAGCAGGGCCACCAGGATCGGCCCGATCTGCACGATTAGGGCGGCGGTGCCGGCGTCGATGCGACGCTCGGCCTCGTTGAGGGTGAGGTTGTAGATGCCGATCCACGTCGCCCCGCCCAGGACGATCAGAGGCCACTCGCGTCGGGTCGGCCAGCGCCGGTTGCGCTGGAACTGCAGCATCACGCCCAGCGCGACCACAGCCACGAGCAACCGTCCCAGCGAGAGGGCTCCGGGCGGCACGTCACGGCCCAGATGCCGGATCGCGACGAACGCCGAGGCCCACATCAGCAGCGTGAACGCCACTGCAGCCAGAGGCTTCCACGGCACCACGGGTGCGCGGTCGGAAGCGGTCGGGTGAGGAGTCTGTGGTTGGGGGGACCGGGTCGTCGGCGATGTCACCCTTCGAACCTAGATGCTCCCGCCGACATCGACCGCCCGATTTACGGTCGCGGACCAGCGACTTTCGGACGTCGATTCCGGGCCGGCGTCGCGCGGGGCTCCTGCTCGGTCAGAGGTCGAGCTTGTAGCCGAGCCCGCGCACGGTGACGAGGTACTTCGGCTCCGACGGATCGGGCTCGAGCTTGGCGCGCAGCCGCTTGACGTGCACGTCGAGGGTCTTGGTGTCGCCGACGTAGTCGGAGCCCCACACCCGGTCGATCAGCTGCCCGCGCGTCAGCACCCGGCCGGGGTTGCGCAGCAGCATCTCGAGCAGCTCGAACTCCTTGAGCGGCAGCCGTTGCTCGGTCCCGCCGACGGTCACGACGTGCCGCTCGACGTCCATCCGCACCGGACCGGCCTCGAGCGTGTCGGGCAGCAGGTCGGGCTCGTGCCCCCGCCGGAGTACGGCGCGGATCCGGGCCACGAGCTCGCGCGGCGAGTACGGCTTGGTGACGTAGTCGTCGGCGCCCAGCTCGAGCCCGACCACCTTGTCCACCTCGTCGTCCTTGGCCGACACCATGATCACCGGGACGCTCGAGGTGGCCCGGATCTGGCGGCACACCTCGGTGCCGGGGATCCCGGGCAGCATCAGGTCGAGGAGCACGATGTCGGCGCCGTTGCGGTCGAACTCGCTGAGCGCCGCGTGGCCGTCGGCCGCGATCGCGACCTCGAAACCCTCCTTGCGCAACATGTAGGCAAGAGCGTCGCTGTAGCTCTCTTCGTCCTCGACAACGAGTACCCGGGTCACCGGCGTACCTCCTGGGTGCTGTGCTTGGTGTGGTCGGTGGTGTGCGTGGTGGTGCTGCGCGGCAGGCTCAGGGTGAACGTCGACCCCTGGCCCTCGACGGACCACACGCTGACGTCGCCACCGTGCGTGGCCGCGACGTGCTTGACGATCGAGAGGCCGAGGCCCGTGCCGCCGGTGGAGCGGTGGCGCGCCGGGTCGACCCGGTAGAACCGCTCGAAGATCCGGTCGATCTCTCCCGACGGGATGCCGATGCCCTGGTCGATCACCGAGACCTCGACGCTCGTCTCGGTTCCGCGTGTCGTCACGACGACGCTCGAGCCCTGGCCCGAGTAGGCGACGGCGTTGGCGACCAGGTTGCTGACGGCGGCGGTGATCTGCTCGTCGCTGCCGTAGACCTGCAGGCCGCTGTCTCCGCCGGTGATCAGGTTGATGTGCTTGGCCCGCGCCTCGATGGCGCTGGTGTCGACGGCGATCGCGATCACCTCGTCGATCTTGACGCGCACCGGCATCTCGAGCGGGTCGTCACCCTGCAGCCGCGACAGCTCGATGATCTGCTGCACGAGCCTGGTCAGCCGGTCGCTCTCGGTCAGCATCCGGCCGGCGAAGCGCTTGACGGCCTCGGGGTCCTCCGACGCGTCGGCGACGGCCTCGGACAGCAGCCGGATCGCGCCGACCGGGGTCTTCAGCTCGTGGCTGACGTTGGCGACGAAGTCGCGTCGTACGGCCTCGACCCGGCGCTCGCGGGTGCGGTCCTCGACCAGCGCCAGCACCAGCCGGGACCCCAGCGGCGCGACCCGGGCGGTGACCATCCGCGGGGCGGCGTGGTTGCGGGTGAGGGACAGCTCTGTCTCGCGGATCTGCCCGTCGCGGCGCACCTGGCGCACGACCTCGGCAAGCTCCTCGATGACCAGCTCGTTGCCGCGCACGAGCCCGAACGCGTACGCCGGCGCGGAGGCCTTGAGCACGACGTCACTCTCGTCGACGACGACCGCGCTGCTGCGCAGCACGGAGAGCACCGTCGCCACACCCGCCGGCACGGCGGGCTCCTCGGGCGTCGCCAGCTGGTGCTGCTGGCGGTCGCTGATGTGCCAGGCGAGCACGGAGACCGCACCGACGACCACGCCGATGACGGCGGCCAGGGAGGCCTGGGTCGTCGGATCCACGTGCCCAGAGTACGGCGGCATTCACCGTGCGTTCGCCACCGAATGCGGGGGGCAACAACTGTTCACCCGTCGTTCACGCGTCATCGCCGTCCGGACACCCGGCCTCCGTACAGTCCGCGACATGCGTGATGCCTTCCATGACCAGCTCGACGGAATCTTCGAGGACCTCGCCGCCATCGGCCGACTCGTCGAGACCGCGGTCGAGCGAGCGACCCGTGCCCTACTCACCGCCGACGCCGGCCTGGCCGAACAGGTCATCTCTGCCGACGTCGACATCGACCGCGCTCGCGAGCGCGTGGAGGACGACGCGTTCCAGATGCTGTCCCTCCAGGCGCCGGTCGCCGGCGACCTCCGGATCGTGGTCGCCGCGCTGCGGATGGTGACCGAGCTGGAGCGGATGGGCGACCTCTCGGTGCACGTCGCCAAGATCGCCCGGCTCCGGGTGCCCAACATCGCCGTACCCGAGCAGATCCGGCCCAGCATCGAGCGGATGGCCGAGGTCGCCGAGGCGATGGTGCGCCGGACCACCGCGATCATCGCCCTGCGCGACGTCGACGCGGCGCTCGACCTCCACAAGGACGACGAGGAGATCGACCGGCTGCGCCGCGACAGCTTCGTGACGCTGCTGGCCGACGACTGGTCACACGGTGTCGAGGCGGCCGTCGACGCCGCCCTGCTGGGCCGTTACTACGAGCGGATCGCCGACCACGCGGTGTCGATCGCCAACCGGGTGGTGTTCGTGGTCACCGGCAAGGCGCCGCAGGACATCGACGCGTAGCTCTTCGATAGTCGAGCGCCTCGAGAGGACGAGCGAGGTGTAATGCGACTCAGCGACCCTGGTTGGCGACCGCGGCAGCAGCCGCGGACGCCGCCTCGGGGTCGAGGTAGCGACCACCCACGCCCGTCGGCATCAGGTCGTCACCGAGCTCGTAGACCAGCGGCATGCCGGTGGGGATGTTGAGCTCCGCGATGTCCTCGTCGCTGATGCCGTCGAGGTGCTTGACGATCGCGCGCAGGCTGTTGCCGTGGGCGGCGACGAGCACGGTGTGCCCGGCGCGAAGGTCGGCCGTCACGTCGGACTCCCAGTAGGGGAGCAGGCGGGTGATGACGTCCTTGAGGCACTCGGTGCGCGGCAGGTCGGCGCCGAGGTCGGCGTACCGCGGGTCACCCGCCTGCGAGAACTCGTCGTCGTCGTCGAGCGGCGGCGGGGGTACGTCGAAGCTGCGGCGCCACATCATGAACTGCTCTTCGCCGTACTGCGCCAGCGTCTGCTTCTTGTCCTTGCCCTGCAGCGCGCCGTAGTGGCGCTCGTTGAGCCGCCAGCTGCGTCGTGCCGGGATCCAGTGCCGGTCGGCGGTGTCGAGCGCGAGGTTGGCGGTGGTGATCGCCCGCCGCTGAAGCGAGGTGTGTACGACGTCGGGCAGGAGGCCGGCCTCGACGAGCTGCTCGCCCCCGCGGACCGCTTCGGCGCGGCCCTTGTCGGTGAGGTCGACGTCGACCCAGCCGGTGAAGAGGTTCTTGGCGTTCCAGTCGCTCTGGCCGTGGCGGAGCAGCACGAGGGTGTGGGTCATCGTCACTCCCCACCCTCGGCGGGCTCGGCGATGGCGCACTCCTCGGGGCCGGCCGGCACGCCGGCGACGTCGTTGTAGATGCCGCAGTTGACGACGACGGGCACCTTCATGTTCGCGGTCTCGCCGTTGCTGAAGGCGACGTTGACCTGCACGTAGTCACCGGCCGCGAAGGTGCCGGTCACGGCGATCGGGGTCTCGGAGATCGCCAGGTTGACCAGCGCGCCGGGCGCGATGTCGACGGGCGTCACCTCGGCGGCGGACAGCTCCTCCTGGTCGTTGCTCGAGAGGCCCTCGAGCTGGACGGACTCGGTCTGGGAGTTGTTGGACAGCGACGCGATGAACACCCCCTCGCCCTCCGCCCCGGTCACGACGGTGGCCGCCAGCACGTCGACGACGCCGGCGCGGTCGTTGGCACCGTTGGCGGGCGTGTAGTAGCGGTCGGTCGCCAGGTTGAATCCACAGGAGGTCGACACCGCTGCGGCGAGCAGGAGCGCGCCGATGAGCGTGCGGGGAGTGGACTGCTTTCGGAGCTGCATGCGGTGGCCTTCGCGGGTCTGGGTCAGCGGGGGTCGGACGCAGCCCACAGCCTAGCGGCGTGCGGCCGGGTCAGGACTGCTGGGCCAGCCCGACCTGTTGCGCCACCACGAGCAGCGCGAAGAGCACGAGCACGACGTACGCGCAGCCGGCGACGAGGAGCCTGGTCGCCCCGGTCTTCATGGCGATGCGCAGGGGCAGCGAGCGGTAGCCGTCCTGGTTGTCCACCACGAGCCCGGGCAGCGAGCGCAGCACGTGGACGCCGACGCCGAGCAGAACCGCCACGACCGTGATCGCGACCTCCGGGGGAGTGTCGGAACCGGAGCCGCTCCATCCGCCGTACGACAGGTAGGCGGGGTAGAGCGCAAAGCTCGCTGCCCACGGCAGCCACGAGAGCCAGCCCTTGCGCAGCGTCACGTTGCCGAAGAGGCCGATCAGCACGATCAAGAGGTACGACGTGCCGGCGGGCACGCCCGCAGCGACCGAGAGGGGTACGACGAGCAGGACGGCGCACGCGATCGCGAACCAGACGGTGCCCGGGTCGATCAGCGCCTCGCCGACCGGCTTGCCCGGGATCTCGTGCCGGGCGTCGCGGGCGCGGTCGACGATGTCGTGGTGCCACCCGACGATCGCCTGACCCACCAGCACGGTGCCGAGCACGAGGAGCACCTCCCGTCCGGGGCGACCAGAAAGCGCCGCTGCGACGGCGACACCCACGGCCGTCAGCAGGGCCTGACGGGGGTGGGCGGCGCGGAGCAGCAGCACGGGAAGGGACCGATCAAGCATGTGCCGAAGTATCGCGGCTCGTCCGCCCCAGGGCGGCACATATGACCCTCCCGTGCGGACGAGTCGAGCCCTGAAACCTGGCCGCCACCACAGGAGCACATGTTCTGTCAAGCCCACAATGGGCCTCTGACCTGCGGAAACGAAGGAAGCGGCCAGTCGAGGACGTGTTAGAATGGAGTCCTAGGAAGGGGTACCGAACATATGACTTTCACCGTCGGCGAAACGGTTGTTTACCCGAATCACGGGGCTGCCATCATCGAGGACATCGAGATGCGGACCATCAAGGGGGAGGACCGGGAATACCTCGTTCTTCGGATTGTCGCTCAGCAGGACCTGGTCGTGCGCGTCCCGGCCTGCAACCTCGATCTTGTCGGCGTCCGCGACGTCGTCGACAAGGAGGGCCTCGACCGCGTGTTCGACGTCCTCCGGGCCGCCCATGTGGAGGAGCCGACCAACTGGTCGCGCCGCTACAAGGCCAACCTCGAGAAGCTGCACAGCGGCGACGTCATGAAGGTCTCCGAGGTCGTCCGCGACCTGTGGCGTCGTGAGCGTGACCGCGGGCTCTCCGCGGGTGAGAAGCGGATGCTGGCCAAGGCGCGCCAGATCCTCGTCTCCGAGCTTGCGCTGGCCGAGCACACCAACGAGGACAAGGCCGAGGCGATCCTCGACGAGGTCCTCGCCTCCTGAGTTCAACTCATCAGCACGACCCCCGACACACGTCCCGTGTCGGGGGTCGTGCTGTCTCTCGATAGCGTGGCCCGCACGATGTCCGAGTACGACGAGGTCCCCGACGCCCTGGGCGTCGTGCTGGCCCACGACCGCGGCACCCTCCCGTTCACGCTCATCCACGGTGAGGCCCTGGTCGCGTGCGCGTCCTGGGCGCTGGGGCAGTCGGGCGTGACGCCGGTCGACGGTTCCGCCGACTGGGCGTCGATCCGCGACGCGGCCGAGCCGTTCGCGCTGCACGACAGCCTGTGCCCGATGACGCCGGCCGGGTTCATCGCCTCCTGCGTCCGCCGCGCGGTCGACGACGACGTGGTCGTGGTCGGCGTCCGGCCGGTCACCGACACCGTCAAGGTCGTACGCGCCGGCCTGGTGGGTGAGACCGTCGACCGGGCCGGGCTGTTGGCGCTGGCGTCCCCGGTCGTGCTGCCGGCACGGGTCGTGGTCGGCCTCGAGACGCCGCCCGGCGAAGACCTCTCCGCACTCGTGTCGCGGCTGGTCGCCGACCACGCGGTGGAGTTCGTCGAGGCGCCGCCGGAGGCTCGGCGGGTGGCCTCGCCCGACGACGTACGCCTGCTCGAGCTGCTGACCGCGCCTGACTAGAGCAAGGCGGCGGCGAGGGCGACGTCCTCGGCGAACGTCACCTTGAGGTTGTGGCTCGTGGAGGGCACGGCGGCGACCTCGACGTCGGCGTAGCGGTCGAGCACGGCCGCCGTGTCGGTCGCGTCGAAGCCCTCCGCCGCGGCCGCGGTGTGTGCGGCCAGCAGCGCGGGTGCCCGGAACGCCTGCGGAGTCTGTACGACGCCCAGGCCGGCCGCGGCCCCCGTGCCGTCACTGCGGATCAGTCCGCTGGCCGGGACGACCGGGATCGCCCCGCCGTGCACGCGTGCCGCCGCCAGGGTGGCCTCGAAGAGCGCGACGTCGGCCAGCGGGCGCGCGCCGTCGTGGATTGCCACGACGTCGATCTCGCCCGACCCGATCTCGGCGCGCAACGCGCGGACCGCCGCCCACTCCGACGCGTGCCGGGTGGCGCCCCCCTCGACCAGCAGCACCTCGGCGTCGCCGAGATGTGGGCTCAGGGCGTCGGCCACGGCATCACTCTCGCCGGGCGCGAACACGACGACCACCCGTCGTACTCCCGGGACGGCCAGGGCGGTGGTCACCGAGTGCGCGAGCACCGGCCGGTCGCCCAGCACCAGCAGGACCTTGTTGACCTCGGCGCCGACACGCGAGCCGGAGCCGGCTCCGAGGACGACGACGGCGGCAGACATGGAGGTGAGGGTACGGCGGTCCGTTTCACGGACGAAACACGACGGAGACCCCGCCACAACACGGCGCACCTACTTTCGGGAGCAACCGGAGGAGGCGCGGATGGGCACGGAGTGGGAACCGGTGTGCCGGCTGGTGGAGCTCGAGGTCGACCGCGGCGCGACCGCGCTCGTGCACGGGCAGGCGGTGGCCATCTTCCGCACCGACGACGACCAGGTGCGCGTGCTGGGCAACTACGACCCGTTCGCCAAGGCGTCGGCGCTGGCCCGCGGCATCGTGGGTGTGCGGGGGGACGTGCCGTTCGTGGCGTCGCCCCTGCACCGGCACGCGTTCGACCTGCGCACGGGTGAGTGTCTCGACGATCCGCACGTCGTCGTACCCGTATATGAGGTTCGCGTCGTCGACGGCGTGGTGCTGGTTGGTCTGCGAAGGCTGCCGGAGGCGTCCGCTGGCTAGCCGGTGGCGACGAGGGCTGCGTCCACCAGCTCGATCAGCGCGTCGCTGACGAGACGATCTCGCTCCAGGGGCAGCATGTGGCCGGCGCCGGGCGCCACGACGAGCCGGGCGCCGCGCACCGAGGCGGCGATCCGCCGTGCGTGCGACAGCGGGGTCAGCAGGTCCTCGCTGCCGACGAGCACGACCGTGGGGATCCCGTCGTACGCCGCGAGGGCCGCGGCCCGCTCGTGCGTCTGGAAGTCGGCGTAGAACCCGCTCATCGTCTCCGGCGGGCAGTTGATGATCTGGTCGACGACGAGACCGGCGTCGCGCGGGCGCAGCGGCTCTCCGAAGAGGAACCTGTTGACCACCCACCGTTCGATCCGGGGTGTACGACGGCGCTCGCGGCGCGACAGCAGCCGGGCCCGGGCAGCCAGCAGCCGGGGCACCTGCGCCTTGACCCGCGGAGCAAGCTCGCGCATCCCGAGGGTCACCTTGTCCATGTGGCCCGACGACGTGGCGACGAACGCCGCGCCTAGTACCCGCTCGACCAGGTCGGGTCGCTGCTCGGCCAGCGACATCATCGCCATCCCGCCCAGCGAATGACCGGCGACGACCAGGGCTCCGGTGGGCGCGTGTGCGTCGATCACGTCACCCATGTCGCGGGCCACGTCGGCCACCGTGCACGACGCCGCCGGTGACCTGGCCGAGCGGCCGTGGCCGCGGTGGTCCCACGTCAGCACGGCGATCTCGTGGCCGTAGCGGCTCAGCAGGTCGCGCACCTGGTAGTGCCAGTCGGCGACGTCGGCGGTCCAGCAGTGCGCGAGTACGACGGTCAGCGGGGCGTCGTCGTGGCCGTGCCGCTCGACGTACAGCTCGAGGCCGTCCTGCGTGATCACCGGCCGACCACCAGTGCGGTGGCGATGGCGGCGATGCCCTCGCCGCGGCCGGTGAGGCCGAGCCCGTCGGTGGTCGTGGCCGAGACCGACACCGGAGCACCGACAGCCGCCGACAGTGCGGCTTCGGCCTCGGCGCGGCGCGGCCCGAGGCGGGGGCGGTTGCCGATGACCTGGATCGCGACGTTGCCGATCTCGTAGCCGGCCGCGCGCACCCGACGGGCGGTCTCGGCGAGCAGTGCCGCGCCGGAGGCGCCGGCCCACTCGGGCTCCGACGTACCGAAGTTGCTGCCGAGATCGCCGATCCCGGCGGCCGAGAGGAGCGCGTCACAGGCGGCATGGGCGGCCACGTCGGCGTCGGAGTGACCCGCGAGACCCAGGGGCTCGTCTGGCCAGGCGAGGCCGGCCAGCTGGAGCTCCGCACCCTCGACGAGACGGTGTACGTCGGTGCCGACGCCGGTGCGCGGCAGGGCCGGAGGGGGCAGGTCGGTCACGACATGATCATGCCTGAGTCACACTTGGGACATGACGGGGTCTCGCAGGTGGGCAGTGGCAGGACTGGTGTCCGGCCTCGCTGGTCTCGCGACGAGCTACGCCGTCGCCCTGCTCCTCACGATCCGCGAGTCGCCGGTCGTGGCCGTCGCCGAGCTGGTCGTGCGGATGACGCCGGGTTTCGTCGCCGAACGCGCCATCAGGCTCCTGGGCCACGCCGACAAGCCGGTGCTCGTCGTGACGGTCATCTTGCTGACCTCTCTCATGTTCGTGATCGTCGGGTGGCTGGGCTCCCGATCGTGGCGCTGGTCGCTGCTGGCCTGGCTGGCCTTGGCCGGCTTCGGCCTCTTCGCCGTGCTGAGCCACTCGGGGGCGCGGGCGACCGACGCACTGCCGGTGATCGTCGGCTTCGTCACCTGGGTGGTCTGCCTCGACCTGCTCGGCCGTCGCGTCAAGCCGGCACCGGGCGCCGACGACGACGGTCGGCGCCGGTTCCTGACGACGGCGGCCACGATCGGTGCGGGTGCAGCGGGCGTAGCGGTGCTGGGCCGCTTCGTGGGTGCCGGCAAGCGCAGGGTCGAGGAGAGTCGACGGCTGCTGCGGCTGCCCGGGATCACCCGGCGCGAACCTCCGGTCAAGACCCGGATCGGCGTCGACGGGATCACGCCCTGGCGCACTCGCCCCGAGGACTTCTATCTCATCGACACCACGATCGCGGTGCCGACGATCACCGCCAGCGACTGGCGGCTGCGCATCCACGGCCTGGTCGACCGCGAGCTCACGCTGAGCTTCTCCGACCTTCTCGACCGTGAGCTCACCGAGGCCTGGATCACTCTCAACTGCGTCTCCAACCCGGTGGGTGGGCCACTCATCGGCAATGCCTGGTGGAGCGGCGTCCGGCTGGCCGCGCTGCTGGAGGAGGTGGGCGTGCAGGCGGGCGCCGACGCCGTGCTCCAGACCAGTGACGACGGCTGGACATGCGGCACCCCCCTCTCCGCGCTCACCGACGATCGCGACGCGATGCTGGCCGTCGCGATGAACGGCCGGCCGCTGCCTCTCGAGCACGGGTTCCCGGTGCGCACGATCGTTCCCGGGCTCTACGGCTACGTGTCGGCGTGCAAGTGGGTAGTCGACCTCGAGGTCACGAAGTTCAGCGACTTCTCCGCCTACTGGACCGACCGCGGCTGGTCGGAGCAGGGGCCGGTCAAGCTGTCCTCACGCATCGACGTACCCCGGTCCGGCGCCGACGTCCCGGCCGGCGACCTGCGCGTGGGCGGCATCGCGTGGGCGCAGCACACCGGCGTCGAGAAGGTCGAGGTCGCCCTCGACGGCGGTGCCTGGACGACCGCCGAGATCGCCGACCCCGGCACCGACGACACCTGGGTGCAGTGGGCGGCCACCGTGTCGGTCACCCCGGGCGACCGCATCCTGCGCGTCCGCGCCACGGACAAGACCGGGTTCGTGCAGAGCAGCGCGCTGGTCGACGTCGTACCCAACGGTTCCGAGGGCTGGCACGGCGTCGACTTCACCGTGCAGGACGCGTAGCCCGCTGGCCGCCGAAGTTCAGCGGATGACGTACGCCGTGCCGCCGGAGGTCGGGATCCAGGCGTCCTCGAACTCCGAGCGCCTGTAGGTACGCCGAACGCTCGCGTCGGTGGGGGCGGCGGGGTCGTTGACGACCACGTCTCCGGTCGCGGTGAAGCCGACGATCACCATCACGTGGCCGGGCGTCGACGAGATGGGGGCGCCGGTGAGCTCGCCGCGGCCGAATGCGACCGACACGACGAGCGGGGTGCCGGCGGTGATGTAGTCCTCGGCCTCACGCAGGCTGCGCAGCCGCGTCACATACGCCTCGGGCACGGACTGCCCGGCGTACGCCGTGTTGAAGGCCCAGTTGCCGGTGCCGTCGTAGCCGTGGTCGTAGGTCATCCGGGCTGCGTAGTCGACCATCGGGTCGGGGTGGCCGGAGCCGGCGTAGGCCAGCGCTGCGGCCGGTGTCGCGCCGCGGTAGCCGAGCACCATCGCGACCGACGTCGGCGAGCACCAGGCCTCACCGCCGCCACCCCACTGCGGGTAGTGACCGGCATGCACCATCTGGGAGTACGCCGGCACGTCGAGGGTGGTGCCCACGCCCGGCCCGGGCGCGGAGGTGTGTACGTCGTCGGTGACGGGCAGCCGTGAGGCGACCGCGCCGACCCGGTCGAGCGAGACGACAGCGCCCGAGTCGGGTGCGCGGAGCAGCGTGACCTTCAGCTGCCAGCCGGTCGCGGCATTCGTGTCGCCCAGAATGCGCAAGGTGTCGACGGCGACGCGAGCCAGGTCGTCTGTCTGAGTGCCGGCGGAGGTGCGGCGAATGGCCTCGCCCGAGGTCCAGCGGCCCATCACGTCCCATGAGGAGGTGGAGGCGGTCGTGCGGACCCGCGCCTTGACCTCGATCCAGCTCTGGCCGGGCGTGGTGGCCTGCCACGAGGGGATCAGCTCGGTGAGGGCGAAGCCGGGCTCGACCCAGGCCGACGTCCAGCTGCCGGTCTCGTACTTCTTGCCCAGGTAGGTACGGTGCCCGGTCGGCTTCTTGAGCTTCAGCGACCCCTTCGCGACCTTGACGCCGACCAAGGTGCCGGCGCGCAGCTGGCCGCCGGAGGTCCAGGAGGTCTGCGTGATCTGCCGATCCTCGACGCGCGCCGTGTCGGCCGTGGCGGCCTGCGGGACGGTCAGCGCAGGCACGAGCACGGCGGCAAGCAGGGCAGTGAGGGGAAGGCGGCGCACGCGACGACGGTAGGTCACATCAGCCCCATCCGTCACGCCATTCGGTGATGCCGCGCGGATGCAGGGCGGCGTCGGGGCCGCACTTAGGATGGGCTGGTGAACTTCAGGCTCCACGACACCGCGACCCGCGAGGTCCGTGACTTCGTCCCCCTCGAGGAGGGGAAGGCGGGTCTCTACGTGTGTGGGCTGACCGTGCAGAGCGAGCCGCACGTCGGGCACGTGCGCTCCGGGGTCAACTTCGACGTGCTGCAGCGCTGGCTGGGGGTGCTCGGCTACGACGTGACGTTCATCCGCAACATCACCGACATCGACGACAAGATCCTCGCGAAGGCCGCCGAGCAGGGCCGGCCCTGGTACAACCTCGCCTACGCGATGCACCGCGAGCTCGACCGGGCCTACGCCGCGCTCAACGTCGCGCCGCCGACCTACGAACCGGCCGCCACCGGGCACATCCCCGAGATGATCGAGATGATCGGGCAGCTCATCACCCGCGGCCACGCCTACGCCGCGGAGGACGGGTCCGGCGACGTCTACTTCGACGTGCGCTCCTGGCCGTCGTACGGCGAGCTGACGCGGCAGGGCATCGACGACATGGAGTCAGCAGAGGCAGTCGCCGACCCGCAGATGGCAGCCAGGAAGCGCGACCCGCGCGACTTCGCGCTGTGGAAGTCGTGGAAGAAGGCGACCGAGCCCGAGACCGCTGCCTGGCCCTCGCCATGGGGTCCGGGGCGTCCGGGCTGGCACATCGAGTGCTCGGCGATGGCCGAGAAGTACCTCGGCACGGCCTTCGACATCCACGGCGGCGGCGTCGACCTTCGGTTCCCGCACCACGAGAACGAGCAGGCACAGTCGCGCGCCGCGGGCCACGGCTTCGCGTCGTACTGGATGCACAACGCGTGGATCACCACCGCCGGCGAGAAGATGAGCAAGAGCCTCGGCAACTCGCTGACGATCCCCGCTGTGCTCGAGCGCTTCCGCGGCATCGAGCTGCGCTACTACCTGGTGGCGGCGCACTACCGCAGCCACGTGGAGTTCAGCTTCGAGGCGCTGGAGGAGGCCGCGACCGGGTTCCGGCGGATCGAGGCGTTCCTCGAGCGGTCAGGTGTCGACCTAGCGCAGCCGACGGACGCCGAATCCGTGTCCCAGGATTTCTGGGACGCCATGAACGACGACCTCGGCACACCCGCCGCCGTCGCCTCCATCCACGACCATGTGCGGCTCGGAAACAAGGCCTTGGCTGCCGGGCAGGACGCAACCACCTATGCGTCGGTCATCCTGGCGATGCTCGACGTGCTCGGGCTGCACCCCTCCGACGCTGCGTGGTCCACGGGCTCCTCCGCCGACACCGACAAGCTCACCCAGGCCGTCGACGTCCTCGTCGCCGGCCTCCTCGAACGACGTGCCGAGGCGCGTGCGGCGAAGGACTTCGCCACCGCCGATGCGATCCGCGACCGGATCGTGGCCGCGGGCATCGACATCGAGGACACCCCCACCGGCCCCCAATGGAGCATCTGATGCCAGGTAACTCATCCCGCAAGGGCGCGATCCGCAAGACCGGCAAGGGCCCGACCGTGGGCTCGGGCGGTCGCGTGAAGCGCGGCCTCGAGGGCCGGGGGCCGACGCCGAAGGCCAAGGACCGCCCCAACCACAAGGTCTACAAGTCCAACGAGAAGACCGAGCGCGCCGAGCAGGCCCGCCCCAAGCGCCGCAGCGCGAAGAGCACCGAGGCCGAGTGGGTCGCCGGTCGCAACTCCGTGGTCGAGGCGCTGCGTGCCGGCATCCCGGTCACCGGCATCTACGTCGCCGAGGGCGCCGAGCGCGACGCCCGGCTGCGTGAGGCCTTCAAGCTGGCTGCCGAGCGCGGTCTCTCGCTGCTCGAGGTCACCAAGGCCGAGCTCGACAAGATGACCGGTGGCGCGGTGCACCAGGGCCTCGCAGCCCGCATCCCGTCGTACGAGTACGCCCACGCCGACGACCTGCTCAACTCCGCCGGCAGCGGCGAGATGGCGCTGATCGTGGCCCTCGACTCCGTCACCGACCCCCGCAACCTCGGCGCCGTCGTACGTTCGGCCTCGGGCTTCGGCGCGCACGGCGTGCTCATCCCCGAGCGCCGCGCGGCCGGCATGACCGCGTCGGCGTGGAAGACCTCGGCCGGTGCCGCAGCACGCACTCCGATCGCGCAGACCGTCAACCTCGTCCGTCAGCTCAAGGCCTACCAGTCGGCCGGCTGCATGGTCGTCGGTCTCGCGGCCGATGGTGACGTCACGCTGCCCCAGCTGGTGTCCGAGGGCGGCCTGTTCGACGTACCGCTCGTGATCGTCGTCGGCTCCGAGGGCAACGGCCTCTCGCGACTCGTCGCCGAGACCTGCGACCAGCTCGTCAGCATCCCGATGGCCAACCAGCTCGAGTCGCTCAACGCCGGCGTCGCAGCCTCCGTCACCCTGTACGCCGTGTCGCAGGCGCGCGCCGCCCGCTGAGTCGCCCGATGCGCCGCCCTCGGCACACGACCACCCTCCGCTGGATCGCCATGGCGGCGGTGTGGCTGGTCGTGTCCCTGGCAACGGCGTCGACCCTGTTCCTGACGAGTAGCCGCACGACGGTGCTGGCCAGCCACGACGCCGTACTCCGCCCGACGCTCGACAGCCATGCGGTGCTCAAGACCGGGCCGGTGCTGCCCAACTTCCGGATCGCCACGAAGGGCCGGATCGGCGTCAGCATCGATCTCGGCAAGACCGAGGCCGCGTCGACCGCGGAGCTGTTCCAGCGCTACGCCGTGATCGCGGCGGAGCCGGACGCGCAGATCGCGAAGGCCGAGGCGCTGGTCGTCGACATGGCGCTGTCGGCTGCGCTGCGAGGCGCTGCGGTCGGCTGCCTGCCCGTCGCGATCTACTACCTGGTGGGCCGGGAGCGGCGCCGCGAGCTGCTGCTCGGCCTCCGGCACCTTCAGCTGAAGACGCTGGTCGGCGCGCTGGTGCTGCTGCTCATCGCGATCGCCTTCTGGCAGCCGTGGCAGACCCGCGACGACTCGGTCGAGGAGGCGCGCGAGTGGATCCCGCTGGCCGACTACCTCGGCGACGACGTACCCCTGCCCGAGGAGGCCGACGGGGTCGAGATCCGCGTCGACGTGACCACCGATCAGTCGAAGCGGCTCTTCGAGAGCGCGGCGTCGACGTACGACCAGAGCAAGGAGTTCTACGCCGACGTCGTCGATGCGGCAGGCGAGCTCGAGCTGCGCGTGCCCGAGGAGGGCGAGACCGTGGTGACGCTGGTGTCCGACCGGCACGACAACATCGGCATGGACAAGGTCGCGCGCGCGATCAGTGACGCCGGCGGCGGGACCGCTGTCTACGACGCGGGCGACGACACCTCGTCGGGCGCCGCGTGGGAGGCGTTCTCGCTGGACTCCCTCGACGACGCGTTCGGCGACCTCGACCGGTGGGCGGTGGCGGGCAACCACGACAACGGCACGTTCGTGGCCCGCTACCTCGGTGATCTCGGCTGGACGACGTTCGACGGCGAGATCATCGACGGGCCTGCCAACACCACGCTGCTCGGCGTCGACGACCCGCGCTCGAGCGGCTTGGGCAACTGGCGCGACGAGACCGGGCTGTCGTCCACCGAGGTGGGCGAGAGACTGGCGGACGCGGCGTGTGCGGCCGACGAACGGGTGTCGACGATGCTCGTGCACGACGCGAACCTGGGCAAGGAAGCCCTGGCCCGCGGGTGCGTCGACCTCGTCGTCGGCGGACACCTGCACGTCGAGGTCGGCCCCACCGAGGTGGCCGGCGAGGACGGCAGCACCGGCTGGTCCTACACGATGGGCACCACCGGCGGGGCGGCGTACGCCATCGCCGTCGGCAGCAAGCCGCGCCGCGACGCATCGGTTGCGCTGATCACGTACGCCGAGGGCCGGCCGACCGGGATCCAGAGCGTGCTGCTGCGCACCAACGGCGATCTCGTGGCCAACGCGTGGACGCCCATCCCGCTCGTCGACGCAGAGCCCACCGATCAGAAGTAGTCGCGGATGTGCGGCTCTCGTGCGCCGAAGAGCCCGTCGATCCCCGCGTCGTACGTCGCGGGGCCGGTGAGCAGCCCGGCGGTCCGGATCGTCGCGCACGAGGCCGCGCCGGCGTAGGCGATGGCCAGGCCGCGAGGGGCGAAGACCGGTCCGTCGAAGGAGTCGACGCGGGTGCAGACCGACGTGCCGCCGGTGAGCTCGTAGGAGCCGTCCATCGTCTCCATCAGGTCGCCCTCGACCGAGAAGCGCACCGGTCCGCCCTCGGGCAGCGACAGCCCGGTGCAGGCGCCGACGACGTCGTGCACGCGCAGCATGTAGGCATGCCCGCTGGTGACCGGCCAGGCCAGCGACGGCAGGAGGAGGCGTATCGCGTCCAGGCCCGACGTCTCGAAGCGCACGTGCCCGGTCACGGTGGCGAACGAGCCCAGCGAGCGCAGTAGCGCCCGCAACGCGTCAGGCGTCGAGCCCAGCAGGTCGGCGACCTCGATGGTGGCCGTGTGGTCGTAGCCGGAGCCGCGCACCCACGAGCTGTAGCCGAGCACCTCTCCAGCGGCGTCACACGCCAGGGTGACGCCGGTGAAGGCGTCGATGAACTCCTGAGCGGTGGCGACGAACGACGCTCCGCGGCGGGTGAGTGGCCCGTTGTGGGCGGCGGCCCACGCGTCGTACACGGCCCGGACGGCGTCGAAGTCGTCGGCGGTCGCGCGGCGCAGGGTGATGCCTTCGGCGGGCCGGACCGCGGCCAGCGCGCTCGTCGGCACCTCGACGGCGTCGTACGACGAGATCAGCTCGTAGCCGAAGCGACGGTAGATGCCCGGCGCCGTCGGGAAGAGCGTCGAGATCACCTCGCCGCGCTCGCGCAGGCCCTCGTCGAGTACGACCCGGAACAGGTCGTCGAGCAGCCCCTGCCCACGCGACTCGGTGCGTACGGCGACGCCCGCGATGCCGTTGGTGGCGACCTCGACGCCGTGGAACCAGGAGTGGTACTCGCGCCCCATCACCTTGGCCAGCAGCACGCCCTGGTCGAGGGTGCCCCAGCTGTGCCGGCCGGGCGGTGGGAACGTGGCCGGGTCGGGGTCGGGCGTGCCGGCCGGCCAGGCGCCGAACGCCTCCTTGCTCAGGGCGGTCGTCAGCGGCAGGTCGTCGGCAGTCAGGGCGCGGGTTTCCACGGACGCCAACCTAGGGCCAGCGCGCCACCAACAGGACTAGCCTGCGGCCATGGCCCTGCGCATCGTGGCCAGCCGCCCCGACCCGGCGATCCTGACGCTGCCGTGGTCGACGCCGCTGGAGGAGTGGACCGACGAGTACGTCGTCCCGCTCCCGCGCGGCCTCTCGCGGCACGTCGTACGCATCATCCGGCTCGGCACGCACACCTACGCGGTCAAGGAGACGAACGAGCCGATCGCCTTCCGGGAGTACACGACCCTGCGCGACATGCAGCGCCTCGGCCTCCCGGCGGTGGTCCCGCACGGGGTCGTGGCCGGGCGGGTCGACGCTGATGGCGAGGAGCTGCCGGCCGCGCTGATCACTCACCACCTTCAGTTCTCGCTGCCCTATCGCAGCCTCTTCTCGCACGGCCTCACGGGCGAGAACCTGCCCAGCCTCGTCGACGCGATCGTCGTGCTGCTGGTCCGGCTGCACCTGGCCGGCTTCTACTGGGGCGACGTGTCGCTGTCCAACGTGCTCTTCCGTCGCAACGCCGGCGAGTTCGCGGCGTACCTCGTGGACGCCGAGACCGGCGAGCTGCGCGACGAGGTCAGCCCCCGGATGCGGGAGTACGACGTCACGGTGGGCTGCGAGAACGTGTTCGCCGAGCTCCTCGACCTGCAGGCCAGTGGCGCTGTCGACACCGAGACTCCGGGGCACAAGATCATCGATTACCTCCGCGAGCGCTACGAGCTGCTCTGGACCGAGCTCACCTCGGAGGAGGAGTTCTCCGCGCAGGACCTGTGGCGCATCGAGCAGCGCGTCGAACGGCTCAACGACCTCGGCTTCGACGTCGAGGAGATCGACATCGTCACCGACTTCGACGGCGACAGCGTGCGCATCCAGCCCAAGGTCGTCGAGCTCGGGCACCACTGTCGCGAGCTGCAGGCGCTGACCGGCATGAACGTCGAGGACAACCAGGCCCGCCGGCTGCTGAACGACCTCGCGTCGTTCACCGCGCACTTCGACCTCGGCCGCGAGGACCGGCACCTGGTCGCCAGCCGCTGGATGACCCAGATCTACGAACCGATCATGGCGATGATCCCGCCCGACGCGCGCGGCAAGCTCGAGCCGGCGGAGATCTACCACGAGATCCTCGTGCACCGCTGGTACCTCTCCGAGCGGGCCGGCCACGAGGTCGGCATCTTCGAGACCGCGCAGGACTACATCGACAACGAGCTGAAGAAGCGTCCCGACGAGGTCATCGCCACCGACGAGGAGTAGCCGCTTCTCGCTGGTCTAGGTGCGAGGAGCGCAGCGACGAGCCTCGAAACCAAGGCCCCCATTCATCTCGGCTTCGAGGCTCAGGCCTGGCGGCCTTCGCACCTCAACCAGCGGCGAGGTGGATCGTCAGCACCGGCCCGGCACTCGCTGCCCCCGGGTCTCCCGCAGCCCCGGGCTCGGTCGCCAGCAGCAGCTCCGCACCGTCGTACGGCACGTCGAAGGCGGAACCTCCCGCCCGCCGCGCGGTGACGAGCACCGACCCGGCGGGGTGCTCGCGCAGGAAGCAGATCGTGTCGTCATCGACGTACACCCATCGCAGCCCGCCCCCGCGCAGCGCGGGGTGCTCGCGGCGCACGGCCGCGAGAGAGGAGTACGTCGCAAGCGTGGCGTGGTCCCACTCGTCGCGGCGGTCCCAGGGCATCGGCCGGCGGGAGTCCTCGCCGAGCACGCCTTCCAGTCCGATCTCGTCGCCGGCGAACACCATCGGCACGCCCGGCATCGTGAACTGAAGCCCCGCAGCCACCCGGTGGACCGCCGGATCGCCCACCATGGTGCGGATCCGGGCGCTGTCGTGGGAGCCGAGGATGTTCCACGAGTTGGCGGTCGCGCGCCAGCCGAGGGTGCCCTGCCACTCCCGCAATGTCTGTACGACGACCGGTCCGGGTCGTCGCGGCACGGTGACCGGACGACCGAACGGCCGGGCGGGGGAGGCCGGGTCGACCAGCCACGACCAGACCGGCCACGAGAAGCCGGAGTAGTTCATGACGCCGTGCCAGCCGTCGCCGTCGACGTCACCGGTCGCGTCGTGGTTGTGCTCGCCGATGACCCACGGGTCCGGGCGCAGGGCCTCGGCGGTGCGTCGTACGGCACGGGCGACGTCGTGCGCGACGTCGACCGACCCGAGGCGACCGGTCATGTTGGCGACGTCGATCCGCCAGCCGTCGAGGTCGTACGGCGGCTGCAGCCAGCGCCCGACCACGGAGTCGGGGCCCTCGACCATGGCCGAGCGCAGCGCGGGGTCGGAGTGGTTGACCTTCGGCAGCGTGGGGTGGCCCATCCACGACTCGTAGCGGCCCTCGTGGTCGAGGTAGTAGTACGTTCGCTCGCGCGCGTGGGGATCGGCCGTCGCCGTGCGGAACCACTCGTGGGTGTCGCCGGTGTGGTTGGTCGTGAGGTCGCCGATGATGCGCCAGCCGCGGTCGTGCACGGCCCGGCTGAGGCGCTGGTAGGCCGCGTCGCCGCCGAGCAGCGGTTCGACGCCGTCGAACGTGGACGCGTTGTAGCGATGGTTGCTCTCGGCAGGGAAGACCGGCGTCGTGTAGACGATGTCGGCGCCGACCTCGGCGACGTGGTCGAGGTGCTCGGTGATCCCGTCGAGGTCCCCGCCATAGAGCTGGTGCGGTGTGCGCAGATCGGCGGGCTCGAAGATCACCTCGTCGTCCCAGGCGGCAGGCAGCGCCCAGCCCGGGGTCGTGCGTCCGTCGGCAGCGGCCGAGCGGGCGAACCGGTCCGGGAAGATCTGGTAGACCACGCCCTCGCGGCCCCATGCCGGCGCGGCGGGGTGGGCGCTGAGCTTGAAGTCGTAGGCATCGGGCACATCGCGGTCGGCCAGTCCCGCACCCGTCAGCCACTCCTGGCTGTCGCCCCGCACAATGAGGAACCGGTAGTGCGTGACTGGGTTGTGCACCGGGATCGCGCCGGTCCATGCACCGTCGTCGTCACGGGTGCAGGGGTGGAACGTCGGCTCCGCGTCGTACGTCGTCCGGATCCAGACCGCGTCGATCGGGTCTCCGGTGCTGCTGGCCATCCGCAGGGCCACGACGCTGCCCAGCGCGGGCACCTCCTGGCTCTCGTCGCCGAGGCGGACGTAGACCGGGGAGCCGTCGTGGTGGGGGTTGTCCAGCAGTGGCACCGGACGAGACTACGGGGGGTCGATTAGCATGTGCGCGCGCCCTCTCGGCGCATGCCGGTGTAGCTCAGTTGGTAGAGCATCCGCCTTGTAAGCGGACGGTCGCAGGTTCGAGTCCCGTCACCGGCTCCGAGATGTCCCCGGCGCTGGCTACCTTTCGTCCCATGTACGAGTGCCTGGGGTGTGGGGTGGTCGGCGCGGGGCGCGTCGGCCGCAAGTTTTGCAGCAACGCCTGTCAGCGCCGCAAGCAACAGCGCGACCTGGTGGACGAGTGGCTTGCCACTGGTCAGGCCTTCCCGGCTTCGAAGCGCGGCCACTACGTGCGGTCATTCCTCATGGGCGAGCAAGCCGGCCGTTGCGCGGTCTGCGCATGTCCTCACACGTGGTGCGGCCAGGAGCTGGTGTTCGTCCTCGACCAGGTCGACGGCGACTCTGGCAACAACGCCCGCGCCAACCTTCGCCTGGTGTGTCCCAACTGCGACTCCCAGCTTCCGACGTACAAGAACCGCAACAACGGACGCGGTCGGCACGCTCGGCGGCTGCGCTACGCCGGCGGCCAGTCGTACTAGGCGGCGGGGTTGGTGGTGCGAGATCCAGCGCTGGGGGGTTCAACAGTTTCCGAACAGTCCGCAGGATTTCCCGGCCCAGAACCTGCCGACTGTTCGGTAGCGCTCCGGATAACCCGTTGACGGCGGCCGGGCGGCCCAACGAGGCTGCCCGCGTGATCGCGAGCTGACGCCATTCCTCCCACAACGCCGGTCCGACCGTGACTGTCGAGCGACCGGCGGTGAGTCCGCGTCCCTCCACCCCTGATTGGACCGATCACGCATGTCACCCACGAAGATCCACCAGCACCCGCTCGCCTACCTCCTCGGCACCGAGGGCATCGCCCTGATGCGCGCCTACGCAGGCGAGCACGACCGCGACTTCACCCGGTCCCGCATTGCCGGGATGCGCCGACTCCTCGACCAGGCCGACGGCTTCGGCGACGGCGTCGACCTCGAGGAGATCTCGATGGCCGAGGGGTACGACAGTTGGGCGCCGTCGTACGACAATCCTGACAACGGGTTCTTCGCCATGGACGAGGCAGCGATGCTGCCGATTCTCGACACGATCCCGGCCGGTGACGCGGTCGATGCCATGTGCGGCACCGGGCGCTATGCCGAGCACCTGGCAGAGCGGGGCCACAGAGTCCGGGGGTACGACGTCTCGCCGGGCATGCTCGACGTGGCCCGGGCGAAGGTGCCCGAAGCGGAGTTCGACGTCGCCGACGTCACGTCGATGCCCGTCCAGGACGCGAGCGCCGACGTCATGGTCAACGCCCTGGCGATCAACCACGTCGAGGACCTCGGGCCGGCGTTCGCAGAAGCGGCGCGCATCCTGCGGCCGGGCGGGCACCTGCTCCTGTGCTCGATGGCCGGCTACTTCCTCGGCTCCCGGTTCTCCCCGATGCCGGAGTACGACGCCCGGGGCAACATCGGCTACATCCAGGAGTGGAACCACTCGACAGGCGACTACCTGCGCGCGGCGCTGGCTGCCGGGTTGGTGGTCCGGGACTGCCAGGAGCTCACGGCCGACGTGTCTCCCGACGAGAACGCGGGTGATCCGGAGCTTCCGCAGCCGGGTCTCCCGATGAGGATCTGGCAGCTCCATCGCTGGGTGCCGGAGGCCGCGCACGCGGTGCGCGACGACCGGGTCTGCCTCACGGTGTGGCACTTCACCGCACCTGAGTGACCTCGAACTGCATGCGGGGCTGGGCAAACGTGTCCTGCGACGCGATCAGTCGCAGCTCACGCTCGCCGGAGTCGAGGGTGTTCTGCAGCAGGTCGAAGACGCTCGAGGTGGTGCACGCCAGCGCTTCGGCGGCCGACCCGGTCTCGTGAAGGTGTGCGGTGAAGAGGGCAGCGGTGACGTCGCCGGAGCCGTTGGCCTTGAAGGGCAGGTACGGCGTCCGCGCGACCCACGCCCCGTCGGCGTTGACCGCCATCGTCTCGATGGTGCCGGCGGGGCGGTCGGGTCGCTGCACCGACGTGACCAGCACGGTCGACGGGCCCATCGCCATCGCCTTTCGGGCCGCAGCCAGCGTCGACTTCAGGGTGTCGGGGTGCGTGTCGGTGAGGAAGCCGAGCTCGAACTGGTTGGGCGTGATCACGTCGGCCTTCGGCACCACCCGCTCGCGGATCACCGGCGGGATCGCCGGGTCCACGAAACAGCCCGACTTGGCGTTGCCCATCACCGGGTCACAGGTGTACGTCGCCCGCGGGTTGGCCGCCTTGACGCGGGCCACGGCGTCGAGGATCACGTCGGCGATGCCGGAGCCGCCCTGGTAGCCCGACAGCACCGCGTCGACCTCTCCCAGCACACCGCGCTCCTCGATGCCGATGATGACCTCGCGGACGTCGTCGGGGGAGAGCAGCGGACCCCGCCACGCGCCGTACCCGGTGTGGTTGGAGAAGTGCACCGTGAAGACCGGCCAGACTTCGTGACCGAGCCGCTGGAGCGGGAAGACGGCGGCGGAGTTGCCGACGTGGCCGTAGGCGACCGAGGACTGGATCGACAGGATCTTCACCGCCGCATTCTCCCATGCAGGGTTCCAGGCCCACGCTGACCGGGAAGCGTGCACTCCTGGCCCTGGCCACTGCTCTCGGCAAGCGCCGGATCAACTACCAGAACACCTGCGACCAGAAGCAGACCTTGATCACCGACCCCTACGACGATCAGCAGGTACCCGCACCTCGACGCTGCACGACAACCCGAGCGACGGCCTCGAGACGATCCCGGGCATCAGCTACCTCGGGGGCCAGTCGAAGCCGACCGTGACCGGCTCCTTCGTCGACTGGGCCGAGTGGCCCGACTGGGCCGACTGGGCCGACGTGTCAGGCGACTTGCAGCGACCGCTTCGACAGCCCCATCCAGAAGCCGTCGATGACCTGCGTGCCGGGCGTCTCCGCATCGGTGGCGGCGCCGAGGGTGACGAACAGCGGCGTGTAGTGCTCGACCGTGGGGTGCGCGTAGGGCATGCCCGGCGCCTTCGACTTGTACGACGCGAGCGCGTCGATGTCGCCGCGCGCGAGCGCCTCGCCGGCCCAGGCGTCGAACTCGGTCGACCAGCCCGGAGCCGCGGCGTCGATGCGGAACTCCCTGAGGAACGGCAGGCCGTGCGTCAGGAACCCCGACCCGATGATCAGCACGCCCTCCTCACGCAGCGGGCGCAGCCGCTCGCCGAGCTTCATCAGGCGGATCGGGTCGTCGGTGGGCAGCGACATCTGAAGCACCGGGATGTCGGCGTCGGGGTACATGATGCGCAGCGGCACCCACGCCCCGTGGTCGAGGCCGCGCGAGGCGTGCTGGTGCATGGGCTCGGTGTCGGGCATCATCGCGGCGACCCGGGCGGCGAGCGCGGTGGAGTCAGGAGTCTGATAGGTCATCCGGTAGTACTTCGCGTCGAAGCCACCGAAGTCGTAGACGAGCGGTGCGCCGTTGGCGGTGAGGCTGACCGGCGCCGACTCCCAGTGCGCGCTGACGATGAGGATCGCCTTCGGACGGGGGAGGTCGCCGGCCCAGGCGGCCAGCTGCCCGGACCAGGTCGGGTCGTCGAGCAGGGGCGGAGCGCCGTGGCCGATGTACAGCGCGGGCATGCGGTCGGTCATGCCAGACATAATAGTCCGGAATTCAACTTTTTCCCGCCCGTTGTGGAGGCGACCGGGTCCTGTGCCTGCGTTGCGGCGTACGCCGCGACTAGGCCGGGAGTCGCCAGTCGACCGGCGCTGCGCCCTGCTCGGCCAGCAGCCGGTTGACCCGACTGAACGGCCTCGACCCGAAGAACCCGCGGCTCGCCGACAGCGGCGAGGGATGAGCCGACTCGACCCACGGGATCGATCCCAGCATCGGCTTGAGCGACTGGGCGTCGCGACCCCACAAGATCGCCGCGCACGGTCCGCCGCGGCGCACCAGGGCGGTGATCGCGCACTCGGTGACCTGCTCCCAACCGCGCCCGCGGTGCGACGCGGCCTCGCCCGGGCGCACCGTCAGCACGCGGTTGAGCAGCATCACCCCCTGGTCTGCCCAGCCGGTGAGGTCGCCGTGGGCCGGCGTCTCGATCTCCAGGTCGGTGCGGAGCTCGGTGTAGATGTTGGTCAGCGACCGAGGCACCGGCCGCACGTCGGGTGCCACCGCGAAGCTGAGCCCGATCGGGTGCCCCGGAGTCGGGTAAGGGTCCTGCCCGACCACCAGCACGCATACGTCGGCCAGCGGCCGCGCGAACGCCTTCAGCACGTCGTCTCCGGCCGGCAGGTAGAACCGCCCGGCGGCCAACTCCTCACGCAGAAAGCGGCCCATCGACTCGATCCGGTCGTCGACCGGCGCCAGGGCGTTCGCCCAGTCGGGGGCCACCAGCCCGCGTTCCACCAGCCGCGCCAGAGCACCCATGCCGCTGAGTCTGCCGTACGCCGCTGGTTGAGGTGCGAGCGCAGCCTTGCGTTGAGGTGCGAGCGCAGCCTTGCCTTGAGGTGCGAGCGCAGCCTTGCGTTGAGGTGCGAGCGCAGCGAGCCTCGAAACGAGCCTCGAAACGAGCCTCGAAACCCAGGCGCCTACGCTCACCCCATGGCCCGCCGCGCGAAGGTCGACGACGTCCACGAGATCGCCCGCGCGCTCCCCGGTGTGAAGCTGGCCGAAGGTGGCCGCACGGTCTACCAGGTCTCCGGCCGCAGCTTCGTCTTCTTCCGCAACGCACGACCCGACGCGTTCGACCCCGAGACCGGAGAGCGGTACGACGACGTGATCGTGTTCTGGGTGGAGTCGGAGGAGGCCAAGCACGCGTTCGTCGACGACGAGTCGTCGCCGTACTTCACGACGCCGCACTTCGACGGGCATCCCTCGGTGCTCCTGCGCGGGTCGCACGTCGGCCGGCTCGACGTCGACGAGATCACCGAGGTCGTGCAGGACGCCTGGCTGGCCCGGGCGTCGAAGACCGCCGCGACGAAGTGGCTCGCCGCTCGCGGACTGTCCCGATAGGCATGTCATCGGACAGGCGAGCGGAGCAGTGGTCAGCGGCGATTCGTTCAGCTGGTGCGATCGAGGCAGTCCGACCCGGCTTCGCGCAGGACCCGGCGCTGCGTCGGCCGCGCCTCGGCGTACCGGGTGCGCCCGGCATCGGTCAGGGCCACGAACAGGGCGCGCCGGTCCTGGTTGCACGACTCGCGAGTGAGCAGGCCGTCGCGCTCGAGCCTGCTCAGCAGACGGGAGAGCGCACTCTGCGTGAGGTGTGCGCTCTCGCCCAGCTGGGTCATCCGCATGCTGCACTCGTCGGCCTGGGAGAGCTGCTGCAGGACCTCGAACTCGCTCGCAGAGAGCGCGTGTGCCGAGCCTAGCTCCCGGTCGAGTGAGCACATCAGGCGCTGGTAGCGGCCCATCAGCTGGTGCCACTCCACCGCCAACGCATCGTCGTTGCTGAGGCGTGCCATGGGGGCACCCTACCACATTCTTACGCATAATATGCGTCTGCAAATTATGCTTGCACATTGAATGCACATGCATGAGTATGGTCCTCATGTCCTCATCCCTGACTGCGGCACGGATAACGCCGCCCTCCAGCTCCGCCTCCATCCACACCGCCGACGGCTGGACCTCCCGCACCTGGCTGCTGCTCGTCGTCCTCTGCGGCGCCCTGTTCCTCGATGGCCTCGACATCTCCATGGTGGGCGTGGCGCTGCCGTCCATCGGGGCAGACCTCGGCATGTCCGCAGCGACCCTCCAGTGGATCGTCAGCGGATACGTCCTCGGCTACGGAGGGCTGCTCCTGCTCGGTGGTCGCGCCGCCGATCTTCTCGGCAAGCGCAGCGTCTTCCTCGTCGCCGTCACCGTCTTCGGCATCGCCTCCGTGGTCAGCGCGATGCTGAGCAGTCCCGAGGCCATCGTCGCCCTCCGGTTCGTCAAGGGCGTCGCGGCGGCCTTCACCGTGCCTGCCGGGCTCTCCATCATCACCACGACGTTCGCCGAAGGCCCTGCACGCAACAAGGCGCTGAGCATCTACACCGTGGTCGGCGCCAGCGGATTCTCGCTCGGCCTGGTGTTCGGTGGAGTGCTGACCGAGCTGGGCTGGCGAGCCACGTTCCTGCTTCCCGGTCCGGTCTCGTTGCTGCTGGTGGTGGTCGGCTGGCGCGTCATCCCTACCTCCGCGCGCTCCCTGACCCGCCTTGCCGACTTCGACCTGTTCGGCGCGGTCTCGAGCACCGGTGCGCTGCTGCTGTTCGTGGTCGCCGTCGTCGAAGCGCCCACCCGTGGCTGGACCAGCGCGCCCGTGCTGTCGGTGTTCGCGGCCAGCGCGGTCCTGGCCGTGGCGTTCGTGGCCACGGAGCTACGCCACCCCACGCCACTGATCCGGCTCGGCATCCTGCGTTCCGCGCACCTGGTGCACGCCAATGTGGCCGGGGCGATCATGGCCGGCGGCTACTTCGCGTTCCAGTTCCTGGTCACGCTCTATCTGCAGAACTCTCTGGGCTGGTCGCCCCTGACCATGGCGCTCGGCTTCCTGCCCGCGGGGCTACTGGTGGTAGCAAGTTCGACCCGGATCGACAGGGTGCTGGCCCGGGTACGGACCCAGGTCCTCATTGCAGTGGGCATGGGCTCGTTCCTGGTGGCCTACGTGCTCTTCCTGCGAGTGGATCCTGAGCTCGGCTATGCCGCCCTGCTGCTGCCCACCATGCTGCTCCTCGGCGTCGGCTTCGCCCTGACCTTCCCGTCGATCAACGCCCAGGCCACGTCGGGCGTCGCCGACCACGAGCAGGGCTTGGCCTCGGGCCTGGTGAACACCAGCGTCCAGATCGGCGGCGCGGTCGTGCTGGCGGTGGTCTCGGCCATCCTTGTCAACGCGTCTGCTTCGGAGGGCCCGGCGCAGGTCGGCGAGCTCATGCCCGGCATGCTGACGGGGCTGCAGGTGATCGCGGTGTTCACCGCATTCGGGGTGGCCGCCTCGGTGGCCACGCTGTTCCTGCGGGCCCCGGTTCAGGTGGAGTCTGATGTAGAGGCCGAGATCCTCGCCTGACCGGCCACAGCGTCGCGATGCCGGGGGTGTCGGTGAGGCAGGGCGTCCGGCGTGGTCACCGGACGCCCGCGTCGACGTCGCGCAGGTGCGCGTTCAGCAGCTGGTTCATGCCCTTCACCGTCTTGGGCTTGCGGCCCGCGAGGTTGTGGCTCTCGCCGGGGTCGGCGCCGAGGTCGTAGAGCTCGGAGTGGCCGCCCTGCCGGATCAGCTTGAGGTCTCCGACGCGTACGGCGGCTCGGGTGTCGGCGCGGCGGAATCCCGGCCGGTGCACCCAGAACAGTGTCTCGCGGTCGAGCGTGCCGGTCCCGGTCAGCAACGGTGCGATGCTGAGCCCGTCGACCTTGCGCTGCGGAGTGCGGCCGGCCAGCTCGACCGCCGTCGGCAGCAGGTCGATGGTGCTGGTCATCGTGTCGTCCGTGCGCCCGGCTGCCACCGTGCCCGGCCAGCGCGCGACGAGCGGCACCCGGATGCCGCCTTCGTAGAGCTGCCCTTTGCCGCCGCGCAGCGGTGCGTTGGCGTCGTGCCGCGGCGCGCCGTTGTCGGAGGTGACCATCAGCAACGTGTCCCCGGCCAGGCCGAGCTCGTCGAGGGTGCGCACGATCCTGCCGACCTGTTGGTCCACGCTCTCGAGCATCGCCGCGAGCACCGGCGAGTTGCCGGGCTTGCCGGCGCCGGCCTTGGCCTTGTACTTCGCCAGCAGCTCTGGCTTGCCCTGCAGCCGCGTGTGCACCGCGAAGTTGGATACGTGCAGGAAGAACGGCTCATCGCGGTGCTTGGTGATGTATTCGGTGGCCTCACTGGCCAACCGGTCCGTGAGGTACTCACCGCGCGGTCCTGCCAGCGCCGGCATGAACGCGTACGGCGCGACGTAGTCGCCGTCGGCGATGTAGCGGCTCTCTGAGGCACGCACTTCGTCGAAGCCGAGCGCGTAGGGGTTGCCGCGACGGTTGCGGTAGCGCCCGGTGTAGTCCTCGGTCAGGTGCCACTTGCCGATCATCCCGCTGGTGTAGCCCGCTCGCCCCAGCGCGTCGGGCAGGCTGTGGGTGCGCGGAGAGAGGAAGTGCATCCCCGGCGCCTGCTCCGGATGCAGGAAGTCCGTGATGCCACTGCGTGCGGGGTAGAGCCCGCTCACCAGGGCGGCTCGCGTGGGTGAGCACAGGGGCGCCGCGGCGTACGCGTTGGTGAAACGCATACCGTCGTGCGCGAGCTTGTCGATCTCGGGCGTCTCGTTGAACTCGTGGCCGTAGCACCCCAGCTCGCGCCAGCCCAGGTCGTCGATGGAGACAACAAGGATGTTCGGGCGGCGTACGGCGCGGGCCGGGGCCCCGACTGCCAACTGAGGCGCCGGCAACATCGAGGCTGCAGCGCCACCCATCAGGCCGCCAAGCAGGGCGCGGCGACTGGTCGTCGTACTCATGTCTACGGCTCGTCTTCGTCGTCGTCAGCGGGTCAGCGAGCGCGAGCCCTGGGAGCCGTACCTGCGGCGCGGGTTCACGCCGATCGCCGACTCCGGCTGGTCGGGCGACGTCGCGGCCTTCTTCTTCACGGGCGCCTTCTTCGCGGCCGCCTTCTTCGCGGCAACCTTGTTCGTGGGCGCCTTCTTCGGGGCCGGCTTCTTCCGGGCCCTCTTCGGCGGCTTCACCTCGATCGGAGGCGTCGACCACTCCGCCACCCACTCGTCGAGCACCTTCCACGTCGTACCCCCAGCAGCGCGGCCGGTCAGCATGCCGAGGTGCCCACCGGGCACGACCTCGAAGCGGGTCTCGCGGGAGCCGGTGAGCAGGGGGAGTACGGCGCGTACGGCGGCGATCGGCGCGATGCCGTCGTTGGCGCCACCGAAGACCAGTACCGGCGCGGTGATGGCCGACAGCGAGATGGTGCGGCCGTTGAGCTCGAAGGTGCCGTCGACCAGCCCGTTGCCCTTGATCAGTCGGTGGTAGAGCTGCCCGAACGTGCGCCCCGGGTAGGCCGTCATCTTCGACGTGAACCGGTCGACGGCCTCGATCTGCGCCAGGAAGTCCCGGTCATCCAGGTGGGTGGCAAGCGCGATCGGTTTGGTCACCAGCTTTTGGAACGACGACAGCTGGAAGGCCCACCTGACCAGCGGCTGGGGTGCGCCGCCCATGGCCTGGTAGGCGCGGGTGATCATGCCCCGGTCTGCACCGCCGAGGTTCAGCAGCGGCCGCACGGGCGCGATGATCGGCACCTTCGACGTGTCGAACGGAGAGCCCACCAGGCTCACCGAGGCGATCGGCAGGTCCGGCTGGTCGGCCGCTGCCAGCAGCGCGAAGATGCCGCCGACGCTCCAGCCGACCACGTGCACCGGCCGCCCGCCGGCGTGGGCCGACACCTCGCGGATCGCGGCCGGCACGACCTCGTCGATCCAGTGCTCCATGCCGAGACTGCGGTCCTTGAACGAGACCTGCCCGTACTCCACTAGGTACGTCGGCCGGCCGCCGGAGACGAGGTGCTCGACGAGCGAGCAGCCACGTCGCAGGTCGAAGCAGAGCGCGGGTGCGGCAAGCGGCGTCACCAGCAGCACCGGGTCACCGGTCTCGACGGCGTGTGCGGCAGGTCGGTAGTGGTAGACCTCGCGCAGGTTTCCGTCGTCGATCAGGGTCCGGGGCATCGTCCGCAGGTCGGCCAGCCCGCCGTAGGCCAGCATGTGGGCGACGTTGCTCGCCGCGGAGACGACCTGATCGGGCTTGGGGATCAGATCCATGCTGCGAAAGATACGCGTCCGTCCGCCGCTCGTGGAGGAGGGACGGAGTCCCGTCTCGAAACCGCGGCTCGACAAGAGTGCCGCCCGGGACTAGACCTGACGCATGAAGTGGACCCTGGCGGCCCTGGGGGCCGCCGCCATCGGTGGAGTGGCGGCGCACGACCTGACCCAGAAACGGCACGCGATCCTGCGCAACTTCCCGGTGGTCGGGCATGCGCGATTCCTGATCGAGCGCTTCGGACCCGAGCTGCGCCAGTACATCGTGGCGTCCAACGACGAGGAGCGCCCCTTCACCCGCGACCAGCGTGGCTGGATCTATGCCAGTGCCAAGCTGGAGAACAACTACTTCGGGTTCGGCACCGACAACGACATCGAGCACGTCGCGGGCTACCCGATCATCAAGCACCGCACCTTCATGGGGCCGGGCGCGCAGACCGCGCCGCACGGCGACGAGAGGGTGCCTATGCCCGCCGCCAAGGTCCTCGGCGGCCCGCGCGGGCGCACCCACGCCTTCCGTCCCGCGTCGGTCGTCAACATCTCGGGCATGAGCTTCGGGTCGCTGTCGGCTGCCGCCATCGAGGCGCTCAACAGGGGCGCCGCCATGGTCGGCTCGATGCACAACACCGGCGAGGGCGCGCTCTCGCCGTACCACCGCAACGGCGGCGACATCGTCTTCCAGATCGGTACGGCGTACTTCGGCTGCCGCGACGAGCACGGGAAGTTCGACATCGGGCGGCTCAAGGAGCTCGTGGCCTCCGCGCCGGTCCGAGCCATCGAGATCAAGCTCAGCCAAGGCGCCAAGCCCGGCCTCGGCGGCATGCTGCCGGGCGCGAAGGTCTCGTCCGAGATCGCGGCGATCCGTGGCATCCCCGAGGGCGTCGACTGTGCCTCGCCCAGCCGGCACGAGGTCTTCGATGACGTCGACTCGATGCTCGACTTCGTCGAGCTGGTGGCCGGTGAGACCGGGCTCCCTGTCGGCATCAAGTCGGCGGTCGGCAACCTGGAGTTCTGGGACCAGCTGATCGAGGCGATGCTGCCACGCGAGCGGGGCGTCGACTTCGTCAACATCGACGGTGGCGAGGGCGGCACCGGCGCTGCGCCGATGATCTTCGCCGACTCCGTCGCCTACCCGTTCCGCGTCGCGTTCACCCAGGTGCACCGGCGCTTTGCGGCCGCCGGACTGGCGGACGACGTCGTGTTCATCGGGGCCGGCAAGCTCGGCGTACCCGAGAACGCCATCGTGGCCTTCGCCCTCGGCGCCGACATGATCAACGTCGGCCGCGAGGCGATGATGGCGATGGGCTGCATCCAGGCCCAGAAGTGCCACACCGACCACTGCCCGGTGGGCATCGCCACCCAGAACCCGCGCTACACAAGGGGTCTCGACGTCGGACTCAAGAGCGTGCGGGTCGCCAACTACCTCATCTCGATGCGCCGCGACCTGCTCAAGGTCTCCGAGGCCGTCGGGGTCGTGCACCCGTCGTTGATCACGCCTGACGACGTCGACATCCTCGACGGCCAGTCGCGCACCATCAGCCTGGGTGAGCTCTACGGCTACCAGCCCGGCTGGGGCCGGATCTCCGAACGGGCCGAGAAGGAGATCGTCGACATCATGTGCGGCGACCTCGATCCCCGGCAGCAGCCCGCCTGACCCGGTCTCGAAACGGAGGGGGCCTGCTGGGTAGTCCGGGGCAAAATGCACCGTCGTGAGCGATCTGAGGTGCGGTTTGCCCCGGACTACCCCGAAGGCACGGTCCGGGCGTCACCTTCCCGACGGCGGTGGTCGACAGCGTCCAGCCTTCCTGTCCTCGCGCGGAGAACGGCGGCGTCACCAGCGGCGAGAGCTGCGGCAACATCGAGGCCACCGTCAGCAACGGAACCGGGAAGGGCGAGTCGGTCACGGTGCCGGTCGCTCCGCAGGTGACGGACTCCGGGCTCGTCCCGGGTGACGACGTCCGGCTACAACGCACTCCGGCTGCCGAGGGCGCTGATCCGGCGTATGGCTACTTCGGCACCGAGCGACTCACTCCGCTCCTGGTGATGACGCTGGTCTTCGCCCTGCTCGTGGTCGTGGTCGCGCGCTGGCGAGGGGTGTTCGCACTCGTCGGGCTGGTCTTCAGCGGTCTGCTCATCTGGGAGTTCATGCTGCCGGCCCTGCTCACGGGCGAGTCCGGGCTCCTCGTGGGTCTCTCCGGTTCGGCCACGATCATGTTCGTAGTGCTCTACCTGACCCACGGGGTGTCGATGCGCACGAGTGCGGCGCTGGCGGGCACGCTCGCGGGCATCCTGGTCACCGCGGCGATCGGCGTCGTGGCGGTGAGTGCGACGCGGCTGAGCGGCATGGCCGACGAGTCGGCCGGGATCTTGTCGTCGTACGTCGGCGACCTCAGCTTCCAGAGCCTGATGGCCTGCGCGACGATCGTGGCCGGCCTCGGCGTGCTCAACGACGTGACGATCACCCAGTCGTCGTCGGTGTGGGAGATTCGCGCCG